>JBDLIE010000001.1:0-142718 GCA_039715015.1 Thermodesulfobacteriota bacterium
TAAACAAATAAAAAAGGAGATACTTGGTTGCTAGTGAACCAAATATCTCCTTTTCTTCAGCCTTCAGCCTTCAGCCTTCAGCCTTCAGCCTTCAGCCTTCAGCCTTCAGCCTTTTAACCTTATCTCGTCAAATGACGGTACTTGATCCTGTGCGGCTGGCACGCCTCTTCGCCCAGTCGTTTCTTGCGATCCTCCTCATACTCGGTGTAGTTACCGTCAAAGAAGTTGACCTGGCTGTCGCCTTCAAAGGCCAGGATGTGGGTGGCGAGGCGATCTAAAAACCAGCGATCATGGCTGATGACCACGGCGCAGCCGCCGAAGTTTTCCAGGGCCTCTTCCAGGGCGCGCAGGGTATTGACATCAAGATCATTGGTGGGTTCATCAAGGAGGATGACATTGGCGCCTTCCTTCAGGATGCGGGCCAGATGGACCCGGTTGCGCTGGCCGCCGGAGAGCAGGCCCACCTTTTTCTGTTGCTGGCTGCCGGAGAAGTTGAAACGGCCCACATAGGCCCGGGAGTTGACTTCCTTGTCGCCCAGAGGCAGGACATCCATTCCGTCTGAGATCACCTCCCAGATGGTCTTTTCCGGGTCAAGGACATCGCGGGACTGGTCGACATAGGCCAGTTTGACGGTGTCGCCCAGGGTTATAGCGCCACTGTCCGGCTCTTCCTGGCCGGTGATCATCTTAAAGAGCGTTGATTTACCGGCGCCGTTGGGGCCGATGACACCGATAATGCCGCCTGGTGGCAGGGAAAAGCTCATGTCCTCCACCAGGATCTGGTCACCAAAGGCCTTGCTGACATTTTTGGCCTCAATGGCAATATTGCCAAGACGAGGGCCGGGCGGGATGAAGATCTCCAGATCTTTGATGCGGGCCTCCTGGTCCTGGTTTATCAACTGGTCGTAGCTCTTGATTCTGGCCTTGGATTTGGCATGGCGGCCTTTGGGGCTCATGTTGATCCATTCCAGCTCGCGCTTCAAGGTCTTTTGACGGTCGGTTTCCTCCTTTTCCTGCTGGGCCAGTCGTTTTTGTTTCTGGTCGAGCCACGAGGAGTAATTGCCCTTCCAGGGAATGCCTTTGCCCCGGTCCAGTTCAAGAATCCAGCCTGCGACATTGTCGAGGAAATAACGATCATGGGTGACGGCAATGACTGTGCCCTCGTAACGCTGGAGATGTTGCTCCAGCCAACCCACGGTTTCAGCGTCAAGATGGTTGGTGGGCTCATCAAGCAGGAGGATGTCCGGTTTTTGAAGCAGGAGACGGCAGAGCGCCACCCGGCGCCGTTCACCGCCGGAGAGGACGTCACAAGCTGCATCAGCGGGCGGGCAGCGCAGGGCGTCCATGGCCATGTCGAGGCGGGCGTCAAGATCCCAGGCCCCCATGTGGTCAAGCTTCTCCTGAACCTCACCCTGGCGGCTGATGAGGGCGTCCATCTCGTCATCATCCATGGGTTCGGCAAATTTATTGTTGATCTCGTTAAACTCGGCCAGCAGATCAACAATCTCCTGCACCCCTTCCTCAACCACCTCTTTAACGGTCTTGCCCTCGCCCAGATCAGGCTCCTGTTCCAGGAAGCCCACGGTAAGGCCAGGGGAAATCGATGTCTTGCCCTGGAATTCTGTGTCTTGGCCGGCCAGAATGCGGAGCAGCGAACTTTTACCAGAACCATTCAGGCCCAGAACACCGATTTTGGCACCATAGAAGTAGGAGAGGTTGATGTTCTCCAGAATGGGGGTTTTCTCATAATGCTTGGAAACATTGATCATGGAATAGATGATCTTATTGGGCTCGTCACTCATGGTCTTCTCCTCAAAGGTATATATCTGGATCGTGGGACCGCCTGTGGCAGGTCACGGAGGTTTTTAGAGGGCTATTCTAGCCGTGAATGAGCTGAAAAGGTATGATTTTTTGCAGCGTCGCATGGGAAAGGGGAGATGGTGTCTTTGAGGCAGAAAGAGGTGGGCTAGACGGGCCAGCAGTGCACTTGGTTCCGGCCCCCTTCTTTTGCCGCGTAGAGGGCCTGGTCTGCTTTGTCGATCAGGTTTGTTGGGTCAGCACTTTGACTGGGATAGATGGAGATGCCGATACTCATGGTAATAGTCACAGGGGTGGTGCCGCAGGCCAGTCTCAGGGCCTCGATTCCGGCCCGGATCCTTTCAGCCAGGAGCAGGGCTCCTGCCTTGTCAGTGTTTTCGAGAATAACGGCGAACTCTTCACCGCCATAGCGTGCAGCAAGATCAATAGTGCGTACTGAGCCGTGTAATACCTTTGCCACTTCCCGCAGGACATCATCGCCAAAGGGGTGGCCGTAATTGTCATTGACCTTTTTAAAATAATCGATGTCACAGAGAAGCATAGCGACCTCTGTGCCCATGCGATGGCAGCGTTCCGTCATATTTTTAAGGGCACTTTGAAAGGTGCGGTGGTTTGCCAGGCCAGTGAGGCCATCGGTGGACGCCAGTTGGAAGACCTTTTCATGGGCCCTTCCCAGATCGATTTTGGTGGCAATCTGGGAGCCGATAACCTCAAGGATGTTTTGGCGGTCACTGCTAAAAAGGCCTGTTGCCCTGCCGGCCACGATCAGGGTGCCGAGGGGTTCTTCCTGTTTAAGGATCAGTGGCAGGATAAGCAGCGAGCCGAAACCGTCCATGGGTTTTTCTTGGGAGAAGATGGGGGCCGGACCATTATACTCGGGCCGGGGCGGCATAGTGCGCTGCATCGTCATGGCCTGATTGACCAGGCAGGTGTCCTCTGAGACCAGTGAACCTTCAAGGTCTTTGGAACCCGGTCCTTGGGCGAGGACAATGGTATGGTTTTCTTTGTCTCTCAGGGTAATGGCGACAAATTCAGCACCGGTGAGGTTACGGACAGCATTTTCGGTGGCCTTAAAGGCTGTTTCCAGACCCAGAACACCATTAAGCTCTTGGAGAGCCAGACAAACCTGATTTGTGGCCTTTTTATCACGATCAATGTCGGCAAGCTGCAGGGCCAGAAAGATATCAAGGCTGATCTTCCGGCTCGCGGCCCGGAGCAGTTCTTTTTCCTTTTCACTCCAGGAGTCAGCTTTGGCCCGGTCCACGCAGAGGTAGCCGCTGGGGCAGGAATTATTTATCCTTTCCAAGGTGAGGGCGAAAAAACTTCCCACAGCATGGCCATTCGGATAATAAGGCAGCCCCTGGAAAAGCGGCGTTGATGGCAGGCCGGCTATCTCCTTTCTCCCCTGTCTGAGGCAGACAAAGATCCCTGACTCAGCCGGGAAGCTGTGGGCAAGCTCCAGCTCCTCCGAAGAATAGGCAGCCCTGACGTCCAAATTGGTGCCATTTTTGTTTGCCGTTACAAGGATGGCCGTTGTCAGGTTGAGGTTATGGCAAAGAAGCTGAAGTTGCAGGGTAAAAGAAGCAGCCAGGGCCTCGTTTGTCTGCGGCTGGCTGTAGGCGGAACTTTTTTCGTTGTCAAAGGGAAGATCAGCCGGAGAAGGCGGCGAGCTGGCAGGGGTGGGGGGAGACTCTAAGCCATTTTGTGGAGCAGGAATAAGTTGAGAAGATGTTTTTCGCCAGAAAAAAGGAGGTATGAGAAGGATAGTTAGGGCAATGAGGTGCAGGTAGGCAGGTGACTCGTAGCGGCTGATGAGAAAGCCGGCCAGCCACGCTGTCCCAACAAGAAGTCCACCCCAAAGATGAGGTGAGGATTCACTTTTTTTAACAGGCATGGACGTTGTCCTTGTCCTTAAGCCCCTTCAGGCAGGCTGGTGAAAAAACAACAGCGCCTGGCAATTTTCACTCCTGCCGTTTGCGGTGTTTTTTGGCAGCCTGCTAAAGATCAGCATTTGATGACCGGGCTCATGCAATGCTGAGGCAGTTGTCGCAGGCGTTACAGGTGCCGGCATGATCCATCCCAAAATAGTCATGGATGAGACCCTTCCGGCAACCTTCTATCTTAATGTATTGTACCATGAGGTGCAGCTTTTTTTGTTCGGAAAGAATTTTGGCGGCGATCTTTTCTGGGTGAAGTTGGGGAGGAAGAGGGGCGCAGAGGCGGAGGTTACGCTTGGCAAGGGAGCCTTGGCTGACGCCGTAACGTTCAAAAAGGCTCAGGCAGGTTTCCAGCCGGAAGTCACCCTTATGTTTAAATAGCATTTTCTCCTTGATCCAATCTAGTCCCAGACTGTTTGCCTCGTCAATATCATCATTAAGAATCTGCCAGAGCCTGCTGTGAAAATCGGCCTCCGGATTATTCCACTTAATAAAATCCATCTGGATGAGGAGGTCAGACTGGTCATAGAGGAGAATGCATTCGGAGCGCTGGCCGTCGCGTCCTGCCCGGCCAATCTCCTGATAATAAGACTCCATGGAGCCGGGAATCTCAGCATGGATAACCAGGCGGATATTGTCCTTGTCCACCCCCATGCCAAAGGCGTTGGTGGCCAGAATAAGATTATTGTCTCCTGCCATGAAGGTGTGCTGGATGGCCCGGCGCTGCCCGGCCTCAAGCCTGCCGTGATAAACAAGATGGGGTATATGCACCTCGTCAAGCATATGGCTCATGGTTTCCAGGGATTTTATCAGGGAAAAGTAGACAATGGCGTTTCCAGGCTCCTGACCCCGCTTTTCCATAATGGCTGCACGTTTTTGGTCAACCCCAAAGACCTCCTGCACCTTGAGTTCCAGGTTAGGGCGCTCAATGCCCTGGTGAAAAACAGCAACCTCGCCTGGTTCCAGGCCCAGCTGTGTGATGATATCTTGCTGAACCTCGGGGGTGGCCGTGGCCGTAAGGGCTATGGTGGTGGGATTGCCGGTTATCTCCCTGATTTCAATGAGGCGGGTGTAGTCCGGCCGGAAATCATGGCCCCACTCGCTGATACAATGGGCCTCGTCAACCGCCAGTAGGCTGATGGAGCGCTGGGCCAGGATATCGAGAAACTCCTTTTTGCGAAAGCGTTCCGGTGTGACATAGAGGATCTTATAAAGGCCGTCCCCCACCTCTTGATATCGTTGGCGGCGCTGGGGGGTTGTCAGGGAAGAGTTGATGAAGGTGGCATCAATACCCTTGGCGCGCAGGGAGGTGACCTGGTCCTGCATCAGGGCAATAAGGGGCGATATTACCAGGGTGAGGCCATCGGCCAGCAGGGCGGGAATCTGATAGCAGATGGATTTTCCCATGCCGGTGGGCATCATGACCAGGCAGTGTTTGCCTGCGCACAGGGTGTGGATGATCTCTTCCTGGCTTGCCCGGAAATCGGAATGACCAAAGAGGGCTTGCAGGAGGTCGCGTGCATTTTTCATGGCGGCCATTGTACCAGAGGTCTGCCTTTTGGCAGTAAATTGTTACGCGTTTTAAAAAAAGAGAAAAAGGCCTTGAAATAATAAAATATTTATCGTAGATAGTAATCATTACTAATTAATTATCTCAACAGGAGGTTGTAATGGCTAAGTGTGGATGCGGTTCTGAAAAGGGCTTAACGGACGAGCAGAAGAAAATTCTTGGTGCCATGGCTGGTATGAGTGATCCTTCGGCCTGTAAAGAAATTGCCGCTGCCGTGGATATGGAGAGCAAGTCTGTGAGCTGTAAGCTGACCAGTCTTAAAAAGAAGGGCTATATTGAGAGCCCTGTTCGCTGTAAATACACTATTACTGCAGACGGTAAAGCCGCTCTCTAGGTCTGTTGATCTCACATTATCATGGGGATAATGTGATGGAGAAGTATCAGTGCCCCTGTGGTTATGTCTATGATCCCGCCACAGGTGATCTTGCAACTGATGTTGCTCCTGGCCCAGCTTTTAGCGGCCTTCCTCCAGAATGGTGTTGTCCGCTCTGCGGGGTGGAAAAGGATTTCTTTAAGAAAAGTGACTGAGTTTGGGAACCTTTATCTCAATTTCAGACTTCCCCTGTTTACATAAAAAAAGCCCCGGCATTTACCGGGGCTTTTTTTATGTAAACCCTGAGAATTATCAAGATAACTTGCTATAATGAGATTTTTTAAGACGGGTTTAAGATTGAATTATCAAAGGGTGACAGGGTATGGCAGCAAAAAAGCCTTCAGCTGAAGACTGTGCAGTAGATTCATCACGCTGGGAGAAAACTTTTCAGCGCATCAAGATGCCCATTGATGAGTTTATCCACGATGATACCACCTCAGGGCTTCTCCTCATGGGCTGTACGGTGCTGGCTCTCTTTCTGGCCAACACAGAACTGGCGCCCTATTATGATCATATCCGTCACACCGAGATCAGTCTCCACTTTGGCGCCTTTGTTCTCCATCACTCCATTCACCATTGGATAAATGATGGTCTTATGGCGCTTTTCTTCTTCCTGGTCGGTCTGGAGATCAAGCGTGAAATCCTGGTGGGGGAACTTGCCGTTCTGCGTCAGGCCCTGTTGCCCATAGCTGCCGCTGTTGGTGGTATGGTAGTGCCGGCCCTTATTTATGCCACAATCAATAAGGGGGGGATGGGTATAAATGGCTGGGCCATACCCATGGCTACGGACATCGCCTTTGCCTTGGGAGCACTTGTCTTACTGAGGGAACGAGTCCCTAAAGCCCTTTTTGGTTTTTTGCTGGCCCTGGCCATAGTCGATGATCTGGGGGCTGTTATTGTTATTGCCCTTTTTTATACCCAGACCATTGTCTGGCAGGCCCTCTTGCTGGCGGCGTTGTTTTTTGTCCTGCTCATTGTCAGTAATCTGGTGGGGCTCCGGGGGCCCCTACCTTATGCAGTCCTGGGCAGCTGCCTCTGGTTGGCCTTGCTCAAGTCAGGTGTCCATGCCACCCTGGCCGGGGTTCTTACAGCTTTGGCAGTTCCTGCTAATTCGCGTTGTGCACCGCTGAAGTTCAGTGAGTTGATGTTTGATTTGCTCTGGCGGTTCGAGAAGATTCATGATCCGGAACATTCGGTAATGAGCAACAGTGAGGTACATGGTGTGTTGCAGGGCCTTGAAAATGGCGTCCATAATATGGCCTCGCCTTTGCAGCGCTTAGAACATGGCCTCCACACCTGGAGTGCTTTTATAATTTTGCCCCTCTTTGCCCTGGTTAATGCCGGCATTCCCATTGAATTTTCCAACCTGGCAAACGATATTAAAGATCCTGTAACCCTGGGTGTGGTGATGGGGCTGGTGGCTGGCAAATGTCTCGGCATCTTTTTGAGCGTCTGGCTTCTTGTAAAGTTTGGGGCTTCTCCTCTGCCCAACGGAGTCGCCCTAAGCCACATCGTCGGAGTTTCCCTTCTTGCCGGTATCGGCTTTACCATGTCGATTTTCATCGGCGAGCTGGCCTTCATGGGGCAGCCGGAGCTCCTTCTTAATGCCAAAGTAGGCGTCCTCCTCTCTTCGGTCATTGCCGGGGCCAGCGGTTTTGTCTGGCTCTATCTGGTTGGGAACAAGGGCTCGTGACAGGTTTGCAGCCATCATTGGTTCTCCAGTAGCGCCTTGCCGGTAGGATTCCAGAATCTTCTGGTAATCCTCCGGCGTGTCCATATCCATCACTATCCGGGTCCTTGTTCCAGACGATGGTAACAGGAAGACTTTGGATAACCTCTTCAACGGCCTGGCCGGATGGACCCAAACCCACGATGACGTCTTTTAGTCCGGCCGGTGAGACGATGCGCTGGATCGCCCCTGTTGGGAAACCCTCCTCAAGGAGGACCTTCATCAGGCCGCCCTCACTGGATTATCTGCAGGCAGGCCTTCAATGGTGGTGATTTTTTTGGCCTGGGCAGCCTTGACCGGAAACTGACAGGAGCGCAGCGCTTCACCTTCAACTTGGAGGACAGGAGGAGATGCTTTGTGGTCATGATTGGTAAATGGCGTCACAACTCCGAGCTCCGCCTAAAAAATAATCTCAACGTCGGATATCTCCATAACCTTTGAGCCAGGCGATGACGGCTGGGCTGACTGGAAAGGGGCTTGCAGGGGAAATCATTTGAAATAAAAGAGGCGGCTAAGAACTCTTTTAGGATAACAGACCAAGAAACGACATCGGTTTTAAAAGCGAGGAAACGTGTCATGACAAAAAAATAGAGTCTGGCAGGGAGCGAAACCTATGGAATCGACATTTGCAGATGCCCAAAAGCGACTCACTGAGGTGTTTAAACATTTCGAACTCACCGACGATGTCAGAGAGAAACTTAAACGCCCGAAACTTTCGCTCACGGTCAGTATCCCGGTGCGGATGGATGATGGCAGTCTCAAGGTTTTTACCGGTTATAGGGTTCAATTTGATGACACACGCGGCCCCACCAAGGGGGGGATCCGTTATCATCCAGATGTTTCGCTTGATGAGGTGACTTCCCTAAGTTTCTGGATGACCATTAAATGCGCTGTGATGAATTTGCCCTTTGGCGGTGCCAAGGGTGGAGTTATCGTCAACCCCAAGGACCTCTCCCGCCTTGAGTTGGAACGTCTTTCCAGGGGGTATATTCGTGAAATTGCCGATATTATCGGGCCGCAAAGGGATATCCCTGCCCCTGATGTCTATACCAATGCAACAGTGATGGGGTGGATGGCGGATGAGTATGCTCAGATCAAACGCCAGCAATTGCCTGGAGTCATTACCGGAAAACCGGTTCATCTGAACGGATCCCAGGGAAGAGAGGCGGCAACCGGACGAGGCGCCTTACATGTTCTCCTGGAATGGATTAAACGTGAAAATCTCTCCCCCGAGGAGCTGAGTGTAGCTGTCCAGGGTTTTGGAAATGCAGGCTATAATTTTGCAAAACTTGCCCATCAGGCAGGTTTTAAAATAGTGGCAATTTCCGATTCAAAAGGCGCCATTGCCTATAAAGGAGGCTTGGATCCGGAAAAGGTTATGGCCCATAAGGAGGAGAAGAAGGACCTCAAGTCCATGATCTACTGTGACGGTTCTGTCTGTGACCTCCAGCGCTATGAAAAAATAAGCAGCGAGAAATTGCTGGAGTTACATGTTGATGTCTTGGTACTGGCTGCCCTGGAAAATCAGATTCATAAAGAAAATGTTAAGCGGATCAAGGCCAAACGGATCCTCGAAATTGCTAATGGCCCGGTGACCTCGGAGGCCGATATGATTTTGGAGGGGAAGGGGATTCCTGTCCTGCCCGATGTCTTGGTAAATGCCGGCGGCGTCACAGTGAGCCATTTTGAATGGGTCCAGAATAGAGCTGGACTCTATTGGGACAAGCAGCAGGTAAACGCAAAGCTGAAGGACAAGATGACCTTTGAGGCCAATGAAATCTTTGACCTTGCAAAGGAAAAAGAAATTTCTCTAAGGAGCGCCGCCTATCTCCAAGGGGTTAAGCGCATAGCTGGAGCTATTTCCGAAAGGGGTACCCGGGAATATTTTCAGAACCATTGATGTCTATGTCTTCAGGGCTAGAATTTACCCATGTCAATCTGTTTGATGTCTCTGCCCCATCTAGAAGTACTATGCCAACTTACTATAAGATAGCTACGGGCCGCACCTGACGGCTGAGATGTTTCAAAGAGCCCCGTGCAGAAGTGCAGGTGTTTTTGGCTGTCTTGAGACAGCAGAAATTTTAAATTTTCCTGTAATCTATAGCAAACAGCAGATGTTGAGCGTTGTTCGTGGGAAAATCATTGCAGGCGGGGTATACCGTTGTTAGGGGGTGGGCTGTTTCTAATTGCCCAAAAGTTTGTTGCGGCCTTTTTACCCGGTGTTTTCTTGATACTGGTCCGGTCCACAAGAAAAGCCATGATGTTGCAGTGATCTACCTGGAAGTAAGCAAAAGAGGGAGAAATGACTGATATTCGTGATCGTATGGAATCCTGGTTCGGCAGTTTTGGCCGCTTGCTTTTTAAGCGGGCCTGGTGGTTTCTGTTCCTGAGTGTACTTGCCACCGGTGCCATGGTTTCGCAACTGCCGACTATTCGTATGGATACTTCGGCCGAAGGACTCTTGCATAAAGAAGACCCGGCTCTGAAAACCTATCAGGATTTCAGGCAACAGTTCGGGCGGGACGAAACGGTTATTATTGGCTTACGGCCAGACACCATTTTCGATCTGAACTTTTTGGCGAAGCTTAAGGAGTTCCATTGGGCGCTTGAGAATGAAGTCCCAAATGTCAGCAAAGTCGATAGCCTTGCTAATGCTACTTATATCCAAGGACAAAGGGATGACCTGATTGTAGAAGACCTTCTGGCGCATCTGCCGGCCAATGGGGAAGAATTGCGCATATTCAGGCAACAGGTCATGGAGCACCCACTTTACCCAGGAACAATTATTTCTGAGGATGGCCTGTTTACAATAATTGTACTGACCCCGGTTGTTTTTTCCACTTCAGCTAATGGCACAGATGGCGGCCAGCTCCTCAGCGAGGATGAGTTTGCAGAGCTGGTTGATGCAGTGACGGCTATTTCCCACCGTTTTAATGGCCCTGATTTTCCGGTGGTTCTTGGCGGGGAGGTGGCCACCGAGGTTGTTTTGAAAAGACTGGCCCTTGAGACCATGTCACGGTTCATGAAGCTTACCGGGCTGCTCATTGTTGTTATTACCGCCATTTTGTTTCGCCGTCTGTCAGGTGTTGTCTATCCCTTCCTGGTGGTTAATTGTGCCCTCTTGTCCACCCTTGGCCTGATGGCGTTTTTTGATGTCGCGATGACTTTAAATACGACGATATTGCCCTCTTTCATCCTGGCGGTTGGGATCGGCGATTCGGTCCATATCCTGGCCATCTTCTATCGTCATTTTAATCAGCACCATGATAAAGAAGAGGCCATTTCCTATGCCTTGAGCCACTCCGGCCTGGCAGTGGTGATGACCAGTCTGACCACGGCTGGCGGTCTGCTCTCCTTTGTGTCAGCCGGCATAGCCCCGATTGCCGAGTTGGGTGTATTTGCTGCAGTGGGGGTAATGATGGCCCTGGGCTACTCTCTTGTTACCCTGCCTGCTTTGCTGGCTGCAATTCCATTAACCAAAAAGAAGGTTAGAGGGCCGGCCAATTCATTATCCCGGTTGGATGGCTTGCTGATCAGAGTCGGTGATGTTAGCTCTGATCATCCCTGGCCGGTTGTCGCAGTCAGTGGCGTTGTTTTTGTTGTTGCTTTTGCTTTGGCAAGTCAACTTGGCTTTTCCCATAATTCACTGAAATACCTGCCCAAGGATATGGAGGCCCGCCAGGCCACGGAGATGATCGATAAACACATGAAGGGCTCTCTGAATGTAGAAATCCTGATTGACACAGGTCGGGAGAATGGCCTTTACGACCCGCTTGTCCTCAACAATATTGAAAAAGCGCAACGGCTGGGAGAAAAATTGAAGGTCGAGCAGAGCCCGGCCGGCAAATCAATTTCAGTGGCGGACACAATAAAGGACATGAACCGGGCCTTAAATGGCGGCAGTAAGGATTATTTCAAGATTCCAGAAGAGCCGGACCTAATAGCCCAAGAGCTTTTGCTGTATGAAATTGGCGGTGGCGATGATCTGCGCACCCTGGTTGACGGGGGATACCGCCAGGCCCGGCTTACTCTGAACCTGCCATGGGTTGATGCCATTGAGTATGATCGTGTTCTAACTGAGTACCAACAGCAGATAAAGGAAATTTTCGGGACCACGGCGACTCCCACGGTGACCGGCATTGTCGCTGTTATCTGCCGGACATTTTCGGTGATCATCCAGACCATGGCCAGCAGTTATATGATTGCCGCAGCGATCATAACTGTTCTGATGATTTTGTTGATTGGCGATTTAAAGGTGGGATTGATCAGCATGGTTCCCAATTTTCTACCCATAGTTATGGGCCTGGGGTTCATGAAGCTTGCCGGTATTCCGCTTGATTATTCCAATATCATGGTCGGCGGCATTGCCATAGGGCTGGCAGTGGACGATACCGTCCATTTTATGCATAACTTCAGGCGCTATTTCGCCAGAACTGGTGACGCCAGGCAGGCCGTGCATCTCACTTTGACCACTGCTGGCCGGGCCATGTTCTTCACCACTCTGATTCTGTGCGCCGGCTTTCTGGTGCTGTTATTTGCTGAGCTCAAGTCCACCGTGAATTTTGGGATGATCACCGGCTTTACCATCAGTATGGCGCTGCTGGCAGATTTTTTATTGGCTCCGGCCTTGATGGTTCTTGTTTGCCGGAACAGGTAGAAAAGATCAACCATGGCAACCTGATCACCGTCCCACTGCCCCCAAAGGACGTTGGCAATGATACGCAGGTAAACGGAGTTGGCACTGCTGCCGCCCTTGATATTGTCGAACATGGGCGAGTTGCCGAAGGTGGTGCTGGTTGGTGTCCGGGGGGGGGAGAGATACTCCGAGTGAAGATCTATTCTCTTTTAAGGGCAGGATGGCAACGTTTACAGTTGTTCATTGGGAATGCCACCCTGAGATGACAAACTCCGCAGAATTTTTCCTCCAGGATATACTTCATCCTAAAATGTTCGGTGGCCTTCTTTTTTATATTGAAAATATCTGGATGACAGCTGCCGCAATCGAGCCATTTGGCATGAACCTCATGGGGGAAATAAGCAGGGGGAACATAAAGCCACTCAGCTTCAAGCACCAATTCTTTCCGGAACCCCAATGGTTTTTCCTGCGGCTTGAAAATACTGTAAAGGGGTCTTATCTGTTCTGTGTCAATGGCCTCTGCCCAATTAATCTCATTACCAAATCTATCTCTCGGCAGGTTATCTTGAAGTTCGATGAATTTCTCAAAACTTGAAGCCCTCGTTCCTGTATGGCAACGTTGGCAATGACCTTGGCTATGGCCAAAAGCCACCTTGCCATCATGACATTTGCCACAGAAGAGACCGTTACGATTGTCAGACTCCGTCATGTCCGTGCCCCCTGCCTTAAAGGCAAAACCGAGCTCCCAATGGCAAACTCGACAGGTATACTTGCTGCGATGACTCCAGTGTGAGAAAAACACGGCCTTGACCCCGTTGGTGGCCGAGAGGCGATCAATGAGGATATCGCCATACTCATGCGCTGGCGGCAGCGGCGGAAGGTTCCAATAGTTTTTGGCGTCTGCCTGGCGAGATGCCGCCAGCAACATCATAACCAGCAGCACCAACCTCGACCATTGATGGGGATTGGCGCCCCCTCCGCCCCCTTGAGAAGATATGCGCCCGGCCCTTTTCATATCAGTAAACCAGCTTGGTATGACAGCGCTGACAATCAATATTGGGGAAAGCTACGGGGCCATGACAGACGCCGCAATACTTTCCGGCGAAGATCTCCTCCATACTATAAGGCTGGCTGCCCTGCTTAACGCCGAATAATTCAGGATGGCACAATTCACAGCCACTCCACTTGGTATGTTTGCCATGGGAAAAAATAATTTCCGGCATGTTCTTTTCCAAGGGTTTCAGGTCCAATAGGGCCGGATCTTTGATCTTCAACCCCTTTATGGATACCCCCTCCAGGAAATCCACAACATTAATTTTTTTAGTTTTCTCAGCCTTCTCCCAGTCGATCCCGTTGCCAAATCTCTCCCTGGGCATGTTTTTTTGGAATTCATAAAAATCGTACTTGAATTCAACCTTCTCACCATATGAATGGCAACGCACACAATTATTGAGAGCGGTTTTCCCCTTTTTGGGAGCGTTTTTGTGGTCAAAGGCGATCTTGCCATTATGGCAGGAACCACAGAACAGCCCCCGTTGATTATCCTTCTCGGTAATATTGGTAGCACCGGCATTCATGGCAAAGCCGATATCAACATGACATAATCGGCAGGAGTACCTGGCTCTGTGCAGCCAGTGTTTGAAAACCACTGGCGCTTTATTGGCCTTGCTCGAATAATTATCAATAACAATAGTGCCAAACTCATGGGGTTTAGGCCTTTTCTTTTTAAGGCCAAACTCCTGGGCCAAGGCAAAGCCACAAAACACGAACAGAACCAACGACAATAAGGCAATTAGCTGTTTCTTCATCGTAATCCCCGTTTATTTATTGTCTAAATCAACCAGGCCACCTTTACAGATAAGGAAATCAAGTTTTAGCATAGCAATAAGTCCCGCGACAATAACAGCACAAAATAGGACAGACGGATAGGCAAGAGAGACAAGTTGGGCTGTTTTTGCGCCCACTTCACTGGTTGGGCAAGGAGCAGTGCAATGAATAAGTAGCAATAAGAGGGGTGGTGGTGCTGGCTAAGCTGAAATAGAAAAGTGATTACCACTCATCTTCAGCCAATCATCGACCACCCTGGCACATGGGTGGCTGAACGGCTCGTTTGGCAGGAGCTCACCCCTGTGGGCGACAAGAGGGAAGGTATGAGTAAATAATCGTCTTTTATCGCCCGGAGGGCCGGACTCCTACACCATTGCGCTTCAAAAAAGTCTTACTTACCAGGCTTGTAGCCGTGTAATAAACCCCAAAAGGCCCGGACGAGATATCGTCCGGGCCTTTTGGGGTCAATGGAGCCAGCAGGCCGTTTAGAAATGGTACTGCAGGTAGACGGAGTTGTAATTGCTGCCGCCCTTGATGTTGCCGAACATGGATGAGCTGCCGAAGATACCGGAGCGGTGGTGGATGGAATAGCCGAGCCAGACATCGTCGAGGGCTGCCACCCCAAAGGTGTCACCGAGATCAAAATCCAGGGAGAAGTCGAGAAAGAGGAGCCATTTACTGGCCTCCAGCTCCTTGTCATCCATCTCCACCTGTTCGATATAGCTGATCTCGGCGGCATAGGAAAGACCTTCGCCAATACCGAAGCGCCAGGTGAAGGGCCAGTCAAAGGTGGTGTAATGCTTGAAGGCCAGGACAAATTCCTGCCCTGATTTCTGGACCCCGGAATTCCAGTGCCAGACAAAACCAGGGGTCAGGTAGCTCTCAACCGCCATGCCCAGAAAATCATCGGCAAGGGGGTGACCGTAGAAGAATGAGGTGAGCTGGTTGTTGTCGTAATCCCGTTCCCGGTCAAAGACAACAATGTCAGCCAGGTCGGAGGGTGTTGCCCAGCCATGGGCAAGGCGGACGTATGGTTTGGCGTTGATGGCCGATTTACAGATGGTGCTGCTGCCGTTTTGGTAGCTCATGCCCAGGAAGATATTCTCCTGGAAATCATCCTCCACAAAAAAGGAGTCCCGGGCGTTACTGCCGAGCCAGGTGGCCTCCACAGAGCCAAGAAGAAAAACATCGTCAAAGAGGAGGTACCTGGCCTCAAGGCCAACACTGACATCCATGCCGGAGCCGATATCATCCACCCCCAGGCCATAGTAGTAATCGTTAAAGCGGCCATCCTTGAAACGCAGATTGACGTAAGGATCCAGGCTTATTGGCCCACCGTCTATCTCCATGCCGGTGCGCCAGTTTGACGAGAGGCGCTGCCGTTCATCGGCCATGAAGTCCACCTCGAAATAGAGGGGGTTCTGGGCCGGCTGATAGCGAAACTGCAGGCCCCAGTCGAGAACGTCGGTGTCGATGAGAGCGTCATAATCATCATCTGGGACATCAAAGAAACGCCAGCGGGCCAAGAGACGGAGCTGCCAATCTTCACGGCTCAGCAATTTAACACCACCCTCAAGGCCATCGAGAAACAGGTATTCATCCTCATAGTAGAACAGGGGGATTAAATCGTGGAGGGAGGAGTCGTCTCCTTTAAAAGGGATGGAGGCCATGCGAACTGCGAAGCCAATGCCCCATTTTTGCTCCTTGCATTCAAGCACTGAAGGACTCTGCTCAGGCTTGCTAGCAACAGCCTCTTCAGCCTGAATAAAGGAGGGAAAGGCAAGCAGGACGGTCAGGAAGAAAAAACTTTTTATGGAAATTTTCATAACATGAAACCTGTGAAGTGAAGGCGCGTACTGAACTGGTTTATTGGAAAATAATGTCAGGAGGGGTGATCTCGGGGAAGAGGTAGAATAAAAAGCGAGATAGGCGATTTTGACGTTTGTGCGGGACTATAACATATATTTTTTATTGGCAAAGTCCTTTTGCCGGGCAGCATATTCTTTGTGTGTGGAGAAATTGTTTAGGGCGCATTCAATATTTTATTGGTAGTTATTATCAGGAGAGCCAGAGCTGTCTTTGTGAATATGGCCCGCCACCTCAATTTCCCATCTTAAAAGTTATTTTGTTTTGCTGGTATGAAAGTTACCTTCCCCCATCTCGGTAGTATGTATATCTTCTGCAAGGCCATTGCTGAAGAGGCGGGGATTCCCTATGTCCTTCCCCCTCCCACCACCGACAAGACCCGGGAACTCGGCGAATTTCATACCAATGAGTCTGTCTGTCTGCCCTTGAAGATTATCTTGGGTAATTTTATCGAGGCCTTAGATGCCGGGGCCGATACCATTGTCATGGTGGGCAGTGGCCCCCCGTGCCGTCTTGGTTTGTATGACCGGACCATTAAGGTGATTTTAACGGACCTGGGCTACGAGTACCGCTGGCTTACCATCCCCGGCATTTTTAATTGGCAATCCTTTCTTCAGAACCATGACGAAACCAGGGAGCTTCGCAAGGAGTTGACCCTTGCCAATTTTCTGCGTTTCCCACGGGCCATTATGATTGGCTGGCGGAAGATGCGCTGGTGTGAACATCTGGAAGGGCTGGCGGCCAAGAAACGGGCTGTGGCCTCCTCTCCCCTGGTGGTGGAACGCTGGCTGAAAGATGCCCTGGCTGCCATTGACAAGGCCCGCAGCCTGTTGGCAATATCCCGGGCTGGCAAAAAGGCGACCTCTGCCCTGGCAGCTATCAAGGAGCATGGCCGCAGGCCCCTGAAGGTGATGATGGTGGGGGAGGTCTATACCGTGATGGAACCTTCCATTAATATGAATATCGAACAGCGCCTTGGCCACCAGGGCGTCGAGGTTGGGCGTTCCTCCTATTTCAGCAGCCATATCAGGCGAGGATCCCGGCTGGATAGGGGCCTGCTCAAGGAACGGCAAGAGCTTTTGGAATTGGCTGTGCCCTATCTCAAGTATGATGTGGGTGCCGAGTGTAATTTTTCCGTGGCAGAGACGGTTTTGGCCAAAAACAGGGATTATGATGGCGTGGTCCATGTCTATCCCTTTTCCTGCATGCCGGAGACCAGCGCCGCCAGCGTGCTTTCCACTGCCGCCAGTGAGCTTGGAATTCCCATCCTGACCCTGCCTCTGGATAGAAAGGATATGGGCTTGCGCATTGACACCCAGATTGAGGCCTTTGTCGATATCATGCAGATGAAACGCTCTGGACAGCTGCTATAGGGGCCATTATGAAAATAGGTCTCCCCATTGAACTGTTGAGCTTTGAGTGGATTCGGCGCCTCAGGGACGATATCAGCCAGGTCCTACCTGATGCCCAGTTTTTTCATGTGGCCGGGCAAGGCGGGAGTGGGCAACAGATAATTCCCCTGTCAGAGGGTGATGCCTGCTTCCCTTTCAAGAAGAT
This sequence comes from Thermodesulfobacteriota bacterium, assembly GCA_039715015.1. GTDB lineage: Bacteria > Desulfobacterota > Desulfobulbia > Desulfobulbales > SURF-16 > BM506. The sequence continues at coordinate 17,314 of JBDLIE010000001.1, forward strand.
GATTCGCACGGCCATGGCCCTGCTGCCCGAGGTGGATAAGCTTCTCATTCCCCGCCTGGTTCGCCTTGATGGTCATCTGCTTTGTCCCAATTTTCGGGCCTTCCCGGACCTGGTGGCCTTAAACCGCGACAGGCTGGCAGGCCCTGAGAAGAAGACGCCCATTGTTGATACAGTGGTGGAGATCAGCTCCCGGGATGACGAAGAAAAGGTCCGTGTCAAGTTGCTCCAGACGCTTTTGAGCAAGAACGAGATCAGTTTGAAAATGGATTTCCCCCTGGCGGAGAGGGCTGAGGATAAGGCCAGCACGCTGCGAACCAAGCTGGCGCCCTATGCAAAGAACATCGCCCTCATTGGCCGGGCCTATATGGTCCAAGACCCCCATCTTAATATGGGTATTGCGGAAATTTTGAATGGCCAGGGCTATGGCGTTATCACCCCCCAGGATGTGGATTTTCAGAGCCTGGATCAGGTGGCAGCCAGAAATGATTATTATGCCAAAACCATGTATTGGCGCGGCGCCCGTGAATGTTTGGGCGCCTTCATGCATTTCACCGAAGAGTTTGCGCCGGCCGGTATTATCTATCTTCTTTCCTTTAACTGCGGGGTGGATGCCCTGGTTCGCATTGAATTAATGAGTCTCCATAAAAAATTAGAAAAGAAAATTCCCATGATGGTCCTGGTGGGTGACGAGCATAGCCAGCGCGAGCATGTGGTCACCCGTTTGGAAGCTTTTTTGGATGTTATTGATGGAATTACCACCAGTTAGTTCCGAGGCCGTAGCTGTCTATCTCGGCATTGATGTTGGTTCGGTAACCACCAAGATGGTGGTGCTTGATGCTGACAGCGGCGAGGTGCTCGACCATGTCTATCTGCGGACCAACGGCGAGCCGATCCGTTCCATCCGCCAGGTCATGGAACGCATTGAAACCGACTCCCGCAAGTTCCAGGTTCTGGCTGCCGCCACCACCGGCAGCGGCAGGATGCTGGCCGCCAAATTAATCGGGACGGATCTGGTCAAAAATGAGATCACCACCCATACCCTGGCTGCCCTGACCATTGCCCCGGATGCCCAGACCATCATCGAAATCGGCGGTCAGGACTCAAAGATCATTATTGTCCGCGACCGCATGGCCATTGATTTTAATATGAACACGGTGTGTGCCGCCGGTACCGGCTCCTTTCTCGACCAGCAGGCCGGCCGCCTGGGCATGAAGGTGGAGGACATGGGGGAGATGGCCCTGGCCTCTGAGAGTCCGGCCTCCATCTCCGGGCGCTGCACGGTCTTTGCCGAGACTGATATGGTCCACAAGCAGCAGATCGGCGTGGGCCGCAACGATATTGTTGCCGGTCTCTGTCAATCACTGGTCCGCAACTATCTGGCCACGGTGGGCCGCGGTAAACAGATTTTGGGGCCGGTGGTCTTTCAAGGCGGGGTGGCGGCCAATAAGGGCATCGTTAAAGAGTTTGCAAAGCAGACCGGTCACGAGATTTCGGTCTTTCCCTATTACGGAGTGGCTGGGGCCTATGGCGCTGCTATCTATGCCTCCAAGGCCTCTGGTGAAAGGCCACCCTTCCAGGGTTTTGAATTGCTGCAGAGGGATTTTTCGGTGGACAGCTTCACCTGCCGCAAATGCGAAGAAGAGTGCACGGTGCTCCGCCTCTATCGGGACGGTAAGGCTGTTTCTTTCTGGAATGATCGCTGTGGCCGTTACTCGGAAGGTAAAAAGGAGTAAGGGGTGAGGGAACAGTGGTCCTTTTCCGCCATCTTTCCTCAGCTGTTCTTGACAGGATTTCCATGGCCCCGATATAGTGGTGTGATGTCTATGAAATGGAAGATACAACGGCTATTCATGGTGTTTTGCGCCATGTTTTTTCTGAGCGGCTGTACCTCGCTGATGATTACTAGGGTGGTGAGCCCCACCGTCGAGAACCTGCAGAAACAGAAGGATGTTGATCTTGTCTGTGAGGGGGCCCCCTCTTTTCTGCTCATGATCGACAGTATGCTGACCTCAAATTCAGATGACACGGATTTACTTATTACCGCCACCCAGGCCTACGGCGCCTATATTGCCGCCCTTGATGTCTGCGGCCGTAAGGAGCGGGCCACCGTCCTCAGTGAAAAGTCCAGGGAGTATGGTCTTCGTCTCCTTGTCCAGGCTGGGGTCTGCAAGAGTTGTAAGGTGCCGGTGGATGCCATGCGCCAGAATCTCCAGAAGTTCGGTAAGTCCGATGTTCCCTCCCTTTTCTGGGGCGCCTATGGCTGGGCGGTCTGGCTCCAGTATCAATATGGCTCCCCGGCAGCGCTCAGCGATTTTCTCCGGGTGGAGCAGATTATGTTACGGGTGGTGGAGCTTGATGAGGGATATTATCATGGTAGTGCCCATCTTTTTCTTGGTATGTATTACGGGGCACGATCAGCGATGTTGGGGGGCAAGCCGGAACAGGGAAAAGAGCATTTCAGGCGGGCTTTGGAGTTAAGTGAGCGTCAGCTCCTTGCCACCCATGTAGCCTACGCCCAGAGTTATGCCCGGACCGTTTTTGACCTTGATTTGTATAGGGATCTTTTGCATGAGGTGCTGGAATTCAAACTGGAAGACAGGCCTGATCTCTATCTGGCCAATCAGGTGGCAAAAAGACAGGCCCGTCAACTTTTACAAGAGATGGAACTCTATTTCTAAGGAGATTTTTATGAGCCTCAGGGTGCGCGGGGTACAGCTTTTCATTATGCTTATGGTCCTGGCTTATGGGCAGGTCTGCTGTGCTGCGCCCAAATACCTCTTCAAGGTGGCCTCAGTGGCTCCGGATGGCAGTGTCTGGGCCCAGCATTTTCGAGATTTTGTCAAAGAGGTGGCGACAAAGAGCAACGGCGACATCGGTTTTCGGGTCTACCTCGGCGGTGCTATGGGCGATGATCGGGCCATGTACCGGAAGATGCAGGTGGGCCAGCTCCATGGCGGCGGTTTTACCATGACCGGTATAGGCCCTGTGGTCCAAGATTTTAGGGTTATGGGTATTCCTTTTCTTTTTAACTCCTATGATGAGGTTGATCAGGTCCGTAAGGGGCTGAACGGTTCTTTTAAAAAGGCCTTTGCAGAAAAAGGTCTGGAGTTTCTCGCCTTCACTGAGGTCGGCTTTGTCTACGCCATGTCAACCTCCCCCATCACTACATTGCCGCAACTCCAGGCTGCTAAATGTTGGTTGCCTGAGGGAGACCCGGTGAGTGCCGAATTTTTTTCCTCCATTGGAGTTTCTCCCATCCCCCTCACCATTCCTGATGTCCTTACTTCTCTGCAGACCGGCATGATTAATACGGTTTTTAACGGGCTCTATGGCTCCATTGTTCTGCAGTGGTTTACTAAGGCAACATTTGTAACAGACATACCCTTTGGCTACGCCTACGGCGCCTTCCTCCTAGATCGCCGCAAGTTTGCCAGCATGCCTCCCCATTATGCGGAGATTGTCAGGGCTGCAGCCACCAGACATTTTCAGGCCTTGTTGGAAGATACCAGAAAGAGTAATTTTGAGTCACGGGATGTGCTCAAAGAAAATGGGGTGGCCTTTGTTAAACCTACCCCCGACTCCCTTGCTGAATTGATTGTCGGGCGAGATGACGCTGTTACCCGCATGCGCGGCAAGGCCTTTTCAAAAGAGATTTATGATGAGACCATCCGCCTTCTAAAAGAAAACCGCCAGTAATCCGGCCTTGCCTGAAAAGCTATGGCCGTTGTTTTGATTGGCATGGACTTTTCTGTGGTGTGTCATGACCTTCAATGTCTTTGTCAAGAAAACAGGAACTCTCCTCCAGAGGTTTGAAGAGGGCTTTCTCTGTCTGCTGTTGTTGACCATGATTATCCTGGCCGTTGTCCAGATCATTCTGCGAAGTTTCTTTTCAGGAGGTTTTCTCTGGGCCGATCCTTTCTTACGTTATCTTGTTCTTTGGAGCGGCATGTTTGGCGCGGCGCTGGCCACCAAAAAAGGCAAGCATATTGCCCTGGATGTTGTTTCCTATCTGGTTCCGGAACAGGTGCAGCCATGGCTGAAATGCCTCCTTGATTTCTTTTCCTTCCTGGTTGCTCTGCTACTTTTCTATGCAGCCATCATTTTTGTCAGAAATGAGGCGGAGTTTGGCGCCTCAGCTTTGCTTTCAATGCCGTCCTGGTGTTGGAATCTGGTTTTTCCCCTGGCCTTTGCTCTCATTGCCCTTCGCTTTTTGACTACCAGTCTGACCGATTTTCTCAGGCTGCTTGGCAAAAAAGAAAAGCTGATTACTCGAACAGGGCTGGGATCGTGACCTTTCTTAAGTTTAGTATTTTAGTGCTGGCCCTGCTCGGCACGCCGCTTTTTATCATCATCTCCGCCCTTGCCCTGTTCTCATTTTATAACGAGGGGATAGATATCTCTGTGGTGATTATTGAGATGTCGCGCCTGGCCGACACCCCGCTGCTTTTGTCGCTGCCACTCTTTATTTTTGCCGGAACCCTGCTCTCCGAAAGCGGTGCCCCGCAGCGCATGTTGCGCCTTTCGCAACTGCTGTTGGGCTGGATGCCAGGGGGGCTGGCTGTGGTTTCATTGGTGGTCTGCGCTATTTTTACGGCCTTTACCGGAGCCTCGGGGGTGACGATTTTTGCCTTGGGGGGGCTACTTGTGCCGGCCCTTCTCCAGGACAGATATTCTGAAAAATTTTCCCTGGGGCTCATCACCTCGTCAGGCAGCCTTGGGCTTCTCTTCCCGCCCAGCCTGCCCCTTATCTTGTATGGCGTCATCTCTGAATCCAGGATTGATCAGCTTTTTCTGGCCGGCATCCTGCCGGGGCTGCTCATGCTCGGCCTGCTGGTGGGTTACAGCATCAAGAAAAGCCCAAAACACAAAGGGAAATACCAGGCCCCTGCACAAAAGGAGATACTGGCAGGAATCCGTGACGCCGCCTGGGAGCTTCCCCTGCCTGTCATTGTCCTTGGTGGTATTTATGGAGGTTTTTTCGTGGCTGGCGAGGCAGCAGCGGTAACCGCCCTCTATGTTATCGTGGTCGAGGTCTTTATCAAACGCGATGTGCCCTTTGTTCGACTGCCAACAAGCATGATCCAGAGCATGATGCTCTTTGGCGGCATCCTGGTGATCCTGGCCGCCTCTATGGCATCAACCAATTATCTGGTTGATTTGCAGATCCCCTCCCGGATTTTTGAGTTTATCAAGCAGTATATTGACAGCAAATACACCTTTCTTCTGCTCCTTAATATATTTTTGCTTATTGTCGGCTCCATGCTTGATATTTTTTCCGCCTTGGTTCTGGTGGTGCCGTTGATTGTTCCCATTGCCGAAGGTTATGGAGTCAATCTTATCCACCTGGGCATCATATTCTTGACCAATTTGCAGATCGGATATTGCACGCCGCCGGTGGGTCTAAATCTCTTTTTAGCCTCATACAGGTTCGACAAACCGGTGGTTCAGCTTTATGCCGCCACCTTACCCTTCCTTCTGCTCTTATTGGTAACTCTGCTGCTTATTACCTACTTCCCCTTTTTCAGCCTCTTTCTTGTTGGATTGTGGGGTTGAAATGGCTGGGGATGCTTGTTGCGCGCCGGATTTTTGTGTTGGAGATGGAAGATAAGGGCTGAAATAGCTCTTGTGTCTTAATGGCCTTGGAAAGAAGAGGGGAGAGGGGGAATACGGGAAAGAAGCAGATGAAAGGCAAAAAAAAAGGGCAAGACTGTCGGTAAAGATTTGCACGGGGTGACAGTCCCGCCCTGGGGGCACAAGTTATGTGGTGTTGATCAGTTAGTGAATGGCGTCTTGCTCCATGGAGAACCTGTCAAGCAGGTCGTCGAGTTGCTCTTGCTGATCAGTGGAAAGATTCATGAATTGCAGACCAATTTTGCGGATAACAGTCTGGCAGTACTGCCCTGCCGGTGTGGTATCGTTAACATAGGCTATGCGGCAGTTGATCTGTCCCAGCAGGAAACCTTCAATGTTGCTGAGAAGGCTGATTTCGCTCATCTCGTCACATGGAGAATCTTGGTGGGCCAGATATTGGAGGCCAATGCCGTTTTTACTGATATCACGTATTTCGCAAAAATTGGTGGCACTGAAGGCAACAAATCCCTGCTTGAGATGAAAACGCTCCGATGCTCTGGCCCTTACTTGGCCGGGAGCAGGATGAGAAGCTGACGGCTTAGCATGATCTGTTATTGCTGTCTGCTCCATGTGGTTCATCTCCTTGGTTAGTACTTAGTTGCCAAATTGTCTCTCAGTGTTGAGGCATAATCTACGACAACTTCTTGATCAGGACAATTGGCACAGTGTTTAAAAAGCATCTAGGCGTTACGTTTAGGGGCTTTTTTTTAAAGAAGAGGGATTGTTAAGGGGGGGGAGGAGGAGTTTGCTGATGGCCAGGTGTGCTTTCTAGCTTATTGCGGCAACTGACGGAGGGCGTGAAAGCCCCGGTTGGGCAGAGGCTGCGATGCCCTTTGAGAAAGATGCAAGGTGTGGTTGTGGAAGATGTTTTTTGGGCAATGACCTAAATTTTAGCCATGATCTTCAAGCCACTCCTGCGCTTTATTTTGAACTCTAAAGGCGGCGACTTTATTGGAAACCATCACTTCCAGCATAATTTGATACATGCTGTTAGATGGCAAGCAGCCAGCGAATTTCTTTAATGAGAAGTTTAGCGTCAATGGGCTTACTAATGTAACCATCTATTCCTTGGTCTAGGAATTTTTGACGATCTTCACGCATTGCATGGGCTGTGAGGGCAATAATGGGGGTGTGCTTGCCATGGTCCTTTTCAAATTCTCGAATAAGGGCTGTGGCCTCAAGGCCATCCATGACAGGCATCTGAATGTCCATTAAGACAAGGTCAAAGGGTTGATCTTTAAAAGCTTCGATGGCTTGTTTGCCATTTTCCACAGTAACCACCTGGAATCCTTTGCTCTCAAGAAGGGTGGTGGTGAAAATCCGGTTGATTTCGTCATCATCAACGACCAGGACATCTGCAAAGTTGAAATCAAAATTGTCAGGTGAGGTGTTGGTGGGGGCCTCGCTGGCGCCGCCGCGGGCAGAGAGTGCAGTGTATATTTCTTCCTCACTTACAGGTTTGGTAAGAATTTCAGAAACGTTATGGTGGGGAAGGTCGTGGATGTTGATTTTGTCCAGCCTGCGGACCATGGGTATAATCCGGCAATTTTGATTTGCGGCCAGGGAAATGAGATCGCTTGTCTCCTTGTCAAGCTCCTCCGGGATTGCCAGGATGAGCGCGTCAAAATGTTTTTCGTTCATCTTTTTTACAGCATAGGCTGATGACGCCGCCGAATCAACCAGGACAGCGGTATTCTCAAGCATTTTGGCCAGGGCATCGAGACTTTGTTGGTTGGGTTCGACAACAAAGACCTGCAGGGGGGCAAGTTCTCTTGGGCAAGGTGTGGTGAAGAAACTATCGTCCTGCTTGTCTGGCTGCAGGACAACATGAAATTCAGAGCCAAGGCCTGGATTGCTCTCAACCCAAATTTCACCCTTCATAAGAGAGATGAGCTTGGCAGAAATACTTAAGCCAAGACCGGTACCGCCATATCGTCTGGTGGTGGCTCCTTCCCCTTGGTGGAAGGAGTCAAAAATTATGCGCTGTTTTTCTTTAGGGATTCCAATTCCAGTGTCGCGCACCACAAAGTGGAGAGGATATTGCCTCTCGTCTTTTTTGGTGGAAAGATTGGAAGACCAGGCTGTACCGATAGTTAATGATACAGAACCTTTTTTTGTAAATTTAATGGCATTGCCAATAAGGTTGATAAGGACCTGACGAATACGCAGCGGGTCACCCGCAAAGAGATCCGGCACCTCTTTGTCAATGCGGCATATCATTTCAAGGCCTTTTTCATGGCCTTCCAGGGCCAAAAGTTTCATGGTTTCATAGGCCATTTCCCGCAGCCTGAAATCAACATAGTCAAGCTCCAGCTTGCCGGCCTCGACTTTAGAGAAGTCGAGAATGTCATTAATAACATTGAGTAAACGGGCGGCGCTTTTTTTCACCATGGTCAGCATCTTGCGCGGCTCTTTCTGAAGATCCATCTCCAGGACAAGGTCTGCGAGACCCAGAATACCATTCATGGGGGTGCGTATCTCGTGACTCATATTAGCAAGAAAATCACTCTTCGCCGCATTGGCAGCTTCGGCCTCTTGGCGGGCAATGATCATCTGTTGATAAGTTTCTTCCAGGCGATCCATCATCCGGTTGAAGTCAAGACACATCTGCTCAACATCATCATAGTGGCCGTTTGCTGACTTTTTATAAACAGGGATACGCAGGTGAAGGTTGGCATCGCTTTCAGTCACTTTACGAAGAATGTCTATGAGTCTGTTGATCTGGTTGAAAATACGGCGCTTGAGTGAGATGTAAAGAAAGATGGAAATAACGGTGAAGCCCAAAAAAGGCCAGAAATTACTGGCAATAAGCCGCCTGCGTGCCGTGATGAACCAGGTGTCTTCAACAGCGACAAAAAGATTTGCCACAGTCATTCCTGCACTATCGTTAAGAGAAGATGGCCGGGCAAAATAGTTTTTTCCTTGAACGGTAACTTTTTGGCCTTCGATCCAGGGCACTGCATTGTCGGGAAAGCTGGAGAGAATACAATGGTTATGCTCATCAAAAATGGCAAAATCCACATCAAGCATGGCAGCCATTTTTTGGGCAAGGGGCTGATTGTTGTTGATGATGGAAATAAGAACAACAAAACCCATGGGGTCACCTATGTCATCAGTGAGGGTGACCAGCGATTGAAGACCTATAAATGAAGATTCATCAGCGGCGGCGGGGCCAGAGGAGACAAAATCGCCCATGATTGCAGCTGAAATTTTAGTCGCTGTCAGTTTTGGAGAGGGTGTAAAGGCCTTGGCTAAGAGTTCGGAATAAGAGCTGTGCAGAGCGCGGTGCCGAAGTTGAAAACTATTTGAGGTAAGGAGGTTGAAATTCTCATCGTAGAGAAGAACCATATCAAGATTATGGCGCGAAGAGATCTCTTGCAGCATAACCTTGAGAGGGGCGATGTCGTCATAAGTTAGAAATTTAACAATTTTTTTATTTTGTTCACGAACAATACCTGTGACAATTTTAAGTTTTTCCAGCTCGTTGACAAGAATGGCATGGGCTGTTTCTGACTTGCCTTCAAGTTGCTGGCCAACTGCCTCTCGAACTCTATTTTGCTCTTTAATGGTGGTATAGAAAACATTGACGGCAATAACCGCCACCAGCAAGGTAAAGGCCAGGGCAATGTTCCAGTTGAGGCTTTTTGAGTTAAGGGAGAACATTATTTGAAGTCGCGGTTACCGGTGCCAGCAAATGATCTGGGTTCTTTCTGGGCCACTGGACGATTTTCTTGTTTCCAGCGCTCAATACCCCCTTTGAGAACACCCTCCACCTCATACCCTTTGGTGATAAGAAATTTGGCGGCAATGGTCGATTGTTTCATTGCCCAGTCGGTAATGAGAATAGGGGTTTTTTTTGGTAATTGTGCCACCATCTCTTCAAGGTAGAGTAAGGGAATGTGTCTGCTGTTTTTCAGGAAATGATTGTTCCGGGAGAAGTTGTTGGGGCGAACATCAAGAACCGAGATTTTTGAAGATGCAATGAGAGTAGCCACCTTGGCCGGGGAAAGGCGAGAGATCTTGATCGCCGCATATTTCTTGCTGGTGGTGGTGGGGTAATTGAAGCTACGCCATTCAGGAATGCCGCCGGTAAAGCGATAGACGTTTTTATATCCTTTTGTCGCTGCGAAAACTGCAGCTCGTTTCGAATAGAGTCAGCGAAAACCCATGCAGTGAAAGATGAGAGAGGTCGAAAGGTCTGCAGGTAATTTGTCCGATGTTTTCAATTTGTTAAGTGGAATATTTATGGAGCCCGTGATGTGATGGAGGTCATACTCCACCCTGCTTAAAACATTAATGACCAGGACATTCTCTTTTTCGAGCATATTTTTGACAACAGGAGCGGATATCTCCTTATAGGGATTTGCCCAGCCCTTGTCTGGAGAAAGAAGCAGGGCAATGGCAAAAAGGGTCATGGCAAAAAAAATGTTTCTCCCCATATGTTCTCCTTGTTTTTTTATTAAGGGGGTGATTTCAGAAGGTTACACCCCAGACGTATGATACGCATTTTGCTCCCTTGAAAACAAGTAAAGAAAAGAAGGGCAAGATATCGGCAAGAAGCGAAACAGTTTGGGGTGAAAATGCCGGCTTTGCAAAGGGATGGCGTAGGGCTAAATGCCGCTCTGGGAATGGAGCTGGTCGCGGAGACGAACGATTAATTCACTTGTTGATTCGCAGGAGAGTTTTTTCATGATATTGGCCCGGTGGACCCGGACAGTCTTGGGACTGATAAAAAGAACCTGGCCGATCTTGGCAGTGTCAAAGCCTTGGGCGATGAGGTGGCTTATTTCCTGTTCCCGCGGGGTAAGGGTCTTGCTTTCATCCTCGGTTGCAGCTGGGTCCTTGCCGGTGATGATACAGTCAATGATCTTCGAAGATGCTGTGGGGCTTAGGTGGGTTTGGCCGCTGTGAACTTGCCTAATGGCAGTTTCAAGCTCCGTGGCCGGATCAAATTTAAGCACAAATCCTTTTGCTCCGGCCTGCATGGCCTGCTGGATGAAGTCTGGATTCTCATGCATGGTGTACATGACAATCTTGGTACGAGGGGAGATTGATTTGATCCGCGGAATCATCTCGATACCGCTTAAACCCTTCATGGTGATATCAAGCACAGCGACGTCAGGCTTGGTTTTGTCAATGACACGAAGGCCTTCAATTCCGTCTCCGGCCTCGCCAACCACCTTGATGTCCCTTAGTTCCGAGAGGGTGCTGATAATGCCCTGCCGGAGAAGATGATGATCATCTACAAGGACAGTAGTAATAGGGCTTTCTGGAGGGGATTCAGTCATCTTTTCTTGTTGATTGTATTGTCCAGGCCCTGAGCCTGTTCGTTTTTCTTGACAACTTTGCCGATGCCCCCTCATTTGCTGACTTCTGAAGAGCTAATAATAGTCTAAGTGTCAACAGTCTGCGAGAGAAAGATAGGTTAAAAAAAACCATTGCCACTGTTAATTCATACTGTGATGCCGCTTCACATAGCTTTCATGGCCCGAACATCCATTGCCTCTCCGGAGTAAATAGGCAGGCGGATGGACATGGTGGTTCCCCGGCCTTCTCTGCTGACGACATCGATTCTGCCATTATGCCGTTTTATAATACCATAGATGACGGAAAGACCCAGACCAGTTCCTTCCACCTCATCCTTTGTGGAAAAAAAGGGCTGGAAGATGGCATCGCGATGTTCCTTCTTGATTCCTTTTCCGGTGTCCTTAAAATCAATTTGGACCATGTCACCAACCTGTTGGGTGGTCAGGGTGATTGATCCGCCAGCCATGCCCATGGCCTGGGTGGCGTTGTTGAAAAGGTTGAGTACCACCTGTTTAATCTGATCAGAGACCCCGATAATGTCGGGCAGCATCGGGGCATAGTTGCAGTGAATTGTAATGTTGTGTTGGGCAAAGTTTTTGTTGCACAGGAGGATCATGCTGTCGAGAACCTCGTGAAGATTGACGGCCCCGGGTTTACCGGTGGTGGGACGGTTAAAATCTTGGAGGTTTTGGATCAGCCCCTTGATACGGTCGCATTCGTCAATGGCCATGGCTGCCATTTCACCCTCGCCTTTGGCAAGGCGGCCACGCATGAGCATGTTGACGATGAACAGGCGGATGGCAACAATGGGGCTGCCGAACTCATGGGCAATGCTGGCCGCCAATTTACCAATGGCGCTTAATTTCTCCGCGTGGAGGAGCTGGTCATATGTTTTTTTGAGCTCGTCGGTTTTCTCCTTAACTCTGCCCTCCAACTGGGCATGGGCCTTTTGGAGGGCAACACCCACCCGTTGTTTCTCAGCTATCTCCTCCTGCAGTTGGGTGTTTGCATCTTCCAGGTCCTGGGTCCGCTCCAGGACCTCTGTCGCAAGAATAGTACGATGGTTGGCCAGCTCCAGGTTCATTTTTTCCATATCTTTCTGCTGGGTCTGATCGTCAAAAAGCAGGACGCCAAAGATAGTGATGAGAAAGACGGTATAGAGAAACTCGCCGATGAAGATGTTGTGGATGACCTCCTGGTGGACGGCATAATCGTGGATGCCGCCCAGGAAGGTGCAGAGCAGGGCCAAGCGTGAGAAAAGGCCGTGGGCCCCCTTGGTCTCAACAGTGAGAAGACGAAAAAGCGTATAGCCGCAGAAGAGAATGATAATAGCGGCATAGAGACTGAAGACAGGCCCGGGCGTGCCAAAACGGTAGTCAAAGTCAATGCCGTAGAAAGTAACGGTTTTTAGGGTGACCGGGCCCTTTAAAAAAAGATCTGTGGTGACAGTGACAGCAATAAGACCGGTGATGATCAGAAAGAGACGGGGGATGCTGCTCGACTCAAAATTGATATCATAGAGGATAGAGAGCCAGGCCGTAAAGCCAAGCATGAGGACAAAAATTCTAGCTCTATGCAGAAAGAGGGCGCGTGCCTCGTCAATGGGAAAGGAAAGGAGAAGACCTAAAAAAACGTAGAGACAACCGCCAAAGGTTGCGATGCAAAAGTAGGTATAGTTATTGAGCTTCTTATGAACAATAAACACTTTACCGAGATGATAGAGCGAAAAGCAAAAGAGGACGGCGGTGATGTGTGATAGTATGAGCTGGTAGGTGTTCATTCCGTTTTCAAGAGTAAACAGTGGTAAGCTGGAAGTCAACAGGAGACATGGGTAGAGTGACTGATTTTGCATGGAAGAACAGGGGATTGCTGCCTGTTCTCCTCTGTGTCCTCATGGGGGTGACAGGGTGTGGCACCAAGGTTGTTTCATTTAAGACAACCTATGCCACTGGTGAGTGCCAAGAAATGTGGATGGCCCTCGAAAAGATCATCCATAATAACAAGGTGGCCGATAATACAGCGGTGCGCGTTCAGGGGTATCCATATCTGCGGAGCAGCAGATATCTGCAGGCCCTTGCAGAGCGTGTTGAAAGCAGGGAGGAAGAGTTCTTTGTCCTTGAAGAAATGCGGCTGCTGGATCTCGAAAAAAGAGCCCTGGAACTGAGCAGAATTCCTGAGGCGGCTCTCGAAAATTCTCTTGGCAAATGGCCTGGGCTGAACCATCCCTCTCTCCCTCAAAAAATAGCCAGCTGTTCGCAGAACTTTTTGAGCGATGATAGGCAGAGTGAAGAATTTTTTGGCCATGTCAAAAACGGCATAGATTTGGATAGGGACTACTCCCTGTGGCTAAGAAGTGTGGGACTTTATCCAATTACCTCCCTGGTGGTGGAGTATGTCGCGGAAAATGCACGGGAGGAAATGGTTGCCCAACTCAGCACTCCAATGAGTGGAGAAGAGTTGCTCACCTTCAGGCCCGCGCCAACAGCCACCACCTCCCATCGTAACCTGAAGGAGATTGTACGCAACAGTCGCAAGAATTCACTGCTTTCATTGAACCTTCATGACGTGGATTTGCAGAGCCTGGCCCAGGAATTTGCGCCTTTGCTGACAATTGTCAAGGGCGCCGACCAAGACAGGTTTGGTAAGATTATTAACAATAATGGCAGGTTTGCAGTTGATGGTAGCGAGCCGGTTGTCTATTATTATTTCAGTCAAACCTTTGTCCAGGGGATTCCTGCCCCACAGATAAACTATGTTGTTTGGTTTTCTGAACGTACGGATCCTGCCCCCTGGTTTGAACGAGGCAGAATTGACGGCCTCACCTTTCGGGTTACCCTGAATTGGGCTGGCCAGCCTGTTTTTGTAGATGTTATCCAGAACTGTGGCTGCTATCATTTTGTCATGACCAATAATGAATATGTGGCTGGGCAGCAGGACCCTGTTGCCGGTTTCAAGCCTTTTGTGAACGGCGAGTTCTCACAATTTTCAGGCAATAAACGACTGCAACTTAAAATAAACAGCGGCAGACATCAGCTAGGTCATGTTTCTGCGGCCCTTCCTGGGAAATCACAGCCGAGCTATAGACTTTTGCCTTACACTAATTTGGAGTACTTTGGGGAAGAGGGTCAGGTAACAAGCTTTTTTGATCAGCAAGGCCTGGTGGCTGGCACAGAGCGCTTTGAAAGGTTTTTCCTCTTTCCCATGGGGATCCCGAAAGTCGGGGCAATGCGCCAGCGAGGCCGCCAGCCAATTACCCTTGTCGGCAGGGCCTATTTTGATGACCCACATCTTTTTGATAATGTTTTTTCCTACCGCTCACCTCTCCCGGCCTTAAAGGTGTTGCTGCCGCCTAAGACGGGAAAACAGGACAAGATCACCGGTGGTGGCGACAAGGACTAAGGCGGCTAATAAATTCCCTTCTACTTATAAAAAAGGAAAAGAGATGCCTTTTAAGAAATGTACCGCATGTGGCGAGAAATGGCTGAGCCAGGATGAATTTCTCGCAGATCAGAATGTCTCACTCCTTGGCCTCCAGGTCTGTTTCGATGACCTGCTTGAGGGCCTCATTCTCTTTAACCACTCCTGCAAGACCACCTTTTCGGTGGAGGTGAGCAAATTTGAGAATCTCTACAAAGGCCCCAGGTATTTGGAGCCTGCCACCGGTACGGAGGAATGCCCGGGTTATTGTCTTAACGAAAGGGAACTGAAACCCTGCCCGACCAAATGCTCCTGTTCATTTGTCCGGGAAATCCTCCAGAAAATAAAATATTTTCCCAAAAAGGAGGAGTAGGGCCGGCAGTACAATGGTTCTAAATTGTATTTTTTTTAACAAGCTCGGCGCTCCGCGCTGGGATCCAACATTGACGGCCATCAGCAAGTTCAATCTGAAACCAATACCCCTGTTTTTTTAGAAGAACAAACTCGGTGCCACTATGGAGAGGTGTGGCAAAGGCGGGCTGGTAGTTGCGACCATCACCCTGCCGGGCCATGATCTCAGAGGCGACAATGACCCCCTCTCGGGCAGGCGGCTTGACCTTGTCCATACCCACGGAAGTGGAGGCCACTAAGGTGGCAAGAAGAAGGGTGGCCGGGATCCAGCTCGGCATGGTGATTTTTTTGAGATAGAAGAGGGACGCTGCCAGCCAGAAAGCAACGTAGAGGCCGAGGAAAATCTGAGTACGCAGGGTAAGTGGTAGACTGCGATGCAGATTTAAACTGGCCAGGGACGTTTCATTGTCTGCCCTGACAAACTGATCCTGGCGTTCGGAGCGGACAAAGGCCAGGTTATGCTGGATGTTGGTGTCGCTTGCCAGCTCTTTTTCAGCTCTGCGGTAATTGACCATGGCCCGGCCTAGATCTCCCAGGCGATAGTAGGTGTTGCCAATATTATAGGCCAAGCGGGCATTTGGCTGGCTACGCTGAACCTGCTCGTAGCGCAGCAAAGCCTGGCGGTAAAGGTTTTGAGCCGTTTCTGCGGCTTTTTCGTCACTGGCCTGATGGAAAAGGGCATGGGCCTCGGCGACAATCTCTTGATCCGTCTGAGCCTGGGCCACGGCGGCTGGGCTGAAGATAAATATGCAAAGGGTGACAACAAAGGAGAGTGATTTCATCACAGCACCTCGCTCATTTTTTGGGCAACCCGCAGCAGGTTTTTTTTGTCGAGAACATGGCCTAAGCCACCATAGAGGGCAGCTTCACCCTGATTGAAAATATCTTCAACATCCCTGGTAATATCCTGGGCTTCCCTGTGCCTGGCAAGAAGACAAAGGACATCGCCCCTGGTGATGGAACGGGCTGGCCGTCCTAGTTTGTCGCCAAGAAAATCAAGCCAGGCCTCAAATACTTCTTCATCCTCACAGCCTCGTAGTTTCTTGCGAAGCCGTCTGTAGGCCAGCCTGCGGCGATGTCTCAGTTCTCTGGTGTCGTCATGTTGATAGTGGTCAATAGAGAACAGCAGGCCAAAGAGCAGGGGGGGCAGCAAAAGGATGGCGAGGTGGAGCAGGGTGCCGTTTCCTGCCGGTGCGGCAACATCAATTTTTTCATAGTTAGGACGGATATCCTGTTGGGCCTCACTGACAATGGCGGCATTCAAAGAGGCGGCAATGTCTTCTTTGCCAGCGCCAAGGGCATCTTGGGCCGTGATTATTCTGGTGGGATGGACAGTGAGGCCGATCTCCTTGCTGCGGGCCACCTCGTAGCGCTTTGTCTCAGGGTTGAAGAAAGGCAGACTGAGACCGGGGATCTTTGTCACCTGATCATGGCTGGCCCGGATGGTGGTGGTGAAAGTCTTGATACCGGCTGAGAGGTTGCTTTGCGGTTTCTCTGAGGCGGGCTTAAAATCTTGGCTGGCCAGGGTGGCCTCCAGGGGTGGCAGGCTGAGGTTATCGACAAAGGTGCCACCAATAGTCACCGTCAAATTAATGGGGTCTCCAACGTTAACGGCAGTGGGGTTGGCCTCGGTAGTCATGGTGTAGTGCCCCACCAAGCCGCTGAAATGGGGAGGCCTGTCCTGACTGGGAAGTTCAAGGACTTCAAGGTTGAGAGCATTTGCCGGGATGACCACGGTACGATAGATCTTGCGGCGCCCTGAGCCGAACATATCAAAGGGGTCCCTGCCGAACTGGCCACGTCGTGACTGGCTGTAGCCGTCAAAGGCGTTAATGGCCAGAGTTCCCTGGGGAAGGCTGATTTTGCCCGGGCTTCTCGGGATAAGGGTATGACGAAAGTTGAGAGCAACATAGTCCCGGCCATCATGTTTTACTGCCTTTTTTTGAGCGGTAACACTCTGTCCTGCCACCTCGATCTCCACGAGCTCTATCCGTCCTCGGGGTTTGCTTGGCTGGAGGCCAAAGAGCTCAAAACGGCTGTCGCTGAATATGGGAAGGTTGAATTCAAAACCCTTAAGATCCTGACCTATGAGCCAGGTGGTGGTCATGATGATGGGCTCACCCACATAACAGCGTTCTTTAGAAAGCCTCACCAGCAGCTTGAAGTCGTCGCTCTCCTCCGGTTCTTTTACCATCATGGTGATAGGCGCGGTACTATAGGTGGCGCCGTCAATGGTCACCGGAATGGCCGGAATGGTTAGCACCCCTGTCTTGCTGGCGGTGAGCAGGTATTGATAGACGTAGCTTAAGGTCTTGGTGGTCTGCACCTTGCCGTTTAGGGAAATCTGGTAGCTCTGGCTGCGGTTGGTGCCGCCCTGGGGTTCCACCTGAAAATCTTTGAGTGTGATGGAAGGCTGCCCTGTGGCCTCAGCACCCCTAATCTCAAGCTGCAGAGTGAAGGGCTGCCCCACATAAATTTCGTTACTTGCCACCTGGGCCTGGACCGAGATGGCGTCAGCAGCCTTGACCAGGGAAGGGAGAAGAAGGGGCAACAGGGCCACTGTCAAGATGTGGAAAAGATGTTTTGCCATGGTTTTTCTATACGATGACATGGGTTACCAGTCCTTGCCGCTGGTGGGGCGCTGTTGTCGCATGCGCAGACGGCGCATTTCGTGGAGGGCTTTTTCGCCATCAAGAATGTCGGCCAGAGTGGCGGCGGTTTTGTCGGCCTGCTGGTCCTGCTCGTCATCTGCTTGCTGGCCACTGGCAGGGGCGTTCTCTTCATGCCCTTTAGGGGTGTCACTGTTGACAGCCGGGGCTGGGGATTGTTCCGCTCCAGCCTCTTTTTCCGTATCCAGATTGGCTGCCATCTTGCTCAGGCTGTCAGCCGCCTGCTGCTGGTGTTCCTGGGCCTGGTTAAGGTCTCCTTGGTTAAGAGACTCTTCCGCTTTTTTCTGGGCGTCGATGGCCTCCTCCAGCTGCTTGCTGAGATTATCTTGGTCTTGCCCCTCTTTGTTCAAGTCCTCTTTGATTTTTTCCAGGGCCTGGCGTACGTTCTGTTGCTGGGCTGCCATATCTTGCATTTGCTCGTTGCTGGGACCGTTTTGGTTGCCGCCCGAGCTGTTCTCCTTACTCTGGTCAGCCATATCCTGCTGCTGTTGTCCAGCTTCGTTAAGTTGCTCCTGAAGGTCCTGCTGGTCATTTTTGGGGCCAGACTGGTTTTGCTGTTGCTGGCCTTGACCCTGTTGGCCTGCCGGCGGCTGCTGGTTAAGCTTGGCAAATTCCTTACGGAAATCCTCAATGCCCTTGCGGGCGGCTTTGAGGCCGGGGTCGTTACGCAGGGCCTGCTGGAAAGCCTGGTTGGCGGCCAGCAGCTGTTCTCTTTTTGGGGCCAGCTTTTGATTTTTCCCGGCCTGGGTCAGCAGAGTACGGCCTTTATTGTATTCCGTCCTGGCCCTGGTTTTTGGATTTTTGTCTGCGGCGGCACTGGCTGTAAAGGCCTGGGACGCCTCGCTAAAACTCTTTAGTTTGTAAAAAGCTGTACCCTGATTGTAGAGGGCCTTGGCGTCTTCCGGTTTTTTGGCCACCGCCTGGCTGAAAAGATCCAGGGCCTGCTCATAATTGCCCTTTCCATAGGCTTTAACACCTTGGCGGTGCAGAGAGTCGATACTTGCTGCCAGGCCCAAGGCAGGGAAAAAAGCCATGGCAAGCGTCCCAGAGAGACACAGAGATATAAGGTTTAAGAATGGTAAGCTTCGGCTCTCTGGGTGGGAACTAAAAACAGCTTGTCTGGCAGCAAATTTAACAATCATTTTCGGGCAACTCCCTTGGCTTGCGCTCCCAGAAACATCATTTCCATAATGAGCAGGAGCAGGGCGGCAGCCAGGAAATATTGGAATTTCTCATCAAAATTTTCAATGGTTTCTTCGGCAAGTTCTCGTTTGGCATCTCCGGCAATGAGGTCAAGGTATACCTGGCCCAGGTCAATGGTGCCGGTGGCCACCGGCAGATAGCGACCGCCTGGGGTGGCCAGGGCTATCTTGCGCAGGGTACCGGCATCGAGTTTGGTAGAGACCTCTTTGCCTTCATAGGTGAGATGCTGGCGTCTGCCCTGCTCGTCGATAAGGGGAATGGGCTGGCCCTGACGTTCGTCACCGAGGCCAATGACAATGAGACGGATACCCTCATCGCCCACCGCCTCGGCAGCATTAACCGGAAAGGAGTCATGGTCCTCGCCATCCGTAATCAGGATGATATCCTTATAGGCCTTGACTTGGTTATCAAAAACATCACGTTGGACAAGGCGCAGGGTGTCCCCGATATTGGTGCCGCCTTTCACCTCCATGTCGGTGTTGATCTGGTCCAGCATCTGCCGAAAGAAACCATAGTCCAGGGTCAGGGGGCAGCGCACCTTGGCAGAACCGGCAAATGCCACCAGGCTCACCCGGTCACCCTGCAGTCGTTCCACACAATCCATTATGGCCAGCTTGGCCCGTTCCAGTCGGTTGGGGGAAAGGTCCTCAGCCAGCATGGAGCGGGAGACATCAAGGAGAAAAACCACATCGCGGCCCTGCCTTTTTACCGTGGTTGGCTTTTGCTGCCAGGCTGGCCGGGCCAGGGCAATAATAATCAAGGTCAAGGCCAGAAAGAGAATGCTGCGCTGGACAAGAACGATAAAGAGGCGGGAGAAAGTTGTTGTTTGCCCTTTACTTGCAAAGGTACGCAGCTTTCTAGCTGATCTCTTGGCGTGGATGATCAAAACAAAGGCCAGCAGGGGCAGGGCCCAGAGCAGCAAAAGATGGTTGCCGGCCAGAAACTGAAATTTCATGGCAACACCCCCAAGACACTCCACTCCAGACTGAGGCCCAGAGCCAGGAGAGCAAAGGCGGCCAGGACAAATTTGCTGAAATGCTCCTTGTAATCCATATAGCGGATTGATTCGATCTCACTCTTTTCCAGACTGTCGATGGTCTCGTAGATCCCCTGTAAGGCCGTGCCATCGCCAGCCAGCCAGAATTGTCCTCCTGTTTCCCGGGCCAGGGCGGTGAGGGTTTTGACATCCACATTGACACTCCGGCCCAAGGAGAAAAAGGAGCGTTTTTTTGACTCGCCAATGCCGATGGTGTAGATCTTGATGCCCCAGTCCTTGGCCAAGGAGGCGGCCTGCATGGGTGTATGCTGGCCGGCATTATGAACGCCGTCCGTTAGCAGGATAATGATCTTGCTTTTGATTTCGTAGCCGTCCTCATCCCTGGTTTTTTCACCGGCAGCCTTAAGACGGGCGGCGGCCAGAGCCAGTCCGTCGCCAATGGCTGTGCCGTCCTCGTGACGCTCGTCTGGGGCCACCAACCGAACCTGTTTAACAAAGCCTTCAACTGCGCCATGGGCCAGGGTCAGAGGGCAGACGGTCTCGGCAAAACGGGCAAAGGCCACCATGCCGATCAAGTCGTTGGGGCGACCGCTTAATTCCTTGCCGTTGCCCAGGACAAAGTCATGAAAGGCAAGCTTCACCGCCTCCAGACGGTTCATCTTCCGGCCTTGATAGACAAAGGACTCCGCCATGCTGGAAGAGCGATCAACAACGATTTCGATGGCAATGCCATGGCTGATCTGCTCGATCTTTTCGATGCCTTGCTGGGGCCGGGCCAAGCCGGTGATCAGCAGGGTCAGGGCCAGAAGGCGCAGGATAAAGGGCAGGTGGATAAGGCGCTGGCGTAAGGAACGCCCGGCCCCAGCTGCTTCGCTCAGATCGGAAAAGGCCATTCCTGGCATGCTGCGTCTTTTGCTAAAGCGACGGAACACGAGGAGGGGCAGGATGAGCAGAGCCCAGAAGGCCCAGGGAGTGGCAAAGGTCATAGTCGGTCGGTCATCTTAGGGGCCATCCTCCGGATGGCGGCAGTTATTTTCACCAGCGGCCACATGTCTTGTCGTCTGGTTTGGCTAAGGGGCAGGGCTCCAGGCCTTTTTCGATTTGGGCCGCGATTTCCTCTGTCTTGCCCGGCGCAGGCTCAATGTTGCTGAATTTTATCAGGTCGCAGTGCTCAAGCACGGCGAGGAAGATATCGCGGCTCTCCCTGGGGATCTCCTCACAGGCGGCAATGGTTGGCCCATACTCGTTGTAAGTCTGCTCCAGGCAGCGGAGTTCGAAGCGGCTGTCAAGATAGCAGCGCAGGATAAAGGCCAGCCCCTCCACCTGGTCACGGGGCGCGAGATCGGTAAGGAGCGCCATTTCAGCAAGGGCCCGCTCCTTGGGGGGCAGGCATTTGGGGCCTTTGTTTTTTAAGCGCATAAAGATCCAGATGGCCAGGGCGAGGATGACGAGGGCCCCAGCGGCCAGGGCCATGATTCTGGCCACAGGCTTGCCTGGGCCGGCAGGGGGGAGAATGTCGTCCAGGTCTTCATCTCCAGCCTGGATTTCCTGGGCGACCAGCTCCGGGCGAGGCAGGATCAATTCGGTGGTCATGTCACCTCGACGGGCAGTAATCAGCAACTCCGGAAGCTGGTAAGGGCCGGGATTGTAAGGCTCGATAAGCCACTGGCGCTCACTTTCAAGGCCAATCGCCGTTCTCCTGGTCTTGGCCTCTCCTTGATCCAGGAGGGTAAAGTCGCCAAAATTTGGTCCGGAAAAGGTGGGCAGGGCAACGGCCATATTTTCGGGGGAGGATACGGTGAGGGTGCAGAGGAGCTGGTCGGCAGCCGTCAGCAAGGGTTGGCCTTGGTCATCGTTAAGCAG
Organism: Thermodesulfobacteriota bacterium; assembly: GCA_039715015.1. Taxonomy (GTDB): domain Bacteria; phylum Desulfobacterota; class Desulfobulbia; order Desulfobulbales; family SURF-16; genus BM506. The sequence goes on from JBDLIE010000001.1 coordinate 38,812, forward strand.
GGTGTCGCCGCTGATTGTAAGCCGGGCCTGCAGCTCTCCCTCGCTGCTTTGCAGATCAACAAGCATGGCGGCCTCTGTCTGAAACGGTACGAACAGCAGCAGGCTGAAAAAACAGATGAGAAGCCGGGCCATCAATGCACCCTCCGTCTCTCCCTGGCCCGGAAGAAGCGGACCAGGTCAACCACGTAATCGTCATCAGTGACAAGGGGGATATGGTCAATGGCCTGCTTCTTAAAGAGCTGGGCCAGGGCCTGGCGTCTTCCCTCTCCCAGGGCCTGAAATTGGCGACGGACCTTTTTGTTTGAGGTGTCAATAACCTCCATCTGGCCGCTCTCATTGTCGATCAGGCGCAAAAGACCGGCCTTGGGCAGCTCAAGTTCAGCAGGGTCAGTGATGGAGATAGCAATGACGTCATGGCGTTTTGCTGTGGCGCGCAGGGCCTTGCTGAAATCAGGGGCCCGGAAGTCGGAGACAAGAAAGACCACGGCCCGCTTATTCTGGACCTTGGCCAGGTAATTAAGCACAGTATTGATCTCTGTTTTCCGGCCCTTGGGCTGAAGATGGAGGATGTCGCGGACCAGGCGCAGGGCGTGGCTCGTCCCTTTTCTGGGCGGGATGAACAGTTCAATCTCATCACTGAAGGCGATGAGGCCAGCCTTATCGTTATTACGGATGGCTGAAAAGGCAAGGAGGCCGCAAAGCTCAGCGGCCACGTCGTTTTTTAGTCGGCCAGTGGAGCCAAAGACGCCGGAGGCGGAAAGATCAACAAGAAAGAGGATGGTGAGTTCCCTCTCCTCCACATAACGTTTGATGTGTGGCTCCCCGGTACGGGCCGTAACATTCCAGTCAATGGTGCGGACATCATCGCCGGGCTGATAGGGGCGCACCTCGTCAAACTCCATACCTCGGCCTTTGAATACAGAGTGGTATTCACCGGCCAGGATGTCGCTCACCGCCTTACTGGCTGTAATCTGGATATGGCGGATCTTTTGCCGTAACTCATTATCGATCATGGGACCTCGATGGTTGCCAGAAGACGGCCAATGAGCTCATCACTATTGATCTCCTCAGCCTCGGCCTCATAGGTAAGGAGCAGGCGGTGGCGTAAGGCGTCCATGGCAATGGTCTTCACATCCTGGGGGGTGACATAGCCGCGGCCATCCAAAAGGGCGGTGGCCCGGGCCGCCTGGGCCAGGAAGATGGTGGCCCGTGGCGAGGCGCCGAACTGGATATAGGGGCCGATGTCGAGTTTGTATTGTTTCGGGTTCCTGGTGGCGTCCACCAGATTGACGATATACTCCTCAATGGCCGGATCAATATAGATGGTGGTGGCCAAAGTGCGGAGGCTCAGGATGTCTGCCGGGGTCATGGCCGGTTTTGCATGGTTTTCCGGGTTAGCGGCCTGGGCCCGCATAATGAGAAGCTCCTCATCTTTGGAGGGATAGCTGACCTTAAGTTTGAACATGAAGCGGTCCACCTGGGCCTCGGGCAGGGGGTAGGTGCCCTCCTGTTCCACCGGGTTCTGGGTGGCCAGGACCATGAAGGGTTCTTCGAGGTTAAAGCTTGTGTCGCCGATGGTAATTTGCCGCTCCTGCATGGCTTCAAGCAGGGCACTCTGCACCTTGGCAGGGGCGCGGTTAATCTCGTCTGCCAGGATGATGTTGGCAAAGAGCGGCCCCTTTTTGACGGTGAAATCACCGTTTTTAGGGTTGTAAATCAGGGTGCCGAGCAGGTCGCCGGGCAATAGGTCCGGCGTGAACTGGATCCGTTGAAAATGAGTGCCGGTGGTCTGGGCCAAGGTGGTGACCGCCAAGGTCTTGGCCAGGCCGGGCAGACCCTCAATGAGCACATGGTTGTTGCAAAATAGGGCAGTCAGCAGCCTGTCTAAAAGTTGCTCTTGGCCAATGATGACTTGGGCAAGTTCCTGCCTGGTCTGTTGGATGAGAGGGGCTTGGGCTTGGACCTGTTCGGTGATTTCTGGCGTTTGCATTGGCATACTGAAAAGTTATAGGATGATGAAAACTGTAAGTTTCAGAAGAATAAAGAAGGGGAGGGGAGTTGTCAAGGAGGGGAAGCAGGGACTAAAAAAGGAGGGTGATTTTTATCCTCTCTAGGCAAAGCAGTGATAAAAAAGTTTCTCGATGGCAAGGTCTGCTAGACTACTTGTAGTCAACCCTAACTATGAGGTGAAAGTATGAGAGTTGTACCCCTAGTAATGCTGATTTTCTTGTTGTTGCTGCCTGGATGCATACAGAGCTATCGCCTTTCTGTGGAAGGGGGAACGACTGTTGATATCTTTGCCAGCCAGAATCGAAACTCATCCTACGGTTTAGCCGGGAGTGATGGTATGGTTAGTCTGGCAGCCACTGATGTAGGCGCGGTAGAGGGGCTTGATGTAGGGATTGGTGCTGTGCGCTGGAGCGGTCCCTATTCAGATAATACCTTGGTCGGGACCAATGTTGGTTATCGTTTAGCAAACGACAATGGCTATTTTGTCAGGGCGAGCATCGGCCCCTATTATGGCGATGAGACAGTGAGGACGTCAACTCACTGGACCTTTGGCTTCAACGCCGTGATAGGGATGGCCTTTAACGAGGGCAAGAATGAAATCTATACTGGTTTTTGGCATTTTTCCAACGGCAGCTCTTTAGGTCTCGCCGATAAGCCAAATATGAGCGAGGAGTTTTTGAACTGCGGAATTTCTTTCCTGTTCTGATTAAAAAAATAGGAATCATTTCGTGCCGTTCTGGTTGTGTTATGGAGAAAAAATTGTTCGTTGCTGGCATAATTGTCGCCATGATATCTTTTGGAGTTTTTAAAACGCATGCCAGGCCGGACCAGCGCTATGATGCAGGGAATCAAACAACAAGGGATCTGCTATTAAAGAACAGGAGAGCTGGGTATAAAATTTTCAGGAATTTTTGTAAAAGTTGCCACTATCGAGAAAACGAACAAGCTCCTTTCCTCCATACCGAATCAAAAACCATGCGCGGCTGGAATACTGTTTTTCATAAAAAACATCCCAAGTGTGCCCAACAGGGTCTTTGGAATAAATTGTCCTCTGATGATTTATTGAACCTTAACGACTATCTCTACTATAATGCTCTTGATGCCTATGATCCCAATGATCCTTGGGACAACGATGGCATCTGGTTTTATAACTAGTTGACTTATGCAGAATTCATTTATTCTATAAAAGAGAGAAATCAATCGGGCCCAGACCCAATTTTTTTGCTGTCGTGGTTGCACAATTTGAACAGTGCCTTCGATGCTTAAGAGCTGTTTTAAAAGCGCTTTTGTTTCCATACTCAAAAGGAGAGCAGCATGAGCCTACAAGAACAACTTGACCAGATGCACGCAAAAGTTCTGTCAGATATGCCCGACCAGGCAGCACTATTCGATGCTGACACAGAAGAACTCGTAAAACAGAGGATAGGGAGTGACGTTCCTGCTGTGGGAGGTAAATCTCCTGATTTTGAACTTCCTGACCAACTGGGACGCCGGGTGCGCTCGGTTGATTTGAGATCAAAGGGGCCTCTCGTGGTCAGTTTCTATCGCGGCAACTGGTGACCATACTGTAATCTTGAGCTGCGGTCATTGCAGCAACACTTGCCCCAGATAACTGAACAGGGGGCCTCGCTGGTTGCTATCAGCCCCCAGATCCCTGCCGAATCATTGAGGATAGCCGAAAAAGACCATCTTTCATTTCTCGTGCTCAGTGATGTAGGGAGTGGGGTTGCCAGAAGCTTCGGTTTGGTGTTCACCCTTTCAGAGCATCTGCGGCCTCTTTTTGAAGGGCTTGGCATCGATCTAGTGAAATCCAACGGAACCGACACCTTTGAATTGCCGGTACCTGCTACGTTTGTCATCGACCCCAATGGCATAGTGCGAGCTTCCTATGTGAACGCCGATTATAAGCAGCGAATGGAGCCATCGCAAATTATTAAAGCCCTCAAAGAGGTGAACTAATATTCGCGATGCAGATAAATAATAGAGACATAAGTGTTTGAAGGCTACAGTGACCACCAAAAAATTCCTTTATCTAAGTGCGATACGCCAGGCAACCATACGCAGATGTGCCTCACCCGCACCATGGATATCTCGACCTTGATGTTTTGGTGTCACTTCATCCTTGTCCACATCCCTCCTCGTTCAGGGCTGGATGGGGAGAAGCATTGGCAGGGCCAGGCTTTTTAATGATTGTCCTTGCCAACGAAACAACTCAGGAATGTTGAATGTTGGCATGGGCTGCATGCTCAATATTCAATATGCGGCAGGACTTAAATATAGATTTACAAGGCGTCTAACTTATACACGTCGGCCAAAATGAAAAATGATTCAAACTCCATCAACCAAACAGTATGACAGACCATCCCCAAGAGGAAGCTCATGAAAGCAAAAACCATAATCTTTACTCTCTCTGCTCTCCTAACAACATCAACTTCCGTATTCGGCAAAGCTGAATACGTGAAACAATATCAATGCCCAATAGAAGGTTGCAGTATTACCTGCATTACAAAATCAGAAGGCACCCTCCAAATTAAAGAAGCTAAGAGACTAACCATGTATATTTATCCAAGTGGTACAACTGTTTACGAAGCAAAAATTTCCTTTGGAGAGAAAAAAACAATTGTTACCGGGGAAAGTGGAGTTTGCAAAATTGACCACAAATAATAAAGAAATTGCCCAACAATAGGCTCAAGCACGACGCGCGAGCAAGCCAGCTTCATAGGCTTCGCCAACTCAATACAACCCGAACTTATCAACCTCCGCTAGGCGCGCGTCTTCGCTTTGCGTTAAACAGTATAAAAGGATTATCACATGAAAGAAAAAGATAAATGGGACAAGTTCTCTATTATTTCAGGATTTTTGTCAGGTATTGTAATTGCGACAATAGGTATTGTATTTACAGTAAGTTTTTCGAGTAAACAGACTGAAATCGCTCAAAAGCAAACCGAATTAACAAGACAACAAATTCAAGTCTCTCAAATTCAAACATTAGAAGCATTTATTCCTTATCTTGAGGACGATAATGCTGAAATGAGAAAATTTGCAGCACAGCGTATTGCTGATGCCGCCGGAGCAGACTATGCAACTGAGCTAGAAAATATAGTGCAGAGCAACGAATTGAAAACAATAGCTGAAGACGCTCGAGCTAAAGGTCTTGGTGTAGGTCAACATCAACTGCCAGAGGCCAGGACGGTTAAGAGTGCAAATTCCAAATCAACAAAAGAAGGTTGGGTATACCTAGGTAATTTCGAGAATGGAGTATGGAAAACTCAATATCTTGATTTTGACATCAATGTTAATCCATCAACCCTTGATATGACAATTCAAACTGTCAAAAAGGAAACTGGATCACTTAATGTTAGAAAAGGTATACCGAATGTCATAGGACAATTCCCAAAAGTTATTGATGTGCTAAAGGTAGGTAGTGAGGTTGAAATATTAGACCATAAAGAATGGCTTACTAGCGGCTACATGTGGGCCCGTGTCAAGTATAGTGACAAATAATATCACTAACTAAAACTGAATAAACAAGCTAAAATACCTGTCCAACAATTCGCTCAAGAACGACGTGTGACAAGCCAGTTTTAACGGCTCCGGCCAACATAGTTTCATCTCGGAAGTTATGGGGAGATGATACAGAATTTCAAGCCCGGTTATCTTTTGTTGGCAGGGCAAAGGGCTCCTGTCAAGCCGTCTTGACAGGGTTTTTACGATATGTGAGGCTGGGTACGCCGTCAACGTAGATGCCTTCTAGGTAGGAGAGTTTTCTTGGCAGCTGTTTCACCGTGCCCCTGGTGATCAGGAATATTGCTTGCCGTCCGACAGTAAGCGTTCCCAGTTTCTCCATGCCGAAGAACCTGGCCCCATTTTCCGATGCGCACCGGATGGTCTCCTCCAGTGAATAGCCAGCCTTGGTGAACAATTTCATCTCCTCGACCATCGACTCGCCATGGAGTAAGCCAACACTGCCGGCACCGGTTCCCACAGCCGTTGTCACCCCCAATTTTCTGGCAAAACGCAGTCGGGTTAGTTGTTCGGCGAGTATCTTTTTCCAAAAAGCCTCTGCGCCGGGGACCGGCTTTCCAGGAGCCACATAGCGCTGGGAGAAACGGCAACACACACTCCCGCCGGAGGCCGAACTGTCCAGGGCATTCTTGGCCCGCAGGACGCTAGGAATCCACAACACATCCCTGTCCGCCATTTTCCTGAGATTGTCCTCGCCCATGGCGTAGCCCTGTTCGATGGCATCACACCCTGCCTCAAGCGCCTCCTCCACCTGCTGCCGGCCATTGGCCACCACCACCGCCTTTTTTTCGCCTCTGTGCTGCAGAATGCGGCACAGGTCTGCATGGTTAAGCCTAGGCTTTGGGGCTTCTTCGTCTTCGATATTGCCGGAATAAGCGATCTTGAGGAAATCACCGCCTGCCGAGCTGCCAGCTGCACTGTGCCTGCTCCGGCGAAGACGGCCGGATGTTCGAATGTCAATCATGCTCCCCCTATCCATCCTGTGTTGATAGCGTTCCACCAGGTCGCTATCGCCGCTGTCGGCAACTCCCAGCACTCCGTGGGCATGGCAGTAGCTAATATGCTGCTCAAGCATGGCTGCCTTTTCCGCAAAGCCGGCCTCTTCAGCGGATAACCGCACCCCCCTGTCCAAGGAGGGCGATCGCGACAGGGAGACGCTGCAGTCAACCAGCGCCGGCAAAATGGTGCAGTGCGAGAAGTCATCTATTGCAGGCCCGCCACTTTGGGGAAGGTCTGCTGCGGAGCCAATGGCGGTGATAATGGTGTCCTTCACTGCCAGAAAGACATTCCTGCGCACATCGGCGCCGCTGCCGTCGATCAGGCTTCCCGCCACAATAAATCGTGTTCCGTCCATGGTTATTTTGTTTCCTTATGTATGCGGCCGTGTTTTTGATGGGGTTTGATAAAGTAAAGAGACTCCTCTCTTGCCTCAAAGGTGACCATGAATTATTCAAAATAAAGACATTTCTCAACGTATCACAGCTCGTTGTCACGATGGAAGGAATCCTCTGTTGTGTTTGATAAACAACCTTTCCCTCCCGGACTTCAACGAAGAACCTTATTTTTTCGTTGCTCCATTCTTTATCTTTGCCCTACCATACAAGCATGAAACATGTCCTTATAGTCGGCGGTGGATTTGCCGGGTTGAAGGCGGCAAAAACGCTGGGCAATAAAAAAGGCGTACGGGTCACCCTCATCGACCGTACGAACCATCATCTCTTTCAGCCCCTCTTGTATCAGGTGGCCATGGCCGCCCTGAGCCCGGCTGATATTGCCGGACCGATCCGTCATATTCTGGCCCGCTATAAAAACATCACAGTGCTCCAGGACGAGGTCACGGACGTGCATATGGCCGAAAGGCGAATCGTTACGCAAAGGGGCAGTCTTGATTACGACTATCTCATCCTGGCCTGCGGATCGCGGCACTCCTATTTTGGCAATGAGGAGTGGGAAGAGTTTGCCCCTGGGCTCAAAACAATCGAACAGGCCACTGAGATCAGACGCCGGGTGCTGACCGGTTATGAAGCGGCAGAAAGGGAGCAGGATCCCTATAAGCAACGCAGGCATCTCACCTTTGCCATTGTCGGCGGCGGCCCCACCGGTGTCGAACTGGCCGGGGCCATTGGCGAAATGAGCCGCTTTACCCTGGCCAGGGATTTTCGTAATATCGATCCCAAGCTGACCCGCATCGTCCTGATTGAGGCAGGTCCACGCATCCTGCCCTCTTTCCCGGAAAAGCTCGCCAGCAAGGCCACCCGCGATCTTGAAAAACTTGGGGTCCAGGTCTGGCCTAATAGTCTTGTGACCACCATTGATGCCAATGGTGTGCAAATCGGCAAAGAACGGGTCGAGTGCGCAACCGTCCTTTGGGCCGCAGGGGTCCGGCCCTCAACACTAAATGAACTCCTTGAAGTGGACCTAGACAGACAGGGCAGGGTTATTGTTGAGCCGGACCTCAGTGTTGCCGGCCACCCAGAGGTCTTTGTGGCTGGGGATCAGGTCCATTTTGCCCATGGCCTGGCAAATCCCCTTCCCGGTATTGCTCCGGTCGCCCTGCAGCAGGGACATTGGATAGCCCGCAACATCTTGCAGAGCATAAAGGGGGCAGCGTCCCGGCCATTTCAGTATCTCGACAAGGGCCAGCTGGCAACCATTGGCCGAAGCCGGGCCATTCTCGAATTGGGCAAACTGCAACTCTCAGGATTTTTTGCCTGGCTTGCCTGGCTCCTCATCCATATCTACTACCTGATCGGCTTTCAAAATCGTGTCTTTGTCACCATGAACTGGGCCTGGTCTTTTTTAAACTTCCGCCGCGGGGCGCGATTGATCATCGGTAAGGAGTGGCGCTTTTATAAATCTCCAAAGCGCAAGCCATAACAAGCATATTTAGTTGTCCGATGAGGGAAACTCTCGTTTCTAATTGATATTACTTGTCATGGATGGCCGCCTTTTTTTGACTCTTTACTCCTGGTCTATAGCCTCATTCTAGACAGCCGTGTTCGAAATAGGGGGAAGACCACGGTTTTCGACTCTACTTATCTTGCTGGACAACAAAATTTATTCCATTGTAGAAAACCACGTCCTGTGGGCGTGGTCAGAGTTCAGCGGCTCTGCCAGTTGAACGCTCAGATGTTACACCTATGCAAAGTTGTCCCCACAACTAAAAGCATAGGAGTAACAAATGAGTCGATTTAGAAAATTATCACATACCATTTGGCATTGCCAGTATCACATCGTTTTTGTGCCGAAGTACCGATTTAGGGTACTTGAAGGCGCAATAGCTACCGAGATTGAAAATTGTATAAAGTTGTTCAGCTCACAAAAAGAATGTGAGATTGTGGAGTTCAATGTCCAAATCGATCATGTTCATTTGCTAGTTTTTGTCCCGCCAAAGTTGTCAGTATCTGATTATGTGGGAATTATCAAAGGTCGAACAGCAATAAGAGTGTTCAATAAGTTCAAGAGTTTGAAAACAAAGCCATATTTTGGCAATCATTTTTGGGCTCGCGGTTATTGTGTTGATACGGTTGGCTTGGATGCTGAAATGATACGTAAGTATGTAAAACATCAAGAGGAACAAGAGCGGAAAACTGAGCTAGACCAACCGAACTTGTTTTAACCCAATAAAGGGACAACTACTCCCCGGCCCCCTCAGGGGGCCAGGGCATACTCATCCCCTTACAGGGGTTAACTCAATACCTCCACCTCTGGTGGCGGTTATTTATTGATCAACTATGAGACAGCACTGGTTACCGATGATGATTTTAAAATCGAAGGTGAAGATTGACTCGGACAATCGGCGGAGCCGATGTAGCCGGCTTTAGTTATCCATAAACCCTCCACTTCTAGTGGAGGACCCGGATAGGTTCTACCGATCCGGGGTGAAAATAAAGTAGGTTCCGCCTCCAAAGAGAGCCTCACTACAGACTGAAATTGGAGAAAGAACCTATGCATGAATGGGAAAGCTTATCCCACGTAAGGTGGGATTGCAAATATCATATAGTCATAGCGCCGAAGTGTCGGCAGAAAGTGCTATATGGCAAATTAAAACGAGATCTTGGCGAGATACTGCGTGACTTGTGTCGGCAAAGGGGCGTTGGTCTGCTTGAAGGGCACCTAATGGCGGATCATGTCCATATGTGTTTGCGAGTACCTCCCAAGCATAGCATTGCCTTTGTTATTGGTTTTTTGAAAGGAAAGAGCGCAGTTCGTGTCCATCGTAAAGCAGGCAACAAGCGAGTAACTGGGTTGCACTTTTGGGCAAGAGGTTATTGCGTGAGTACAGTTGGCCTTGACGAAGATACTGTTCGCAAATATATCCGCGAACAGGAAAAGGTCGATAAGCAGCAACTTGAATTGTTTGGTTAATTAACTAACAGCCCCCACGGGGGTCTCCATTATGTTAAACGCCCCCTTCAAGGGGGCTTCCTGAGGCCTCCCGCTCTGTGGGAGGCCTCACTTTGTTTTTTCAAACTTTGGTAAGATCCGCTTCAGTCCGAAGGTCAGCTGTGAACAAAACAGCATTTTTCTTGAAATCTTGACCATGTTTTCTTCTTTGAGCAGCCATTGCTTCCTCCTGCCGGTTTCATAACAACGAATTAACTGAATTTTCACTCTTGGGGGGAGGAGCAATCCTTTATTTCAGATGGTCGAAGTTCTCGTTGTCTTAATGTGATTGATGAATTTGACCACGAAGGGTTGTGTCGAGGTGGACTTTTCTTTGCCTGCAGAGTGAGTAATTCGAGTCCTTGAGCAGGTGATAGAATGGCGAGTCAAACTCCATGTGTTCCGTTGTGACAATGTCCCTGGGTATATCAGCCGCCGGACAATGGTCTGGGCAGAAAGACAACAAATTCGTTTGGAGTTTATTCAGCCAGGGCAACCCCAACAAAATACGTATGTTAACCGGTGCAACCAGAACACTCCGTTGCCGCTGACTAGCTTGTATCTGTACGATTCGATAAGGGAAGTCGATGAGTGTGCTACACGTTAGCTGTGGACCTTATAATGATAAACGAACCAACATGCACAGGGGGGGGGCTCCCATGCAAAAAAAACAGGAGTTTGCGGGGTGAAGCTCTACTGTTTTTCGGGTAAATTACTCTGGAATCTCTCTTGCTCTTATTGCCTTCTTTATCCTCCTTCACAACCAAAATCCTCACTTGCAACATTGACGCTTAAGTGATACATGGTGTCAGGCAGTCAATAGAGTTGACTTTTTTTCGCTGTTTTAACGACCAAAACACATTCCAAAGGAGATTTCATGAATCACTCCCATCTTAGCAGAATTATCTTTTTGTTTATTGCCTTTCAGCTGACAGGTCTTGTCTCTGTGCATGCTGACAACGATAAGTATAAGTTGGTTGTTTTTGGAGACAGCCTGGTTGACATCGGCAATTCTCTATCTTTATCCTATTTGCAAACAAACCTGGATGGTTCTGTCGAGTCCAGACTGGTTATCCCGCCAACTACCCGTTATGACCGAGGTCATTATTCTAATGGTCCCGTGGTTTCTGATTATCTTGCCCGTAAATTTAAAGTGGATTTGAAACTCTCAAGCCAAGGTGCCGACCTCGACACAGACAGCGTCTGCTATGGATATGGAGGGTCGGAAACCGGCATATCAAATTCCAACGAAGCTCCTGATCCGCGTTTCCTTCGAGTACCTGGTCTGCGTGCTCAGGTTGACCAGTATATCTATGACGTGGAAGAACAAGGCGTAACCTTGGATGGGGCTGTTTTTTTTATGAATTCTGGTTCCAACGATTATCATGCTAATCTCGTTTTCGGCAAGATACCACCCCCCTCAATGGTTGTGGACAATATAATTCAAGCCGCAACAGCCTTAACAGACAATGGTGCTGAACTGGTGGTAGTTGCGAATGTGCCGGATCTTGGCCAAACGCCATTCTGCAACATGGCTGGCCTATGCGATGTTTTAGGCCAACTTGCTCTTGTTCATAATCAACTCCTCGCTCAGGGCATTGCGGAACTGAACAGTATGACAGATAGCAAAGTAATTGTTTTCGATACCTATTCGCTCTTTCGCGAGATCCTGGCCGACCCGATTAGTTTCGACCTGCCTGATGATATAGGAGCAGGCGCGGCCGGCGGTTGTATTTTTCAGCCACCGTTCGCTTTTCAGTTAAGCAACTGCGCATCAGTACCTTTCAAGTCAACAAGCTTATTCTGGGACGAAATGCATCCCGTAACAGAGATCCATAAAATCTTCGCCAAAGAAGTTTGGAAACAATCAATCAAAAACAACCTACCGGAAGACTGAGGATTGATTAGCTCCTGGCTGCCTTAATCCAGGCTTCGCGTGCCCAGCTGTTTGATGTGTCCTGAAGCCATCGTAACCCGAGATTGCCGAGCTGACTTGGCTCGGCAATCTCACTATGAATCTGATCCCCCCTCCCTCCGAAAAAGTGGACACCTGGTTAAGCCACTTTTTTTCATTTGTAACCATCCTGATTCAAACATTGCAGGTGATTGCAGCCATCCGATGAATGACGTCGTCTTCGGTTGTGATAGGGTCAATGTAGTTGAAGATGACCATGGTTTTTTTTAATATCAAGCTTCATGGCGGATTCTTTCAATTTGCTCTTCTGCTCATTCCCCCTCTTCGTTACCATGGAAAGCGTATCGTCCCTGTCTTTGCTGACATTTCCAGTGCCACCGGTAGAGTATGCCTGGATCTATGAAGATTTATTAACTGTCGACCACACAGAGCGGCCAGACTCAGCTGTGAACAACACTGCATTTCGTTTGCAATCTTGACCATGTTTTCTTCTTTGAGCACCCATTGCTTCCTCCTGTCGGTTTCATAACAACGATTAAGCTGAGTGTTCCCTCTTGGGTAAAGGATCAAAGTATAGAATCCATTGCAAACGGTACTTGTGTTTATGTTTTTTGTTGGCGCTTGAACCTTAAAATCATTTCATCGCTTTTTTTATTTTTCCCTTCTCTTGGATGTTGACTCAAAGAAGTCTTATGGTTGCTTGGTGAAATCTAACTTGACAACAAATGGAGCAGTCCGTAAAAAGCCTGTGTTTGCAGGTGTTGGCGCGATTGTGACGGGGCTTGAAATGCGCCCAGTTTGATCTGTTTCTTGTAAATGATTGAGGCAAAATGATTTGTTCTAGGATTAAATAATTGACAGTTGTAAACAAATGTTGCTAATAGTTGTGAGGAAACAATTCAAGATTGATCAAAGTGGCGCCAAGTTCGCCAAACGAAGGCGCAGTCAGCGTCCGCCAATGTGAAAGGTCAGGTTCGGGGTGACCGATTGGTTTGCTGGCAAGAGGCGTCTGTTAAGCATGGTTAACAACTTGTTGCTTTGTAGCGTTTGTGTACTGTCAAAAGGGATCATCTTCAGGGTGGCTTGAGGTGTCTCAAGTTTGTCTTGGAGAGTTCTGGCTGAAAGAGGCGGCGATGGTCAGACAGACCCGGCAAGCATTTTTGAGTAAAGACGATTTGCACTGAAGAGCACATAAGGTCAGGCGAATTTTCATGTGCGAATATGCGAATACGCAAAGAGTAGTAAGAAAATAGAATTTGAAAAAGTTTCCGGTTGTTTTCAGAGAGCACTGTGTTGATTTCTGCGATAAGCGTGCCTAGGTGGGTTTATGAATAATGACTGTTTTGATCTGACAAAAGAGCAAGAGGGCCTGTGGTTTGAATATAAACTGCGACCACAGGATACTTCATATAATGCTTACGTGATAACAAAGATAGAAGGCTTATTGGACCTGGAAAGGTTTCTTGAGGCAGAGTATGAATCTATAAATCACTTGTATACCCCGAGAACAAAATTACAAGAAAATGATAAAGGACATGTACAGCAGTATATTCTGCCAAAGGTGGAACAAAGGGCCTTGTACTTTGATCTGAGTGAATCAACATCTGAAGAAAGTTCGGATGCTCAGGCTAAAAAAATCATAAAAGAGATTGCTGATAAACCATTTGATCTTGAAAATGATAGGCTGCTAAGAACGGTCTTGGTCTGTGTGTCAGAAAAAAAGTTTTATTATATGACATGTCAGCACCATATTATTTGTGATTCTTGGTCAGCTGGTATCTATCATAATGTTTTAGCGTATATTTATAATAATGGAACTGATGGCGTTCATTCCGTCTATCCTCAGAAGACTGTGAAGGAGTATTCGCAGGCGAGAGCTGAAATTGATGGCGGTGAAAGGGCTAAGGTAGACGCTGAAAAGTACTGGAGTGGCAGGCTGGATGGTGCGAAATTACATTTTGATTTAGGTGTAAACTATGACCATCTTTTAAGTATCATGCGAAAGGAATTAAAATTTGTTTTAGGAGAAAAAATTAATGAGCAGCTGAAAGTTCTTGCACGTAAAAATAGAACAACACTGTTTTTAGTGCTGATGGCTATGATTAATGTTTTGCTCCATAGATATTGGTCAAAAAAAGATATCTGCATTGGGTATGACGTTAACAGTAGGCCAAAGGGATTTAAAGAAGTTGCTGGCTACTTTATCAAAGTATTCCCCATGCGGATACTTGTTGAAGATGATGATACCTTTACTAGTTTGGTCAAGAAAATAACTGAGGAGAGAAAGTCTGACTCAAAATATCAAAATATCTCCTTTCCTGAAATTGTAGAAAGCTATCGCAAAAAAGAGAAATCAACAGGACATAATCTCAATATATTTTTGGGTCAGACTTCTTTTGAGCTAGATGGGATGAACTTGAATGAATTAGACTGTCAAACCGTAGACGTGTTTGCCGGTAGTATGAATTTGGATTTAGAGTTTACCTATGATCCAATATTAAATGAACTCCCATTTCTCTTGAGATATAACGGGAATAAGTTCTCTGATGATTTTATGTCCTGTTTAATCAAGAACTTTCAAGTATTAATTAACAGTGTCATTGATTGTCCTGATGCAAAACTTGCAAACCTTGATCTCATTGATTCAGAAGAGAAAAAAATACTTTTGGATGACTGGAATAACAATTCTGTTTATTCCCCTAGCGGTATCTCAGTTAATAAACTTTTTGAAGATCAAGTTGGTAAATCTCCCGATAAGGTCGCGGTCATCTGTGGTGATGATGAAATTACATATGACGAGTTGAATAAAAGGTCGAATCGATTGGCGCGATATTTGTTGAGCCTGGGGGGGGGGCACACTGGTTTGGTGGGTGTCTATCTGTCGCGCTCAGTGGATATGGTAGTAGCACTCTTGGCAGTAATGAAAAGTGGAGCTGCATTTGTCCCATTAGATCCGATATATCCACAGGATAGATTGAAGTTTGTGATCGAAAATAGTGCCCCTGAGCTGATTTTGACAGAGAGCAGTCTTGCGAAATCATTACCAGAAATTGGGCCTAATGTTGTTGTGCTGGATAATATTGCAGAAGATGCATTGTCTGGTGCCAGCTCTATAGATCTCCTTCCCGTTGCTCCTAGCGACAGGATGTATGTGATCTACACCTCCGGTTCAACCGGAGTTCCTAAAGGTGTGCAAATAAGCCATCGTAATGTTGTTAATTTCTTAAAATCCATGGAGAAGAGACCCGGGTTCACTGGAGAAGATTCTCTTCTTGCTGTGACCACCATATCCTTTGATATTTCTGTCTTGGAGTTGTTTCTGCCCCTCATTGCCGGGGGGAGGGTGGTTGTCCTGTCGAGCGTAGATTCTATAAATGCTGAGTCAATCCAGTCAGCAATTAGTTGCCATAATATCACAGTCATGCAGGCCACTCCCTCCACGTGGCAGATGTTGGAAAATATCGGCTGGCAGGGTGATAAAGGTTTGAAGGTGTTGTGCGGGGGGGAGCCACTTCCATCGCTGTTGGCTTCTCGTTTGCTCGGGAAGGTCGGTTCGTTGTGGAATATGTATGGTCCAACGGAGACAACTATTTGGTCTACTCTGTCAGAGGTAAATGATCCTGAGCAAATATCTATTGGTAAGCCCATCGATAACACAGAGATATATGTCCTCGACAGTAATTTGTCTTTATGTCCTGTTGGGGTGCCTGGATCCCTATACATTGGCGGTCAGGGGGTGTCTGAAGGGTATTTTAATCGTGATGAGCTAACAAGCGAGAGGTTTGTTGTTAATCCCTTCCTGGATGATCTTGGAGATATTATCTATAATACTGGCGATTTATGTCGTTATTTGCCGGATGGTAATATCGTCCATTTGGGGAGGATTGATAATCAAATAAAGCTTAGGGGGTACCGGATTGAGCTCGGCGAGATTGAGGCCGTGCTCTGTCAACATGAAGATGTGGAGCAAGCAGTCGTTGTTGTGTCTGGCGATACTCTCAGTGGCAGATATCTAGTCGCATACATTGTCCTTAGTCAAGATGGCCAAGGTGGTTTTCAACTTGACAGGTTGAAGGAGTTTGTTAGGGGGCGATTGCCGGAGTATATGATTCCTTTGGCATTTGTAGAATTGTTGGACTTGCCTTTGTTGCCAAACGGCAAGGTCGATAACAAAGCGTTGCCTGAACCGGACAACAAGACCGTTGCTGCTGAGACAAGCTACGTGCCACCCAAAAATGAAAATGAGAAAGTCATATCCCAGATTTGGTCAGAAGTCCTCGGTAGAGATAAGATCGGCATGCATGATAATTTTTTCGACATGGGTGGGAACTCAATACTGTTAACGAAAATTTATAGCAGGTTGCGGGGTGTATTGGATAGTCAGTTTGATCTTATTGATATGTTTAAGTATCCAACCGTTTATTCCTTTTTAAATAGTTTGAATGGTGCCGAGGCTGTTGTTCCTCTGCCAAGAAAGATGAGTGTTGGTGGCCGTAAGGCACGAATGTCTTCTATGAATCAAAAGCGTCGATCTAGAAAAAAATCCCATTAATTGTCTTCATTAGTAATTTTTGCCAATCAGTCAGTCTGTCCACTGTGGTTATAGGTATTGTATATGGAAGTAGAAGAAAATTCTAAAGAAGGGCATGTCGCAATAGTTGGCATGTCTTGTCGTTTTCCTGGTGCCTCTGATCTTGAATCTTTCTGGCAAAACTTGAAAAATGGCAAAGAGTCTATCGTGTCTTTTTCAGATGACGAGCTAGAGGCAGCTGGGGTGCCTCCAGAGCTCATAGGTGATCCAGCGTATATTAAGGTCGGCTCAATATTGGATGATGTTGAAAAGTTTGATGCCGATTTTTTTAATTTTAGCCCTAGAGAGGCAGAGATTCTAGATCCGCAGCAGCGAATATTTCTAGAATGCTCTTGGGAGGCCCTTGAAAATGCAGGTTGTTGCAGTGATTATTACGATGGGG
The DNA here is from genome assembly GCA_039715015.1 of Thermodesulfobacteriota bacterium. Taxonomy (GTDB): domain Bacteria; phylum Desulfobacterota; class Desulfobulbia; order Desulfobulbales; family SURF-16; genus BM506. The sequence continues at coordinate 55,621 of JBDLIE010000001.1, forward strand.
TGATCAGTGTCTTTGCCGGTCAGGGAATTAATACCTATATGCTTGGTAACCTATCGAATTTAGATAGAACCACTAATGATAAATTCGATTTTTTCACGGCAAATGATAAGGATTTTCTGGCAACACGCGTTTCCTATAAGTTGAACTTAAAGGGACCCAGTCTGACAGTGCAATCGGCGTGCTCTACTTCCATGGTAGCCGTTCATTTAGCATGCCAAAGTTTGCAAATTGGTGAAAGCGATATGGCGTTAGCTGGTGGGGTGTCTGTCCGAGTTCCGCAGGTTGAAGGGTATCTTCATACTGGCGGCTATCCGCTGTCTGCAGACGGTCATTGTTGTACGTTTGATGAGAGTGCAAATGGTACGGTCTTTGGTAATGGTGCCGGTGTTATCGTCTTAAAACGTCTTGAAGATGCAATTGAGGAAAACGATCATGTCTATGCCGTTGTGCGGTCCATTGCGATTAATAACGACGGGTCGTCTAAAATTGGTTTTACCGCCCCCAGTGTTCAAGGTCAGGCTTCCGTCATTATTGAAGCCCATGAGTTGGCAGAGGTTAATCCTGGGTCAATAACGTATGTGGAGGCTCACGGCACAGGTACTGAGATGGGTGATCCCATAGAGGTCTCAGCCCTCACAGAGGCCTTTCGGGCAAATACATCTGGAAAAGGCTTTTGTGCCATTGGCTCACTGAAGACCAATGTGGGACATATGGATACTGCGGCCGGGGTGGGTGCAATAATCAAAACTGCCCTGTCCTTGCAAAACAAGATGATCCCGCCAAGTTTAAATTTTAAAAAACCTAACCCCAATATTGATTTTGAAAACAGCCCGTTTTATGTTAATGCCGAGCTACAGGACTGGAAGGTTCCAGGCGGCATGCCTCGGAGAGCCGGTGTAAGTGCTTTTGGGATAGGGGGGACCAACTCACACCTCATCTTGGAGGAATCTCCTCCTGCTGGTTCTTCAGGGAAGAGTCGGCCATGGCAGATAGTTACCCTGTCGGCGCGTAGCGAAGCGGCTCTGGATAAAATGACCTCAAATCTGGCTTCATTTCTTGAGGGTAATGGTGCCATCAATCTTTCAGACATTGCATATACCTTAAATACAGGCAGGAAAACATTTAACTATAAACGAGTGTGTGTTGTTGATGATGTTGATAATGCCATTACGAGTTTGGAAACCCTTGATCGAAAGAGTGTTTTTACTACGTATAGCGACTCAAGTAATTCAAGAATAGTTTTTATGTTCCCCGGCCAAGATTCAATATATCTGAATATGGGGTCTGATCTATATGCCAATGAGCCGGTGTTTAAGTATCATGTCGATTATTGTGCTGACAAGTTAATGGCTCATCTCGGTGTTGATATTCGCGATATCCTCTTTTGCTCCGATAGTTCTCTTGATGACGAAGATGGTGGCAGGTTTGGCAATATTCGCTTTATGCAGCCAATTGTATTTGTTTTTGAATATGCCTTGGCAAGGTTGTGGATGGCGTGTGGTGTTAAACCTGATGCTATGGTTGGTCATAGCATAGGGGAATATGTTGCGGCATGTTTGTCTGAAGTTATGTCCCTTGATGATGCCCTGGATATAGTGGCGTATAGGGGAGATTTGCTAGAAAAACTCCCTGATGGCAAAAATATAGCAGTTTCTCTTTCAGAGAAGGACACCCAAAAATATCTAACAGAAAAACTGTCAATAGCAGTTATTACAACATCATCTCTCTGTGTGGTTTCTGGCCGAGATGATGACGTCAACGCACTGGAGCAAAGGTTGCAAGGGGATGGTGTTGACTATAAGTCGTTAAACATTCCCAAGGCCGCCCATTCCATATTGATGGAGCCCATTATTGAGCCTCTTCGCGACAAATTTAAGAATATTGAGTTGAATCCCCCTAAGGTACCCTTTGTTTCATGCATAACAGGTGAATGGATACAACCTGAACAGGCAGTTGATCCTAATTATTGGGCTATGCACGTGAGGAACACGGTGCGTTTTGCTGACGCCATAAGGACAATAGCGGACCAGGAAGAGCAAATTTTTGTTGAGGTCGGTCCTGGCAGGGCGTTGAGCTCCTTGGTCAAATTGCATGTAGGGCGAAGATCTAAACACGTCGTCCTCACCTCAAGCCGTAACCCCCAGAGCGATGAATGTGACGACGAGTTTTTTTTGAAGAATCTCGGTAAGGTTTGGCTGACCGGCATCAGTGTTGACTGGCGGCAGTATTATGAGGATGAAAAACGTCACCGTATCCCATTGCCAACCTATCCCTTTGAGCGCAAGCGTTTTTGGGTAGAGTCTTCTGGTTATTCTCCTGCCCCTAAATCCAAAGAAAAAAAAGCGAGTGTCGATGAATGTCTGTTTGCGCCCTCGTGGAAAAGATCTGGTCCCCTTACGCTACGAACTGACTTTGAAGGGGATGAGGGGTGGTTGGTGTTTAGTGATGGTGCTGGTTTATCTCGGCAGGTATCTGAGCGGTTGTTGGCTGGTAAGCATCATGTGATGGATGTGCGACAGGGGATTGGGTTGGCTGAAGAGCCCGTTAATGATGCATATCACTGCGATAGCAGGGATGAAGAAGCTTGTTGCTCGTTAATACGTGCGATTGGTGAATCGGGTAAGAAAATTGACAAGGTCCTGTTCTTCTTGAGTCCCTCAATGGGTGATGGAGGGCTGGCTGCATTATCTGGAGACAATATTAATCACTACCTTGAGCACTCTTTTTTTAGTTTACTAAATATTGTTCGCGCCCTTGAGATTTATCAAGAGAACGAAGTTCAGGTCAATGTGGTGTCACGGTGTGCATCTGTTGTTACGGGTGATGAGGATGTGGATCCATTTCATGCGGTTGTGGCATCCATGGTCAGAGTTGTTCATAACGAATCCTTGAAAATTAAATGCCGAAATATTGACTTTAACATTGATCAAGGCCGTACTTTCTTCAGTGATCGTGAGTTGGAGCAGTTACTGCGCGAGCTGCCCTGTGAAATTGATGCACGATTGGTCGCATATCGAGGGCAATATAGGTGGACGCAGTGTTTTGAGAAGCTGACACCTCTTGGAGATGATCTGGGTACAACTTCTGTCAAAGATGGCGGAGTGTATCTGATTACCGGAGGGTTGGCTGGGATTGGCTATATTCTCGCAAAACATGTTGCGAAGCAAGGTCGTGTGACTCTGGTTCTTGCTGAGGAGGCATGTTTGCCAAACCAGGAGGAATGGCAAGGATGGATTGACAGCCATGGAGATGACCATAAGACAAGCGTGAAAATTAAAAGAATCATAGAGCTCCAGAATCAGGGCAGTCATATTGTTGTGCATCCGGTTGATATATCAAGTTTTAAGGAAATGACAGAGGTGGTAACTCAAATAAAAGATGAATTCGGTGCTGTGGATGGAGTTATCCATGCTGCGGGTAAACCATGTTTGTCAGGCTTTATCGGCCAGACACGAGAGGTTGCCGACAACATTTTTAATGACAAGATCAAGGGAGCAATTGTTTTGGGGAAAGCCATTGATGGTGAATCTCTTGATTTCTTCATTCTATGTTCATCCATTTCTTCTGTGGATGGATCCATAGGTAAAATTGTAAATAGCTCAGCTGATGCCTTTCTGGATTCCTTTGCTCATATGGGACTCTTGGGGGCTGAAAATGTCACGACGAGTGTTAACTTCGATACGGTTGAAGGCTGCATGCATGAGTATCAAAGCCTAAATGGATTATCTGGTGATGCAGATGCTGGAGAGTCTCAAGGGCCTGTTTCCCTAAATAGGTATTCGGAATACCTTAATCATCATATGGATATGGCTTTGAAGGAAGAAGAGGTTGGAAATATTTTCGACCAGATTGTTGGTGCCTCTTTGCCTCAAATTGTAGTCTCAACCAGAGATGTAGATCGTCGCAAGGAAGAGAACGGTAATTTTAGTAAAATTACCTCAGGTGCGGTGGAGGCGTTAGGTGACGGAAGTAGGTACGATCGACCTCAATTGGATAATTCGTACGAGGCTCCTGAAAGTCCAACAGAGGTGCTTCTTGCCGGGATTTGGGAGGAAGTTCTGGGTATCGATAAGATTGGTGTGTACGACAGTTTCTTTGATTTGGGAGGGAATTCGTTGTTGGCGACAAGAGTAATATCCAGAATAAGAGAAACATTTGGTGTGACTGTTCCTGTGAAAAGCTTGTTTAATTATCTCTATATTCGGGATTTGTCCAAATTGATCGTAGATCAAAGGAGCCAGGGTAATGAAGAAGTTTCTGTTAGCTCTGGTATCGTGAAACAAAAAAAGAAAATAACTGTATAGGAGTGTTTGTATAAATTTCAGGGTGTGTAGTTATGTAAGTTGTCCTGGTAAATTATAATTGGTCTCTTGTTCTTGATCAATTTTCTTTGGTTCGCATGTGGTATGTGTATTGATAGTTTAAGTCTGGTGCATATGTAATACATTAAAAAGTGATGGTTGTTTGTCGTTGTTACGTTAGTAGGTAAGAAGTTCTTGCCTGTTCTGAAATATCAAATCTTATGGAGATGCGGCGATGCAGCAGTTTTTGTCAGGATTATTGAAGAAGGGAGTGGTCGTATCATCTGTAAATCAGCAATTAGAGATTGATAGCTTTGGGGCGGAAATTGATGATGCTGATATTGCATTACTGAAAAAATATAAAAAACAAATTGTTGATTTCTTAAGTAATAAAAAGGTGTCCATTGCTACCTATAATCAGGAAAGACTCTGGTTCTTGGATCAACTTGATGATGTAGCACGATATAATATCCCCGTTGCATATAGCATAAATGGAAGCTTTGATCTCTCCGTTTTGGAAAGATCGCTGCAGGCAATAGTAGACCGGCATGAAAGTTTTAGGGTTGGATTCCGAGCAATAGATGGATATCCGGTTCAGTTAATTGATCCTTCGCTAACTTTCAGCGTTACGCATCATGATATTTCTTCAAAAAGTAAGGGGCAGCAGAGCCTTTTGTTGGAGAATATTGCCACGGCTGAGATTCATTCTCCGTTCAACTTGGAAAAACCGCCATTGCTGAGGGTAACGGTGGTCAAGGCGGGGACGGATGAGTATGTCCTGATTATTAATATGCATCATATCATTTCTGACGGTTGGTCTGTTGGGGTGTTTGTTAATGAGTTGGCTGCCTCGTATAATGCGGCTATTAGCGGCAAGGCAGTGAATCTGCCGGAATTGCAGCTTCAGGTTTCAGATTATGCATCTTGGGAGAGGCATAATGTGTCTGAGAAAAGCCTGGAAGAGCAATTGAGCTATTGGGTTGAAAATTTAAAAGGATATTCTGGTGTGTTGGACATGCCCACAGACTATCCGCGACCAGAGCGTCAAAGTGGGCAAGGGAAACGTGCAGTTTTTGATGTTCCTGGTGAGCTGGTTTCGAAGTTGAAAACTGTGGCTGTAGAAAATTCTGCAAGTATGTATATGGTTGTTTTTTCAGCTATATATGTGGTCCTGAGGCGGTATAGCCAGCAAAACGATATCTGCATAGGCACACCTGTTGCCAAGCGCGACAAGGTGGAGCTGGAAAATTTGATAGGTTTCTTTTCAAACACCCTTCCCGTTCGAGTCAATACACCTGATAACTGTACATTCAATAGTCTCCTTGCCTCAGTCAAAGATTCTGTCCTTGATGCCTATGGGAATCAGGAAGTGCCCTTTGATCAAATAGTGAACAAGGTCTTGTCTTCAAGGGATTTTAGTCGAAATCCTATTTTTCAAGTAATGATAGCGTACCAAAACATTTCTAGTTCTGATTTTGATTTAGTCGCTAATGAAACAGAATCATTGAGTGGTAAAGACTACTATAAATCTGCGAAGTTTGATCTGCTCTTCAATGTAGAAGATGATGGCGACAGCTTGGAGGTGGCTATTGAATATAGCACCGACCTGTATGCCGCTGATACCGTTAATCTTTACCAGAAAGCATTAATCTCAATACTTGAGGGATTTTGTTCGGACATAGGTGTTGAGGTTGACAGGGTGCCTCTGGGGAGTACCTGGGGGCAGAATGAGATTTCGAGCTGTTGGTGTGGTTCAGGTGATGCTGAAGATCACGCACCTAGCTCTCAAGCATTGGCTGATTTTTTAGATATAAGAGGTGATGGGGCGGCAATTAGTGGTGGTGATGCTGACATTTCATATGCGGAATTAGATCAAAAATGTGATGCCGTCTGTTCCGGCTTATTAAGTATGTCTGGTGTTACGGATACTACTGTCGGTATTTATGGAGAGCATGGCGTTGATGAAATAATTGCCATGCTTGGGGTTTTGAAGTCCGGCCTTTCATATGTGAAACTCAGAAAGGACATGCCCGATGCCCTTTTGCAAAAAATCATTGAGGATTCATCCGTACAAATAATTCTGAAATCAGGTCACGATTCTGATGAAGGTCTCTTGGACGCTTTTCCTGGACTCAGCTGTTATATGATAGAAGACCTCTATGCAGGAGACATTTCTGGCAAGGTTGAGGTTCAGGCTGACACCACGTCCTCGGCCGCCGTGTATTATGGTTTTTCCGACCATGGAGAAGCTCAAGGTGTTCGATATACATATGACAATATGTTGGAAATGATCAGTTCATATGATCATGAGATGGCAGTGGGAATGGCGGATGAGATATTTTTGGTTGATATCCATGTCTTATCATGCCTCCAAAATAAAAAAAAATATGTTATCCCCTCTAAAAATGTTGATTTCTATAAGGATAAATATGGCTCATTGATATATCACAGCCAAGATGTAGTTGAGTCATTTTCTGTTAAGCAGACTCCCGAGGAACTGCTTGAGTGTGCATCCTCCATGGGGCCGCAGGATGCAGGTGTTGACCTTGCGAATATGCCTGTCGCTTATAGCAATGGTGGAGAGCAAATAATTCCGCCGGACGCGCCGAAAACACTTATTGAGGCCTTAATCAGTGCCTCTATGAGTGATAACATGCACGGGATTTTGGCCATAGATGAGCGAGGCAATGAAAAATTCCAGAGTTATTCGAATTTGTTTCTTGAGGCTAAGAAGGTAGCAAGTGGACTGCGCAAGCATGGCATAGCGCCACGAACAGCGGCTATCTTGCAGGTGGAAAGCTTGGAACAGCATTTCTCTGCCTTTTGGGGATGTGTGCTTTGTGGTGTTATTCCCGTGACCATTGCCATCGCACCTATTTATGAGAAGAATCAAACTGTAGTTCAAAAACTCATTAATATTTGGAAGTTGTTGGATAATCCCTGTCTTATTTCCAGCGCCACTAATCGCGATGACATTGTCAATGTGATACGGGACTCTGAGAGTAAAGAGTGCCAGGTTGTGAAGATAGATGATCTATTAAACAATGAGGAGATAGACGATATTTATCAGGCTAAACCTGATGATGTTATTTTCTATCAACTGACATCAGGGAGTACTGGTACGCCTAAATGTATCCAGGAGACCCATAGGGCGATTATCAGTCATATCTTGGCTGCTGCTGAATTTAACGGCTACTCTGAGGATGATGTAAACCTTAGCTGGCTTCCCATGGATCATGTGGTGCCGACACTCACGGTGCATCTAAAAGATGTATTCATGCAGAATCTTTCGATCCAGGTGAAAACTAACTACATCCTGCAGGATCCTCTTAACTGGCTGCGGTTAATGGAAAAACATAAGGTGAATCTCACCTGGGCTCCCAATTTTGCCTATAAATTGATCACTGAAAGTCTGGAGCGAGATCCTGATTTCAGTGTTGATTTGTCAAAGGTGAGATTTTTCATGAATGCAGGAGAGCAGGTGACTCGACCTGTAATTGATGCATTCATAGAAGTAGTAAGTAAGTTTGGCATAGTTCCTTCAGTACTGCAGCCAAGCTTTGGTATGGCAGAAGCCTGTACATGCATGACATTTAATAATAATTATAACAATGTCTCCTCTGTGTTTAGGGCGAAGAAGTCTTCTCTACAAGAAACTTTTTTGAAAGAAACTGATGGTGAAGATCAGCTGTATACTGAATTTATTAATTTGGGATTACCTGTTCCGGGCATCGAAATTCGGATTACGGATGAACAAAACAATGTCGTTCCTGAACGGGTAATTGGACGATTTCAGATTCGCGGCGATGTTATTACTCCTGGATATTATAAGAGGCCTGAGGCAAATAAAGAGGCCTTTGTCGGAGATGAGTGGTTCAACTCCGGAGATATAGGTTTTATTCATAATTCAAGCCTGTATCTCACCGGTCGCGAGAAAGAGACTATTGTTGTCCGTGGGGCAAATATATACTGTTATGAAGTAGAGGATATCGTCAATTCAGTTGAAGGAGTGTTGCCAACCTTTACTGCTGCATGCAGTATGAATGATCCGGTTACGGGTACGGAGTCTCTAGCCGTATTATTTGTGGTAAATGAAGAGTCAATGGTCCATCAGCCACAGGTTGATTGGCATATTATTAATACTATTAAGATTGATGTCAGTAAGCGTATCGGTCTTAGCCCGTCATATATTGTTCCAATAGCTAAAGATGATTTTCTGAAGACAACCAGTGGCAAAATTCAACGTTCGCAAATGGCCATTAATCTTGCCGATGGCAAGTACAGCGGTATACAAAAAGAAATAGAGTGTTTCTTCTCCGATGACCAAACTACGTTACCGGTGTGGTTTTACAAGGAGGAACTGAGGCCAGCTCCTGTCGATCATGTGGGTGGTCAAAATGGAGCAGGTAGGTATCTTTTATTTCTTAAGGAAGGCGATGCCGTAAATCAACTCGTGTTGGCGCAAGTGGAAAAGCTGGGAGGCCAAGCATATGTGATATATGCAGCGGACTCTTACGAAGAGGTAAGTGCTTCATGCTGGAGAATTAATCCTCGGAATTATGAAGATTACCTCAAAGTCTTCGAAGCCCTTAATCTAAGCACCCTGGATAAGGTTAAAGTTCTCCACTTATGGACAGTGGCAGAAGATGAGTTGGAGGAATACAACGAGTTATCTATGGAGAGGTCTCAGTCCATAGGATTGAATAGCATTTTAAATGTAGTTAAAAGTTGTCGAGGTCTTGGCTGTGAAGTTGATATGTCAGTCGTTTCCGTGGGCATAAAGTACGGCAATACTGGAAAGATTGTCCCTGTCCACGCGTCGATGCTTGGTTTTGTCAAGAGTGTAAGTCAAGAGATGGCCAATATTAGGACCAGATACATTGAAGTAGATACCTTTGATAATATGACCGAGAAGTGTCTTGATACTATTTTCAGTGATATCAATCAGAATAAATTTGAGCATAAAGATGTTGTATATGTTGATGGCAAAAGATGTATCAGTGGCTTAAGGCCTGTTCTCGTGACCAAAGAATCAACACAAAAAGAAGTGTATGGTCGAGGGTCTACCTATCTTGTTTTAGGTGGAATGGGTGGTGTTGGTAAAGAGTTGGTTGCTGATTTGGTGAGTCGAGAAGCTGGCAAAGTTTATGTAGTCGGCAGAAAAGAAATTTCTCAGCTGGATAATGCGTCATTAAGTTTCCTCAATAGGTATTCAGGAGAAGTTACATATGTCACTGGTGACATATGTAACATTGAACAGTTGCAGTTAGTTTTTGAGGAGGTGTCTCCTAAATTTATCGACAGTATAGACATGGTGATAAATCTAGCTGGTTCTTATGAGGAGAAGTCTGCTGAGGATTATGACAACCATTCTTTATGGGAAAGTATACGAACCAAAATGGTTGGCGCCTACACCCTTCATCGCCTTTTCAGAAATTCGAAAAAGGCTAAATTTGTTCATTTCTCATCTGTTAATGGTTTTTTTGGTGGCTTTCAAGTTGGAGCATATTCTGCCTCTAATAGTTTTCTTGAGGCATTTAGTGCTTATCAACGAAATAATGGTGTGCAGAGTTATTGTCTGGCTTATTCTTTGTGGAAAAACACAGGGATGAGCGCTGATTTTTCAGCGCACGAGGCAAGTAAAAAGAAAGGGTTTTGGCCAATTGCCGCGAGGCAGGGTGTGTCAAGCACTGAGCTTATGTTGGGGCAAGAGCCGTCAACTTATTTTATAGGACTTGATGAATCAAAAGGAGCCTTGCAAGAGTATATCGTTGATCGGGATAGGCAGAGGCGTTCAACAAAGTATGCCTATCATTTGCCTGAGCGTAGCCGGTTATTGCTGAGTAAAAATTTTACATGTAGAGCTTCGCATACCTCTATTCTTGATAGTTCTAACTTGCTGCCCAATGGCAAGATTTTTCTACGCGATAAACACTCTCAATTTTCAGACCTTAAAATGTTTGGCGATATTCTTGTCGGTGATGACCCCGGTGGCGTTAATGGAAATTGTCAACAGGTGCAGGGGAAGTCATATGCTGAAATTGGAATGAGGGGGATTTTGCGGGAGAAAAGTAGTGTTTCTGTGTGTTCCTCTAGCGGCACTGTCGATATCGGAGGTTATAGGCTCAATATAGAAAATGTAGAAAAGCTCTTAAAGTCTCTCTGGCAGAATGACGAGGTCGCGCTGGCTCGGCATGACTTTGCCGGTTCACGAGAGCTTGTTGTTTATGTTGTGTCTTCTGGTCCTGAACGTGAGAACGGAAAGCATTATGTGTTGCCCATGGATAATATGGCCAATTTCATAAAAACGACAGTTGTCGAAATTGATGAGTTTCCGCTTGTGGATGGCGCAATTGATTTTGATTCTCTCTTTCGGGAGAATTTTAATAAAAATAACAAATTGGTTGCGCCGCAAACACCTGAACAGAAGATGCTAGCGAAGATTTGGAAGGATGTTCTTAGTATAGACCAGGTTGGTATTTATGATAACTTTTTTGAGGTTGGCGGAAGTAGCTTAAAGGCCATCGAGTTAATTCAAAAAATTAATACTCAATTTGATATAGAATTGCCAATCGCAAGCCTTATGACCACGCCAGTAATCGCTGAGATTGCTAAAACCATAAGTCTCATGTCAGACTCAAATTACTCAAAGAACTTAGTGCCACTCCGAGCAGATGGGGACAAGAACCCTCTCTTTGTCTGTCCTCCCGGTGATGGGAATGTCTATATCTATAAAGATATGATAGAGGGGATCGATAATGATATCCCAATATATGGTTTTGCCTTGGACAATAAAATTGTTGATGAGACAACAGGTATATCAGATCTTGCCAGTCGATTTGTCGGTGAAATCAAGATGGTTCAAAAGGATGGCCCGTATATGATTGGCGGGTTTTGTAATGGTGGAATTATTGCCTATGAAATAGTTCGGCTTCTAGAGGCCCAGGGGGATGAGGTTGGGTCGTTATTCCTGCTTGATAGCAGTTCCCCCGATATAGCAAAGATGGAATTGTCACATTTGCCTGAGGAGTTCCGGTTTGCAATATTTCTAAAGGTGTTTGGTGGAATACAGAACGTGAATATTGTGGAATTATGGGAGGAATATTTCCAGAAGGGCAACTCTGCTGAATATTCTAAAATGGATATGATAGAGCATATCAAAACTATGACTGACGACGAAAGGTTATCGGTCTTGTTTAAAATTATTTCTTCCCGGGGAATATTGGATTCTGAAGACGGGTATGTTGTTCTTACGCAAGTCTATAAAATTTATAATTATTATGTTGAGTCGTTAAGAAATTTCTCTTGTTGTGATACGAAGTTAAATACTCAAACTGTGCTCTATAGATGCACGGAAAGTATTTACGATAAGGATGATGAGAATCTAGCCGAGCAAGTCCAATATGATTTCCTAAAAAATATTTTCAATACGAATGATGATGACTTGGGATGGCGTGAATACATTAACGATTTGGGCACTCAGAATATTGCATGTAATCATTTTGAATTGATGAGAGGCCCATATGTTCAAGATGTTACCCGAGATATCGAGAAGAATTTTGAAGAAGTATCAGAAAGTGCAGTAGTTGCTTAATAGACTGCTGGCATGATTTTGGTGGGGAGCAGGTAATAGGCTTGTTTTTTCATTTGTCCTGCATAGTGGATCTTTGTTCAGAGAGATCTCTGTTCGTCCTTTAAAAAAGGCACATCTTTGTGTTGAGGTAAGTCATATGGGAATTTGTAAGAGTTGTGTTATGCCTGTGAAAAAAAACGGGTCAACATGTAAAGAGTGTAATGACTTTGTTGCTTTCGATGTCGATTGGAAACAAAAAGAAATCGAATTTAAAAATGTGTTTGATAAACAAAAGGGCAAAGGAAAATACGACTGTATGGTTCTCCTCACGGGGGGGAAAGATAGTAGTTTTGTTCTGTATTACATGACAAAGGTTATAGGGGCGAGGGTCTTGGCTTTTACCTGGGATAATGGATTTATACGAGACCAATCATGGGAAAATATGAGAAATGCTGTTGAGGCAACAGGATGTGATCATGAGGTGTTTAAATATGATCCTGCCAAGTTGAAAACATTGTTTAGATCGACGTTTAAGATGATGGGCAGTTGTTGTTTCTGCCCGACGATATCCAGCATGTCTGCGCTCAGCACTGCTGCTAAACATGACATACCAATGATCATGACGGGTTTTTCTGAGGGGCAAAGGTTTTGCGATCACTCATATGATATGCCGACCCCTGGTGATCAGCGCAAGATGATCCTTAAATTTTATAAACTCATGAAAAATTTCTTTATCATTCCTTTAAGAAAACATGAACCTGATCTCGCGGATGAAACCCATCGCCATATCATGGCTCCGCTTACCTCTTATGTTCAGAGTATAGATGCAGGCAAGACCTATCCTGCTTTGGTGCCGTTATCAAATTATGTTGATTGGACTTCTTCTGGAAGTCTTGAAGAGATTTTAAGTAAGAATTTGAATTGGGTAAAACCTTCCAAGGCAATTACCCGAACCAGTTGTTTTATCGAGCCCATCAAAGGATATTTCGAACACCAAAAGAAAGGCTTGAATACAGCATCCGAGATAAGTTGTTTGATCAGGATTGGCGCGGTAACAAGAGAGGATGGCCTAGCTGAGTTGAATAAGATGTATGTCGATGGAACGAGGCCAGACAGCACCACCATCGAAAAATTTATCAATTTTTTGGGTATCACCGAGGCGGAATTTGATCATTACGGCACGAAACGTGTGTCACTGTTCTCTAAGATTAAATATCTGTTTCTACTTAAAAATGCCATGGACATCATGCATTGGATTTTGGGAACCTCAAAGGCCAAGGCCAAAAGATTTATTCCTGGAATATGAAACACGATGGGCGTAATGATTTTCGATTCAAGCATGGCAAATGTAGTGCAGCAAAAAGTGCTGGATACATTTTCTTATCGTTATGACACCTTTTTGAAAAATGTAGCAAATCGGTAGTCGGCAGGTTGATTGTTCACTTGGCCTCTTGTGCCCTATACCATTGTGGGGTGGGGCACAGGTTTTGCTGAGAAGACACTGTCCGTAGCTTTTTTTATTGCTCTAAAATTAATTTTAAGGACCATGTTTTCGAGGAATTGTCCTTGTTGGGAGAGATGAATGGGTAAAGATTTTTATGAAATAGGTGAAATTCCGGAATTGGGTGTAGTTCCAAAGTACATGTTGGCAAGCTGCCTGAGGAGGGAGCGGTATGGTAAGCCAATAAATGCCTTAAAGACCGAAAAGGTGCCTGTGCCAACAAGCCTTAAACCAGATGAAGTGCTCGTATATGTGATGGCGGCTGGTGTGAACTATAACGTTATATGGGCCAGCAATTCTTATCCTATTGATGTCTTAAAGGCCGCTAATGCACGTGGCGAAACATTTGATTATTTTATTCCTGGTAGCGATGCCTCGGGCGTGGTCTGGAAAGTTGGAACTGATGTGGAAAATGTCAAAGTCGGGGACCATGTTATATTGCATGGTGGTCGCTGGAATGTGGATGCTGCAGATGTCAAAAAGGGGGAAGATCCTACTTTTTCGGCAAGCTATCACATGTGGGGCTATGAAACCAATCATGGTGCCCTTGCTCAATATACAAAAGTTATGAGCCATCAATGCTTGTTGAAACCTAAAGACTTGCCTTGGTCAAAAGCGGGTTGTTTTATGGTAGGTGCTGCCGCAGCATACCGAATGCTCCATGGTTGGGAACCGCACACTTTAAATGCTGATGATCCTGTTCTTGTTTGGGGTGGATCCGGGGGGTTAGGTGGTTTCGGTATTCAATTATGTAAGTTAGCTGGGGCACGAGCTGTCGCAGTAGTCTCAAGTGAAGATAAAAAGGATTATTGCAAAAAACTCGGAGCTGTCGGTGTGATCAACAGGAAAGATTTTGATCATTGGGGAAGAATGCCCGAAACTGACGATACGAAAAACTATAGAAAATGGCTGATCGGTGTGAAAAAATTCAGGCGTGCTTTTTGGGAGGCAATTGGTGAAAAGGTAGATCCTATTGTTGTTTTCGAGCACCCCGGCGAGGACACCATTCCGACATCTGTGACCATGGCAGCACGAGGTGGAATGATTGTTTTTTGTGCTGCGACCAGCGGCTTTTATTCTAACTTTGACCTGCGCTATCAATGGGTGCATCAGAAACGCTTGCAGGGAACCCATTTTGCAAACACAGAGCAATGTCAGGAAGTGGTTAACTTGGTGGGGGATGGGGAAATTGATCCATGTTTGACAAAGGTGTTTGGCTTTGAGGAAACAGCCCAGGCCCATCAGCTGATGGCAGACGGGAATAATTATTTCGGCAATATGGGCATATTGGTCAATGCTGCAACAGCTGAACAAGTAAGCCTGTAGGGGGTCACGTGAGGTGCAACGGTTAGCCGGCAAGTGTTGGTTGGTCGGTGAGCGTATATATTTCGCACGAAACGGCGAAGAACATTAATATTAGTCCATCAAGCTTCAGTTTAGTAATTCATGATTGCTCATTCTCTACGTGCATCTTTGGCGGAACAAGCTCATGTGTATACAATTAACCTTGAGCAAGGTAAAGAGCTGTCAAGTTCTGTTCGCAACCGATACGAGTCAATCTTATCGTCAGATGAATTAGACAGTTGCAATAGGTTTCATTTTGAGCGTGATAGATGCAGACGTCTTATAGCACATGCTAATCTCAGAATTGTTCTTTCAAAGTATGTAGATGTAGATCCTCCAGATTGGATTTTTGAATATAATAGGTTCGGGCGCCCGGAAATAGCCCGAACGTTGGGAGTATCCGACCTCCGCTTTAACATATCATATTCGGATGACCTGCTGGTTATCTTAGTGAATAATATAATTGACGGCGGTATTGATGTTGAGCGAACAGATGGTGTAGATGATCCCATGCAGTTGGGACAGAGCGTTTTTTCCCCTTATGAGATTGATATACTACAAAGATATCAAAATGATGGTTCGTGCCGAACGCGTTTTTTTGAATACTGGACACTCAAAGAGGCTTTTGTGAAGGCTAGGGGGGTGGGGCTTTCTGTGCCGCTAAATCAATTTAGTTTCAGTATTGATATCAATAATAAGGTGCAAATAGATTTTTCAAGTAAATTAAATAACAACCCCCTCACTTGGCAATTTCTTCTTGAATATCCGACATCAAACCACGTAATTGGAGTGGCCCTTCGTCGCGGTTATCACCCTGATTTGTCTATAATCCTGCGAAACTTGATAATATAGCGCCTGAGAGGAGGGCAGAGATGGCAGAAGTTGCAGTTTATCCTATTAAGAATCGCAAAAGTGCTTTTAAGAATTTTACTTACTTAATTAAAGAGGAAAAAACTTCTGAAGCCGTAATTGTTGATCCCGCGGGCAATTTAAGACAACTTCTTGCGAAAATAGGTGATACGGGATCTGATATCAAGGCAGTTTTGCTAACGCATTATCATGATGATCATATAAACTTGGCTGGATCCATCAGTCAGAAGTACCACATGCCAGTTTATATGTGCAAAAGCGAAGTTGATGCCTATGGATTCCGGTGTAAAAACTTGGAAGCGATTGAAAACGAATTTTTTTTACATGTTCAAATATTTATGTAAAACCTTTATTTACGCCAGGTCACACGAAGGGCAGTACCTGTTATCAAATTGCCGACAACTTGTTTAGCGGCGACACGCTCTTTATCGAAGGCTGCGGATTATGCAAGGGGTACGGTGCCAGCCCTGAAGCAATGTATTATAGTTTGAAGAAGTTGGTGAAATGTCTTTCGCAAGATACCCGTATTTATCCAGGCCATTCATATGGTGAGTTGCTTGGCGTATTTTTTGATTATCTTTTAAATAATAATATTTATCTAAATATTATTAATCTCGAACAATTTGTCGCATTTCGCGATGCGAAAAGAACAGGTTGACTGCTATGATTTCAAGTAATTTTTGAACATCCCCTTTGGCACGAAACCAAGGGGATGTTGCTTTTAACTCCCAACTGGGAGCAGATGTCTAACGTCAGTAGTTATGGTAGGCATCCTGGCTAAAGGCGGCAAACCGAAAGAGATAGTCGTTAAGCCTGAGTTGTTGATCAAGTGTCATGCCATCCCAGGATCCATCTTTGGCACATTTGACCTTACGTTGGGCAAACACCCTGTTCCATCCTTTAGATGTTTTTGATTCCACATAGAGAAAAGGGGCCTTGTCGTTTTTACGGTTATGACATTTCTTGCAAATTTGACTGAAGGTTTTGCCGCCTATCCCCCAAGGCCGACTGTCCCACTCCAGTTGGCCATCACCAAAATTGCGGCATTGTTTTGTTGTGTAATCGAAGCGGACTTCCGGGTTAGCGAATGCGAGCGGAACAAAGGTGAGTGAAGTCAATAATAGGACTGCCAATACTCTCGAATTCATAATGTCTCCTGAGGGAAAAATCTATGATCACTGACTGTTACGGATGACTTTACATATGTTTATACATTATCCATTGTTAATGTTTTATAAAAGTGGCAGATGCGACACAAATGGGTGGTGAATGCGCCACCCAAAGGAAAAATACCGGAGAAATGTATATGAAACGAGTTACCATTCTTGCCCTTGACGATGCGGCAGCAACCACAATTACCGGCCCCTATGACTCCTTTTGTCTTACAGGTGTTATCTGGAATATTGGTCAAGGGCAGGATATTATGCCTGAATTTGAAGTGGAAATTGTTACTCCCACAGGTGACCCGGCCCGGTGCATGAATAATCTTACTATTATGCCTCATCGGGCCATGGCCGAAGTGCAGGAAACTGATTTGGTTTT
This sequence comes from Thermodesulfobacteriota bacterium, assembly GCA_039715015.1. Classification (GTDB taxonomy): domain Bacteria; phylum Desulfobacterota; class Desulfobulbia; order Desulfobulbales; family SURF-16; genus BM506. Next base: position 72,752 of record JBDLIE010000001.1, read on the forward strand.
GGTGTCATCGGTCCTTGACATTCACAACACTCTTGCCCGCCAGGGTGAGATTGTTGACTGGTTACGAAAACGATATGAGGCTGGCGCTATGTTGGCTTCTGTCTGTACAGGTACTTTTGCCTTGGCGGAAACAGGTCTCTTGGATGGCAAGATTGCCACAACCCATTGGCGCGCTGCCGACGAATTCAAGTCACTCTACCCCAAAGTTCAATTGAAGCCTGAGCGTCTCATTACTGATGCAGGAGATATATTCTGTTCCGGCGGTTTTAATTCGTCGGTTGATTTGGCAAATTATTTGATAGAGAAAATGTGTGGTCGGGAAATTGCTATTCAGTGTGCCAAATCTCTGGTTATTGATAGAGGCCGAGTCTCGCAGACTCCATACTCTGTGTTTCATTTTCAGCGGGAACACAACGATGATCAGATTCTCAAAATTCAGGACACCCTGGAAAGGAACTTTAGTAAAGATATTGATCTTGATTATTTGTCGCAAAAGCACGGGATGGGCCGACGCACAATGGAGCGAAGGTTTAAGGCTTCAACAGGTGACACCCCACTCATGTATCTGCAAAGGGTTAGGGTGGAAGAAGCAAAAAGGAATCTTGAGTCAAAGGACATGACCTTTGGGGAGATCAGCTATCTTGTCGGTTACGAAGACACCTCTTTCTTTAGGAAGATTTTTATTAAACATACTACCATGCGTCCCACCGAATATCGTTCTAAGTTTGTCAAGGTGGTGAATTTCGGTACCCAAATCCAATAGGCACACGAATGCGGTCATCAATGGTGGATATTGGCCGCCATGATTTTCTGCCGGTCATTAATCATGGTGCGGATCAGGAAAGTGCGGCGGCGGGCCTCTTCAAGATCGGCGTTAAGGGTAAGGGCTGCTTCATAGGACGCCAGGGCCTCATTGAGCCACAGGCCGTCGAAATAACTTTTGGCAATCAAAAGATAACCGGTCTCTGGTTGGTGGGGGAAAAGTTCAGCAAAAAGCTGCTCCACAGATTCACTCCACATTTCCTGGCTGATCTCAGGTTTTTCCAAGAGGAGGCGGAGGAGAAGCACGTTCTGCCCTTGGCTGGGCAGGAGCATGCGGAGCAGAAAATTGGCGCGATTAAAGAGAAAGGAGAGATTGTCCACCTGGCGCCGGGCCTCTCTGATTATTCCCCTCATGAAGTTTTTTCGGCTGACCCCGCAATGGAGGGAAGGATCAGTGCTGCCATTCCCCTCTAAGGTCGGTCCTGCCGGGCCGTAAAACTGGTACATGTAGATATTTTCCTTAAGCTTCATTGCTTCATGGAAAACAGAACCGATAACCCAGTCGAGGAGTAGGCCGTTTTGCTGGCTGTTCTCCTGGAAAAGGCGATGGCAATGGTCTTTAAGCTGCCAGAGACGCCCTTTGTGGACTTCGGTGCCTACTAAATGGACGAGTTCGTCAAAATTAATTTTCCCGTCAGCAATATAACCCTGATAGAGGGTGACAAAGGTTGCGTAGGTTTTGAAGAAGCCTCTGTAGAGAGAACGGATGTGGAAATCCCTTCTCTTTTCAAACCATCTGTTGGCCGGTTCCGGCGTTTTGTTTTCAATCCTTACTCTTTGCACAAGGCCTCCTGGTACAAGTCCATATATCGTAGCATAATTTTGTCCCAGGTGTATTGTTTTGCGATGGTCTGCACGGCCTTTTTTTGCATGGTGGCAATCTGGGCCGGTTTCTTGTGATAGGTGGCAAGAGCTCGTTTGATGGCGCTGATAAGGGCCTTTGCAGAGTGGTCTTGATAGGCAAAGCCTGTTTTGTTGTCCTCCACCTTCACCAGGCCGCCGACGTGATGGACGATGGGTAGATTGCCAAAGAGCTGGGCAATATAATCGGTGAGCCCGCACGGTTCATACTTGGATGGTATAACGAAAAAATCCCCTGCAGCATAGACCTGGTGGGCCAGTTGCTGATCATATCCCTCAAGGACGCAGACCCGGCCATTATAGGCCTTTTCCCTGGTCAGGGAGATCAGGCCCTGGGCAATAGGCTTTTCGCCGGAGCCTAAAATAAGGGCCTGGAAATTCTTTTCCGTGGGCAGGAGAAGATGGAGGGCCTCAACAAATTTATCCATGCCCTTTTGTCCTGAGAAACGGCCAATCACCGTGAGCAGGGGCTGGTTGCTGCCGGGCTTAAGGCTGCCATGCTGGCTGATGGCCTTAAATTCTTTTTTGGCCAGTGCTTTCTCAAGCCGGTTCCGGCATATTTTTTTGCCGTCAAGGTCCCCTTTAGCCACAGAAAAAGGGGCCGGCAGGCCGAGTCTGTCCGGGTCTTTGGTGTCAAAGTCAGCGGGGTTGATGCCGTTGGTGATACCCTCGATCTTGATATTGCGGCTCATCAGAAAATGACCGAGCCAGCCTGTCAGCTCATCGTCATCTGTTTCCCGCAACTCGCGGGCGTAATTCTCACTCACCGTGTTGAGCTTACAGTAGCGGGAGGCGGCGACAAAGGGGTCAAAATCACCATCAAGGAGGTTCTTGTTGACAAAGCTGCGGGCCAGGCCGGTGATGGCCTGGGCATAGGGCAGGTCACCCACCTCCTGGTGATAACCCAGGCCGGCATTATGGATGGTCACCACAAAACCGGTGTTGCGGAAAAAATGGCGAAAGCCGTCACTCTCCCTGGCCATGGGCGGGATAAGGGCGGTGTGGCCATCGTGACAATGGATGATGTCCGGTCTTTCATGGCGATGCATGAGGTAGCACAGCGCGGCCTTCTGGAGCAGGATGTTCATGGAAAAATAATCATAATGGCCCTCACCGGCTCGTTTGAACGGGTCAAGTTTTTCATCGGCCTTGGTGTAGGTGTAAATCGCCTGTTTACTCCGAAAGCGCAGGGCATCGACAAGGTAGATGGTGACCTCGCCCTTGCCCAGGGTATGGGTCTTTTTGCCCCAGATGACAACCTCTTCCTGCCGGTCCTGATTGGCATAGTTCATGGTCACCGGCAGGGTTGCCCTGACCCTGAACCCGAGAAGTTTCGGGGAAAGAAAACCGTAGCACGGGATGATTACCGAGACCTTGGCCATTTTGCCTAAGGCTTCGGCAAGCTGCCGGCAGACGTCCTTAACGCCGCCGGCACCGGCCAGACCGTCATATTCGCGGGAGACAAACCAGATGTTTTTTATCTTTCTTGGAGCCATTTTTTACTTGAGGAGATGGAGATATGTTTTTTGGGTTAACCACAGGGACACAAAGATACAGAGGTTTTTTGTAAGGCTTCTTTGCAGGCTTGAGTCATTCGCCATGTCTTGTGATGCCATGAAAAAAAGCATCTTTGTGTCTCTGTGCTGCAAAACGAAACATTTTACTTCCCCTGCGCTTTCTTACTCGGTGTCCGGGATCAGGTCGCCGGCTTGCTGGCGCATGAGGTGATCGGCCAGGGTCAGGCAGACCATGGATTCGCAGACCGGGATGATGCGGGGGATGGCTGAAATGTCATGGCGGCCGCCGATCTTGATCTCCACCTCTTCGTTATCCAGGTTGACAGTCTTTTGGGGTTTGCCGATGGAGGGGATGGGTTTCACCGCCACCCGGCTGACAATGGGATCACCGTTTGAGATGCCGGCCAGGATGCCGCCGGAATTATTGGAGTTGAAACCCTCGGGGCTGAGGGCGTCATTATTCTCGGAGCCTTTCATGAGACTGGCGGCAAACCCGGAGCCGATTTCCACCCCTTTCACAGCACCGATGGACATCAGGGCCCCGGCAAGATCAGCGTCAAGTTTATTGAAAACCGGTTCCCCAAGGCCCGCCGGACAGCCGGTGGCAGTGATCTCAACAATGCCGCCCAGGGTGTCGCCCTCCTTGCGGACCTCGGCGATGCGTGCTTCCATTTTTTCGGCCGCAGCATTATCAGGGCAACAGAGGCGATTTTCAGAGAGGGCCTCAAGCTGAAAATTTTCGGCCATGATACCGCCCAGGGCCAGGGTGTAAGCCATGACCTTAATGCCCTGGAACTGCAAAAGTTTACGGGCCACAGCTCCAGCTGCCACTCGAGCCGCTGTCTCCCGGGCCGAGGCCCGGCCGCCACCACGGTGATCGCGGATGCCGTATTTGCAGAAATAGGAAAAGTCGCCATGACCGGGACGGAATATCTCTTTGAGATGGTCGTAGGACTTGGAGTGGGCATCCTTATTATAAATGACCAGGGTCAGGGGGGTACCGGTGGTTAGCCCTTCAAAGATGCCGGAGAGAATCTCAACCTTGTCCGGCTCCTTGCGGGGGCTGGTGGCGCCGCCCTTGCCGGGCCGTCGCCGTTCCAGGTCCTGTTGGATATCCTCCGGGCTCAAGGGAATGCCGGCCGGGCATCCGTCAATGGTAGCACCAATGGCTGTGCCGTGGGACTCGCCCCAGGTAGTGACTCTAAAGATTTGACCAAATGTATTTCCTGCCATGATTATGTCCTTATATATGTACTGGGTTATGCAAGCAGAGGAGGTTGAAGTTAGCTTTTTCCTTGGAAACGGGTGAGGATCTTGTCGACAATATCCTCCATGCTGCCGGTGGCGTCAAGCTCTAGATGGCAGCCATGGCGGTAAAGGGGCGTTCTCTCCTTGAGAACCTCGGCAACTTCTTGGTAGATATCCTGGCCGCTTAAAGAGGGACGTTGACTTGATGTGGCCTTATCGGCGGCCAGGCGGCTATATATGGTTTCTATGTCCGCCTTCAGCCAGACCACAAAGGAGTTTTCTTTGATCCCCGCCCAGATATCCTGATGCAAAATAGCGCCGCCGCCACAGGCAATGATTTGACCGGGCTTCTTTGTCAGCTCAAGAAGTATGTTTTTTTCTTTGGTCCGAAAGGCGTTCCAGCCCCTGGCTTCCACCATGGCTGAAATGCTCTGGCCTGCTTTTTTTTCAACGGCATGATCAGAATCGACAAAGGGACGGTTTAGTTTTTTCGCTATTATTTTGCCGACACTGGTTTTGCCGGTTGCCCGGTAGCCGATGAGGACGATGTTTTTATCTTTTATAGACATATTTTTTAAGGCTCGGATTTAGCAGGGCGAAATTTTTTAAAAAGTATGGTGGGCCGGAGGAGTACCTGTTGTACCATAAAAAATGTAATAGAAAAAACCATGGGAGAAAAAGCCCTTTTTTCTTTGCCAGGCCGGGAAGGATGGCCTTTGGCGCTTTAACCAGAGAATTCTTGCATAGCCCTCAAACATTAGGTAATTTTATTTTTGGAGTTTGTTTTTTTTGCAGTCTCTTTTAATGGTTTACATGGGTCTCTGACATTATGATGCAGCCTGTTGGACATTTTTACCAGAATCTCCCCTTTGCGGAACTGTTAAGGGAAGATGAGATTGTTATCCTTGTTGATGACGACCCCATGATTCGTGAACCCCTGGCCGAGTTCCTTGGGGAAAGTGGTCTGCCGGTGAAGGGGGCCGACTCTGCTGCGAGCGTGCAAAAACTTTTGGGCGAACATAAGGTCGGTCTTGTTCTCCTTGATATAGGCCTTCCTGATCAGGACGGCGCATCTCTGATTCCTGAGATGGTGGCGGCCCATCCAGACTTGGCCATTGTGATGCTTTCAGGTGTTGCCGATATTAATGTTGCCATTGAATGCATCCGCAGTGGTGCCGATGATTATCTGGCAAAGCCGGTTAAGTTCAACGAGATTCTCATTGTTGTCCGCAAGGCCTTGGTCAAACGTCGCCTTATCTATGAGAACAAAAAGTATCAGGATGATCTTGAGAAGGCAAATTTCCGTTTTAAGCTTCTCCATCAGCTCTCTCTGAAAATAAACTCGGTATACCTCACCACCACAGAGCTTGATAAGGTCCTCCATGCTATTTTGGTGGGTATTACGGCCAATGAGGGGTTACGCTTCAACCGTGCTTTTCTGGCTCTCTTTGATGATGCCCAGGAACATCTCTGGGGTCGTCTGGCCATCGGGCCCAGTTGTAGGGAAGAGGCCGGGATTATCTGGGCTGAGCTACAGGAAAAGGGAGTTGATTTTCTCGACATGGTGGAAGGCCTGCACGACTGCGCTGCCCGGGATAACGCCATAAATGATATTGTTGAAAAGTTACAGGTCCCGGTGACCAGCAAGCAGGATATCCTTATCCGTTCGGCCATCGAGCGCCGCAGTTTTTTGGTCACCGGCGGCAAGTCTAATGTGGAGGTTGACCAAAATCTCATCGATCTTTTGGGCGAGGACAGTTTTGTGGTTGTGCCTCTCTTTTCACCCCGTGCGGCCTTGGGAGTGATCATTGCCGATAATTATGTAAACCGTAATCCCATCAGCGAAAATGATGTCACCATGCTGGAGCTTTTTGCCAGCCAGGTCAGCCTGGCCATTGAGCATAGCAAGCTCCACAATGAGATGCAGAACAAGATTGGTGAGCTGGAGCAGGTTACCCATGAACTCGACAAGAACAAGGACCTTCTTGTTGAGGCTGAACGTTATTCCGCCCTGGGTCAAATGGCCGCCCAGATGGTCCATATTCTCCGCAATCCCATCACCTCCATTGGCGGGGTATGCCGGATTCTCTCCAAAAAGATTACCGATGAAAGTTGGCAGCGCTATCTTGATGTGATGATAAAGGAAACAGCGCGTCTTGAAGGCACCCTGGGCGATCTTTTTGATTTCGTCAGCCGGGCAGAGCCCTTGAAGACAGAGGCCAGCCTTTTTCCGGAGATAAAAAAGACCCTGCTTCTGGTGCAGCCCACCATGCTCAAGCAGAATATTACCTGGGACCTTGATTTGAAAGGGGAGGATGTCCTGGTCGATATGGATGTTCGCCAGATACGGCAGATGTTTCTCCATATCATCCGTAATGCCCTGGATGCCATGGAACAGGGCGGCCATCTTGAGGTGAGTGGCGAGGTCCTGGATGACAAGGTCCGTATCCGCATCGTTGATACGGGCATGGGGCTGTCTGATGCCAATCTGAGTCGGGCCCGGGACCCCTTTTTCACCACCAAGACTTATGGCAGCGGCATGGGGCTTGCCATGGTTGACCGGATCGTCGAAGGCCATAACGGCAACTTCAGCTTGAACCGTAAGGAAGAGGGCATGGAGGCTGTGGTGGAACTGCCGGTGGTGAGGAAATGACCCTGGCCATTTTCCGGCCCAGGAAAATCCATTGTGAAGATAACAGATCTTTTTACCCGCATCCCAAAAGGAAGTGCCGACACTGATGGCGGCAAGGTTTCTCGCCTTATTCAGCCGGTGCAACCTGTTGGCCTTGCCGGCAAACTGAACCTGGTGCCGGGCCAACTCCTCCAAGGCGAAGTGGTGGGGGAAGATAGCAATGGCCTGCTTTTACTCAAGCTTGCCGGCGAGATTATTTCGGCCCGGACTCCCATAAAGCTTGAGCCTGGCCAGCAGTTCTGGTTTGAGGTTAAGGAGGCCGGGGACAGTCCCCTGCTGAATTTGGCCTCTGGGAAAGGGGCCATCCAAGATCTGCTAAAAGAAATTATGGCGACCCGGCCGCTTCTGGTCAAAACGCAATCCTCTGTTGATGCGTCCCCTGCTTCACCTTCTGGGCCGCAATCCTCCAGGGCGCCACAACCATCCCCTTCTCCTGCGGCTCAGGCCTTGACTGAGGCAGCTTCTCCATCGGCAACATCATTCCCCGAGTTCCAGGAGCAAGATCAAAGTAAGGCTTCTGCCCAGGCTCCTACATCTCAAGCGGTGCAGACCAGTGACCGGGGTCTGCCGCTGTTGGCACGTGATGGAACATTGCCGCCGGAAAGCGTTCGCCTGGTCAGGGCCTTGGTTTCTCTGGTTAATTCGGGAAAGGGTGATATTTTTTCTCAGCAGGAAACGGTAGGTGCGCAGAAATTCCCACCCTTGATAAAAACCATTACCACCCTGATTCGAGATGAGCAGATCCCTCCCTCCCTCCAGAAGCTTGAAGGTTTTGGGCATGTTGTCCGGCCAGGTGTCAGGCCTGGATTGGAGGCTGGGCAGCCCCGGCAGGATTCTAGACCTGGCGTCGCCGAGGCTGGGAGCAAGGATGTACAATCCCCCCCGACGCCGGAAGGGGGGCGCTCTTCCCTTGCCAGCTCTGCGGCTTTTTCGTCGGCAGAGGCCGCACTGGCTCCTGGGACTATCAAAATACTTAATGCCCTGGTGGCGATTTCCGGGATAAGGCCACCCACAGCAGAAAATCAGGGGCCGCTCCAACCGGTCGGCAATCCAGACCAAAATCTGGCGGAGATTCTATCCGTCATAGGGAGAGAGGGGAAGATTCCCAAGGCCCTGCAGCAGCTTGCTCCTTTGAGAATGTTGATGAATCCAGCGGCAAACATGAACGAAGGGCTGCTTGCCGGAGCCAAGCAGCCCTATGCTGGTCAAGAGAGCCAACCTGTGGGTGGGGGGGGAGGTTTAAGTTCGGCAGCTTTTCCTCTTCAATATGCTGCTGCCCAGCAGGGGGCGGAGCCGTTGCCTGGCCAATTGCGCCTCCTTGCTTCACTTATGGGATTGGGGCCTAAGGCGAGTAGTTCTGCGGCATGGCATGAGATTGAAGAGATTCTGGTCCGCATACCTGAGGGAGAAATGCCTGCAGCCACCCGGAAATTTGCCTCTTTTTTTGAGGCGCACAGCAAGCTTAATGAAGAGTTGGCTGCTCCCACAGGAGGGCAGAGTGATTTTTATATTATGCCATCGGTGTTTGCCGGCCAAGCCGGCTGGGGGGAGTGGCTTTGGAGTAAAGAGGGGCCGCCAGCTGGCAACGACAGAAAAAGCCAGGAAAATCTGGTGTTTTTCCTGGAAATGAGTAATTTGGGTGCATTGACCATCCAGATTCTTCTTAGGGAGAAAAAGTTGCGGGGTCAAATCATTATGTCTGACCAAAAGGGCAGTGAACTTGTTGCCTCTTTACTACCTGGGCTCCAACCGCGTCTTGAGGCGTTAGGTTACGACATGGTGGATTTCTCCTGTACGTGTCAACCGGTTAACCTCATGCAGGAGCTGAAAGAGAATCTGCATGGACAGATTGGTTCTGGAGCGGTTTCTCTTCTTGACGTTCAGGTGTAGAGCGAAATGCTATAAATAAAGATTGTAGGTCTGTTGATATGAAATGGCTTGTTGTACTTTTATTGGTTTTAGGTTGGAGCGGGGCGGCTTATGCTGATGATGAAGCCAAGATCATCCGCATGAAGGGCCAGAATTATAAAATTTGGACGGACAAGAATGGTATCCGGCACATTGACCCTATCTATCTTGTTGAAAAGTCAGCAGGAGCCAAGGCGGCTGATAAAAAAGAAGCAGTAGCGGCCAGCAAGGCCAAGGAAAAAGAGAAAGCTGTTAAGCCCGAAAAGGTCAAAGAGCCAGACCCCGCCGTCACAGTGGTGGAGGAAATGACTTATGATGCCTGTCGAGAGTCTCTTGCCGCTGCCGAGGCCATGGCCTCCGTCTATAATGTGGTTTTTGACTACCCCAAAGGGCAGAAGTTTACAGTTCTCATGGTTGTGGACGAGAAAACCGTGCAGCTGAAATGTGAGTACGGAACCAGGGTCGCCACCACCTGGGATAAGTGAGAAAGAAATCAAAGCAGTGGCCTGCATCCTTTTAATGTGCAGCCTCTCCCCTCTCCATTCCGTTTTTGGCGGCAGGCCGCAGGGCTGAAATCAGTACCGCCCCTATCCCAACTCCAAGAAAACAAAAATAGGATCGATGCAGGGCCTCAATGAAGCTTTGCGCGTGCTGCGGATTATAGTCCTTCATGTCCAGGCCGCCGCTTAGGTGTGAGAAAAAAAGCGCAAAGGAGAGGCTTGCCAGGGCAATGCCCAGCAGCATGCCCAAGGTGCGGGCGGTGGCCAGCAGGGCAGAGACTGTGCCGATATAGGGCTCGCCAATATTACGCAGGGCAGAGGCGCTATTTGGCGACAAAAAGAGAGAAAGCCCCACGCCAAAAAAACCTAAGCGTCCGGCAATGGGCCAAGGATTGCTGGTGATGGAGAGGGTGGTGAAGGAGTAGAGGCCAAAGGTGCAGATAATCAGGCCCGAGGTGGCAACAATTCTGACATCGGTGAAGTCGGCCAGCCATCCGGCAATGGGGGCGGTGATCAGGGCTGTAATAGGAATGGCCAACATAATGAGACCAATCTTTGAGGCAGGGAGGCCGAGAACCCGGTCAAGGTAAAAAGGAGTAAGAATGAGCACCGAAAAAAGGCAGAGGAAAATCATGGCTGCCGTGGCAACAGCAATGAGGAGAGATTTTTTCCGAAAGATAACAGCTGGAATGATGGCAGCGGGCTGTTCATGATCTGTGGGCGCTAGATTTGAAAGCATGCCTTCCCGCCGCACGAAGAAGAAGAGGGAGGTGAGGCAAATAGTCAAGCCTCCAGCCAGAAAAGAGGCTGAAGTTTTTGGGGCTGCAGCATGGCTGAGGACATATGAGCAGGAGATAAGAAGGCAGATCCACCAGAAGGCGCCTTGCCAGTCAAAAGGGTGGTAGGTGATGTCTTTCTGGTGGGAGCGCAGAAATATTTTTGCCAGCAGGCCCGCCGTTATACAGATGGGTGCCGGGAAAAGAAAGAGGCTGCGCCAGGATGAGTATTCAATAAGAAAGCCCCCGAGGACCGGGCCAGTCATCAGTCCTAGAGAGGTGGCAATACCAATGAGGCCCAGGCTGCGGCCAAGTTGGTCTGAGCCAAAGGCTGTTTTTAGCATAGCTGGGCCATTGGCCATCATCATGGCGGCGCCCAGGGCCTGGACAAAGCGGAAAAGAATCATGAGCGGCAAGGAGCCAGCCCTTGAGCAGAGAAAAGAACCCAGGGCAAAAATAACCAGGCCGGAAATATAAATATTTTCCCGGCCAAGACGGTGGGAGACGTGGCCCCAGAAGAGCATGGTGGCAGAGGTGGTAAGGAGATAGATAAGCACCACACCCTCGGTGTGGGCCAGGGGGCTGTGGAACTCTGCCATGATCGAAGGCAGGGCGATGTTGACCATGGAAGAGTCCATGGTGGCCAGAAAAACACCAGTTGCCACCAGAAAAAAAACCAGCCATTTAGCATTGTCAGAATTCATAAATAGGCGTGCAACCACGGCAAGCGATTTCTGGTCCTGGAGCCTTCAGGTGCGGAAGTAAAATTTTTTAAGAGCATTCGGGGAATATTTTCGGTAGATTTCTCCTCATTAGATTACTGTGAAAGATCAGAAGCGTCTTTATAAAAATACAACGTAATAAGGATTTGTAAGATGAAAGGATTTTCCTGGATGAGCAAAAATGCCCCCGTAGCTTTTTTGCTCTTAGTTTTGATGGCGTTTCATGGCGGAGTTGCCATGGCTGGTGCTAAAATGCCCCATTTTAGCCTGGAAGATGCAGCCACCGGTAAAGCGGTTGATAGCAGCACCTATGCTGGCAAGGCAAAGCTGGTGGTTTTCTTCGCCACGTGGTGTATGCCCTGCATGCAGGAAGTGCCGGCTTTGGTGGATCTCCAGAAAGAGTATGGAGAGGACGGCTTCACCGTCATTGCTATCTCAGTGGACAAGCGTCTTGATAACGTTCAGAGCTTCATTAAAAAACAGCAGATCAATTATCCGGTGTTGATCTATGATGAACAGGTGATTTCTAATTTTGGCGGCATCCCCGGTCTGCCGACCACCTTTATGGTGGATAAAAAGGACAACGTGCTTAAAAAATATCCCGGTCTGGTACCCCACGCCCTCCTGGAGCGGGAGGTAAAACGTATGTTGGAAATTAAGGATTGAGAAGTGCTGCCTTCTGCTGAATAACTACTCATTTTCCCCCTTGACAACCATGGGAGGATTAAGTACTCAACTATCATCATTATGATTATGGGGGTATTTAAGAGCTCGAAACAATTTGAGTTTTTTAATAATACATCTAAAGGAGATGAACATGAAAAAAGTATTAGCATTCGCAATGGCCATGGCTTTCACCGTAAGCGCTGCATCTGTAAGCATGGCAGCCAGTGTAAAATGTACCGTTAAAGCTGTTGATGGCAACACTGTAACCATGGATTGTAAAAAAGCCAGCAAGCTTAAGGCCGGTGATGCCGTAAGCGTGAAAGCAAAGAAAGCCAAAGCTATCGAGGGTTGTTAAGACCTTTCTCGATTACCTTTGAGTTTGATTTACTAACCGCCTGTCCCAGATTGGGGCAGGCGGTTTTTTTTATGCCTTTATGTTATTGTTGAGTGCTGCCTTGCCGGGGGCGGCTCTGGGAGGGTAGGGGCGTTTGCCAATGTTGTTATTTTTAGAGTTTAGCCACGGAATCCACAGAAAATACTGAAAAAAGCCCCTGTTGTTTTTCCGTGGCCTAAAAAGAAGAGCTGCTGCTTTCTGTCCCTATCTGCCCAGCCGTAAATAGATAACCTGCCGAGTTGACAGAAAAAATGATGTTAGCTACTCTCTGTTGAGAGATTTTTCTTTGGCCAATAACGAGATGAGATGCCTGTGAAACAGAAACCGTCGGCAATAAATAGTATCTGGTTGGCAATGGTGGTTCTTGCCACGGTGACCGCTGCCTATACCGGCAGAATGGACGAGGTGACAAAGGCCTCCTTTGATTCGGCTAAGGCCGGAGTAATGTTGGCCATCGGCCTCATTGGCCCCATGGCCCTCTGGCTCGGCATTATGAAGGTGGTTGAGGCCGGTGGTCTGATGAGGAGCATTGCCCGGGCTGTGCGCCCCCTAATGATCCGTCTTTTCCCGGATGTGCCGGCTGAGCACCCTGCCATGTCGGCCATGATCATGAATATGGCTGCCAACGCCTTGGGGCTGGGCAATGCCGCCACGCCCATGGGCATCAAGGCCATGCAAGAGCTGGAAAAGCTGGCCCCGGAAAAGGGGACGGCCACCAATGCCATGTGCCTCTTTCTGGCTATTAACACCTCTTCCGTGACTCTTTTGCCCTTGGGCGTCATCACGGTGCGAGCAGCGGCGGGTGCGACTAGTCCGGCAGCCATTTTGGTGCCCTCTCTGATAGCCACCATCTGTTCCACCTGTGTGGCCATTATCATGGCTAAAACTCTGGCCGCCAGAGAACAAGCGCCCTCAGTTATGAAACAAGGGGGGGCCTTGGCCGCTGATCAGGAGTTGCTCTCTCCGGAAAACAAAGAGGAGCTTTTTCCCCCAGGCCCCCTTGGCAAGGGGCTTGTTTGGTTGATGGTCGCTGCCTTTGTTGGCGGTATGGCCTATCAGACCATTCAGAATTCTCCTGCTTCCTTGTTTAATTCTAACAGTCTCAACGCCCTTTCTGCCTGGCTTGTCCCCATTCTCATTGCCGGACTGCTTATTTATGGCTACCTGCGGGGGGTCAAGGTCTATGAGACTTTAACAGAGGGGGCCAAGGAAGGCTTTAATACAGCGGTGCGCATTATCCCCTTCATGGTAGCGATCTTTGTCGCCATTGGCATGTTCCGGGCCAGCGGCGCCATGGATATCCTGATCAGGATCTGTACGCCCCTTACCTCGCTCATCAATATGCCGGCGGAGTCTTTGGCCATGGCCTTTATGCGGCCCCTTTCCGGCAGCGGCGCCTTTGGCATCATGGGCGAAATTGTCAGCCAGGATCCGGACTCCTTTTTGTCCTTTCTGGTCTCCACCATGCAGGGCTCTACTGAAACCACCTTTTATGTTCTGGCCGTCTATTTCGGCAGCATTGGCATCAAGCGCACCCGTCATGCCCTGCCTGCCGCCCTCTGTGCCGACGCAGCAGGCGTGCTTGCCGCCGTGGCTGTCTGTAATCTTTGGTTTTGATGAAGCAGAAATAAGGATTTGAGAATTCAGGATTTGAGAAGGAGGGAGGGCCTGCGGCCCGTCTTTATTAATTTCTCAAATTCTCAACTACTTATTTCTCATCTTCTTATCTACAACTCTATCTCCATCCCTTCCCTGGCAAAAAAGATACGAAGCTCATCATCTGAACCTTCCTGGCAATAGATTTTTGCCAAGTCGTCATACTGGTCATCATTGCGCATGGGTTCGTGGTGGAAAAGGGCCATGGCTTTCACCTCGGCCTTTTTGGCCTGGGTAATGGCAAATTCGATGGAAGTGTGTCCCCAGCCCTGTTTGTCAGTCTCATATTCTTGCTGGGTGTACTGGCTGTCTTGGATCAGAAGATCGGCCCCGGCAATGAATTGTTCAATGGCCTGGTTCTGTTCGGCAGCCACAAGCTCTCCCTCAGCCGCCATCATTTCATCATAGGAAGGATCATGGGGATCAGTAACAAAAACATTGGTGAAAGGTTCGGTGTCATAGGCCGTGCAAAATACCTTGTCGCGATATTCGAAACGATAGCCAAGGCAAAGGATGGGGTGGTTGAGATATTTGGTGGTGAGTTTGATGCCGTCCCCTAGGTCGAAACTCTCCTCCTTGAGCGGCGAATAGGTAATCTCTGCCCCTAACTCAACCTCTCTGACAGGAAAATAACGGTAGGTGAGCTGGCCCCCCACAATTTTTTCCAGGGTGTCCTGCTCGTAGGAAACCGGGCCGCATACCTTGAGTTTGGTGCCGCGAATATAGAGTGGTGCAAAAAAAGGAAAGCCCATGATATGGTCCCAGTGGGTGTGGGTGAGGTAGATTTCGGTGTCAATAGGACCATTGCCCAGGTCATGCTCCAGCATATGATTGCCAAGTTCCCGCAAGCCAGAGCCGGCATCAACGATGATCAGGCGATTAAGTTCGGGAAAACGGACCTCAATGCAGGCGGTGTTGCCGCCATACTTAATGGTGTGGGGACCAGGGCAGGGGATGGAGCCACGGACGCCCCAGAATTTTATTTTCATGATGCTCACGCCTCACCTTTTGAATTGCCGGTGACACCGGCTCGATGGCTGTTCTCCAAAAAGGGCTTACCGGGCAACCTGGAGGAAGATCTGCGCCTTTTCAACCTCCATTTCCACTGTAGAATGGAGGGCTGATATCTCATGCCAGTCCATACCGCTGTCGTGGATAATCTGTTGAGCAAGGGCTGGCTCCTGGTAGTGATCTCCAGCAGAGCCGATCTCAAAAATATTGGCGTAGAGGTTGGCCAGGGCCACAGTTTTAACCAAGTTCCTGTTCTCATCCGTTGCCTTCTGGGGGGCATGGTGGTGCCAGAGAGTTTCAATCATATTATTGTTGAGCTGCCATTTGCGGGCAATGATTCGTCCTGCTGTGCGGTGGTCGAAACCGAAGATCATGGATTCGGCCCGCACCAGGGAGCAGCGTTGTAGGTCGCATAATTCCAGAACCTTGCGGTAATCAGCAGGGAAGCAGTTACTCAAAGGAATTTTACCCAGGTCGTGGAGAAGACCGGCCACAAAGAATTCTTCGCGCTGGGCAAGGGGAACGCTGGCCTGGGTGGCAATGGCCTTGGCGGTAACTCCAACACTGATGGAGTGGGCCAGATAGTCATCCATGGAAAGACAGTCCATGCCTTCTTTGCCAACGCTGCCTAAAATTGCCGTGGACAGGGCCAGATTTTTAACGGTGTTAATGCCCAGCATGATGATTGCCCTGGTCAGGGAGGTAATCTGGTTGGGCAGGGAGTAATAGGCGGAGTTGATCAGCTTCAGGACTTGGCCGGTGAGGACAGGGTCAAGTGAAATGACACGGTTCAGGTCGTTTGGCGAGGTGGTGGGCTGATTGCAGACCTCCAGCACCTTGGTGACCGTGGTGGATAGGCTGGGCATCCGGTCAATATATTCGCGGATTTTGTCCAGATGTTGTTGGGTAATCGGGTCTATGTCAGGCATGGATTGTTTTTATATTCGTAGCAAATTCGTTTTATTCTAATATGCTTGTGAAAGAGCGGTCAAGGAAAGGAAGAACAAGGAGGAGCAATAAAAAGGCTTTGCCTTGCCACCTCTTTACGGTAAAGAAACCCTGAAACTCTTTCCCACCAAAATAAATTGAAGAAAAGATAATGGCTGATAAAAAATATGGCATAGGAATCGACACCGGAGGAACTTTCACCGATGGCGTTTTAATCGATCTTGCCGATAATTCCGTCCTGGCAACAGCAAAGAGTCCCACCACCCATTTTGAATTAAGCCAAGGCATCTCCATATGTCTGCGTGATATTCTGGTTGCCAGCAAGGTTAAGCCGCAGGATGTTGATCTTGTAGCGGTTTCCACCACTCTGGCCACCAATGCCGTTGTGGAGAACAAGGGCGATAACGTTGGCCTCATAGTTGCTGGTTTTGCCAAGCATTTCAGCCTGCCGGTGGTCTCCACCCTCTATGTTGACGGTGGCCATAATCTCCAGGGCGAGGAGGAAACCCCCCTTGACATGGAGGCGGTTATTCAGGCGGTCAGTGACCTGAAGGATCATGTCGACGCCTATGTGGTGTGCGCGGCCATGAGTATCAAGAACCCGGCCCATGAGCAGGTGATGGCCAAGGCCGTGAGTATGATTGATCCCCAGCCTGTTTTTATGTCCCATCAGGTCTCCCAGCGTCCAGGCGTCAAGGAAAGGGCGGCCACGGCGGTGTTAAATGCCCGCCTGCGCCCGGTGATGGAGGATTTTCTTATGGGCATGCAGGATTCCCTGGTGGCTTTGACCCTGGCCCATAATGTTATGATCATCCGCGGCGACGCCACCCCCATGAATATTGTAGATACGCCACGTCAGGCCGCTTCCACCGTGGCCTCGGGGCCGGCGGCCACGGCATGGTATGGCCTGAGCTTTGCCCCGGATGATGACGCGGTGATTGTTGACGTGGGTGGTACTACCACAGATATCACCATGGTTCGCGGCAGAAAACCAAGCATCACCGAGGATGGGAGTCTTATTGGCGAGTGGCAAACCCATGTTGACTCAGTGAAGATGTCCACTGTGGGGGCAGGCGGCGACAGCCATGCCGCCCTGGATGCCCGGGGTGAGTTAACCGTGGGGCCGGATCGTGTATTGCCTCTGGCCATGGCAACAGATATTGCTTCTCCCAAAGAGTGGCTCGGCAAAGGGCTCAAATCCCGTCTTGTTGCTGTTTCTCCGGATCTCACCGAAGAAGAGGCCAGTCATGATCTGGTGTTGGAGCATCTTTACAGGCATGGCCCAGCCACCCCCGGCATGTTGACCAGCCATTTCAAAATGGCTGAGATTACCCTGGTCAGTCACCTGCGGGACCTGGTCAAGATGCAGCTTGCCTTTGAAACGGGTTTCACCCCCACCGATGCCCTCCATATCTTGGGTGAGCTTGACCTTGGCAACAGGGACATGGCAAGGCAGGGGGCCGAAATCCTGGCGGATGAGTGCGGTATGGGCGTTGACGAGTTTGCCAGAGAGGTCCTTGCCCGCCTTGGTGAAAAGATTGAGGTCGCTATTCTTGATCATATCCTCGCTGAAGAGACAGGAAAGACCTTGTCCGGCTTCTATCCCAGTTACCTGAAGAGCCCGGTGCTTGATCTCCGTTTTCAGGTCAAGCTGAGCCTTGTTGGCATTGGCGCCGCTGCCCGCTTTATTCTGCCCCAGGTTGCCGAGCGTCTCGGCACAAAGGTGGTTTTCCCGGATCATTTTGAGGTGGGCAACGCCTTGGGCGCCATTCTCATGGCCAGTGACAGCAGGGCGTAAGAGGTGAGACCTGAATCTGAACGTCATGACGATTCTGTCCCCGCCTTGGCAGAGTTAAAGCTCAAAATTCATCCAGACCTCTATCGGGCCTTTCAGAGATGCACCTGGATTCTTGTCCATGAGACTGGTCGTACTCAGATTGATGTCATGGATGAAATGGTTGAAGATTTTCTGCGCAAGCACGGTTGTTAAAGAAGTAAAAAGTTGAGAAATAAGAATTTGAGAAGGTGGTGTTTTTCTTGATGAAGAGCCCTGTCTCCTCCTTATTTCATAAATTCTTATTCCTCAACTTCATCACCCCTCCCCTCTCCATTCTCAAAAAAAAATTATCAGATTGTCATTCCTGCCGATGGGGAAAGTATCGGGGAATTATTTTTGAGGTGGTGTCATGAAAATAGAAGCAAGTTTTGTCCGGCAGGAATCCCAACATCTGTATCGCCAGGAAAGCGTTAAAAAGGAGTCTTTATTCGCCTGGGTTGGCGATGAACGTCCTGATCCTGAAGGTCAGCGGGCCCGTCGTGCTGATGGGCTAACTATTTCAGCGGCGTCTCGCAAGCTGGCCGGTCAGGGAAAAGGACTTGCCTTGGCCAAGATGAAAGATGCTGAGGGCTGTCAGAAATGTGAAAGTGCCGAAAGTGGTGATCCTAAATTAGAGGCCATGCGCCTTGTCGTAGAGGCGATTACCGGTCGGAAAATTGTTATCCGGAAGGTTCGGCTGGATGTAGGGGTTGAGGTCAATGTGGCGGAGGCAGATGCAGCCCAGCAAAACAAAGGAGCTGAAAGGGAAGGCTGGGGCCTTGAGTATGATTATTTCAGGGTTATTCTGAAGAGGAAAGCCTGAGCTATGCCGCCTCAGGAGTAATCGTCACCGCGGATGGCCAGGAGATTTCTTTTTCTCTCGATATGGCCATGTCCCGCTCTTTTTACGAATCCACAGAAATCCATATCCGCGCAGGGGATGCCAGGCTGGTTGATCCCCTGGTGATTAACTTTGCTGGCAAGGCGGCTGAGCTTGCCGATGCCACCTTCACCTTTGATCTTGAAGGAGACGGCCAGGAGGAAGAGCTGCATACCCTTGCTGCGGGCAGTGCTTTTTTGGCGCTGGACCGGAATGGCGACGGGGTAATTAATGGTGGTAAAGAGCTCTTTGGGCCCCAGTCAGGCCATGGGTTCTCGGAGCTGGCCGCCTACGACGAGGATAAAAACGGCTGGATTGATGAGAATGACGCAGTTTTTAAAGAGCTTGTGGCCTGGATTAAGGATCAGGATGGCAATGATAAGCTGGCGCCGGTGATGGATCTTGGTATCGGCGCCCTCTATCTTGCTGGTTTGGAAGGAGAGTTTTCCCTCACCGATGCCAATAACGAAATGATGGGCCAAATTCGCGAGACCTCAGTTTTTGTCAAAGAAGACGGTGGGGTGGGGACCATCCAGGAGCTTGATCTTGTCGTCTAGCTTGTCACTACCTCTTCTAGAAAAATGATGCCCCAGTCTTCTGCAGGCCGGGGTAGTTTTTTTTGTTCTGCTCTTTACGGCAACTTTCGCTAGAATTAACTTGGTGATTAGGTCGAGAAACCTGAAAAATATTTGGCGGAGAGGTTATGACGAGACTTGTGACGAATATGCTTGTGTTGGCAGCCGTGCTTGCCTGTGGTGGAGGCTGCGCCCGGCACGTTATGGTGGATTATGATAAATCCATCAATTTTGCCAGCTACCATCGCTATGCCATTCAAGCAAAGGCGGCAGAGTCCAGTAAAGATCCTCGCCTAGACAGTCACCTTATCGATAAACGCATCACTTTGGCCCTTGAAAGAGAGCTGGCCGGGAAAGGATTTGCTCTTAGTCAGGATGGCCATGATTTTCAGGTCAGCTACCAGCTCAACCTCAACCAGGAAATCGCTGCGGATCAAAACGGGGTGAGTATGGTTTTCGGAACAGGGGGAAGAAGAAGCAGCTTCGGGCTCGGCTATCACTTCCCAAGCGGGGATGTGGAATCGTACGAAAAAGTTTTGCTCACCATCGATATGATGGCGGCCGAGACAGGCCACCTTGTCTGGCGCGGCACTGGAACCAAGAGGTTTATGAGTGAAGCGAACCCCGGCCAGCTTGATTCCTTTTTTAACGGTCTGGTCCGCAAGGTGTTACGCTCCTTCCCTCCCACCAAATAAACGAACTCTAAAATCTATAAAATAAATTGCGATCGCTTCTATAGTAAGAAGAGCAGGAGCAAAAAGGCTATGGTGAAGATGGCCGTAGAGGCCACCGAAAAATTGCCCAGCCTGAATTTGACAAGAACCTTTTCCTCGCTTTCAGCCAGCTGTTGTTCTGTCATGCCATGCAGTTTGCAGAAAGGTCTGCTGGCGGCCAGGACGAGGCGGGCCGGACCGTCTTTGCAAAAATGGGCCAGCCAAGTGGTAAAGTCTTGGGCAATGAGGCGATTGGTCAGTCTGTTAATTCCATTGAGGCTGAGATCAAAGGCCTGATAAATCAAACGACCGCCTTTGCGGTAGGTCCAATCAAAGTCGAGGTTCACCGAACGCATCTCTGCCGGATAGATACCGGCAAGCAGCAGCAGGGTAAAGGCCATGGCCGAGAAGAACAGGAGCTGGGTCTGACCCATGACATGGTCATAGGTATAGGGCTGGTAGGCCACATCGTAGGGCAGCAAGTCATAGAGAAACTTCGGAAAGCTACCGATAAAGATACAACCAAAGGCGGCCAGGCCCATGGCCAGCAGCATGTTGAGCGGCGCCTCTTTGACACGGTGGCCTGCATCGTGACCGTAGAAGGTGAAAAAAGGTATTTTGATACCGGCATGATGGAAAACACCGGCTGCGGCAAAGAGCAGAGTGAACCACACCAGCCAAAGATGCTCGTGGGCCGCCGCCGACATCACCAGCGACTTGGAGACAAAGCCGGAAAAGAGCGGGAAGGCCGAAATAGAGGCCGCCCCGACAATACAAAACAAGCAGGTCCACGGCATGCTTTTGTAAAGACCGCCCAGATCTGTGGCGTTAACCTTGCCGGTCCGGTACATCACAGCACCCACGGACATGAAGAGCAGGCCTTTAAAGAGGATGTCGTTAAAGGCATGGGCCACAGCTCCGTTTACGGCTAATTCGGTGCCGATACCAATTCCCACCACCATAAAACCAACCTGGTTGATGAGACTATAGGCCAGTACCCGGCGCAGGTCGTTTTCAATAACGGCAAAGAAAATCGGAAAGGCGGCCATGGCCGTGCCAATCCAGATAAGAGCAGGTTCGCCTTCAAAGGCGCGGGCCAGAACGTAGACAGCTGTTTTGGTGGTAAAGGCGGACAGAAAAACAGCTCCGCCGATGGTGGCCTCCGGATAGGCATCAACAAGCCAGGTGTGGAGTAAAGGCCAGGCACAGTTAACTCCAAAGCCCAGAAAAATGAGGATGGTGCCCATGCTGCTTAAGCCAAGATGGCCAAAATCAAAAGAGCCGACTGTCTGACCGTGGATGACAATACCAGCTAGGAGCAGCAGGCCGCCCACGGCATGGACCAGAGTATAGCGGAAGGCTGCAGCTGTGGCAGCCTTTGTCTTCCGTGCCAGGATGAGGAACATGGAACTCACGGTCAGCCCTTCCCAGAAGAAAAAGAGCGAAATCAGATCACCGGCAAAGATCACGCCGAGAGCACAGCCGGAATAGATAAAGCCTGCTACATACTCCACATCGTTCTTGAAGTTGAGAACAAAAAGGATGGTTATAAAGGCAATGATGTGAAAGATGATACCAAACAGCCTCGATAGCCTGTCTACCTCAAGCAGGTCAAGTTGATATCCAGCAAATTGCAAGGAGCAGAGACTGCCCTCCGGCAGGCCCAATACGTTCCACAGTCCTAAAAGAGGCAGGGCCAGGATGTAAGCGCTCTTAAAGCGGCCAGGCAGAAAGGGGATGAGCAGGGCACCGGCAATAAAGATGAGAGCTGGGATAAGTGCGTTACTCATAATAATCCTCATCCCGTTTGACCCGGGGCCGTAAGACGTATTTGGAGACCAGTACCAAAATGACACAGGCCACGAAACCGTAGATGGCATAAAAACCGGGCCACTCCTCCCAAGGCATGTGGGCAGGCCGTTTTATCACCAGGTCAACGGCAAAGAGCAGCACACAGCAGATGAAGAACACCTTGAGCAGTTTTTTGACGTTATCGATGTTATCCCAAAGATGTTTTTTTTCGTTAGCCATGGTGATCGCTCTCCTTACTCTGGCTCTCCTCGTGATGGGCTGGGGGAGAGTCATGGCTGCTGGCCCCAGAGTCTACTTTGCCAAAGGATAAAAAGAGCAGTAGCCCCAGATAAACACAGGCCAGGCTGAAGATGATCCAAAAGGCCTTGGCAAAGCCGGGCCACGCCTCGTGGGCCAGTACCATTATTTCTTCATGTTCCTTCATCTAGGCCCCCTTGTTACGCAGCCAGAAAAACGTTAACGAAACCCAGGAAAATTCCAGGCCAGAAAAATAAAATCATAGATGCCACGGCCGTGATAACCGGAGGCAGCATGGCACAGGGAGGCGCTTCCTTCATTGGTCCCTGGAACAGAGCCTCTTCCTCTGTGCAGAAAAATGCCTTGTAAACGATGGGCAGAAAATAAGCGGCATTGAGCAGCGAGCTTATCAGGTAGACCGCCAGTACCCAGAGCAGATCAGCCTGCAGAGCGCCCTGGACCATGAAAAGTTTGCTTATAAGACCGCCGGCCGGCGGCAGGCCGATGACGCTCAGCGAGCCGATAAAAAAAGCGGCCATGGTAAGGGGCATGCGACGGCCAATACCAACCATTTCACTGATATACTTTTTGCCGGTGGCCACGAAGATAGCGCCGGCGCAGAAAAACAGGGTGATTTTGCCAAAGGCGTGCATGGCGATATGCAGCATGCCGCCTTGAGCACCAAGCTTTGAGGCCAGACCGACGCCCAGGACAATATAAGAAAGCTGGCCAATGGTGGAAAAGGCCAACCGTCTTTTCAGGTTGTCCTGGGATAGGGCGATGAGCGATGAAATCAGGACGGTGATACTGGCAATAATGCAGACAATGGTATTGAGTTGCAGGTCGGCCATGAGGTCCAGGCCGAAAATACCGGTGAACACCCGGACGATGGAAAAGACACCCACCTTGACAACTGCCACGGCATGGAGCAGGGCGGAAACCGGAGTAGGAGCCACCATGGCACCGGGCAGCCAGGAGTGAAAGGGCATAATGCCGGATTTTGCAAAGCCAAAGACAAAGAGCAAAAGCAGGCAGGTAAGCAGGGTCGGCGAGGTGTCGGCGGCAAAGACGCCAACGTTGCTGAACTCCAGGGAGCCGGTGGTCACATAGGTGATGATCATGGCCGGCAGGGCAAAACCGATGGAGGTGGAAAGCAGGTAGGTCAGGTATTTACGGCCGCCACCCCGGGCCTCCTTGTCCTGGTGATGGGTGACCAGGGGAAATGTGGAGAGCGACAGCATCTCGTAAAAGAGGTACAGGGTAAAGAGGTTGCCGGCAAAGGCCACGCCCATGGTGGCGGACAGGGCCAGGGCAAAAAAACAGAAATAGCGGGTTTGGGCATGCTCCTCCAGAGCGCGCATATAGCCAATGGAGTAAATGGAAGTGACGATCCATAGCGATGAGGCCACCAAGGCAAAGAGCATCCCAAAACCATCGACCTTAAAGCGAATGGCCAGGCCGGGCAGTACCTGCCAGATGTCGTAGGTATGGGTGTTGCCGGCCAGGATCCACTTGGCCATGGACAGCACGAGCAGCAGCTTGATGGTGCCGGCCGCGAAGGTCCAGAATTCACGCAGGTTTGGCCTTGAACCGCTTATGGCAATGAGCGGTACGGCAAGCAGGCTGGCAAGTACGGCCAGGGCCGGTGTTGAGGCTATAAAAGGAGCGGTTTGCATCATAATCTATAATCCCGCCGGAATTGTATACTTGATAAGCCCGGAGACGATCTGGTTGGTATACAGACCCACCACAATCAGCATGGCAGCGGTAACAACCATGGGCAGCAGCATGGAGAGCGGTGCCTCCTTGACCTTGATCCTGCG
Source organism: Thermodesulfobacteriota bacterium (assembly GCA_039715015.1). GTDB lineage: Bacteria > Desulfobacterota > Desulfobulbia > Desulfobulbales > SURF-16 > BM506. The sequence goes on from JBDLIE010000001.1 coordinate 96,329, forward strand.
ATGGTGTTTAGGTTTGCCGTCGGCATCAAACTCGTCATAATAGCCGATCTCGATAAGTCTGAAAAAGAGTACGGCGTTAACCAGGCTGGAGATCAGCAAAGCAACGACAAAGCCATACTGACCTGCCATAACGCCGCCCTTGATAAGGTACCATTTGGAGAAAAATCCGCAGGTGGGCGGGATGCCGATCATGGCAAAGGCGCCGACCAGAAAGACCACTGCCGTAATGGGCATCTTGCGGAAGATGCCACGCATGGCCTCAAGTTTGTCGCTTCCTGTTTTAAAGGAGATGGCACCAACAACCATAAACAGGCAGGCGGTCATCAGGCCGTCACTGAGGATATGATATGTCGCACCGGTGAGACCGGCTGCGTTGCCGAGCCAAGCACCGCCCACCATATAGCCCACCTCGGCGATGATGATGTAGGTCAGCATCCGTTTCATGCTGGTCTGGGCCAAAGCGCCGAAGGAGCCGGCCAGTATGGCGATGCAGGCCAGCCATACCACAACCTTGCTCCAGCCCAGGGTGGTGTGGATAAAGGCCACGGAAAAGACGCCGAACATTACCCGGATCATAATATAGACGCTGACCTTGGTCATCAAAGGCGCCACCAAACAACTGGTGGTGGTGGAGGCCCGGGTGTAGGCGTTAGGCAGCCAGCCATGCAGCGGGAAGAAGGCCATCTTGATCCACAGACCGACCATGATCAGGATAAAGGCCACCCGGATACTCTCGGATGTGAGCAGCTCGGGCCGGGCCAGAAAATCGACCATTTCCGCCATGTTCAATGTGCCGGTCTTAATATAGAGGTAGCCGACGCCAAGCAGATATAAGCATGCGCCAATGGTGCCCATGATCACGTACTTGAAGGTGGCGTAATAGGCAAGGCCGCGACCACGGGCTAGAAGGGCATAGCTCGACAGGGCCGAAATCTCCATCAAGACATAGAGATTAAAGGCGTCACCCGTGGCGGTGATGCCGAGCAGACCGGCCACCAACAGGGCAAAGAGCGTATAATAATGGTGGATTCGGTCGGCGATCTCCTGGCGCACCGTGTTTTTCGAGAAAATGGCGACCAGCAGCGCCACGCCAGAAACCATGGCCAAAACAAGAGAGTTGAGTGGATCAATAACCAGCTCAATGCCGTAGGGCGGCGCCCAGTCGCCGAGACGATAGCGTAAGGGCCCTTCAGCAGCGTGAAGTGCCACCTGCTTGAGGGTGGCCAGGGCAGAGTAAAAGGAGAGGCCAAGGCTACCGACAATAAGCAGGTAGGCCATCCTGCGGTGCAGGCCACCGATCAGGCTGATGATTAAGGCGCCAAACAGCGGGGCCAGAATGAGAAGTACTGCGTGTTGCTCCAGGCTCATTGGTCGATGGTCTCCAGGATTTCATCCTCTTCAATGGTTCCATGAACCCGGTAAATCTTCTGTAATATAGCAAGGGCCACACCCAGGGTGCTGACGCCGACAACAATGGCTGTAAGCATCAGAACGTGGGGCAGAGGGTTGGCGTAACTGGCCGCCTCGATGGCTTGATGGGCGCCGTGGTGAGCACCATGGCCGTGGTCCAGGATGGGGATGGTGGCACCACGTTTGTCACCTATGGAGACATAAAAAAGGATGATGGCCGCCTGGAAGATCGACATGCCGATTACCTTCTTGAGCAGGTTATTTTTGGCAATCATGCCGTACAGGCCGATGAGCAGCAGAATGATCGCAGCCCAGTAGTTGTAGCGGCTGATGATATAGGTAAGAACGTCTTCCATTTTAGAGCCCCTCGTCCAGATCGCCGCCTGAGGCCAGGTCGATATAGAGTGAAAACATGATGGACAACACGGTGATGGCCACACCGATTTCCACCCCGAGCATGCCGTGCGAGTGGGCGGCAGGCTGGTTGATGCCCAGCACCTTGCCCCAGGCACCGTAGGCTAGGAAGTTGCGGCCCAGGTAGAGACATCCCAGACCGATACCGGCATAAAGCAGCACACCGATGGCGGAAAACCTCATCACCGATTTTTCTTTGAAACGGCTGAGCACCGTCCCCAGGTCATAGGAGAGGGCGAGCAGGATAAAGCTGGCCCCCAGGATAACGCCGCCCTGAAAACCACCGCCCGGGCTATGGTGACCGTGGGCAACCACGTAAAGGGCAAAGAGTTGCATGGCCGGAACCAACAGGCGCGAGGCGCTCTGCAGGATAATGTCGGCACCGGGTCGATCCGGCCGAGGCTGGAAAGATTTGGCCTTTTTCCGGCGGGTACGGCGCAGGACAATGAGTACGGTGATACCGGCGCAGAAAATGACCACCGTCTCAAACATGGTGTCGTAACCACGGTAATCAGCCAGTACTGAGGTGACGATGTTGGGAACAGAGGTTTCGTCGTAGGATTTCTCCAAATAATAATCGGAGAGATGAGTTGAGGCCGGAGACTGGGGATCACCCCAGTCGGGCAGATCTTCGGCGGCCCTCAGGAGCAAAATTCCCAACATCGCTATTATGATCAAAGCTGCTTTTTTCACGTCTTTTTTTTTCGTTTTGTTTGCTTTGTAGATGTTTCCTTTTAAGAGCGATCTAATCCTTTGATCTGCGCTTGACATGCAGGGCCGTGCCCAGCAGCAGTACTGTGCTCACTCCGGCTCCGACGGCGGCCTCGGTAAAGGCCACGTCCACGGCCAGCATCTCAGTCCAGAGCAAACACATAAGAAAGCTGAAAGCTCCGCTAATCACGGCACAACTCACCAAGTCTTTCAGGCTGAGAGCGGCAATGGCGCAGATTATCACCATGGGCAGAATAAGCAGATCAAATTGCCAGAGCAGGCTTGCGTCCCAGGACATAGTTACTTTTCCTCCTCATCAGTGTCGCTCCAAAGGGTGCTTTCGTCATCATCGCGTGCCCAGTGCCGTACTTTGGACTCGTAACCAGCATCCATGATGGCATGGGTGGCTGTGGGGCTGGCAATAAAAACAAGCAGGCAAATCAGGACAATTTTGCCGCTGACCAGTACGCTGCTCAAGGACAGGTGGTGCAAGTTGTAGAGTGCCAGTCCAAACAGCATCAGCATAACACTTAAGGTGTCGCCTTTACCGGCAGCATGAGTGCGGCAGTAAAAATCAGGGAAGCGAAGAATACCGATAGTGGTGCCGAAAAAGAAAAACAGGCCGGTGACCATGAGAATTATGACCAGGATATCTATCATGCTGAACTCCCCCCTCTTTCTTCCTGATCAAGATGAACCTTTTTATGACGTTGGAAGAAACGGGCTGCTGCCAACGAGGCAATAAAGTTGAGCAGGGCGTAGGTCAAGGCAATATCGACAAACATATCCACCCGTTTGTAGAGCACACCGATCAGGACGATAAGCACTGTGGTCTTAGTGCCGATGACATTTACTCCCAGGATGCGGTCCAGGGGAGTAGGGCCAACAACGGTGCGGTACAGGGTGAGAAACATGAGCAGAAGAATGGCCACGCCAATGGTGATGAAAAAATGTTCCAAGGTCACGACTCCTTGTCCGTCAGGTAGCAGAAGTTATTCCTTTCAAAGACCATGGCAACACGGCGTTCCATTTCGCTGATTGCCTCCTGATCGGCCAGTTCGCCGGCAGCCTCCTGGCTAATGGCGTGGACATAGAGGGTGTCGCCATGAATACGGATGGTGACGGTGCCGGGCGTCAGAGTTATGGAGTTGGCTAAGACAAAGCGAGAGAAGTCGTTACGGAGGATGGTCTTAAAGCTAAAAATATGGGGCGCCAACTCGTTGCGCATGCGCCGGCCGGAAAGGGCCAGCCCTATGACGTGGAAGTTGGCAATGACGATTTGCCAGAGAAGCCAGCCAAAATAGCCGAGAAAACGGCCAGCCTCAATGATGCGTCTGCTAAAACCTTTATCCCTTTCTAAAAAGAGGAGATCGCTGGAGAGCCGGGCCACAAGAGCGCAGGACAGCGCGCCCAGACTCAAGTGGAACAGGTCAAACTTTCCGGAGAGCAGCAGCCAAAGGGCAAAAAGAAGTATGAAGGTTGCAGTGCCAAACAAAATGGAGTCTCTAGCAATAAACAGTCAATAGTTTGTCAAAAAGGTTCCGTGGGTATTTCCACCAGGGTCGCAGCCCCTTTTAGCCTTTTTTTTGAAAGTCTTCAACCAATCACCACCCATTTTTACTTTTGGTGGTTTGAAATTGAAAGAGGGATGCTATCCAGTCTACTGTTATCAAGCATTTTGTCCAGTGAATATGTCGCAGGTTGTTAGTGTTGGTTACTCGGTTAGTTGTCCCCAAATAGCCAGGTGGCGATCGCTGACCTCTCGGCATTGCAGGTTCAGGTCCTGCTCTGCAAGTTGCAGGGCTACCTCGCCGGGGCGGTAGGCAGCCAGCAATGAATTGTAGAAATCCTGCTGGAGGATCTCTGGCTCGTCGCTGCTATATTTCTCGACAATGGCCTTTGCGTCTTCAGGCGAGCCGGGACGGAAAAGATCCATAACAAAAATCAAGGTGCCCGGTTCGGCAAGTTTTTTAACACTCTGCCAGAGGTCCGCCGGATTGTTGAGGTGGTGCAGAAGGCTGTTTGACAAGATGACCTGCCAGGTGCCGATATCGTCTGGGAAAGGCAGCTGCTTGCATTGAAAGGCGATAGAGGATGATGTGGTAGAGCCGCATGCTAAGTAAGCATGGTTGAGCATCTCTTCTGACCCGTCAAGGCCAAGGCAGGTGCAGCCCGGAAAGATGCGAGCGAAATCGAATAAAATATGACCGGGGCCGCATCCCAGATCAAGGACTGTGGCTCTGCCTGAAAAGTCAGGGAAGGTCGTGTGAAACAGATCGAGAAACTGTTTGTTGGCTGGGCTGAAATCAGCTTCGGCATAGACCTTGGCCTGCTCAACTCCTTCCATCAATTCCGGTTCGGCAATGCGCTGCACGAGAGTATCTCCAAAAAAAATCCCACCTTAAAAAAGGTGGGATTAAAAAATCCATTTTATGGCAGTGAGGTGGATAGTTACCAGCCCCAGAGAAGGTCACGCTTTACCCAGCCTTCGACATTTTCCTCATCATGACGAATCTTAACCCAGCCCTTACGGCGCTCTAAGGTACGGAGAACCACACCCCTCTTGGCCTGGCGAACTATTTTATATCTGGTGCTCGGGCCGCTACGCAGATTTATGGCCCTTTTTTTGACCACCAGATGCGCTTTGCGGCTCACCAGTTTTTTGTAGACCCAGCCTTTATCATTTTCAAAGTCAACAACTCGGTACCAGCTGCCTTTTGAGCCTATCACCTTAAGAGGATAGCCGCGGCCAAGCTCCCAGAGCACCTTGTATTTAGAACCAGGGCCACTGCGCAGATTGATCATGTCAGCATCAACGCTAACCATCTTGGCCTGGGCCAAAGTGGCTGGGCCCACCAGCAAGAGACAGGCAAGAGCTATAAGAGAAAACTTACGAATCATAAGAGGTTTCCATCATTAGTAAATGCAAAGAATTTGTAACCTACCGATCTGCAAAGAAACTGTCCAGCTAAAAAAGGTTTCATTTTGCAGGTACTTTTTTGGTGCGGATGTCCCCGGCTTGTACAGGGAGACCGCCAATTTCAAGGCCGATAGCACCAAAGCGACAGGCCTCATTCATACACTTGAGGCAGGTGATACATTCACCATCATCCGGGGATTCGTTAAATTTAACACCCATGGGGCAGACATCATGGCATTCCAGGCATTTGGTGCATTTTGACTCGTTCAGGGTGAGACGGACCATTTTTGCCTTCCTGAAGAGGCCGTACCAGGCTCCCAAGGGACAGGTGGTGCGGCAAAAAGGGCGGCTGGCAACCACGCTCCATGCCAGGAAAAGAATCATAATGGTAAATTTTGACCAAAACAGGGTGCCGATAATCTGCTGCAGGTCCGGTTGCAAAAAGAGCATGGGTAAACCCGCCTCAAGGGTACCTGCCGGGCAGATGAACTTGCAGAACCAGGGAAGGCCCATATCAAACTCGTTAATGTAGACCACCGGTAAAATGAAAATCGTCAGGGCCAGAAGTCCATATTTTATAAAACGTAAGGGGCGGGGTACGGAAAATTTAGGTGAGGGGATTTTATGGAGTAGTTCCTGTATAAAGCCGAAGGGGCAGGCCCAGCCGCAAACCATACGCCCAAAAACAGCACCGAGAAAGCCTATGGAGCCAATGACATAAAATCCTACATAAAATTGGCCGTTTGCCAGGGTCATTCGCACGGAGAGGAGGAGCTGCTGGATGGCGCCGAGGGGGCAGGCCGTTGTCGCAGCCGGGCACGAGTAGCAGTTGAGACCTGGAGAGCAGAGGACCTTGAGCGGTCCTTGGTACAGCGAGCGGGTAAAGGGAAAGCTCCAGGAGGCATTGGTGAGAATTAAAATGCCTGCCTGAAACCATTTGCGCAAAAATTCCATATGAGTAGTGGTAGACCGAGAAAAGGGGAATTAACAGGAGCGTTAGCCGATACCAATACAGCTTAAACAGATTTGCCAGGCCTGTTCAAGAACACGGGAAGGCTCATCGTAAAAGACACCAATGCAAAATATAATAATAAAAAAACTGATTAAAAAAAGAGGGAGTTTGTCGACCGGTTGCTGGGGCTTTTTTTTTGCCATCTTGAAATTTATTCTCCGTGGTTGCCCTGTAAGATCTTCTCAACGGCATCAATCTTGTCACCAATGCCGACTTTTTTATCACGGCGGTCATCAATAACTATTTGGGTGACCACCCTTACCGCTCCCTTGGTAAAGGGGATTTCATATATTTTTTCTATGATGGCCAGAAGTTCGGAAATGTTCCCTTCAATAACGGTTCCCATGTCATTTAGGCGGAAAGAGACCTTGGCTTTCTCCAGCTCTTTTTGGATCTCGGCGACATAATTGCCGACACTGGCGGTCTCGGTGCCTAAAGGAATGGTGGTCAGTTGCAGCAGGGCCATACTTTACTCGTTGTCAAAGGGGAATTCGTCCAGGGAGTCAGGGTCATCGCTGTTGTAATAAATAATATTTCGGAGATGGGTGTAGCTGTCCAGGTCAATCTCCGTGAAATGAATACCGATGCCGTCGTCTTCAAGGCGGACCACCCTTCCCGCCATGGAAAGCGAGATATCATCGCTGGTCCCGGCAAGATGCAGGTCCAGGTCGCAGGTGTCGCCCTGGTCGCGATCTGAAATCCCGAGAACAAGCACACCCCTGGTGGATAGATTCTCAGTCTCGCAGTCGTTGTATTTTTGGCCGGCGAAGTCCAGGTCCACTGTGGCGTGAAAAGATACCCGGACATTGTCGCGGCGGTCATCGTGATCCGTCATCTCTTTCTCCTGTGTTGAAACCTGGTACTTGCTAGACAATATTCTATTATAAAGAAAAGTCGCCCCACTATTTAATGATCACTATATTAATCATAACCGACAAACACAAGTCACTCTCTGCTTTGGGGAGGGGGGAGGTGGGCCCAGGCGATATTTATCGCTGCAGAAATTTTGCCCAGCAGCACTGCTGCCTGTTGGCCCTGCTCGGCAGTGAGAGCATCTTTTTTTTCAAGCAGGGCAGGAAGTTGGCCCGCATCTTCAGCAAGGGCGGTCAGCCTCTCCAGTAGTTTTGTCGTATTGATTGTTTGGTCGGCTGTTTTGAGTTCGTCTTGTGCTAAACTGATGTTGAGGCGAAGAAAACGCTTATATGCCCTGCTGGCAGTTTCTTTTTCTTTGGCCGGGTCATGTTCATCATCCTCATAGGCATTGACAATATGGGCCATGTCTTCTTTGAGAAAGTCCATGGCATCAGCCTGAGGATCGTCTTTTTCAAAATGGTTGATAGCACTGGATGCCATTCTCAGCAGGGCAAGGGGATGGGGGCGCCCATGGAAGTAGGAATTCAGTGCGGCAAAGGCTGCCTTCAGGCGGACAATCCGTTGGGGACTTAATTGCCAATCCGGGGCAATGATTTCAGCTCGTAATTGCTGGATGGCTTCATGGGTGGAAGAAGTATTGGAAGGTGACATATATATCAATGCGAGGGCAAATAACGGATTAACAGCAAGGTGTAACTGCCTTTTTTTTCTAAAGATTTAGGGTGAAAAACAAGTTGTTTCTTGCCAGGTTGCCTGGCTCATCTTATCATGGTGCCATGAATCCGCTTTTTTTTGAATTTTTTTCCTTTGTTTTCGGGGCCATTGTCGGCAGTTTTCTTAATGTCGTTATTCTCCGCCTTCCTGATCCTGAGGCCTCGGTGGTGTTTCCCGGCTCCCATTGTCCCAGCTGTAAGACCTCTCTGCACTGGTACGAAAATATTCCCATTATCAGCTTTCTCTTTTTGCAAGGACGCTGCCGGACCTGTCAGGTAAAGATTTCCATCCAGTATCCCTTGGTGGAGCTGGCCATGGCCCTGCTTTCGTTTTTTTTGTTGCAGCGGTTCTTTATCTCTGTGGAATTTTTAATCTATTTTGTTTTTGCAGCCGCCCTGCTTGTCATTATCGTCATTGATTTCTATCATCAGATTATACCGGACCGGATCAGCCTGCCCGGTATTGTTCTTGGTTTTGCGGCCTCTTTTTTGCTGCCTGGATTGGCCTGGCAGAGTTCTGCGCTGGGCATTCTTTTTGGTGGAGGCATTTTTTACGCCATTGCCATGGGCTATTACCTGGTCACTAAGCGCCATGGTATGGGGGGAGGCGATATAAAACTGCTTGCCATGATCGGCGCCTTCCAGGGCTGGCAGGCCTTGCCCTTTGTTATTTTCTGCAGCTCCCTGCTTGGTACCATCGTTGGTCTCGGGGCCATGGTGAAGCAGAAAAAAGGAGGGCAAACCCGAATTCCTTACGGCCCTTTTCTTGCCATGGCCAGTCTCCTCTATCTCTTTTTTGATCACCGGATCATCCAGCTCACCCACTGGTATCTGACCAGACCCCGTTAGGGAAATGAGGTATAGGGCCAGGGCTCACTGGCCCTTTTTGTCGAGCTAGCCCCATTTGTTAAGAGTTGTACTCCCATTGGCTGCTGTGATATTTTATATCTACATTTTCTCAATTCATTCAAACGGACAGGGTGCTATCTATGTCTGAAAAAATGATTGATCTAGCCCTTGATCAAAGCAACAAGCGAGAAGCGGTCAGACAACTATATGAAATGATCGTTGACGCAGCTGACAGGCGAGATTTTGCCCTGGCTGAAAGGTTGCGCCACAGGCTTGTCGCCATTGATGATATGGCATTGACCGAGATAATCGGCTCGGCCGAGGTGATTGAAGCGGCAAAAACAGCGGCCATTGATCCCTCTTATAATGAGCAGTGGAAGGATTTACGTGCTGGCTTCAGTGAAGAGGAGAATAACGCCCTCTTTTTTGCCCTGAAAGAAACAAGCCTTAAGCCGGGCACAGCCTTTATCGAACAGGGTAAACTGAACAACCGGCTTTTTTTTATCATTCAAGGACGCGTCACCATCGTCTGCCGGCAGGGAGACAGGAAATTTCTGCTGCAGCACCTTGATGCCGGCGATATCGCAGGGGAAGATACCTTTTTCGGGATTTCCATCGCTACCGCCTCAGCTGTGTGCCAAAGCCCGGTAACAGTCAAATATTTGGAAAGAAAGAGCATGGAAGGGTGGCAAGAGTCATTGCCCAGTCTTGAGGAAAAGCTGCGGAGCTATTGTCGAACGCACTGCAGCCTAGACCATGCCCAGGCCGTTAAAAAAATTGAACGCCGGCAGAACAAACGTTACCCCATTGAAAAGGTGCTTAACGCTCAACTTCAGAATCTTAAGGGCCAGGATATCGGGGTCTCTTTTCGAGGTGTTCTTGATGATGTTTCCAAGGGCGGCGTCTGTTTTTTTATAAAAACACCTCGCCAGAGTACGGCCAGAATGCTGTTGGGGCGGCCAGTTTGTCTAACCCTTTCTTTGGGCAAGGCTGAGTTGAGCCTCCATGGTCTTATTGTCAGCGCTAAATATCATCTTCATAATGATTACACCGTTCATGTAAAGCTCACCAGCAGCGATGGTCCACTCTTTAAACAGCTTCTGGCTAAGCTGGAGGCTCAGGATGCAGAGCATTAAAATAAAAAAAATGGTGAGCCTTTTTTCTGCCTGAGTTCCCTCCTAGATTCCAATTGTTATAAGAAAAACAGTAATAATTATCCCTAGATAAGAATAATTGCCGCTTGACAAATAGAGCCAATTTATTCGATTCTTCTTGACAGCAGTTCTGCCTTAGGATTAAAGAGTACTTTAAAATAATAACTATTATCAAAAAGTAACTGAAATGATCCTCAATATTTATTCCTTTTATCGTGATGGCTTCCGCAGGATGCGGGTGGGTAAGAAACTGTGGGCCATTATATTCTTGAAGCTTTTCATTATGTTCGCCGTTTTGAAGGCGTTCTTTTTTCCAAATTTTCTAAATACGAATTTTAAAACAGATCATGAACGTGCCGGCCATGTGTTGGGCAACTTCACACAACCAAAAACAATGGGAGAAAATAATGATTGAACAAGTTGATCTGTCGCAGGTGAATTGGGCTCGTGCTCAGTTTGCCTTGACGGCGATGTATCATTGGATATTTGTACCGCTTACCTTGGGTCTTTCTTTCCTGGTGGCCTTTTTTGAGTCTATCTATGTCAAAACAGGCAACGAGGAGTGGAAGAGGCTTACCAAATTCTGGATGACCCTTTTTGGTATCAATTTTGCCATTGGTGTGGCCACCGGTATTATTCTGGAGTTTGAGTTCGGCACCAACTGGTCCAACTACTCCTGGATGGTGGGCGATATTTTTGGCGCGCCCTTGGCAATTGAGGGTATTTTTGCCTTCTTTCTTGAGGTCACCTTTTTTGCCGTGATGTTTTTCGGCTGGGACAGGGTGTCCAAAAAATTTCACCTTTTTTCCACCTGGATGGTGGCCGCTGGCTCCAACCTTTCCGCTGTCTGGATTCTGGTGGCAAACGGCTGGATGCAATTCCCCATCGGTATGGACTTTAATCCTGAAACGGCACGTTTTGAGATGGAGAACTTTTGGGAGGTGATCTTGTCGCCAGTGGCCGTCTCCAAATTTACCCATGCCACAAGCTCTGCTTTTTTGCTTGCCTCCCTCTTTGTCCTAGGGATTTCCTCCTGGTATCTCCTGAAGGGACGCCATCAGCTCATGGCTAAACGCTCCATCGCTGTTGCGGCGGTGTTCGGCTTTTTGTCAGCCAGCTATTGCGGCATCACGGGTGATGAGGCAGCCTATTCAGTGTCCCAGAGGCAGCCCATGAAGCTGGCTGCCATGGAAGGTCTTTATGAAGGGGAGACCAATGCCGGTGCTGTTGTTCTTGGCGTCATTAATTCCGCCAAGCAGCCCGGTGATGAACAGAAGGATTTTATCTTTGCAGTCAAGGTTCCCGTGGTGCTTTCTCTCCTTGCCAACCGTGAGTTTGGCTCCTTTGTTCCAGGTATTAATGATCTTGTCTTTGGTAATAAAGAGCAGAATATTACCAGCGTTGGCACCAGAATGGAGCGTGGCCGCCAGGCCATCGAGTACCTGGCCGCCTTTAAGGAGGCCAATGATAACAATAATGAGGCAGCTTCGAAGGTGGCACTCCAGCAGTTTAACATATATAAAGACGATATGGGCTATGGCCACCTGGCAAAGCCTTCGGATGCCACACCGCCTGTGGCCACCACCTTTTACGCCTTTCATATCATGGTCGCCCTTGGCACCCTGTTTCCCCTTGTATTTTTGGCGGCCCTTTATTTTCTGTATAAGGGTAACCTGGAGAAACAGCGTTTGTTTCAGCTCCTGGCTGTCCTTTGTGTGCCGCTGGGCTATATCGCCCAACAGGCGGGCTGGGTCGTTGCAGAGGTGGGAAGGCAGCCTTGGGCCATTCAGGGTCTTCTGCCTGTCCATGTTGCCAATACCAACCTGACAACCGGAACTGTTCAGACGACCTTTTTTATTTTCCTTGGTCTCTTTACCATGCTTCTTATTGCGGAAATAAAGATTATGATCACGCAGATTCAGCTCGGACCGGAGGAGAAATAAGATGATTGGAAATTTAGACTACTCAACCCTGCAGCAACTCTGGTGGCTCATCACCTCTGTTGTCGGTTCTCTCTTTGTCTTTCTTCTCTTTGTTCAGGGCGGCCAGAGCATGATTTTTACCCTGGTCCATAACGATGAAGAAAAGGCCTTGATGGTTAACTCCCTGGGCCGCAAGTGGAAGATGACCTTCACGACCTTGGTACTTTTTGGCGGCGCCCTCTTTGCCGCCTTTCCGAAATTCTATGCCACAAGCTTTGGTGGCGCCTATTGGGTATGGATGGCTATCCTTTTTACCTTTATTGTCCAGGCCGTGGCCTATGACTACCGTAAAAAACCCGGTAATTTTTTAGGCTCCTGGGCTTATGAATTCTTCCTCTTTGTCAATGGCACGGTGGGGGTGCTCCTCATTGGTGCAGCGGTGGGAACTTTTTTTACCGGTTCCGCCTTTGCCCTCAATGAGTATAACCAGGTGACTTGGCAGACCTCGACCCGCGGCCTTGAGGCAGCTACCAATCTGTTTAACCTGGCCTTTGGTTTTTTTCTGATCTTTCTGGCTCGCACCTTGGGTGGCATGTACCTCTTGAACAATATTGTCCATGACGCCTTAAACGCACGCTGCCGCCGCTCTGTGCTGATCAATTTTTTGTGGACGCTTCCCTTCCTCTTTTTTGTGCTGATCAGTCTGGTCACTATGGATGGTTATGCAGTAAACCCCGAGACCATGGAAGTTTTCGTGGAAAAGGGTAAGTATCTGCATAACCTGCTTGCCATGCCTTTATTGCTTGTATTTCTTGTGGCCGGTCTTGGACTGGTGATTTACGGTGTTTTTGTAACCTCTTTTAAGGAGTGCAATTGCGGTATTTGGTTTGCCGGTTTGGGAACGGTACTCACCGCCCTGGTGATCTTTTTAATAGCCGCATATAACAATACGTCGTTTTATCCCTCTTCCGCGGACCTGCAGTCAAGCTTGACCATCTATAACGCCTCTAGCAGCAAGTATACCCTGACGGCAATGACCTATGTTGCTCTGGGTATTCCGCTTGTCCTGGCCTATGTGGCCTACGTTTGGCGGCTTATGGATAGTAAGAAGCTGACCTCTGAAGAGTTGACCGAGGGCGAAAACGCCCATGACATGTATTAAGGAGATGCGATTATGATGATGAATACAATTCTTTTAATTAGTTGGGTGGCCCTGCTGGTTGTTTCCCTGCAAGGCTCGAAAGCTGCACTGAAGAAGTTTGATTTGCTGTAAGTTGTTCTTTTGCTGTGCTTTGCCAAGCCCCTGCCGGTTTCCCGGCAGGGGCTTTTTCTTTGCGGTGGGGATGGGGCCGGATATGGCCCGGGAAAAAGAACGTAGATAGAGGCGGGCAGTCATGCCATGTCGTGAAAACAGGCTGAAATTTTTCTAGACACTTGCGCTCTGATATGTTCTATATGCCTCTTTGGAGCTACCGTCAGCGGGAAGGCAGACCAAATTTTCGTCAACAGCTTGTTTGTTTTTGCTGTTATCTGCCTGATGTCCCCGCTTTTTTTAATAGTTGCCAGTTTGCTTTCTGGCCCATGTACCATGAGGAAATAACAATGAGTAAGCGTACTTTTCAACCATCTAATTTGAAGCGGGCCCGTACCCATGGATTTCGTCTGAGAATGAGAACCAAGGCTGGCCGTGCCATCATTAACGCCCGTCGTGCCAAAGGACGTAAGCGTCTTTCCGCTTCCCACTAAGGACCATTCTTGAGGGGTGGCCAGTTGCAAGGTTGACCCTGGTATGCCGCCATGGGCTTTACGCTGCCGAAAACTGCCCTCCTCAGAAAGCCTGAACAGTACAGTGTCGTATATCGACAGGGAAAAAGGTTGCGGGGAGCTCATTTTAGCCTGATTTTTATAGAAAATGATAAGGGCTTTAACCGGCTTGGTATAAGTGTCCATGGTGTGAAAAAGGCGGTTCTTCGAAACCGTATGAAGCGAATTATCCGGGAATTCTTTCGACTTAACCGAGATTTCTTGCCACCCTCCAAGGACATAGTCTTTGCCGTTCGCAAAGAGTGCACATTCAAAAATCCCCACGAGGTCGCCACAGCCGTTAGTAATGTGGTGAACACCTCTTCTCACAATGACAAACGGAGAAAGCGGTGAAGAAAATCTTCCTGGGGATAATCCGGTTTTATCAAGCAGTCATTTCTCCTCTTTTTCCGCCCACCTGTCGTTTTATCCCAAGCTGTTCTCAGTATGCTGTTCAGGCCATTGAACAGTACGGCGCATTCCGGGGCCTTTTTTTGGCCCTTCGCCGTATTCTGCGCTGCCACCCGTTTTGTAAAGGTGGCTATGACCCTGTTAACTAACGGGTTGACATTTTCGAGCACCGCAAAGGGTGCAAAGGACCTGTGTCATGGACAATCAAAGAGTATTGTTGGCAATTGTTTTATCCCTCGCCATCCTCCTCGGTTATAATTATTTCTTTATTCCGCGCCCTGTGCCGCCAACCGGCCTGCAGGAAGCAGGAACCGAAACCGTACAAGTCCCGGCCAGCTCCGTTGCTGTCGAAACGACAAGCACCTTAAGCCAGGCCCCGCTCACAGCCCCCCCTGCTGTCGTAACCCCCAGCCGTGAAGGCCGGGATATCCTGGTGGAGACCAGCCTTTACCAGGCCGTGATCTCAGAAAACGGTGGTGGTGTAAAGAGTTTCAAGCTGAAAAATTACAACGAGCAGCTTGATCCTGCCAGCGGCCTCAAGGAACTCAATAAGCAGGAGAAGTTCAACGAATTACCCCTCTATTTTTCCTGGGGTAATGAGCCTGCCTCATCTCCGGTGCCGGTCTATGAAGCTGATAAAACCCAACTTGTCCTTGGTGACGGCGAGAGCGCAACACTGACCATGCGTACCACGCTGCCTTCCGGGTTGGTCATGGCTCGGGCCATGACCTTTCGCAATGACTCCTATGAAATCGGCCTTGATATCTCTGTTTTAAATAGCTCCCCGCAACACCAGGTTCAGGGGGCCGGCTATCTGCGCCTCGTTAATGAGCCCTTTGGCAAAAATGATAACGAACGTTTTGTTTTTACTGGCCCGGCTCTTTTCCAAAATGATGCCCTTGAAGAAATTAAGGTGGATGACCTGGAAGACGGTCCTCAGGAACGCAGCGGTAACCTTGAGTGGGTTGCCTATGAAGGCATCTATTTTATGACGGCAGTTATTCCGGTTGGTGGGAGCCACACTGTCCGTTTTAAGCGCCTTGCTGACCGTAAGGTCTCCACAACCCTTAATGCCGGGGTAGTGGCCATTACGCCTGGTGCTGATAAAACATATAGCTACAAGGTCTTTTTTGGTCCCAAGAAGCTAAAAATACTCAAGGAAGATATCGGCCATAATCTCAATAAGGCGGTTAACTTCGGCTGGTTTGATGTTCTGGCCAAGCCCATGCTCTTTCTGCTCAATTTTCTCGATGGCTATGTTCATAACTACGGCATCGGCATTATTCTCGTGACCGTGATTATCAAGCTTCTCTTCTGGCCCATCTCCTTTAAGGGCATGAAGTCCATGAAGACCATGCAGAAGCTGCAGCCCAAAATGACCCAGATTCGTGAGAAGTACGGCGATGACCGGGACCGGGTCAACAGGGAGATGATGCAGCTCTACAAGACCTACAAGGTCAGTCCCCTGGGTGGCTGTATGCCCATGCTTCTGCAGATTCCGGTCTTTTTTGCCCTCTATCGGCTGTTGATGCAGACCATTGAGCTTCGGCATGCCCCATTTTTCGGTTGGATAACCGATCTTTCGGCACCTGATCGGCTTCCCATCGGCATTGATATTCCCTATCTCGGTGGAATTCCGGTGCTGACCCTGTTCATGGGGGCCTCCATGTTCCTCCAACAAAAAATGACCCCAGCCCAGGGTGATCCGGCCATGGCCCGGATGATGATGTTTCTGCCGGTGATTTTCACCTTCATGTTTATCAATTTTGCCTCTGGCCTGGTTCTCTAC
Source organism: Thermodesulfobacteriota bacterium (assembly GCA_039715015.1). Lineage (GTDB taxonomy): Bacteria > Desulfobacterota > Desulfobulbia > Desulfobulbales > SURF-16 > BM506. Next base: position 112,310 of record JBDLIE010000001.1, read on the forward strand.
TGGTTTGTTAACAACTTACTGTCCATTGCCCAGCAGTACGCAATCAATAAGGCCCCTGATATTTAAGGAAAGGCTGGTAGGGTACTGTTGATTGGATTAGGTTTTAATGATCCTGTGATATCAAGGAGATAAAATGGCAGTAAAGCTGGAATTTAAAGGCAGAGATGTTGATGAGGCGGTGAAAGCGGCCTGTAAGAAGTTTGGCGTTGACCGTGACGTCTTAAATATTGATATTGTTTCCACCGGTTCCACGGGGATTTTTGGCCTTATGCGCCAGCATGCCGTAGTGCGGGCCTGCTTGAAGAAGGAAGAGTCCGCTGGCAATAACAAAGAAACAAAAAAACCTGCGGAAAAAAAGAAACATTCTAAACCAAAGGCCAAAGCAGCTGCCAGGGCCCCCCAGGAAAAATCCGGCCAGGATGAAGAGGAGAAGCCTGAAGAAGAAAAGCGTAAACCTCGCCGCCAAAAGGTTGAACCCTCTCCTGTGCCCCCAGAGTACCATGAGCAGCTTATCTCAGAGCTTAACACCTTACTTTCCTTGATGGGCATGGAATCTGATATTGTCATTGGCGAAGAAAACGGCAAGACCAAGCTGGAGATCACCGGGGATCATGTTGAGGCCCTGCAGGAACGTGACGGCCAGGCCCTGGACGGTCTCCAGTACCTGCTGCGCAAAATGACCAGTGATAAACTGCCTGAGCGTGCCATGTTTGTCGTTGATGCAGGAGATTTTCGGGCAAACAGGCGCAAAGAGCTACAGGAACTGGCGGTCCGTTTGGCTGACGAGGTGAAGGAGAAGAGCGTCACCCGCACCATTCCTCCCTTAAATCCTTCGGAACGGCGCATCGTTCATATGATGCTTCAGGATGACACAACGATCCGTAGCCGCAGTGTGGGAAGTGGTCTATTTAAAAAGATTCTCATCTACAAGCCGGGTACCCAGCGCCGCCGGACTGGACGCAAACGGGGAAATCGTTCCCGCACCCCTCGTAAATAGACAAGCTGGGATTGACAATGTTTAAAGGGCTTAAAAACGCATCTGCCGTTTTTAAGCCCTTTTTGTTTGGGGCCGGGTTGCTGTCGACAAAGAAAAGTTTTTAGATAATCTTCGTGCCCTTGTCATTCTTGCTAGGTAAGATAAGAAAATATCTTTGAGCCAGTTTAGGTAATGCTCATCAGAGAGTGCCACTAATTTTCCTCACTTCTTATGATCGACCCGCCCCAGGAACCCACCATCGCTGCCATTGCCACACCGCCAGGTCCGGGCGGCATCGGGGTGATCCGCATAAGCGGTAGTCAGGCCCGTCCCCTGCTGTCCTCCATATTCCATCCCAAAAACAAGAAGAAGCTGCGCAGCCATCAGCTCACCTATGGCCTTATTAAGGACCCAGGTACAGATGCCATGCTTGATGAGGTCCTTGCCGTTTATATGCAAGGACCCAAGACCTATACCCGGGAAGATGTGGTGGAGATCCACTGCCATGGCAGCTATTTGATTCTCGAAAGTGTTCTGGCCCTGTTGTTAAAAGAAGGAGCGCAGCTTGCCGCCCCGGGAGAATTCACCAAGCGGGCCTTTTTGAATGGCCGTATTGATCTGACCCGGGCTGAGGCGGTTATGGAGCTTCTTGAGGCCAATACCATGGCCCGGGTGGATATGGCCCGTAACCAACTGGGCGGCGGCCTCCATGAAACCATTCTCGCTATCCGCCATCAACTCATGACCTGCCGGGGCATCATCGAGGTGGCCATTGATTTCCCTGATGAGGATGTGGAGATCATAGACCCTCAGGTCATGGGCAAACAGATCAGCCAGGATGTTCTTGCGCCGCTGGCAGCTTTGATCACTGCTGCTGATAAGGGCCGCCTCTACCGTGACGGTATTTCAGTGGTTATTCTTGGCCGTCCCAATGTTGGCAAGTCAAGTCTTCTGAACAGCCTGCTCCGGGAAGAGCGGGCCATTGTCACCTCAGTACCGGGTACCACCCGCGATACCATTGAGGAGATGTTGACTATCCGCGGTGTTCCTGTTCACATTGTCGACACGGCAGGGATCAGGGATCATGCCGGAGCTGTGGAAGAAATCGGCATTGAGCGGGCCCGCGCCAAGCTTGAGGAGGCAGACCTTGTTCTTTTCCTTCTTGACGCCACCAGCGGCATTACCCCTGAGGATGAGGATTTACGCAGGGCATTGCCGGCAAAACCGGTGTTGTATGTGGTTAATAAAATTGATATTGTAAGTGACTATAAGCAGTCGGATTTTCGGGAAAAGCTTAGCGGCTCGCCGCTGGTCTCCATCTCTGCCAAAGAGGGGCGTGCTATTGATACCCTGGAGCAGGCAGTTTATGATCTTGTCACCGGCGGGGAGGATTGGGATCCTGGTCACGATGTTGTGCCAAATGTCCGTCACAGGGCAGCCCTTGAAAAGGCAAGGGAGGCAGCAGCCCGTGTCCTTGAAGGGATTAAGGTGGCGCTTCCCCCTGATCTGGTTGCCGTTGAGTTGCAGGCCACCCTGGATCATCTTGGTGATATTATTGGGGAAACAACCACGGAAGATGTCCTTGATATGATTTTTCAACAATTTTGTCTCGGGAAGTAATATGGCAACGGTCAAGAAAGCCAGTAAGAAAAAACAACCGGATCAGCGCCTTGTTTTTTTGAAAAAAATAGCTTTCTTTGCCACCTTCGATGATCATGAGCTTAAACAACTTCTTGCCTTAAGCCGCTGGCTGAAAGTTCCTCCCCATACCCTTATTATCAAAGAAGGTACCACAGACAGGGTGCTCTATATTCTTGTCCACGGTGAGGTCTCTGTCTTTAAGACGGTGAACAACGCTGAAGTTGAACTCAGCACCTTAAGCACAGGCGCAACTTTTGGCGAGATGGCGATGATCGCGGAGACCAAGAGAACTGCCGGAGTGCGAACTCTCTCTGATTCGTATGTCCTCATGGTTGAACCTGAGATTCTTAACCATGCCAATGTCTTTTTGCAGCTCAAGTTTTATAAGCGATTTTGTGAGATTCTTGTCCAGCGCCTGATGGATGCCAATAAAAAGGTCGCTGGTGCTGGAAAAAGAGTTTCCGCTCATCTTGACAATGAAAAGAAAAAAGCAAAGCCCGTCCAAGAAGTGAAGAAGAGGGCTCCGGCAGTCAAGCCGCCGCAAAAGGAAGAGATCTCCTGGAAGCTTGTTGTCGATAGTGCCAAACTGCCTCCCCTTCCTGAACCGAAGTCTGTGGCAAGGTCCCGAATGCAAAGACGGGTACATGCCAACCTCAAACTTGCCATGAATCCAGCCGTTGCCACATTAATCGAGGTATTTTTGGCAGGAGATTCAGAAGATACTCGGCGTTTTGCTGAGCTGATCTGCTTAGATCCCTTTATGGCTGTCAAGGTGGTGCAGGTAGCCAACTCCTCTTATTATCGCCGTTCAACAGCAGTAAGCTCGGTGGCCCATGCCCTGGTCACGGTGGGGGTCAAAAATATTCAGAAGGTGGTGGAAGAAGAGGCACACAAGGTGCTTGATCAGCCACGTTTCTTTGCGGGCTTTAAGAATCTGGGCCGTTCTTTTTGGCGTCACTCGGTGGTTGTGGGCCGTATTGCCGAGTTGTTGGCCGAGGTTATCCGGGTCCAGACCTATGAGGATATATATCTGGCCGGGTTATTTCATGATATTGGTATTTTGGCATTGGATATTCAGGAGCCTGATTTTTATCCTCAGCTCCAACGACTCGGGTTTCTAGACGGAATTACCCTCTGCGAGGCGGAACAGCAATTTATCGGCGCCGATCATTGCCAGGCAGGTTATTATCTCGGCGAAAAAATGGGTCTACCCAAGGCCTTTCTTGATGCGGCCAAGTTTCATCATAAACCAGAGCAAGCTAAAGAGAACTTGCTCATTGTTGCCATGGTTTCCCTGGCCGAGCTTTTTGCCGTCAAGCGCGGGATTATTATCGGCTGCCAGGAAAATGCGCATCAGGTCCATCTTGCCGATTCCTTTGCCTGGATTTTGATCAGAGAGGAGCAAAAAACTTTCATGGATGTTGATGTGGAGGGTTTTGTTCAGGAATTCGATCAGGAGCTGGACCGTTCTTGGTTAAATATCACCGGAGATATCCCCCTTTGATCGTGTAGTGTTGCTATATTCAACACGGAAACGTGTTATGCGTTGCGGCTTTAATCCTTCTTAAAATATTTCAAAAGTCATCATTAAGAAATGTCTGATAAAAAATGTATCCTTTCCCGGGAAAAATTAGCCCGGCGTGTCGCAGAGCTCGGCCAGGAGATCAGTGAGCGCTATCAAGGGCGCTCCCTTGTGCTTGTCGGGGTCTTAAATGGAGCTTTTATTTTTATGGCAGATCTGGCCCGCTCACTGACCATTGATGTGGAGCTCGATTTTATCCGAGTGGCCAGTTATGGCATGTCGTCCACCTCCTCCGGCACCATTTCACTCAGTAAAGATGTGGAACTTGATCTCACAGGTAAGGATGTTCTGCTGGTTGAAGATATTATTGATACAGGAAGAACCTTGGCCTGGCTTAAAGAGTTTTTTCGTACTAAAGGAGCTGCTTCGGTTTGCGTCTGTACCCTTATTGACAAGAAGGAGCGACGTCAGAACCAGGTTGAGGTGGACTATCTTGGTTTTATCGTTGAGGAGGGTTTTTTGGTGGGTTACGGTCTGGATTGCGCCGAACAGTTCCGAAACCTTCCTGCGGTGTATCACCTGGAGACCCCCCCACTCTGACATGGGGCTTCTCCATGGTAATTCCTTGACTTTGGACAAATCTGTCGTAATCAGGCTGGGAGGGTTCTGCATTAAAAAGATGTTTTTCTAGGGAAAGCAAGAGGAGCAAATGACGGGGAAGATAGGGTGGGGGGCATTGCTGCTGTTTTTTTGTTGTATTGGAACCTGTTTTTCTGCCCCCATCTTAGAGTCCCAAGTTCAAGAAGGTCATATCGGTAGTCCCGAACTTAATGAAATTTTTGACCTGGCCTCTTTGATTGATTGCCGCAGCCGTTTTGAGTATGACATTCTGCGCATGAAAAACGCAGTTCAGGTGCCAGCGGCAACTTTGGTCAGGGGGGATCTTGACTGGCTGCGGAAGAGAAATCCTCGAAAAGCCATTGTTTTTTATTGCAACGCTGATACCTGCTCCAGAAGCCTGTCGGTCTTCGGGCAAGCCGAAAAATGGGGGGTCAGGAATATTTACCTCTCCCGCCCCGGCATTCGTGAATGGGCGAAGGAACACCCTGATAAAGTTCTCTATTTTGGAAAAATTTTAGGAAATGATAACGAGGATCTGGACCGGCTTTTTGCCCCGGATCAATCCCAGTCAAACCCTCTGGCTCCCAGTAAGCTTGTTGCCGCCAGCCGTCAGCCTGGGGTTCTTGCTGTTGATATCCGTGACATAGTTGAGGGAGATCAATACACGATCACCCTTGCTAACCTGCAGCATTACCCGGTGGACAGACTTGTGAAATTCATCAAGAGCGGCAGCCGGAAAGTGGTCGGCAAAAAGATCTTCAGCCTTGACGCTGAAGGCTGCCAATCGAGCTGGCGTCAATTTCTTTTTGCTGATCTGCAGGTTCCTGATTATCTCTTTTTAAAAGGCGGAGCCAGGGCATGGCAAGGGCAGGGTCTTGACGAATTTGGCAACTCTGTTCACAGGGCAGTGAAGTGAAAAATATCCGCATCCAAAATAAACTCTTTCTCAGCTTTCTTGTTATTGCTCTTATAGGAGGGGCAACGGCCCTTGTTAACCTTTTCAGCGCCCGTCAAATCTCCACAGGGGTCTCCTCTATTGGTCATAATCTAGAAAAGGTGCAGGCCATCATGGTTGTCCATGATCAGATGCAGGCGGTAATGGCCAAGGAAATGCGCCTCCTGGCCCGAGATCTTTCCGGTGTTGAGCGGCAAGCTCTTTATGATGAATTAACCGCAAGTTTCAAGGTGCTTGATAAGAAACTTCAAGCCTATGAAGCCCTGGCAGAAGACCCTCCGGAACAGCAGTTGTTGGCGACTTTCTGGGGCCAATGGCAGCAATGGCGCCAGGAAGGAGAGGCCTATCTTGAGTTGTGCCGTCGCCTTGACAGTACAGATATCCTCGACCCTCTTCAGTTTCAAAACCTCCTGTTTAAAAAGAAGGAGGAGGCCTTTCAGTGGCTAATGGCCTTGAACGAGGCAATAAGCAACGAAGCCTTGTTCAAGGGTCCAATGAGCAAGGATGAGGGCCGTCTTGGTAAATGGCTTTTGGGGATCTCCACTGAGAACAGCTCTCTTGCTGTTGCCGTTGGCAAGGCCCGTAAATCCCTTGATAATCTCTATCATTCGGCCACCAAGATCAACACCCTTATCGCTTCAGACCGGGTCAAGGTTGGCGGGCTGCTTGCCGCGGTTTTTGAGAGTGAAACATTACCTGCGAAGCAGGAGCTTTTTACGGCCCTTGATTTGATGATTGTTGAAGCGGATAAGGCAGCAGAAATCTATGCCCTCATGGGCAGTCAGGTGGATGTCCTGTCGCAGCAGTTTGCCGAGATTAATAAAAATATAGCCCGGTTAACCACCACAAACAGTGAGCAGGCCGATAGGGTAATCGCTGACAGTCATTATGAAATGACCCGGAGCAATAGCATTTCTGCCCTGGCCTTGCCTCTGGGTGGGGCAGCTGTATTCTTGCTCTCCTTGGTCCTGGGCAAACTCTTAGCAAGACCCCTGGTAAACCTTCATAGGGTTATTGAAAATTTTATGGAGAGCGGCGATTTTTCGTCAAAGGTCAAAGTTGAGGGCAACGATGAGATTGCCCGTGTTGGCCGCTCGTTTAATGCCATGGTGGATCAGCTTCACTTCTACTATCAGGAGCTTGAAGAGAAGAATGGGGATCTGAGCGAGGCCCAAGAGGAACTGAGTACCGCAAAGGAAGAGCTGGCAAGGGCAAATTTGGAGTTGGAGTCTCGCAGTGACTCGCTGGCTGCAAATGTCCGGGAGCGCACTGGAGAACTGGACGTCCAGCAGGGAAAAATGGAGGAGCTTAATGGCCAATTGGTGCAGAGCAACGACAAGCTTTTCCAGGAGATTGAAGAGCATCGAGCCACCCGCAAGGAGTTGCAGGCGGCAAAAGATGTTGCTGAGGCGGCTGATCGTACTAAGTCGGCCTTCCTTGCCAATATGAGTCACGAGATCCGCACGCCGATGAATGCCATTATCGGCTTAACCAGCCTGGCCCTCAAACAGGAGGTCTCAGCAAAGGTTCTTGATTATCTGACCACGGTGAAGAAATCGGCCAGAGGACTTTTGGCTGTCATCGATGATATTCTTGATTTCTCAAAGATTGAAGCTGGCCATATTGAGCTTGAGAAGATCAATTTCAATCTCAATGATGTTCTCGACAATATCAGGACGCTGTTTAACCAAAAAGCACTTGATAAGAATGTCGGTTTTACTGTCCGCAGCCATGATGATGTCCCCTTGCATCTTGTTGGCGACCCACTCCGTCTCAGCCAGGTTCTGATTAACCTGACCGGCAATGCCTTGCGATTCACCGAAGAGGGGCAGGTGAAAGTAAAGGTTGCTCTCCAGCAGAGCCACGGTAAGAAGGTGGAGCTTCTTTTTACAGTTTCCGACACCGGCATTGGTATTGATGAGGATCAGCATGAATTTCTTTTTGACGTTTTTTCCCAAGCCGATGAATCAATTTCACGGCAATTTGGCGGGGCCGGCCTGGGTCTTGCCATTAGTAAGAGGGTCGTAGAGCGTTGTGGTGGTCAAATATGGCTTGAAAGTGTTCCTGGCCGCGGCTCGGCCTTTCATTTTTCGGCCCCCTTTGAGCGCCAGGTGCAGGTTGATCTTCCGTCAAAGTATAAGGATATGTTTGTCGGCCGCAGGGTTTTGGTTGTTGATGATAATAAGCTGTTCCGCCATTTTATGGCCAAGATGTTTAGCTCTTTCTACTTTGAGGTGGAAAGCGCTGAAACCGGGGAAAATGGCCTGGAAAAATTGCGGGAAATGGCCAGCCTGCGCGCCTTACCCCATGTGATCCTTCTTGGTCAGACCATGGCGGGGATGGATGGCTTGAGCCTGGTTAAGGTGCTGGCCCAGGAATCTGTTTTTGCCGATATCCCCGTTATCATGATTTTTGCAGATGGCCAGGATGCCGAGTTGCGGCAAAAGGCCGAAAAATTGGGAGTTAAGGCTGTCTTAAGTAAACCTGTGAAAAGGGAGCTGCTCCTTTCTGCCCTTGTTATGCTTTTGCCGGGCGCTTCTCCTTCTGGGCTGGCAGAAAAATCACCCAGTACGAATCTGCTTTTGGTAGATCGGCGTATTTTGCTTGTTGAGGATAATTCCATCAACCGCAAGGTGGCCTCTGAGCTTCTCCAGAATGCCGGAGCCCAGGTTGAAACGGCAGTGGACGGTCTAGACGCCTTGGAAAAGGTGGAAAAGGGCTTTGATGCGGTTTTGATGGACGTTCAGATGCCACGGCTTAACGGTATTGATGCCACCAAACAGATCCGTCAGCGTCCTGAACTAAAGAGGTTGCCCATTATTGCCATGACGGCCCGGGCCATGAAAGGCGACCGGGAGAAGTGCCTTGCGGCGGGTATGGATGACTACATCGCCAAGCCCATTGAGCCAGATCTCCTTTTCCAAACATTGACTGATGCCATTGCCAGAGGTAATGGAGAGGGAGTCGTCCAATCCTCACAAGGGTTGGGTTTCAGTGATGAAGATTTTGTGATCCCGGGTATAGATGTGGACAAGGCCCTGTCTCGGATAAATAACAACGTTGAGCTTTTTAGAAAGTTACTTGCTGAGTTTAGCGCAGATAATGAAAATGTTATTGGCGACATGCACTCCTACTTCCAAGCTGGACAGACCGAAAAGGTTATTCATATTATCCACACCCTGAAAGGGGTTGCTGGAAATTTAGGGGCAAGTGGCCTTGAGGAGACTGCCAAGGCAGTAGAACACTCTTTGCGCTGGGAGGGCTCCATGCCCTCAGATCGGATGGCCAGCTTAGAAAGCCGCCTTCATGAGGTGTTGGAGGGGGTTAGGAGGTATGTGCTAAGAAATAATGGGGAGGCAGAGGGCGCTCATTTTGGTCCCCTTCCCCCCTTACCAGAAGATGATGAACTGCAGGGTATTTTGTCAACCCTCCACGGCCATGTCGAGGCCAATACACCCAGGGCGGGCAAGTTTCTCCAGGAACTGCCCATCTACGACAATGAGGATTTTGCACAAGGCCGCAGGGAAATTCAATCCTTGCTTGAACAATTCGATTTTGAGGCGGCAAGGTTTGCCCTCTTAAGGTTGGCAGAAAAATTGGGGGTACAGATTTAATGGCGGGCAATCAGGGAAAAGAGATGGAAAAGTATACACTCTTATTGGTGGATGACGTGCCTGCCAACATAAAGGTGTTAATCGAGGCCCTGGAGGACGAGTATGAAATCATTATCGCCACCAGCGGCAAAAGGGCTTTGCGCTGGGCAGCCTCGGACAGCCCCCCTGATCTTGTCCTGCTCGACATCATGATGCCGGAGATGGATGGCTATGAGGTTTGCCGCCGTTTAAAGGAAGATCCTTTGACCCGGCAAATTCCAGTTATTTTTGTCACCGCCATTAATGAGGAGGAAGAGGAGACAAAAGGTCTTGCCATGGGGGCGGTGGATTATGTCCATAAGCCATATAGCCTCTCCATTATCAAAGCGCGGATTGCCACCCAGTTAGCCTTAAAGGTGCAGAGAGACAAACTTGCGCAGGCTCAAGAGGAGCTCCAGGAGGCCAATGTCAAGCTTGAAGACCGAGTGGCGGAGCGTACAGCGGACCTCATGTCAACCAATGAAAAATTGATGGAAGAGATTTACGAGCATAAAAAGACCTCCGATGCTTTGGCGCAGGCCAGCATTGCCGCCGGCCAGGCCTCAAAAGCCAAACGAGATTTTCTCGACAATATGAGTCATGAGATCCGCACCCCCATTAACGGTATCATGGGTTTTGCCAGCCTTCTCGATGTTGCGGACCTCCCGGAACGACAGAAAGCCTATGTGGAGATGATTTCTGCTTCCACCGAGCGCCTCCTTGATACAGTTGACAAAGTTCTCGATTTTGCCAAGATTGAGGCGGAAGACTTTCAGCTTTCTGGCCGCGTTTTTGATGTTGCTGACCTCCTTGATAATACCCGTCGCGAGGTTGTCGACAAGGCAAGCCAAAAGGGCTTAGCTCTCCGTTGCGACACGAAGTCGGATTTGCCTGAGAAGGTGGCGGGTGACCCCCATCGTCTTCAGCAAGTGTTGATCAATCTTCTTGATAATGCCATCAAGTTTTCCCCGCAGGGCGAAATTGTTTTGGCCGCCAAGGTTGATAAACATTTTGATGGCGGCGCGCTTCTTCATTTTGAGGTCAGGGACCAAGGTGAAGGTATTGCCAAGAGCAAACAGGAGACAATCTTTGGTGCCTTCAATCAGGCCGACACCTCAAATACCAGGAAGTATGAAGGCACTGGTCTGGGCCTTACCATCTCGGCCCTGCTGGTCCAGATGATGGGGGGGGAAATTTGGGTGGAGAGTAGGCCTGGCGCCGGCTCAACTTTTCATATCACGGTTGGATTGGACATTGTCTCTGAAGATAACAAGCGTTACGAGGCATGGGAAAACGCAGATGTGGTGCCCCTGGAGATAAATAATCAGGGTGACCAGCCACCGGCCAGAATCCTTTTTGCGGAGGATGAAGAGGTCAATCAGAAACTGCTTCGGGAGATCCTTGAGGAACAGGGATGGCAGGTTGAGGCGGTTTTTAGTGGCAATGAGGTGGTGGAGGCCTATAAGGAGGGAGGATTTGATCTCATTCTTATGGATGTTCAGATGCCTGATATGACAGGTCACCAGGCCACTTCGGCCATCCGCACCATGGAAAAAGAACGCGGCGGCCATATCCCGATTATTGCCGTCACCGCGCATGCCATGGAGGGTGATCGCCAGAAATGCCTGGATGTGGGAATGGATGATTATATTGCCAAGCCTGTGAAAACCCCGCATCTTTTTCAGGCCATCCGCAGACAGCTGGAAAAGAAGGCCAAATTCTGACAGCAGTTCTCATCGGGGGCCAAGAACCCCTTTCTTATTAGTCATCCTTTTCGGTATGACAGGTATAGCAACCGGTGCCAGCCGGCATATTGACATAGTCCCAGCGCAGCATGTCAGGCTGATCAGAGCCATGGGCCCGGTGGCAGGAGAGACAGGTAACCACTGTTTCTCCTCGATGAGGAGCTGCAGGAGCGAGGTAGGCTACCGGCGCCTCATTGCTGTAATTGATGGCCGGGTCATAGGCCGCGTATTCAGTTGCGACGTCGTCCGGCAGTAAAATATCGGTTGGATGGCGGATCCAGGGGCTTGAAACCCCCATGTCCTCATGGAAGTCTGTGTGGCATCCTTGGCAGAAGGCAGAAGCGGTGTGCTGGTCATTGAGGCCTGAACCCCAGAAATATGTTGCGTCAGTGCCGAGATAGACATTGCGGTCTGCGGAGCTGGTTATTGCATTTTGCTCCCAGTCCGGAGCCTCAAGGCCTGAGACATAGGCGCCATCACTCATGTGACCCTTGAGGAAGCGAAACCATGGTTTGGTGTCGTCGTGATGGGCAACCTCGGTGTGGCAGCCCTGGCAACCGGTTTGCTTAAGAAAGTTCAGGTTCGGATCAAGGGCAAGACTCCTGTGACAGCTGTTGGCACAGCCGCTGAAGTTGATGCCCGGCGCCCCCTCGGCTGGGGTGATGTTGTTGTCAGGGACGGAAATTCCAAAAACATTGTGGCCAAAGACATCATTTGCCGCTGATCCACCGCCTTGGGCAACCCAATAAAAATTACCGCCGGCCAAGGGATTGGTGGGAGCCACGGTATTGTAGACAATGGGGGTGCGGTCGACGATGGTCTGGGCTGTGGTGCTTGAGTGACAGCCTATACAGTCCTCAGTGAGCAGGTTGGTGCCGGTGTAACCACCATGGGCGAACCGTCCTGACTATCATGCATGGTGTGGCAGTCGGAACAGGCGCCTTGGACCTGGGCTTTAATTGATTCGCTTGCCAAGCAGAAGGTGGCCAGCACTATACAAAAAAATAACCCCTTGTTTCTCTTTGTATTTTTGAGGCTATATGGGCAGGAGTCAACAGATTCGTTCATCTTCTTTTTTTTCCGGTAAAAGTTCTCTGCGGTGGCGTTTTGTTGCACAGAATAAGAAGAGCAATTTTTGCGCCACTTTTTTAAAAAAAAGAACGCCTAGTGCAAGCTAGGTTTTTCTTTGAGAAGAAAGGGGAACAGCAGATTCCCAGGAAATAGAGCAGGGCAAAGGCAGAATCGAAGTGGCCAGAATTTGGTGAGGGGTAGCTAGAAAATGGTGGCGGAGAGAGAGGGATTCGAACCCTCGGTGGCTTTTACACCACACTCGCTTAGCAGGCGAGCACCATCGGCCTCTCGGTCATCTCTCCGGCCATGTTTTGAAAGCAGCCCGCTTAGGGGGCTGAGACATGCAATAAAATGGCGGAGGAAGTAGGATTCGAACCCACGGAGCTTTCGCTCAACGGTTTTCAAGACCGCCGCCTTCGACCACTCGGCCATTCCTCCACACACACTCCTGCAGGCAGGAAGAGCCTTTTGTACCATTTCAGAAAAGGGCTGTCAATATCATGCTGCACCATGATTCGGGACTTTTCTTGAGCTCCCCTTTTATCCTAGCCTTGTCTCAGTGAGTTAAAGTAGCTCAGGGCCTCCTGAAGGGAAGAGACCCCATGGATTTTCATGTTCTTGAGAGGGGCGGGGGGAGTATTCCCTTTGGGGATAATGGCTTCTGTGAATCCATGCTTAGCAGCCTCTTTGAGGCGTTCGATGCCACTTGAAACAGGTCGAATTTCCCCGGCAAGGCCCACTTCTCCGAAAATTACCAGGTGGCGAGGAAGGGCACTGTCGCGCAGGCTTGAAACCATGGCCATGATCAGGGCCAGATCCACTGATGTTTCGTTAACGCGGACACCACCAACAACATTGATGAAAACGTCCTGGTTGGCAGTGGGAATGTTGCCATGCTTATGGAGCACAGCCAAGAGCATGGCCAGGCGGTTATGCTCCAGACCAACGGTGATGCGCCGGACATGCTCAGAGGAGGATTCGTCTACCAGGGCCTGAATTTCGACAAGCAGGGGTCTGCTGCCCTCCCAGACCACCATAACCACGGAACCGGCCATGTCTTCCTGCTCTCGGGAAAGAAAAATGGCTGAGGGGTTGCGGATCTCTTTGAGGCCGGTGTCGGTCATGGCAAAGACGCCAATCTCATTCACCGCCCCAAAGCGATTTTTAACGGCCCGCATAATACGAAAACGGCTATCGAGGTTTCCTTCGATATAGCAGACAACATCAATGATATGTTCCAGAACGCGGGGGCCGGCAAGGTCGCCTGATTTTGTGACATGACCGACCAGGAAGATGGCCGTGCCGCTTTGCTTGGCAAAGCTGGTGAGACGGGCTGCAGCTTCCCGTACCTGGGAGACGGAACCAGGAGCTGAGGAGGTCTCGGCGCTCTGCATGGTCTGGATGGAGTCAATGACCATGACCTCTGGCCTTTCTTTGTCGGCAATGGCGCATATCTGCTCCACCTGGGTTTCAGCCAGCAGCAGAAGGTGTTGGTCGGGAAGGCCAAGACGCTTGGCCCGCATGGCGATCTGTTGCAGGGATTCTTCGCCACTGACATAGAGGACCTTGCGTTTTTCACTGAGGTGGCAGCAGACCTGGAGGAGGCCTGTGGATTTACCCACCCCAGGGTCACCACCAATAAGGACCACGGATCCGCGCACAAGCCCACCCCCGAGAACCCGGTCAAGCTCGATCATGCCGGTGGTAATACGGGGGGAAGACTCCAGTTCAATATCGGCCATGGCCTGCACTGTTTGCAGGGCGCCACTGTAACCGGTAAAAGAGGGGGCTTGGATCTCCTGCTCGCTGATACTGTCCCAAGCCTGACATTCCTGGCATTGGCCGGCCCATTTGCCAAAGGACGCACCACACTGGTTGCAGGCGAAGAGGCGTTTTGCTTTAGCCATGGGAATTAGTAGATCTTGAGCTGTTTGGCCTCTTTTTCAATGATGGCCAGTTGCTGCTTGTAATACTTGAGGCATTTCTTGATATAGGCGTTGCGCGCCCCCTTGGTGTCGAGGATACCCGGCTCAAAGGGAGTGTCCTTGCAGGCGAGAAGCAGAAGAGGAGGGGTAAGTTTCTTATCTTCCAGGGTTTTTATTTTGCCTTCATAGTAGGACTTGTAGGTCTGAACCCTGGCTCTCCTCTGAGAGCGAGACGTACCATCCTTCATTAAGCCGTCTATTTTTTTTTTCTTGCTGAAAAAACCGAACATGGTCACTCTTAGCCTTTGTTGTTTGTGGGAAAAGAGAGCATCAAAAAGATAGATGTCCCAGGCCATACCCCCTATCATCTCCCCATAATAAAAGAAAAAAAACAATAAAGCCAACGCTCTTTTACCAGGTCAGACGAGTTTTGTCAGGACCTGGTTGGCAACAGCCAGGCAGTTTGGGGCAAGGCGGATCATGTTTCCCTCCCTTATCACCATTTCCCTGCTTGTAAGATCCGTAAGGATATTTCCGTAGACCTCCTGGGCTGAGAGCTGAAAACGGTTCTCAAGAGTGGTGAGATTAAGGCCGCTAAGCAGACGTAGGCCCATAACCATTGATTCGCGAAAACGGCCTGCGGGGCTGAGACATTCGGCCTGGGTGATGGTTGTTTTTTTCTGGCGAACCATGTCCATAAAGTAATGGGGGTCAGGCTGATGGCTGATACGAAGCCCATCGAGGCAGGAAACGGCTCCGGAACCCAGGCCAAGGTAAGAGCCGTTATGCCAGTAGTTGATGTTATGGCGGCACTGGTAGCCGCTCTGGGCGTAGTTAGAGATCTCATAACGCTGGAGAGAGGGGCCAAGCAGGGCAGCGGTTGCCTCTTCCATGTCGGCCACAAGATCTTCAGCGGGCAGAGGAAGAGAACCCTTATCCTGCAGGTGGCTAAAGGGCGTACCAGGTTCGACAGTAAGTTCGTAAAGTGCGAGGTGTTCAGGAGACAGGCTGAGGGCTTGGTCCAGATCCTCTTGCCAGCTGGTCAGGCTCTGGCCGGGAAGGCCATAGATAAGGTCAATGTTGATATTTTTAAAGCCACTCTGGCGAGCCACGGCCACGGCCGCCACGGCCTGTTGCCCTGTATGGGCCCGGTTCAGGGTGGTGAGGAGGGTGTTGTTAAAGGACTGCACTCCGATGCTGAGTCGATTGACCCCTGCCTGGCGCAGGATGGAAAGAGAGTCCTGGTCAATACTGTCTGGGTTTGCCTCCATGGAGATCTCGGCTTGATCGTTCATGTTAAAATGGCTCCGGCACTGACTCAGGATATCTGCAAGTTTTTGGGCTGAAGCCAGGCTGGGAGTACCGCCGCCGATAAAAAGAGTGGAGAATCTATGTGACTTGCTCCAGGGAAGGGCGGCATAGGAGGCGATTTCCTGGGTCAGCAGGTCAAGATAGCCGTCAACCGTACTTCTATTTGCCGCAACGGAATTAAAGGCGCAGTACCCACATTTGGAGCGGCAGAAGGGGATGTGGA
The DNA here is from genome assembly GCA_039715015.1 of Thermodesulfobacteriota bacterium. Lineage (GTDB taxonomy): Bacteria > Desulfobacterota > Desulfobulbia > Desulfobulbales > SURF-16 > BM506. The sequence goes on from JBDLIE010000001.1 coordinate 127,932, forward strand.
GGTAGAGACCTGCCCCGTTCATTTTGCTGCCTGCCTCTCTTGTTCAATCTCAGCCATCAGCCCATGGTCGGCAAAGCTGTAGGGCTTATTGCCGCTGCCGATGATAAGGTGATCCAGGAGACGGATATCAAGGAGGGTGCAGGCCTGATGGAGGGTACGGGTAAGGTCAAGGTCTGCCTCTGAGGGCAGACAGTTGCCGGAGGGATGGTTATGGGCGATGACCAGGGCAGCAGCACCTCGGGCCAGGGCCGCCTTCACCAGTTCGCGGGGGTAGATGGTGTTGTTGGCCAGGGTGCCCTCAAAAAGAATTTCAGTATCAAGAATGGCGAAAGAGGAGTCCAGGTAGATGACCTTGAATACCTCTTTAGAGAGATGGCGCATGGCGTGGTTCAGGTAGTCGGCAACCTCCCTGGAGGAGCGCAGGTAATGACGGCTGATGAGGCGCTGGCCCAAGAAACGGCGGGCTACATCATGGATGAGGCTGAGGGCAAAGCTGTTTTGCGGCCCCACCCCTTTTACCTGCTGTAACCTGTCAGGGGATGCCTCCAAAACTTCAGCCAGGGAGCCGCATTCCTTGAGCAGGTCTCGGGCGGTTTTTTTGCAGCCTTTGCGGGGGGTGCCCAGGGTGAGCAGGAGTTCCAAGACCTCGTCATCGGTAAGGGCGCTGATGCCAAGGTCATGGTATTTGTCACGCAGGCGCTGGCGGTGGCCGTGATTGTTTGGCTCGGGCATGGTAGGGGCACGCTCCTACTGGTTTGTTACGAAAAGGTGGAGCTGAAAAAATGGTGGTTCATAGCTCTTCAGAGTCTTACAGCTATCTGTTCTCTATTCCTTCTACTTGCCAAGTTCCTGGCCAAAGAGCTTGTTGGCCATCTGGGGGTTGGCCTTACCTTTGCTGGCCTTCATAAGCTGGCCGACAAAAAAGCCCATGACCTTGGTCTTGCCCTCTTTGAATTGTTGGACCTGCTCAGGGTTGGCGGCCAGAATTTCCTGAACCATCTTGAGGATTTCCCCTTCGTCACTGACCTGGACCAGGTTCTTTTCCTTGACGATGGTATCGGCGTCCTTGCCGCTGGTAACCATCTCTTCAAAAACGGTCTTAGCAATCTTACCGCTGATGGTACCCTTGTCGATCATGGCCATTAACGCCGCCAGGTTACCGGGGTTCACCGGGAAGGTGGCAATGGCCATGCCTTCCTCGCCCTTAAGGACACGCATGACCTCGGTCATGATCCAGTTGGCAAGCTTCTTGGCATTATCGTAGTTGGCCAGAGCTGCCTCGAAATAATCGGCCAGGGCTCGTTCAGCGGTGAGAATAACAGCTTCTTCGTCGCCCAGTCCTAGCTCATCTTTGAAGCGTTCTAGGCGTTGGTCTGGCAGTTCCGGCAGGTTCCCTTTGACCCGGTCAATCCACGGCTCGTCAATAACCACCGGCACCAGGTCCGGGTCGGGGAAATAGCGGTAATCATGGGCCTCTTCCTTGCCGCGCATGGAATTTGTCGCCTGCTTGTCCGGGTCCCACAGAAGGGTCTGTTGGGTGATTTTGCCGCCGTCAAGAAGGATGTCGCGTTGGCGGCGCACCTCGTACTCCAGGGCTTTCTGGACGTTACGAAAGGAGTTCATGTTCTTAAGCTCGGTGCGGGTGCCTAACTCTTCCTGGCCCACGGGCCGCAGCGAGATGTTGGCATCACAGCGGAAGCTGCCCTCCTGCATATTGCCGTCACAGATATCAAGATAGGTGACAATGGCATGCAGTTTTTTGAGATAGGCAGCGGCTTGCTTAGGAGAGCGGATGTCCGGCTCGGAAACGATTTCTAGGAGAGGCGTGCAGGCGCGGTTGAGGTCCACATAGCTTTTTGGTTCCCGGTCATCATGGACCAGCTTGCCGGCGTCCTCTTCCATGTGGATACGAGTGAGACCTATGCGGCTCCCCTTACCATCCACTTCAATATCGAGATGGCCATGTTCGCAGATGGGCAGGTCAAACTGGGAGATCTGGTAGCCCTTGGGAAGGTCTGGGTAGAAATAGTTTTTGCGGGCAAAAACGTTTTTGCGGCTGATTTCACAATTGGTGGCCAGGCCCAATTTAATGGCCGATTCCACCACCTCCCTGTTCAAAACAGGCAGGACGCCAGGCATACCTAAACAGACCGGGCAGGTATTGGTGTTGGGCGGCCTGCCGAACTCGGTGGTGCACGAACAAAAAATCTTGGATTTTGTCTTCATCTGGGCATGGACTTCCAGCCCGATCACTATCTCAAATTCCATGGGAATACCTAGTTGTCGCTTTTGTGAATCCAGGTGCTGATCTTATCTGCTTCATCAGGCCACTGATCACTGATTCTGATTTTAATAAATTGACCCAGGAGTTCGTCAAAGGTCTTGTAGACCGTCTCCAAAAGGCCGATGCGGTCAAGTAATCTGCCTTCAACGGCCTCGGGATCATCACCCTCGTCAGCGCCATCCATGGTTTTGGGCACTTTGACGGAACGAAACTCCATGAGGCTGGCCTTGATGGTCATATGCCACTCGTACTCGCCGCGGATCATGTGGATGCGGGCCTGTTCCAGCTTCTTGCCCATGCGCAGGCCGGTGCGGGCCTCCTTGAGCTCGGCCTGTAATCCCTGACAGACGATCTTTTCGTGGGAATCACCTTCGCCAAATTCAAGGAGCATATGCTTTTCAAAGACCAGGGTGATGTCTTCTTCCATTTCGGGGAGTAGAACGGTGCCGCCCCGTTCGTCGCTCTTATACCAGAGCCAGGTGAGAAACTCCTGGCCGATGAAACGCTTTTCTGTAATTAAATCGACAAGATCCATTAGACAAGCACCGCCGGGCTGATGTTGGCCAAGGCCTGGCGCTCGCTTGCGTCCAAGAAACGTTCTGCCGTGGTATAGGGAATCTGCAGGCTGAGGAGCAGGTCAAAGGTGTCTTTAAAAAAATCTTCCAGCAGGGCCTGGGCCTTCTGGTTGGTGGAAAAGAAGAGCACCGTGTTCTCGGCCAGGTTCCAGACCAGGTCATAGGTGGCAGGCACCGGCACGGCCCGTTTCATGAGCATGAGTTCCATGTTTTCCTTGATCTCTATTTTCTGGCCTCGGCTCAGCTTAGGGATCTGGCGCTCTTTTTTGATCCGTTCTTCCTCCTTGAGGCAAAATTTCTTCAAAACCTTGGGGGATACTTTACGTTCATCCACCCGCATGGTCAGGCAGATATGGTCGCCGGCGGCAAAGGAAGCGTAAGCAAACTCGGCGTCAAACATGTTTAACACCGACACCCAACCCACGGAGAATTCTTCGTAGGTCTCGTCAATATCCTTGAAGGCAAAGCGGCTGATCTGATCAGCAGCCATGTCCCAGAAATTTTGCGGTATGTCGCCCACCACACTGTAGCGCACAAAGGTGGCGGCAGAAGAGAGAAGTCCCATATGTTTTCACGTTGTTTTAAGAAAAAAGCATGGCCCATACAATCATGGGAAAAGTTAATCTGACAGATATAGCAGACCCCTCAGAGGGGGACAAGGATTTTCCGGAGCTAGGTGGCCCTCGTTTCGCTTGTGGTAAGGATATAGCCTCTATTGTTGAAAAAACTGTTATGCTCGGTAAAAAGGGCATCTCCACCCTGCTTGATCTATAGATGAAAAGATGAAAAAATGGCAGAGAAAGTATTGACAGTCAGAGCCGACTATTGTAAAAACGACGCTTCACCATGATGGGCCCTTAACTCAGCTGGTAGAGTATCTGACTTTTAATCAGAGAGTCGCGCGTTCGAGCCGCGCAGGGCCCACCATTTAGTCCCCATCGTCTAGTCTGGTCCAGGACACCAGCCTTTCACGCTGGCGACAGGGGTTCGAATCCCCTTGGGGACGCCATGAATTTTAAAACGGGAAATCAGGCATTTAGGCTTGGTTTCCCGTTTTTTGTTTTGGGGTTTTGGGTGGCGGATTTACCATGAATTATGGGTAAATTACCGGGGCCGGTTTTGGCACACTAATATGCGGGAGAAACTCCCTGGCCCTCGAGCTCTAAGTCGTTAGAAGAATAGACCACGGTGATTGTATTTGCAGGCAAGACACTCCCGGACATATCCCCTGTATGCTCTCTGGCTCCTTGGGCGGGACTGGACTTGCCCTCCTGATTCTTATCTCCCAGTGTAATTTTTTCTTTTCCACAGCCTGGTGGAAATTTTTTCTGTCCTGGTTGCCTTCTCCATCTTCATCATTGCCTGGAATACTCGCCAGCTTCAGGGCAACCATCTTTATCTCTTTCTGGCTATTGCCTACCTTTTGGTCGGCTCATTGGATCTCCTCCACACCCTGGCCTATAAAGGCATGGCCGTTTTCAAGGATCAAGGCGGCAATCTTGCCACCCAACTTTGGATCGCCGGTCATTATCTGGAAAGTATCTCCCTGTTCTGCGTCCCGCTGTTTTTATAAAGAAGACTGACCGTGCTTTCAGCTTTTGGCCTGGACGCCATTGTGCCGGAACCACTGATTGCTATGTTTTCCTCGGACAGATTTTTCCTGCCTGCTTTGTTGAAGGCAGTGGTCTGACCCCTGAACAGGACAGGCCCATTACCTACAACAATTCATCGCCGCGGCGGCTTAAGATTGGCTGTGGCCTTGCTGCCGGCGAGGATATTTCATACTATGTTAAGGATAATGGCCCGGGTATTGCCCCTGAGTACCATGACGATGTTTTTCAGCTCTTTAAGCGCCGCCATGCCAACCGTGAATATCCCGGCAGCGGCGCTGGTCTGGCCATTGGCAAGCGAGCCCTGGAGAGATTGGGGGCCACTTGGAAGCTTATGGCAAGCCCGGGCCAGGGTGCGGCCATTAAGTTTACGTTGGCCGCCAGCAACAGATCCAACTCCGTATTGAGTAAGGAGAAACCATGAGTCATACTGAAGCTGCCAAGCCGCTGCGCATCCTTCTTGTTGAGGACTCAGAGCATGATGCCCTGGCCTTCAGGCGCGCCCTGAGCAAGGCGGATTTTGCCGTGGAAATCAGCCACCGCCTGCGGGTCGAAGATATTAAAGAGGACATTGGCTCCCTGGCCAGCTTCTACGATATCGTGGTCTCCGATTACAAGCTGCCCGGCGCCACCGGCCTGCAGTTATGCAAAGAAATCCTGGCCAAGGGGGCTCTCCTGCCCTGCGTTATTCTCACCGGTTCCGGCTCAGAAGGTGTGGCCGTGAAGGCCATCCAGGCAGGTGTCAGCGATTATCTGATCAAAGATTGCCAGCAGGGCTATCTTGAGATTCTCCCTGCCTTTCTTCCCCAGGTCGTTAGGAAATACCGCCACATCAGTAAGGTTAAAAAGATGGAAGGCGAGCAGCGTAAATCCCTGCGCGAGTGGGAAATGGCCATGGACGCCTCCGAGGATGCCATCTATCTGCTCAGCTCTGAACGCCATTTGCTGCGGGCCAATAAAACCTTCTACGCCATGACCGGCAGCTCCCCTGATGAGGCCGTGGGCAAACATATCGCTGATATCGTCCACCCCCAGGGTGAGAAGGTGCCCTGCCCGGTCTGCCAGGCCCAGGAGGACATGCGTGACGAGGTCATTATCCTGGAAGCGGACCATCCTGATAATCCCACAGGCCGAGTCGTTGAGGTTACGGTTACCATCGTCCGGGACGAAGAGGGGGCGGTGCTGAGCATTTTCATGCGCCTTCATGACCTCACGGCCAAGCGCCAGACAGAGGATGAACTCCGCCGCCATCGCGATCGCCTCAAGCAAATAAACGATATCCAGCAGATCTTTCTCACCTGCCATGATGATGCCCTCTATGCCGAGGTCCTTGATTATCTGACCGATACCATGGCCTGCCGCTTCGGCTATTTCGGTTATATTAATGAGAGGGGGGATTTGGTCTGCCCCTCCTTGACCAGAGAAATCTGGGAGAAATGTCAGGTGGAAGACAAAGATATCGTCTTTCCCAAAGAGCAGTGGTCCGGGATCTGGGGCGAGTCCCTCCTTGATAAGAAATCGATCTATAAAAATGAGGACATGAAGCTGCCAGCCGGTCATGTGGAGCTGACAAATGCCTTGGTGGTCCCCATTCTCTATAAAGAAGAGCTGGTGGGCCAGCTTGGCCTTGGTACCCGGGAGGGAGGGTTTCATGAAGAGGATGTCGTCTCACTGGAGAACATCGCCACCCAGATAGCACCCATCATGCGGGCCCGTATTCAAAAGAAGCAGCAGGAAAAAAAGAGGCAGGAAGCGGAATGCTTGCTCCGCAAGGCCAGAGATGAGTGGGAGCAGTCCTTTAATGCCATCAACGATATTGTCACCATCCAAGATCCCGAAATGCGTATTGTCCGGGCCAACAAGGCAGCCTGTGATTTTTTTGAGATACCCGCAGAGGAAATTGTCGGCAAATTTTGCCACGAGGTGTTTCGAGGGATTTCCCAGCCATGCCAGGGCTGTCCAGGGCTCCGGGTGAGGGGGGATATCGCCAGCCACTCCGGTGTCATGACCCATGAAAGTCTCGCTAAGACCTTCTACGTCTCCTCTGCCCCTATCTGCGACGACCAGGGCAAGGTAAAGCATCTTGTCCATACGGCCCAGGATATCACTGAGCAGAAAAAGATGGAGGCTGAACTCTTCCAGGCCCATAAGATGGAGGCCATCGGCACCCTGGCAGGCGGCATTGCCCACGACTTTAACAATATTTTAACAGCTGTCTTGGGCTACGCTGAGCTGGCTCAGATGACCTATCAGGGCGGCGACGACCCCTGCCCGGACATCGCTGAGGTTATCAGTGCCGGCGCCCGGGCTAAAGAGCTGGTTCAACAGATTCTTTCCTTCAGCCGCCAGCGTGAGCAGGAAACCCAGCTGGTCAGCGTCGAACATATTGTTAAGGAGGCCCTCAAGCTTCTGCGCGCCTCCTTGCCCGCCTCCCTGGATATCGAAATGGAAATCGCCAGGGAGGCAAGCAATATCATGGCGGATCCCACCCAGGTCCATCAGGTCATTGTCAACCTATGCACCAATGCCCTCCATGCCATGGAGGATGAAACCGGCCTCCTCACCGTTAAGCTAAAGCGCCGCCAATTGAGCAGGGAGGATCTGGCCGGGCAGGAGGGGCTGAGCCCGGGTCCATTTGTGGAGCTTGTCATCAGCGACACCGGCCATGGCATGGCCGAGGATGTTCTCGACCGCATCTTTGAGCCCTATTTCACCACCAAGGAAATAGGGCAGGGTACCGGCCTTGGCCTGGCCCTGGTTCATGGTGCTGTTCAGAGTTGCGGTGGCATGATTAGGGTGGAAAGTGAGCTGGGAGTGGGGAGCACCTTTCATGTCTATTTTCCTGCTGTGGCGCGAGAAGCGGTGGAGGTGGAGGAAGGTCAAGAAGAACTGCCCAGGGGGACAGAGAAGATTCTGGTGGTGGATGATGAAAACGCCATTGTCGCTCTGTATAAAAACCAGCTTTCAGCACTTGGCTATACCGTGGCAGGTACCACCAGCAGTCTGGAGGCCTTGGAGATTATCCGTGCTAACCCCACTGTTTTTGATTTGATCATAACCGATCAGACCATGCCCGGTGTCACCGGTGTCAAGCTGGCCAAAGAGATCCTGGCCCTGCGCCCTGATCTGCCGATTATTATCTGTACCGGATACAGTTCAACGCTTTCCGAGGAAAAGGCCCTGGGGGCAGGGATTCACAGATATCTTGAGAAACCGGTGAGCAGAGAGATGCTGGCCATGGCCATCCGCGAGGCCTTGGCAAAAGGATAGTTGTCTTACTCCTTTCCAGGCAAAAGGGTGAGAAGATGGTAATAACTGATGAGTTTAAATTTCCCCGGCCCCTTGATTGGTCGAAGTTCACTGATCCAAGGCGGGTGAAAGAGGTCTATGGGATTTCCGCTGTTTTGCCGATTAAGCATATTCAGCGGCGCTGGTACAGAACTCACGAAGAGAGGCCTGCGGAAGAGGAGGGGAGTCGGGTGGGTCTTGCCCTCCAGTACCTCGTCGATGAGGTAAACACTACGCTCCAGGGCCATGATGTGAAAATCCATATTGCCTTGCTTCGCAAAGAGGGCGGCTATGCGCTGGAGATTTATGACTGCACGGATCTTGAGGTGTGCCGGATCATCAAGGACAAAGAGGTGAGGATTTCTGAACTACCTGCACTCTTTAAAAACCTGCAAGAAGGTGCTGGCCTCCTTGTGGATGCAGAGACCTAAGATTGAACTTTTTCCCACGGTTTGTTATGGTGTTCTATTGTGTAACAGCCTGTTTTTGTTGTATTATGTGGCCTGTTTTAGAGCGGCAGGGATGATGACTAGCCTCTAAAACGCAGAAAAATTAAATAGTTGCCCAAAATGGATAAAGAAATTATAATTAGTAATTATTATCCATTAACGATGTGAGGTGTGGCATGAGCGCAGGCCCTAAAATTAGGATGACAAAACAACGCCAGGTAATCCTGGAGGAACTTTGCAAGGTGACCAGTCATCCCACCGCAGATGAGATGTATCAGATGATTCGCAAACGTCTGCCCAAAATAAGTTTAGGGACCGTTTATCGTAACCTGGAGATTCTCTCTGAGCTGGGTATGGTCCTCAAGCTGGATGTGGGTGGTACCCAGAAACGGTTTGATGGTAACGTTGAAAATCACTATCATGTTCGTTGTACTGAATGTGGCTGTGTGGGTGACCTGCATATGCCCACTGACAACGAGGTAGAGCAAAAGGCCCAGGCCCGCACTGATTTTCAGATCAAACGTCATAGCTTGGAGTTCATCGGTGTCTGCCCTGAATGTCGTGATGCCCAGAGTCGCCGGGTTTCTTAAGGCGGCCGTCTCCTGTTTTGTCAACTTTATAACGTTTTTATAATTTCTAACCTGTTCAGGAGGATTTGATGGCAGCCCAACTTAATATATTTAAGTGTGACAAGTGCAACAACGTTGTGGAGCTTCTCCATGCCGGTGGTGGAGCTCTTTATTGCTGTAATGCACCCATGCTGCATTTGGTGGAAAACACCGTGGATGCCGTCCAGGAAAAGCATGTTCCGGTTATTGAAAAAACCGGCAGTGGCTACCTTGTCAAGGTTGGTGAAATTCCCCATCCCATGACCGAAGATCATCTCATTATGTGGATTGAGCTCGTTGCCGACGGTGTTGTTCACCGTAAATTTCTTGGCCCCGGCGATGCCCCTGAGGCAACTTTTGATGTCCAGGCCGATCAAGTAACGGCCCGCGAGTATTGCAACCTGCACGGTGTTTGGAGGAGCTAACAGTTATGCTGAGTGATAAAATGGTTAAGGCCCTTAACGACCAGATCAATGCCGAAATGTATTCTGCCTATTTTTACCTGTCCATGAACTCCTATTTTGAGTCCATCAGTCTTGCTGGATTTTCACACTGGATGCGTTTCCAGGCCCAGGAAGAGATGCTCCATGCCATGAAGCTCTATGATTATGTTAATGAGCGTGGCGGTCAGGTTGTGCTTGATGCCATTGCCAAGCCCCCTGCCCAGTGGAATTCTCCCCAGGAGGTCTTTGATGATGTCCTGGCCCACGAGCAGAAGGTCACCGGTCTGATTAACGACCTGATGAACCTTGCCTTGGACGAACGAGACCATGCCAGCGCCGGTTTTCTGCAATGGTTTGTCTCCGAACAGGTTGAGGAGGAGGACAATGTCGGTGCTGTGGTTGATAAGCTGAAGCTGATCGGCTCTGACACAAGCGGTCTTTTTGTTTTAGACCAGGAGCTTGGCAAGCGACTGCCGCCCACTGTCCAATAATTTTCTTTTTATATCCATGCTGTAAAAGCCGGGGATGATTTTTGAATCATCCCCGGCTTTTTTGTTTTTTATCAAAGGATAATTTTTTTCTTTGTCTTCCCCATGAAAAATGGTTTTTTGTTAAGAGGTTAAGTATTTTTTTGACTGTTTTGCCGGACCTTATGTTCTCCGGTATTTGATTTTGATAGAGAGACCTGAGCTGGAGGGATGAAATGAGTGCTGAAGAGATTAAAGAAAATGTCTACTGGGTGGGCGCTGTTGATTGGAATATCCGCGATTTTCACGGCTATTCCACCAATAAAGGAACAACCTATAACGCCTATCTTGTCAAAGATGAAAAGGTCTGTCTCTTTGACACGGTGAAGTCGCCCTTTAAAAATGAGATGCTCTATCATCTTGGTCAGCTCATCGACCCGGAGGAGATTGATTATATTGTCGTCAATCATGTTGAACTCGATCATTCAGGAAGTTTGTCTGAAATGATAAAACTCTGCAAACCGGAAAAGGTCTTTTGTTCACCAATGGGCCTGAAGGCCATTGAGACCCATTTCCATCCAAAAGACTGGCCTCTTGAGGTGGTGAAATCGGGTGATACCATTTCCCTGGGTTCAAAAACAGTGCAGTTTTTAGAAACTAAGATGTTGCACTGGCCTGACTCCATGTTCTCCTATATCCCAGAGGATAAACTCCTTATCTCTTCAGATGCTTTTGGCCAGCATCTTGCCTCTACGGAGCGCTATGTTGATGAACTCCCTGCAGGGGCTGCCTTACTTGAGGCTGAGAAATATTACGCCAATATACTCATGATTTTTGCCAACAATGTTCAGAAGCTGTTGGCCACGGTTGGTGAACTGGGACTGGAAATTGACATGATCGCTCCGGACCATGGTCTTATCTGGCGCGATCCCTCCATTATCCTTGCTGCCTATGATAGATGGAGTCAGCACACGGCCGAGCGCAAGGCGGTCATTATTTATGACTCCATGTGGCATTCCACTGAGAAAATGGCCAAGAATATCAGTGCCGGGCTGCGCAGTGCGGGCGTTCATGCCAGGGTGCTGAGTGCCAAGGTCAATCATCGAAGCGATATCATTGTCGAGGTGTTGACGGCCAAGGCCCTTATTGTTGGTTCCCCCACCTTGAATAACGGTATTCTGCCCACCATGGCAGATGTGCTGACCTACATAAAAGGCCTGCGGCCGCGGAAGAAGATCGGCGCCGCTTTTGGTTCTTTCGGCTGGTCAGGAGAATCGGTGAAACTGCTTACCGGCTTCCTTGAAGATATGCATTGTGAGATTCTGGAGCCGGGAGTGAAGGTCAAAAATGTGCCGGACAAAGAAGTGTTGCAGGAATGTTTTGATCTGGGTGTTAAGGTGGGCCAGGCGGTCAATGAGGCCTTAGATGCCGAAGGTGCTGGCACAGCCGTGGATTAGGTAGCACTTGCAGTAAAAATTTCATTTTATCTTTAAAAAAGGCGGATTTTGATCCGCCTTTTTTGTTGCCCAAATCCTTATTAGTAATTATTATTATTTAATTGTTAACAAGTAAAGGGGGGATGATGAAAGAACGCCAGATTAAAAAAATTCTGCCAAAGGTTTTGCTTCAGGCCGATTTTAGCCAGGCACTTGCCGAGATCCGTTCGTGGCCATCTAAGTTTACTATTTCACCCCTTCTCTCCGGGGTTTACCAGGTCGATGAGGTTTTTAAGTGGCGGTCCATCCTTGCCCTCGCGGCAGTGATGAACGATCTTGCCAATGCCAACATGGAAGAGGCGCGGGTTGTCATGCGTCGCATTATGTGGAGCCTCAATGAAGAATCTGGGGGGATTGGCTGGGGCATGCCCGAGGCCATGGGTGAGATTATGGCCCAGAACAGAGCCCTCGCCGAAGAGTTCGGTCATATCCTTGTCTCGTACATGCGGGAAGAATGCTACCTTGAGCTGGCTCCCCTCCAGCGTGGACTCATGTGGGCCCTTGGCCGCCTGGCCGAGGTCTATCCTGAAAAGCTCCTTGATTTTGACGCCGATGGCTATATGGAGCTCTACCTTGAGTCCCCGGATCCAGAGGTCCGTGCCCTGGCCAGCCGTAATTTTGGTATCTTAAAAACCCCGGAAGCCGCTCACTGGATCAAGAATTTTTATGATAACTCTAAGCCGGTGCGCCTCTTTGTTAATGGCGGTTTTCTCGACACCACGGTGGGTGAATTGGCCCGCGAGGCCGTGGCGAGGATTGAAGGAGAGTAGAATTAGCATTTTCTATCACGATCACTAGCAGTTAAAAGGGAACTCTCTCTGATTCCTGCTTGCCCCTGTTGAATATTTAATTTGACAAGGCACGGCCTTTAATCATAGCTTTAAGATTCAAGGATTGAATTTCTTCACGTCCTGATTTTGGCAGTCTTTATACTGACCGAGTAAGAAGTAACCAGCAGGATTGCGCCTGCGAAGTTCTCGGTAAAATGAATTTTTCTCTTTGAGGGCAACAACTATGAACATGACAGAGATCAAGGGAAAGGCAATGGATTTGGGGGTAAAGGTTGGCAAGTTGCGCAAAGTTGATCTTGTGCGCGCCATCCAGGACAAAGAGGGTAACTTCCCCTGTTTTGAAACTGCTAAAGATTATTGCAGCGAAAAGGCCTGCTGCTGGCGCGATGCCTGCCTTCCTTCCAAGAAGACCATGAAGGGTTGGGAAAAGAAAAAAAAGGCCTACACCAAAAAAATGACAACGGAGCTCAATAATCTCAAGAAACAACTGGCTAAATTTGAGAAGAAGGCTGCGAAGATGGCAGGCAAAGGCAAAAAAGAGGCCCTGGCTGATATCAAAAAACTTGAGAAGATGATTGTGGCGATTACCACCAAGGTGAAAAAATATGCCACGGCCAGCGAAGAGGCCTGGAAGATTGCCAAGAAGGGTATCGACGATGCCTGGAACGATCTCAGTAAAGCCTACAGGAAGGCTTCCAAAAAGTTTGCTTAGTCACTCAGCCCTGGGGGTTGTAATTATTTTAGTTTGACATGAGATGATGAAGCATAGAAAAGCCCCTCTGCCAAATATGGCAGAGGGGCTTTTCTATTTTGTGCGGGGGGATGTTTGGTGTTTGGCGGCTTTTATTTTGAGTTGGTTGCCGGTAGTTTGTTTTTGTTCCTTTTTACTCGCCTAAAAAGGAACCCAAAAAGGGCGCCCTTAGCAGCCCTGGCCTGGCGGCCCGCTCGTCTTCCGCCGTGAAAGGGGAATTGCAGGAACTCGCATCCTGCGGATGCTCAGACATGCTGCAATTCATTTCCCTTTCACGCCTCCAGACGAGCTCAGGGCTGAATGGGGGGATAAGCGCATGCCCTGCGGGCTCTCATTGATTTAAAAACAAAACTTTTTCTGATTACCATCGAATCTCAGCCACTTTCCTAGGATGATGTCGTAGGAGCCCGGCCCTCCGGGCGATAAAGAGACAATTCTGACTCGTCAGGTAGTCCATCGCTCACAGGGGTGATGAGCTCCTACAGGTCCCTATTTGTCGCTTGATAATGAGATAATGGCTGAAACATGGTGGTAACCAGAAAACTTTTTGACTTCATGGAAGTTTTAGAGAAGTATTCGTGCCTGACTAAATGGTTCGCTTGCCATATTGAAATATCGGCTGAGAAAATAACCGATACCAGCCCTGCCTTGAATATTGAATTTGCAAGGCAGCAATCTAATATAAGCTATGATTAATAGGAAATATGAACCAAACAAACGAGCACATGTTTTTCACGAATAGCAACAACCAAGACTTGATCAAACAAGTTTCTGGAGGTCTTGACTTTCTGGAAACAACAGAATCAAACGATAATAGCCGAATATTTGTCATAAAAAGCCTCAAAGAAATCCTTAAAAGCATGGAATCAAATGCTGAATATTATGACGAAATGTGTCAGTCGAATATACAATGGGTTGGCAATAACTTTATAGGTTCTATAAGAAGTTACTTGTCAGAAAAGGACAAAAAATTTGAAAAGATTGGTCCCATATTCACCATGGCTTTACGGTTCATATGCGAGCTTGAATTCTCAATGCCCGGCGAAATGCATTTCGAACTTCGTCAAATTAAAAATGGAGTTGAAGAGCATCTGAATCTATTCAGTGACAATGAGAAAAGCCAAATAATTTACGCTCTTTACACCATGCCAGTGAGCATTGCTAAACGGATAATGCATCACGAGAATATAGAGAGCATTAAATCGTTTAACAAAATAGTTTCTGAAGCTGACTCCAAAAAGGCCCAATGGGAAAAGGATCTTAAAGATAAAGAACAAGAAGTGAAAGAAATAAGTGACAAGCTTGAAAAGTACAAGAATGCTTTTAACTTTGTAGGCCTCTATGACGGATTTAACCAACTTTCTGAGGAAAAGAAAAAAGAAAAATTTTGGCTTTTCTTGTCACTGCTATTTGTCTCGTTCTTAGTCTTGTCCCCATTAGTTTCAGAGGTTCTGTATATAATCTTAAATCAAGATACAATTTCAAAATATAAGGACATATTGATTTATGCAGCTCTTCCACTAGTGACTGTCGAAATAATATTAATATATTTTTTTAGAATAATTCTATTCAACTATAAGTCAGTCAAAGCACTTCTCGTTCAAATAGAACTAAGAAAAACATTATGTCAATTCATACAGAACTATTCAGAATACTCCAAAAAGATTAAATCAGAAGATTCAAGTGCTCTTGAAAAATTTGAAAATCTTATTTTTAGCGGCCTAATAACGAATGAAGAAAACCTCCCGTCGACATTCGACGGAGTTGAACAACTGACAAAATTGATCAAGTCAGCAAAACCATAATCATAACAATTCGCTCAAGCACGAAGCGCAAACTTGCGCTTCGCTGAATAGGCTTCGGCCAGCTTAATTACAACCCGAACTTAATCAACCCAAGCTAGGCGCGCGTCTAAGCTTTGCGTTAGGTAATCCCCCCATTGTTAATGGGCGTTAAAAGTAGAACATTATGCTGCTAACTCTAATTTCTGCTTGGGAGTTATTCCTCCCAATGCCATATTGGGGC
>JBDLIE010000002.1:0-133421 GCA_039715015.1 Thermodesulfobacteriota bacterium
GAGAAATGCGGGCTAGGCGTTCGGCAGTGGGCCAAATTTAAAATCAGTCAACAACCGTTCAAAACGGCCCATGGTTTTATCAAGATTGTTATAATGCCTGAACTTCGATAAGAACCGGGCCTGGCTGAACCTGGGTTGTCCGTGGTCGATCTCCCACGGGTGGATATAAAAAACAAAGGACTGCTTTTCTTGCTCATTGATGCGCTTGAGAGCAAATTTGGTGAACCAGTAGGGGAAAAGTCGAAAATAGCCACCACCGGAAACCGGGATTTTTTTGCCGAAAAAAAGGGCCGTTGAGATGGGGAACTCCTCCAGGCCTTGTTCAGGATGGGTATAACGGAAACGGGGAGAGTCAGGAATACCGTACCTGTCATGCATTATTGGGAAAATACTCGAATCCTGGGAAAATCCAGTCTCCTTAAGAATATCCAAGGCCCACAGTGAATCACTGGTAATCGAATAACTGGGAGCCCGGTAGGCCGTAATCTCCCTCCTGCAGATGCCTTCCAGAATATTTTTCGCCCTGAGAGTATCCTGCCGGAATTCTTCCGGGGTCAGGTCATAGATATTCCTGTGCCAGTAACTGTGGCAGCCAACATCATGCCCATGGGCAATTATTTCTCGAACAACTTCCGGATGCTTTTCTGCGATCCAGCCCACAACAAAAAAAGTAGCTCGCACCCCATATTTTTTCAGTAAACTGAGAATCCGAATAGTGTTGGGCTGAACCCGCTGATCCATTCCGTCCCAGTCCCGAGGAGAAACGATATCCTCAAAGGCTGCGACCTGGAAATAATCCTCAACATCAATGGTCAAATAGTTTTGCATATATCCGCCCGATAGTAATTCACACCTTATTCCCAGACTCGACTCTTTCCGCCCCTTTGCTCATCAACATATTGATGGCCCATAAAAGAGCCAGGCCAAGAATAAAAACAAGCATTCCTGAAAAATCATGCAGAAAACCCTGGGCTACAGTTTCCCCATACCGGCTAGCGAGCAAGGCGGTTGCTGTCAGGCGAACCATGTTCACAAAGATTGCGATGGGAACAGCAGCAAGAAAGACCACCCATTTTCGCCAACTAGAGTAGTGAGCAAACCAGGCAAGGAAGGCACTCAGGGCGAACATTGTGGTAAGAGAGCGAAGGCCGGAACAAGCATCTACCACTTCAAGGGTTGTTTCAACAAGATACAGAACATTCCCTTCCCGATATATCGTCACCCCAAACATCCGGATAATCATCTCCGTCATGGCCGATGAATAAAGCTGCATGGGAAAGGCTATCTTGTTCCAAAGAATGGCGGGGATGGGAATCATGAAAATAAGGTATGCGATGGGTACAAAGAGAAGGGCGCCCCACCTGCGCCCAAAAAAATAAAGCGCTATGCCCCAGAGAACAATGAGCAAAGATGCCTGCTGCATGAAGTTTAACGACGCCACTGTTGCCAAAATCAACAAAGCAAGTCCACAGAGTAGAATCAACAGCCCCCAGTTGCTGGGCCGGATAGTTTCCTTTTGCAACTGTTCCCGCAGCGAAAAAATCATATAGATGCTGACCAGAGGGATAAAATAACCATGGGAAAAATTATCATTCACGGCCCAGGTCTCGGCGAGTTGCACCAAAACGGGATAATAAAGACCTCCCAGGGCAAGCAGCACAAGCGCTAGACGAACCAGCCCCTGATCGGTCAGGGTAGTTTTGTAATTGATCACGCTCATTTCCATCATCTCCCAGGCAGAAAATCCTGAAGTTCGGTCAGGACGAGGCCAGAAAAATCCGCGGCCAAGCCCTCTGCCTCAGCCAGATTGGAACCCTCGGGGACATCGACAATAATACGGATAAATGAACCATCGCTGCGCCGCAGAAAAAGCGAATCAAGAACACGATATACCCGTTCCAGATATTCGGAGGCAATGATCCGCCCCCGGTTCTGATACCAGTAATAGACAACCTGGTAGTCGTTGCGGTTACGGATGACCATCTCGGTGATCACCTTAGGGTTGTCAGGCGCATGGGCAGGCCGAATTTCTCTCGGCTTTACCTCAGCAATCCCCCAACCGGAACCCGGGAGACAATTTTTTGGAGAATGATAGCCCTGCCTGTCGTTGACAGCGTCATAATATGCAGCATACAGACTCACCCGTTGAGCACCTTCTTTCTGGTAGCTGTAGCTGATATAATCAGTGACGCCGAGCATTTCGACCACGGCCGAAGAAGAGAACTGGGTCGCCTGCAGCTCATAGGGTCCGAGAGACTTAGGAAAACTACTTAAAGATTGCAAAATCGGGGTTGTTCGGGTGCCGCTTACCCCTTGGAGCAGCAGATATACTGCGGCAAAACAGACAAGAACCACCGTGACCCGGGGCAAAGAGACAAGAAAAATCCCAGGAGACTGTTTGTTAATTACCTCTTCCAAAAGATCACCTCTGTCTGGGGACAAAATGTATCTTTTACATCAGGGTAAGTTCAGAGTCGACATCTGGGCAACAACGAAAAGTATATTTTGAGCCTTAAGGAGATAAGCCAAGAAACGCTGTATTTTTCCCTCTACCCTGATCCGCATTCGGGCTCTTGTTTAGCCCATATTTTCAACATACCACTTAACGGTCATCTCCATTCCTTTTTTGACATCCACCTTGGGATCATAGCCCAGATATTTACGGGCCAAACCAATATCAGCCAGTGAATGACGTACATCCCCTGCCCTCTCTGCTCCGTATTGTGGCTCGATTGTTTGCACTTCAGGAACAAAGGCCGCCACTCCAGCCCGGATACTAACAAAAAGCTCATTTAAAGAGGTCCGCTCACCAAAGGCAACATTGTACACCCTATTCACCGCGCCACTCTCAGTGCTGAGGGCGCTTAAACAATTAGCCTGGATGACGTTGTCTATATAGCAGAAGTCCCGACTTGTTCCACCATCACCATTAACAACAGGGGCTTCTTGTCTGAGAAGCTGACCGATCCACTTTGGAATAACGGCAGCATAGGCTCCTTCCGGGTCTTGCCTCCTGCCAAACACATTGAAATAACGCAGACCAATGGTCTCCATGCCATAAGTGCGGCCAAAAACATTGGCGTAGAGTTCGTTCACATATTTGGTTACGGCATAGGGAGAGAGGGGTCGGCCGATCTGGTCCTCCACCTTTGGAAGCCCTGGGTGATCGCCATAGGTGGAGGAGGATGCCGCATAAACAAACCGCTTAACCTTGGCATCACGGGCAGCCACCAGCATATTAAGGAAACCGTCGATATTCGACTGGTTAGTCCCTATAGGGTCTTCAATGGAACGGGGCACACTGCCCAATGCTGCCTGATGCAGGACAAAATCAACCCCCTCACAGGAAGAGCGACAACCACCCAGGTCTCTGGTATCCATCTTATTGAACCGGAAACGGCTCCAGGCTTTGGGCCCCACAGAGCTTTGCACAGCTTCCAAATTTTCCTGTTTGCCGGTGGAAAAATTATCAAGACCCACCACCTTTTGACCAGACAGAAGAAGAGCCTCCAGAAGATTCGAACCAATAAAGCCTGCCACTCCGGTAATGAGCCAGGTTCTTTGTTGTTGCTTCAGGATATCTTCTAAAAATGTATTCCCTTCCATTATGCCTCAATAATCACAAAGTGCGCCAAACAGGCCATTCAAGAAAAACCATTTCCCCACCATTACCCTCAATGCAGAGAGTAATCTATCTTATTCATTACAAGATATCATGGGCGCAGTTTTATAGTCTAGCAAACAATCGCTACATTTATAGTAGAAGAGTAATTCCTCAGAGAATCGTAGGAATGAGAGATTTATTTGAATTTGGAAAAAACAGAATGGGTGACGTAAAGCGATTTACAAAATCGAAATCAACTGAAGCTTTCATCTTTGATTGCGATGTATTTCTTAAAGTACCAGCGAGAACAAAAGTAGGACACCGCTCGGTAGACAACTTTTCAAACTTGCCAAATTATGATGATTAAAAAGAAACCGCCCTACATCTGTATGCAGGGCGGTTTCTTGAAAGAGCCTCAAGTTTTAACAAGTTACTTTCTGGATGCCCTTCTCCGGCGGCGAGCGGCGCCAGCAAGCCCGGCAAGGCCTGAGCCAAACAGCAACATCGTAGCGGGCTCAGGAACTTCATTGTAGATTATATCATTAGCACAAAATTGCGTATAGGCAACAACGGAATTACCTGCGTCCCAAAGGATCTGGTATTGAGAGAAATCATAAAACAATGTCACCCCATCATAGGTCGGGGCAAAGTTAGCATCCCACATCCTCAAATCATCTCCTTCAATACCATTCACATGGCCATTTCGCTGCACTATACCCCAGCTAACATCAGCGTATGTATATGCATAATTAGCCCCAACGCCATATAGCCCGGCAGGAATGGTGCTTTGGTTTGCATATGTGTTCCCAAACAGGTTCGAATCACGAACCATATACTCCCAGCTATGGAAGTCCGCCCCCACAGAGGTATTGATCAACAGAGTATCATGCAAAAGCCTGTCAGTGACATCAATAGACACCGACATAAGGTTCATGGTGTTATCATCAACCTGAATGGTCATTGAAGAAACCTGCGGCATACCGCCGATTGCATCAACAGTATAATCTCTATTTACCAATGCAGCAGTTGGGCTCGTGCTGACATAATCAGGAAAAAAGATTTTGTCATCCATCTGCGTAATGGTCAACGCTGAAGCGTTCCCAACCAGTAGCCCCCAGCCACCTACGGACAAAGCCGCGCTCAACAATAGTGTTTTTTTCATTTTCTCTCTCCAGTGGTTATAATTTTTGCCGCTAAAATGACCCATGTCGCCAACTGGACTTCAGTCACTGCTTCCCGCGCAGACCTTTTGCCCTTTAGTGAGAGATCAGCACAAGTTATGCCAACATGGACAATACTCCCGTACAAATATCCACAACCACCAAGACAAGACAAAAAACATCAGAATTAAAGATAGTTAGCCCACATTTTATCACAGAAATTATATAAGATAGCTACCCAAGAAAAACTAACATTGTGAACAACCTCTTTTCTTCCAGTTATCCGAACGTTTCAGGACAAAGATACAACCATAAGCCTGAACAAACTTACGCAACATACTGTTCTCTAATGAAAAACAAGCAGAATTCCATCACAACGGATACAAAGACAACAGGAGTGCGCTCAGGAATATTTAGGAATTTTATGCTGTAAAATTAAGGGATTTGGCTCTGATGAGGATTTAATCTACTACCACGGCCAACTGTTCGTTTTTTCGGAAAAACGGAAAATAGAACTAAGGAGAAAAATACAAAAAAAACGAGAATTGTTAATCAGGAAGACATTTGCACAGCTATTACTGCTTTGACAAACTGGTCTTTGAAGGACAGACCTGCCTCCCAAAGGCCATCGTCTAAACATGTTTTTTGCCAGCAAACCTCTGCGATGCCATGCAAAAAAGGGGCGATGAACCCTTCCCCAAAATTAAAAATCACCAACCCCTTTTGGGCCAGCTGTTTCGGTGCCTGCACCCTCATTCCTCCCTGGGCGAAATCAATTGTCTGAGCAAATGCGCTTGGGTCGGGCACAACGGCAGTTTTACCTCCCTTTCCATAGGAAGACAAAACTACAGAAAACTCCGCCTTATGACGCACAAAGACTCTTCTTTCCGCCTGCGAGAGAGTCGGCATTGGGTTAAAAGCTGAAACAGCTCCATTTGAGGCAGAGGCAGACTGAATAAAATGACTGCAATTGATGAAATTATCTGTAAGGCAAAATTGTTCAAAATGATCCTGAAGAGGAACAAAAACACCTCCTTTTTTCAGGCTACATTCAAAACTGCTTTTGCAAAGGTAGCAACAAGTCATCTTGCCTCCCGGTATCATTAATGCCAATCAGCTCATGCCAATATTTTCAATCATTCTAAGCAAAGAATAACGCAAATATCGCCCACTGTATCTTTAAGCATTAATGTGAAAGCAAAAAACGAACCAGAAAAACTTTACCTGTAAGTTTTAGGGTTAATCTGATACCTCTTATTTTTTTCATAGAGTGCTGTTTTGCCAAGTCCTAACATGTTTGCAACATCATGGGCCTTGCCCTTGCATTTCACAAATGCGGCGCCAATAACTTTTTTCTCAAATGCAGCGACACTCTCCTTCAGGGGTTGATCTAAAACCACATCATCCTCTACCTTTGTATCCTCAGCCTTTGGGTACGTTTTGATACCGGTTATTCCAAAGTCAATATCAGCCGCTGTGATCATATTGCCTCGAGAATACAGCACAGCTCGCTGCATAACATTTTGAAGCTCCCTGATATTGCCTGGCCAATCATATAGCAGGAGGGTGGAAATCACATTGTCGGGCAAAAAGTCTATTTTTTTCTTAAAAACATCTCTGTATTTTTTTAAGAAATGGGTTGCAAGAGCAACAATATCCTCTTTACGTTCACGAAGTGGGGACTGATGCAAAGCGATGACATTGAGACGGTAATAGAGATCCTGGCGAAATTTCCCTTTATTAACCGCCTCAACGAGATCTACATTGGTTGCCGCAATGACACGAACATCGACCCTAACAGTGGAAGCCCCTCCAACCCTTACAATTTCGCCATTTTCAAGAACTCGAAGCAGGGCAGCCTGCATGTTTGGACTGATATCACCGACCTCATCAAGAAAAATGGTGCCGCCGTCCACTATCTCAAACTTACCCTTACGGCATGATGTTGCCCCGGTGAATGCCCCCTTTTCATAACCAAAAAGGTCGCTTTCCAGTAATGACTCTGAAACAGCAGAGCAATTAAACTTGAGAAAGGGCTTCCCGACCCTGCTACTATTCTTATGGACCATATCAGCGACAAGCTCTTTACCGGTCCCGGACTCACCGGTTATGAGGATTGTCACATCAGAGTCTGCGACCTGGTAGATCATTTCACGGAGATTACCCAGGGTCTTGCTTTCACCCACCATGATGTCAGGATTAGCAATCCTTTCAATCTCTTTTTTTAGGATGTTAACCTCTTGGGTGAGTTGCTCACGAACTTTCATGCTCTCATTTAATACAGCAATCTTTTCCTGAAGAACTAACTCTATGTTATTTTGATATTTAGCGAGTTCCAGCTCATTCTGCTTTCTCTTGCTAATATCACGCATGACAAACAAAATAAGGTTATGACCATGATACCCTTCAAAAGGGACATAGGTATATTCGACATACAGGTCATCATAAATTTGGAGTTCTGCTATTTCCCCAAATTTTCGTGAGTCTTCACAATGCTTGTGGGGGCATGCAAGGGCATCACAAAGACCAACCTTGCCGAAAATAATATCTGAACACTTCTCCTGGGTCAGATCACCAAACTTAGAAATGGCAGCGGCATTCATCCTTTCGATGGTACAATCATCTCTAAGGATAATGAGAAAGTCGGGCAGGATATCAAACAAAGCCTTATTATTGCTGGCTAAACGACATACCTCCTGTTGTGCTTCTTTGAGTATTGATCCCATAAAAACACACTCCTTCCATTTATCCTTTTAGATTGAGATATGGCTTTATTCTAGGCCTATATCCAGCACAAGAAGTTCCTGACAAATGGCTCAACCTTAAATTTATCTAAAAAATCCGGAAAAATGAACTGTTTTTTAACTCCTCTAGTATAAAAAATATCCTCCACTCTTTATCTTCTATATCTTACCTGGAGACTAAGCTTTTTAACTCCAACATAACCCACTGATCCTGTTACGAAAACCCGAGACCATTGGCTATGTTACTGCTCGAAATAATAACAGGAGGAAAAGATGATGGTTCAGCTACGCAGGAAATATAACCCAGATTTTATACGTTATGCAGTTCGGTTATCCGAAGAATCGGGCCGAATAATTGTTGAAATAGTCTCGCATCTCTGTGTTGCCAGAAATATTCTTCGCAGTTGGAGAGACCAGCATCTAGCATAAGACGGTTTACCATTTCTGGAGATGGTCGCAAGGCCCTGAGCTCTCACTCTCAGTATCGCCCGCCGTCTTTTCATGTGTCATCTAGAGTGCATATTTGAAAAAGGCATAAAAAAAAGGGTCTAGAGGAATTCCTCTAGACCCTTGGTACTGATGGCGGGAGCGACGAGACTCGAACTCGCGACCTCCTGCGTGACAGGCAGGCATTCTAACCAACTGAACTACGCCCCCGCAAAGAGCGTTTACTATATAAAAAATTTGGCAGCGTTATATCTGCAAACTGCTGCAAAACTTACTAGCACTGGTGGGCGGTACAGGGATCGAACCTGTGACCCTCGGCTTGTAAGGCCGATGCTCTCCCAGCTGAGCTAACCGCCCCAGAGTGAGGGGATTATTTAACAAAGTAGCAGGACTACGTCAACGAAAAAAACCTACTCAAAAAATAAAAACCCTCTTAAAAAAAGAGCAGCTTACTGTCATTTTTTTAATGAGGAACCACCGGGCTACTCTCCTTGGTCAAATCGATCATTTCAGCACAAAAAGGCTCCAGGGCTAACTCCTTAAAGAGTTCCTGGCCGCCATCCAAGACAAGGGCTGCTTCCAGCACTTGGTCAGCATGCTCCATGACACGAATATCGAGGCTGTTTAAAATCTTGGCTGGTATCTTTTCCAGGTCCCGCTCATTTTCTTTGGGAATAAGAACATGAGCGATATTTCCCCTCCGGGCAGCAAGCAGTTTCTCGGTCAAGCCTCCTATGGGCAGAACACGGCCACGCAGGGTAATTTCCCCAGTCATGGCAACATCTTTACGGACCGGAATTTTAAGAAGGGCCGAAACAATAGAGGTTGCCATTGTGACTCCTGCAGAAGGACCATCTTTAGGGATAGCCCCTTCAGGCACATGAATATGGATATCAAGCTTCTGATAAAAATCCCGGGAAAGACCGAGGCGCAAGGAGTTGGCCCGTACATAGCTTAAGGCGGCCTGGGCCGACTCCTGCATGACATCGCCGAGCTTACCGGTGATGGTCAGCTTGCCGTTGCCTGGCATGAGCACGGTTTCTATTTGCAGGAGTTCGCCGCCGACCTCGGTCCAGGCCAGACCAGTGGTCAAACCAACCTGATCCACATCTTCGGCTAAGCCAAAACGATGTTTCGGAGCACCAAGATACTTGCGAACGGCCTTAGGCGTTATCCTATAACGCTTTTTACTATTACCTTTTTTCAACCTGTCACGGGCAACCTTGCGACAGATACTTGCCAAGGTTCGCTCCAGGCTGCGGACACCGGCCTCCCGCGTATAACCGCGAACAATCTCCAGAACAGATTTTTCAGTAAAGGAAATATCACCTGGCCTAAAGCCGTTTTCCTGAAGCTGCTTAGGCTCAAGAAAGCCCTTGGCGATCTGGAGCTTGTCCTCTTCAGTGTAGCCACTCAGTTTAATAACCTCCATTCTGTCGCGCAGTGGTGGCGGAATGGAGGGCAGATTGTTGGCTGTGGTAATAAAGAAAACATCAGACAGATCGTAGTCCAGGTCCAGGTAATGATCGGCAAAGGTGTTATTTTGTTCCGGGTCAAGAACCTCTAGAAGAGCCGAAGAGGGATCACCGCGAAAATCGGTGGACATCTTGTCGATCTCATCAAGGCAGAACACAGGATTATTGACCTTTACCTTTTGCAAAGATTGGATGATCTTACCGGGCATGGCGCCGATATAGGTCCGCCGATGGCCGCGGATCTCGGCCTCATCACGGACACCACCCAGAGAGAGTCTGGCAAATTTTCGTCCCATGGCCCTGGCCACCGATTTTGACAGCGATGTCTTTCCCACACCTGGAGGACCAACTAAACAGAGGATCGGTCCTTTGATCTTCTTGACCTGGGCCTGAACAGCAAGATATTCAAGGATGCGTTCCTTGGGCTCGCTCAATCCGAAATGGTCTGCGTCGAGAATTGCTTCGGCACCAACAGCGCTCTTTTTGTCACGCTTCTTCGCCAACCAGGGCAGGCTGAGAATCACATCTATATAATTGCGGACAACCGTGGCCTCGGCTGACATAGGTGACATGAGTTTCAGTTTCTTAAATTCCTGATTGACCTTTTCCCTGGCGGCCTTGGGAAGCTTTTTAGCATCAATCTGCTTTTTAAGCTCATTCATCTCAGAAGCAGCATCATCTTCCTGCCCCATCTCCTTCTGGATGACCTTGACCTGTTCGGCCAGATAATAATCCTTCTGGGTCTTCTCCATCTTCTGCTTCACCTGAGAGCGGATGTCCTGCTCCAGGGTAGCAATCTCGCTCTCGCGCTGCAGGAGGGACAAGACGAGTTCCATCCTCTTTTTAACGCTTATCGTAGCGAGGATTTTCTGCTTTTCATTCGCCTTTAAAGGGAGGTGGGATGAAAGAACATCAACCAGCTTGGCAGCCTTATCGATCTTGGCCAAAGAGGCCGCAACTTCCTTGGGGATCTTCTTGGTATGCTTCCGGAAAAGATTGAAGGAATTGAGGAGCTGCCTGGTATAGGCATCGGTCTCCACATCCTGCTCAAGATCTTCCTCGCATAACCCAACTTCAACCGCCAGATATTCATCCTCATCGATAAATTCCGTAATCCTGGCACGGCGCCGTCCTTCAACCAAGGCCTTGATAGTCCCATCGGGAAGACGCAAGAGCTGGAGAACACCGGCAATGGTTCCCACATCATGGACAGCGTCAATGGCAGGATCTTCATCGGCACCGTCAATTTGGGTGACAAGAAAAATCTCGGAACGCTCCTTCATGGCCTTTTCCAATGCCGCGATTGATTTTTTCCGGCCCACCACCAAGGGAGCAACCATATGAGGGTAAAGCACGATATCCCGCAGGGGCATCATGGGATACAGGTCCTGACTATCGCCGGGGCTGGTATTGTCGTCGATTAAATTCATAAGATCATTATTTTATTAATAATTAACTGCTAAAAGCTGGACAAAAAGAAGGCCACTCCAACCCAGCAAAGAATCACTGAGGCAGGGTGGCCTTAAGAAATCAGACAAAAGAAAGATTGCTCATCTAAGCACTCTTTTTTGTTTCATTTTCATAGAGGATTACTGGATAATCACCATTGACGATAACTTGCTCGCTGATCACGCATTCCTTGACGTTCTCCTCAGAGGGCAGTTCGTACATAATCTCAAGCATGGCCTTCTCCATCACAGAACGTAGACCGCGAGCACCGGACTTCCTCTTCAAAGCCTCCTTGGCAATGGCTGTCACGGCACCCTCAGTAAAGCGAAGGCGGACATTCTCAAACTCAAAAAGCTTTTGATACTGCTTGGTCAAGGCATTCTTAGGTTCCTGAAGGATGCGAACCAGATCGTCCTCGGAAAGCTCATCCATGGTGGAAATCACAGGCAGACGACCAACAAGCTCGGGGATAAGACCAAACTGCAGGAGATCCTCCGGCTGAACATCGGCCAAAACCTCACCCATCTTCTTCCTGGTCTCACCAACAACTTTAGCACCAAATCCCATGGACTTTGTGCCGGTCCGCCGCTTGATCACAGAATCAAGGCCTACAAAGGCGCCGCCGCAAACAAAGAGGATGTTTGAGGTATCAATGCGGATATAATCCTGCTGGGGATGCTTGCGCCCCCCTTTGGGTGGAATGCTTGCCACAGTTCCCTCAATAATCTTAAGAAGGGCCTGTTGAACACCCTCACCTGAGACATCACGGGTGATGGAGGCGGAATCTGATTTGCGGGCAATCTTATCGATCTCGTCGATATAGACGATACCGTGTTGGGCCCGGTCCACATCATGGTCTGCAGCCTGCAGCAAACTAACCAGGATGTTTTCAACATCCTCGCCAACGTAACCGGCCTCGGTCAGGGTGGTGGCGTCAGCCATGGCAAAGGGCACATTAAGAACCTTGGCCAGGGTCTGGGCGACCAGAGTTTTACCGGAACCTGTGGGACCAATGAGGATGATATTTGATTTCTGCAGCTCAACATCTGAGCCGTCATTAATGTAATTGGCTCCAACCCGTTTATAATGATTATGGACAGCCACGGACAAGGCCCGCTTGGCCATATCCTGGCCAACTATATAATCGTCCAGATGGTTTTTAATCTCACGGGGCTTCAGAGAGGACTTGGTGGCGTCATGAGCTGGCGCTTTTTGCAAGTCTTCGCGGACAATGTCATTGCAGAGGTCAATACACTCATCACAGATATAGACATTAGGTCCAGCGATGAGCTTTTTTACTTCTTCCTGACTCTTGCCGCAGAATGAACAGAGTACATCAGGATCGTCGGTGTTGTTACTGGCCATAATCAGCCTTCCTCTTCACTAAGTTCACGATGAGCCAGCACCTTATCAATGATGCCGTACTTCTTTGCTTCCTTTGCACTCAAATAATAATCACGATCTGTATCCTTGCTAATTTTTTTCAAGGTTTGACCGGTGGCCTTCACCAACATCTTGTTCAGATCTTCCCGCATCCGCAAGATCTCTTTGGCGTGGATATCAATATCCGAGGCCTGCCCCTGGAAACCGCCCATGGGTTGATGAATCATTATCCGGGCATTAGGCAGGGAGTGGCGCTTGCCTTGAGTTCCCGATGCCAAAAGAAAAGCTCCCATGGATGAAGCCTGTCCCATACAGAGAGTGGCTATATCACACTTTATATACTGCATAGTATCATAGATTGCCAAACCGGCTGTCACAGAGCCACCCGGAGAGTTGATATAAAATGTAATATCCTTATCCGGATCATCCGCCTCTAAAAAGAGGAGCTGGGCAATAATAAGATTAGCAATATCATCCGTGACCTGGGTACCAAGGAAAATAATGCGCTCTTTTAAAAGCCGTGAATATATATCAAAGGCGCGCTCCCCCCTGGGGGTTTGCTCCACTACCATGGGAATCAGACTCATGCTTTCTCTCCTGCATCTTCGCTAGCTGCTACATAAGTAACTTTTGATTCGCTGCGTAAAAACTCAACGATCTTTTCATTAAGAATCTCATGCATAAAGGGCAGGAGATCCTCACGGCGGGCAAAATATTTTTTAACATCGTCGACAGTCATGGCATATTGGGCGGCAATACGCTCGAAACCTTTGGTGAGATCATCATCTTCTACCTTAATGTCCTCTACCTCGCCGATCTGCTTTAAAATGAAATCGCCCTTCACTCTTTTTTCGGCATCTTCCCTATAATCTTCAATGAGTTTCTCACGACTGATACCGGCGGCCTCCAAATTCATACCCTGTTGTTCTAAGGTCTTTTCCAGCTGGCTGATGTGATGGCTTATTTCATGGGCAACCAAGCGCTCAGGCACCGCAAAGTCGTTGTTCTCAAGAAGTTGCAGCATAATGACGTCGGTGAGATCACCGGAACGTCCTTTTTCACGCTCATCAGCAATATTCTTTTTGATGTCTGCTTTCAGGTCATCAAGGGTCTTGAAATCTTCAGAAACTTCCTGGGCAAACTCGTCATTGATCTCAGCCAGGATTCGCTCTTTGAGGTCCTTAACAGTGATATGGAACTCTACATTTTTCCCACCCAGAATCTGGTTAGCAAAGTCAGCAGGAAACTCAATTTCCTTGGTAACTTCATCACCGGTTTTCAGGTCGACCATGGCATCTTCAAAGATTTTACCATTCTTGCCCGAACCGATATCAATAGGATAATCAGTACCCTTGACGTTATCCATTACTGTGCCGCCTTCATAGGCGGTAAAGTCGATGGTAATGACATCGTCTTGGCCGGCGCCACGATCTTCAACGGTCCGCAGAGGGGCCATTTCACGACGCATGCTCTCAAGCTTAGTATTGATATCATCGTCGCTGACCTTAAGTTCAGGCAGCTCTACTTCTAGCCCCTTGTAATCAGCCAGTTTAAACTCAGGTTTGATATCGATCTCTGCAACATAGGTAAAGGAACCGGCATCATCAAAATTGTGAGAACGGATGTCAGGGTGAACAACGGCCTCAAGCTTGGTTTCTTCCAAGGCGTCAAAATAGGTATCCTGAACGATCTTGTCGGCAACTTCGCTATAAACGGACTCGCCGTAATTTTTCTCAAGTACCTTACGGGGAGCTTTGCCCTTACGAAAGCCACGGATTTCAACCTCGCCGGCTAACTTGCGGAATGCCTTATCAAGACGTTTTTTAACATCTTTTTCCGGGACAACAATAGTGAGCGCGCGACCAAGGGCGCCGGATTCTTCAACACTAACCTGCATTGGATTTATTCCTTATTTGTGTAAACGATTCTCTTCCTGGCCCATAGGGGGCCAGAAAAATAAAAAAAGAAGGCTTTCCAGAGAGTCCTGACAACCTTCGAACCTGACAACTGGTGCGAGAGGGGGGAGTCGAACCCCCACACCAAAGGCGCTGGATCCTAAATCCAGTGCGTCTACCAATTCCGCCACTCTCGCTAGAACCGAACAAAAATAATCAACTTTGTCCTCACAGTCAAGGTAGAGGGAGCAAAGAGCTGATAAATAGTCTTTACGAGTGACCTAAAATACCGGCAATTTGTTATTTAATTACTTATGGCAAACCACCTTTACTGCCTGTTGCAACCGCTATTAATGTATTGACAGAGAGCGGGAGAATTGCTAGCTACTACCCTTTATATTTTCATCGACATTGCCCATGTTTCGTGGCTTTTATTTTTCATTTTTTGGACAAATGGTTCAGACATGACCCAGACATCATTTTCAGCAAACGGGTTACCAACCCTCATCGGTTCAATTCCTCTTGATAGTCATGACCAGGCTCTGGACTGGATCCTGGATCACACCCCGGAAATCCCCCTGTGGCCTCAACTCCCCGGCCTTGCTCAGGAAGGTATGCTCGTTCAGTTTCTTGAAGGCTTTCCGGGCCTGGCTCGTGAGGAGGGCGGCAAAACATATTTCAATACCCTTACTGAGGAATTTGCCAACGAGACACTGGCCTTTTTTGAGGAGTATCTTACTCTCCGCGAAGATCCTGCGGGCCTGCTTCAGTCTCGTTTTCAGGTCAGTAATGACAGAGCGGCTGGTCTTTACCGTCTGGCCGAGAGAATGAAGGACACAAACTCGGTTGCTGTCAAAGGCCAGATCACCGGGCCCTTCACCCTCCTTACCGGAGTAACGGACCAGGAGCAACGCGCCACCTATTACGACCCGGCTCTACGCGAGATCATCCATAAGGGTTTGGCCATGAAGGCTGCCTGGCAGGTGGAGTTTCTTAAGAAGATTAATGATAATGTCATCCTTTTTATGGATGAACCGGCCTTGGCTGGCCTTGGCTCTTCCGCTTTCATCTCTATTTCAAAGGAGAGTCTTGCCGAAGACCAGGCCGAAATCATTACTGCCATCAAAGGAGCCGGTGGCTTGGCAGGGGTCCATGTCTGCGCCAATACCGACTGGCCCCTACTCTTGTCTCTTGATTACGACATCATCAATTTTGACGCCTATGGTTTCTTTGATCGTTTTGTTTCTTATGAAAAAGAAATCCATGCCTTCTTGAAGCGAGGTGGCATCATAGCCTGGGGCATCGTCCCCACTGCCAAGGAAGAGGATGTCCTCAAGGAATCCAGCGAAAGCCTGACTGAGCTTTGGAAAAAACAGGCCGACCAGCTGTGCAGCGCTGGCTGGGATTATTCCTCAATCCTCGCCCAGAGCCTTATCACTCCCAGCTGCGGCACCGGTTCTCTTTCCTCAGAGGCCGCCAAAAAGGTCCTTGAAATGACCCGCGACGTATCGGCAGCCCTGCGCCAGGAATATCTCCCCTAAATTTTAAAAATATATTTAGGCCCAGCTGCACTTCGGGTCACTTTAATACGGACACAACCGATTTATATGGAAGACTTAAACCAAACACTTCAACAACGCAGACAAAAAGCCGCCGAAATGGCGGACCTTGGTGTAAATTTGTACATCAATGACTTCAAACCCCTTCATTCCCTGCGCCAGGCATTACCCCAAAGCGCTTATAACGATCCAGAATCTGCCTTGAGCGAGGGAGAATTTACTGTTGCCGGCCGCATTATTGCCATGCGCGACTTTGGCAAGGCCGCTTTCCTCCAACTGCAGGACGAATCTGGACGCGGCCAGATCTATATCAAAAAACAGGTGGTTGGCGAAGAACGATTCGAAGTCTTTAAAAAATTTGATATCGGCGACATTCTCGGCTGCACCGGCACCCTCTTTCGTACCAAGAAAGGTGAGCCCACCATTAATGTCAGCACCTTTACGCCGATCACAAAATCTCTGCGCCCCCTGCCTGAGAAATTCCACGGCCTCACCGATGTGGAAATCCGCTATCGCCAACGGTATGTGGATCTCATCGTCAATCCTGAGGTACGCGACACCTTTCGTAAGCGCGTCCAGATCATGCGCTTAGTCCGGGAATTCCTTGAGAGCCGAGATTTTCTGGAGGTGGAAACACCGATGATGCATCCCATTGCCGGCGGTGCCACAGCCAAACCTTTTAAGACCCACCATAATGCCCTGGGCATGGATCTCTACCTTCGGGTTGCCCCGGAGCTTTACCTCAAACGCCTTCTGGTCGGCGGTTTTGAAAGGGTTTTTGAAATCAACCGTAATTTCCGTAATGAGGGTCTTTCCACCCGTCATAATCCGGAATTCACCATGCTTGAGTTTTATCAGGCATATGCCACTTACCAGGACCTTATGGATCTTACTGAGGAGATGGTCACCTCCATCTGCCAGGAGGTGAACAACACCCTGGTTATAGAATTCGAAGAGCAGCCGGTTGACCTCACCCCACCGTGGAAACGCTACACCATGGATGAAGCCCTGCAGAAGGTCGGTGGCATAAGCGCCGACATCCTGGCTGATCCCCAGAAGGTCATGGATCTTGCCAAAGAAAAAGGTTTAGAACTTGAAGAAAAAGCTGGTCCAGGCAAGGCCAAGATGGAGCTTTTTGACCTCCTTGTCGAAGAAGAGCTGATCAACCCCACCTTTATCACAGCCTACCCCACCGAGGTCTCGCCACTGGCGCGCTGCAATGATGACGACCCAAGTGTCACAGACCGTTTTGAGCTTTTCATTACCGGCCGTGAAATCGCCAATGCCTTCAGTGAGCTTAACGATCCCATCGACCAGAAAGAACGCCTGGAAAAACAGGTGGCTGAGCGCGGGGATGATGAGGAGATTTTCCCTGAGGTAGACTACGATTTTGTCCGGGCCCTGGAATACGGAATGCCGCCGGCTGCCGGTGAAGGTATTGGTATCGACCGTCTTACCATGCTGCTGACCAACTCGGCATCCATCCGTGACGTGATTCTCTTTCCTCATCTTCGTCCGGAGGCCAAATAATACTTTATGAATTTTGAACTCTTTGTCTGCCTGCGTTACCTCAAAGCCACTAGGAAGAAGGGATTTATCTCACTGATTTCGCTTATTTCCGTGGCAGGGGTGGCTGTCGGGGTCATGGCCCTCATTATTGTAATTGCTGTGATGACCGGCTTTGGTGAAGAGTTTCGCGACAAAATTCTCGGTGTCAACTCACATATTGTTGTCCAGAAGTTCGGCGGCGCCATGAAAGGCTATGAAGAGGTCCTTGCCACTGTGAGGAGCCATCCCGAGGTTACCGGGGCCACTCCTTATGTTTACGGCCAGTCAATGATCACCACCGGCAGTGGCGGGAGCGGCTGCGTGGTACGGGGGATTGACCCTGACTCAGCCGGGCAGGTGCTTTCCCTGCCAAACCAGCTCATCCATGGCAAAGGCCTAGAAAGTCTGCTGCCGGCCTCGGCCGGTGACCCACCGGGAATTATTATCGGTGCCCAGCTTGCTAAGCAGCTCCGGGTCCATATGGGTGACAGACTGCGGCTACTCTCCCCCTCCGGCCCTCTTTCCCCTATGGGGATTATTCCACGGATCAAGTCCTGCCAGGTAACAGGTATCTTTGAGACCGGAATGTACGAATATGATTCATCCCTGGTCTATATAGATTTAAGCACGGCCCAGGATTTTTTTGATATCTCCGAGCAGGTCCACGGCATTGAGGTGACTATTAGAGATATTGACGAAGCTGCCGAGGTAGCGGCCGAACTGAAAACCAGCCTGGGCGAAACCTTCCTGGTCAAAGACTGGATGGCCATGAACTACAACCTCTTTTCCGCCCTAAAGCTGGAAAAAACAGCCATGTTCATCATCCTCACCCTCATCGTTTTGGTGGCCGCCTTTAACATCATCTCCACCCTGATCATGGTGGTTATGGAAAAGACAAAGGACATTGCCATCCTCAAGGCCATGGGCGCCACCGCCAATCAAATCCTGCGGATTTTCATTTACGAAGGCCTCTTTATCGGGATCAGCGGAACCTTATTGGGACTCGGGGGCGGACTTGGGGTATGCAAACTGCTCAGCCGTTATAAATTTATTGAGCTTCCCAGCGACGTCTATCCTATCTCCACCCTGCCCATCAAAGTGCTTCCTCTTGATGTCGGTCTTATAGCCTTTGCCGCAGTAGCAATCACCCTGTCGGCAACGCTCTACCCGTCTTGGCAGGCAGCAAAGGTGGAGCCATCCACCTCCCTGCGCTACTGACATTCCCCTATCCTGCGTCCGGAAATAGTATTTTCACCACTCATCTCGACAGCACCTGACATGCTCATGGTCATGGTGCCGTCAAAACTTGCCCCCCTGTAGGTAATCTCGGTCTCACTCTTGGTTTTGCCGCCCGGACTCTTGCATTCCATGGACCAGCTTACGGTATTACCTTTGACCTTTGGTGAGGAATACGTACAAATTTCCTGGTTGGCAGACCCCTGTTTCGGGACAACATCATCCTTAGTAAGACATTGCCGATACACCATGGCTGGAATCTTCATGGGCATGCCTGGCATATTGACCTCAGTGGTAATCTCCCACATCCCCTCTTCAAGATCAGGCCCTCCTCCGGAACAGGCAACAAGGCCCCATGCAAAACAAACCCCACAAATTATTGCTAACTTTTTTCTCTTCATCACACCCACTCCATTTTTTCTATGTTACGTAAAAGGTGCTTCAAGTTTAAAAAATCACTTCTCAAACAATATTCGCACCGAAGCTAAAGAAAATACTCTCCAGGTTTTTCAGGAACATTTCCTTCCTTTCCTTGCCTTATCTTGCAAGTTGGCGTAATCTCGTTGAGGATTTCATAAGGACATCCGACAACACCTTCCTCAAGCAAAGTACATGGCTCCTCTATGGTCAAGAATGAACCCCTCTTTGTAGCAAAAAATATTAGTAAACATTTCGGCTCTGGAGAGCAGCGAGTTAACATCCTTCAAGATGTCAACATTTCTATTGATTCCGGAGAAATGGTTGCAATTATCGGTGCCTCAGGCACTGGCAAAACAACCCTGCTCCATCTCTTTGGAGGGCTGGCAAGACCTGACTCAGGCTCCTTTGTTTGTGGCGGCGATGACCTCAGCAGCAAAAGCGATAACGACCTAGCCAAGTTCAGGAACACCACGATTGGTTTCGTCTTTCAATTTCACCACCTATTGCCTGAATTTACCGCCCTGGAAAACACTATCATGCCTGGCCTGATCGCCGGTTCTCAAGGTCAAGATCTTCATGACTATGCGTTAAGCCTGTTAACAACAGTGGGCCTGGCAGGCCATGAACATCAACCGGTGAGTGAACTTTCCGGTGGCGAGCAGCAGCGTGTGGCTCTCGCCCGTGCCCTGGTCCGCAAACCTGCTCTGCTGCTTGCTGACGAGCCAACGGGCAACCTCGACCCTGAAAGCGGCGGCAAAGTGTTTGACCTCTTACAAACTTTAAATAAAGAGTTTAACCTTACCACCGTCATGGTCACCCATAATTATGAATTAGCAGGCCGGATGGATCGATGTATGGTTCTGCAAAACGGCGTTTTAAAGGACCATACATTTTAAACAAAGTACTCTTTTTTAAAAACCCCTCAAAATCAGGGGAAAATTGCCATCCTTGTGACCTTTTGCCATGACTTTTTCGACAATTGCCGCTACATTGCGTTACTTTTTCACCTGCACTGTCCAATGAGGCGTAACACTATACAATATTGACGTTTTCAACTCACCTCTCCCCATGCACACCTGCTTAATTATCACCTTGAGTTGTTAAATATAATCAAAATCTCACCTATCTCCAGAACGGAAGAGCCACCCAATATGAATCAACGTAGACTGCCGCTCAAGTCCTTTTCTCTTCTTCTCATACTTTCTTTCCTGCTCCTGCCTGCCTTGAGCCATGCTGCAAACGGCAAGGCCAACACCCTCTTTCTTCCCCTGAAAACAAAAAGTTTGCAGGGAGACAATTTTAGTCAGGCCATGGACCAGGCCTTCTCAGCAGCAGCAGAGGCCGAGAATCAAGCTTTTTATAATCGTCGAGATACCGCAAAAAAACTCAACTATGAAGGAATCTGGCCCCCTGCCTTTAAGAAAATAAGGGCCTTTAGTGCCGGGCTTGGCTACGATTATGTCGTCACCGGCAGTGCCACCAAGCTCGGGGATCAAATCTCAATCGACTTAACAATCTTTGACCTCATAGATAACACCTCAAGACCTTCTACCTTTGGCCAGGCCACTAAAGCCACCCTGCAACCCACGGTCAACAAACTTGCCAAAGAAATAACCGCCTTCACAGGTCGCTTTTTTCGTATCGCTTCCATAAACATCAAGGGCAATACCCGCATTGATAGCGGTGCAATCCTCCGCCATATCGAAAACAGGGCCGGTGATGTTTACAACGCCGCCCTCCTTCGCAAGGATTTACGCTCTATCTTTAAAATGGGCTATTTTGATGACATTTCCATTGATGTCCGCGGGAGCAACGAAGGCAAACGAATCACCTTCATCGTCAAAGAAAAAGAGATCATTGCCAGGGTGGAAATCAAAGGCGCCAAGGAAATCAAAGAAGAAGACATCAAAGAGGTGTTGACCGTAACAGCCAACACCATCTACAGCCCTCACCAGGTCAACAAATCTTCAAGCCTTATACGCCTACTATATAAATCAAAGGGTTTTTACAACACCAGGGTGACGACCAAAATCACCTACCCCAAAAAAGATTATGTAGCTATTCAGTATAATATCGTCGAAGGCAAGAAGGTATACATTAAAGATATTGTCTTTAACGGCAACACAACCTTCAGCGACAACGAGCTCCTCGACATTATGATCACCTCTGAAAAGGGCTGGTTGTCCTGGTTTACAGAGTCAGGAGTTCTTAAAAGAGACTCAGCTAAAGAAGATGCCAATCGTATCGGCGCTTTTTATCAGAATCACGGCTTTGTTGATGTCAAGATTGGCGAACCTGAAATTGAGAAAAAAGGAAACTGGCTCTATCTCACCTTTAATATCCAAGAGGGGGAACGCTACAAGGTCGGCACCTTTGATCTCCAGGGAGACCTCCTGGAAGACAAGGCTTCCCTTATGGTTCTCACCAAACTAGGTGATGAACGTTATTTCACCCGGGAAACCCTTCGCAAAGACACACTGCTTCTCACTGATTTTTATGCCTCCAAGGGCTACGCCTTTGCTGATATCTCCCCAGAGACAAAAAAAGACGTAGAAAATAAACGGGTAAACGTTGTTCTCCATATCACTCAGGGTGATCTTGTCCACGTCAACCGCATTATCATTAAAGGAAACAGCCGTACCCGCGACAAGGTCATCCGTAGAAAAATGGTCATCAGTGAGAATGACATTTACGATGCCACCGCCATTAAAAAATCGACTGCCCGCTTAAGGCGTCTCGACTATTTTGAAGATGTCAGCGTCACCCCGGAACCCACTGACGAAGAAAACATGATGGACGTTTTGGTGGAGGTCAAGGAAAAGGCCACTGGTACGTTTTCCATCGGCGCCGGCTATAGCTCGGTGGACAACCTGACCTTCATGGCTGAGGTCAGCCAGGAAAATTTCCTGGGCCGAGGCCAGCACCTGACCCTGCAGGCCAATATCGGTGGTTCAAACACCCGCTACAACCTAAAATTCACCGAGCCTCACCTCAACGACTCCAAACTCCTCTTTGGCTTTGATCTTTACAGCTGGGAGCATGAATTTGACGACTACACCAAGGACTCCAGCGGTGGCGCGCTGCGTTTCGGCTACCCGCTTTGGGGAAGGTGGTCTGCCTTTGCCAGTGTGGGCATGGATGACTCAAAGCTCAGTGATCTGAGCGTTGCGGCCTCACAGATAATCGTCGATTCCCAGGACATTGAGACCTCTCATTTTATTTCCGGTGGTGTGGTTCGTGACACCAGAGACCGCCGCTACTTACCCACTAAAGGTTCAAGGAATATCATCTCCACCAAGAAGGCCGGAGGTTTCCTCGGCGGTGACAGTGAGTTCACCAAAACCGAGGCCTCCACAAGCTGGTATTTCCCTGTATTTTGGAAAGTAGTTTTTCACGCCAAGCTGGCAGCTGGTTACATCAACGAAGATGACCCCGGCAACGAGCTCCTTAATGAGCCAAGCAAGTTACCGGTATATGAACGTTTCTACCTCGGTGGCCTCTCCACGGTTCGTGGTTTTGAAAATGGCAGAATTAGCCCCATTGACACCGAAACAAACGAGAGAATCGGTGGTACGGAAATGGCCTATGCCAACCTGGAATTTACCTTCCCCCTCTTTGAAGAGGCGGGTTTAAGCGGCGTTGTTTTCTACGATACCGGTCAAGTTTGGGACCGCACTTATAAATTCGCTTCCACCGACTCCTTCTACAGTCTCCTCAAAGAGGAGTACGGATATGATCTTGATGATTATTCAAATAACTGGAACGTAGACACACTTCGTCATGGCGTGGGTTTTGGTTTCCGCTGGCTGTCCCCCATGGGCCCCCTGCGCCTGGAGTGGGGTAAAAATCTCGACCCCAAAGGTGATGAAGATTCCTCCATCTGGGATTTCTCCATCGGTGGTTCATTCTAAAGCCCGGAAAGCCTAATCATATTTTTTTCGCCATGGCAGCTTATCGTGCTGCTGTGGCGATTCTTTTTTTGTAGCAAACCATGGAACAACTGCTTAACCACATAAAAAAAGGCGCTCCAGGCGAGATATCTCACGTATCAGGTCTTCGCCCGCCAGCTCTCGCTCTTTTTGCCGCCCGTTGCCTTGAGGAGATGAACCGGCCTCTTCTTCTCATTGCCCCCAATGAGGATATTGCCGCAACCATGGAGAGGGACCTGCGCATCTTCACCAGCAAGCAGGTCCTTAATTTTCCCAGTTACGACATTCCGCCCTACACCCCGCTTAGCCCTGATCCTCACACCGTATCTGCCCGCCTTTCCACTCTTTATCAGATGGTGGAAGGTGAAAACTATGCGACAGTGATCGCCGCAGATGCCCTTCTCCGGAGAATTGCCCCTGTTAATCTCCTTGATAATCTGGCAGAGCTTATCGAGGCCGGTGAAGATATTGACCGAGACGACCTTGTCGTCAAACTGACGAACAGCGGTTACGAACATGTTTCACTGGTGCAAAACAGCGGAGAGTTCACGGTCCGTGGCGGCATTATCGACATTTTCCCACCCTCCTTTGCCATTGCCGGCACTGAGGGAGTCGACGCCCCCCTCCGCCTCGATTTTTTTGGCGATACAGTTGAATCCATCCGTTATTTTGACCCCATCAGTCAGCGCTCAATCAAAGAAGTTTCAGAAACCATCCTCTTACCGGTGAGTGACATTCTTTTCCCGGGAGGCGATAGCGATTGTCGCACCATTGCCTCATCCTTTGCCTCTTTGGCTGAAAAAGAAGGCTGGTCTTCTGAAGCGAGTCATAAAATCAAAGAGTATCTTGGCGAAAAATGCCCCTTTCCTGGTATTGAATTCTTTCTCCCTCTTTTTTATGAAAACACGGATACAGTGCTTGATGTCCTGCCGGAGAACACTCTGATTATCGAGGTCAACTCTCTTGCGCAGCACCAATCCCTGCAACTTGTCCGCGAACGAATTGATTCTAACTACCAAGAGGCAAAACTAACAAGCCAGCCAGCGTTAAAACCTTCCCAGCTCTTTCTTGGCGAAGACGATCTGGAGCGTCAACTCTCCTCCTTCAGCAGGCTACAGGTTCATGACTTTGTAAGTCCGGATCAAGAGACGCTGGCAATTTCTTGCGGAAACCACACCCTGCTCAAACAGGATCTTGATCTTCGTCGGCAAAAAGAAGGCTTGCTCAGTCCCCTTGTCCACCATATCCAGACCCTGCAGGAACAAGGACATCAGGCCATTATCAGCTGCCGTTCCGCCCGCCACCTCCACAACCTCCATGATATTCTGAGTCAGCATGGCCTGGATATCAGAGTGCAGGAGCTGCCCTTCACAAATCAGCAATCTAACTCTGAACAGGTGGTCTTGGTTCCGGAGTCTTTGAGTCAGGGCTTTGATCTGCCCCTGGAAAAAATTCATTTCTTTTCCGAAACCGAGCTGTTCGGCGAAAAACAGCTCGGTCCACGCAGGAGGCGCAAGCATCCAGCCGCTGGTGACTCAGTGAGCTTTGACCAGCTCGCCAATGGGGAACTGATTGTCCATTCCACCCACGGCATCGGCATGTACCAGGGCATTGTTAATATGACCTTGGGCGCCATCAGCAACGATTTTCTCCACATCGAGTTCAAGGATAACGACAAGCTCTATGTGCCCATCGACCGCATCAATACAGTCAGCAAATATAAGGGCCTATCAGATAAGAAACCAAAGATAGATGCCTTGGGAGGCAAGGCCTGGGCCAAAACCAAGAGCAAGGTCAAGGAAGCTGTTTGGAAGGTGGCCCAGGATCTCCTCAAACTCTATGCCAAGAGACAGGTCGCCGAAGGGCATGCCTTTTCAGAACCTGGGGAACTCTTCCATGAGCTGACGGAATCCTTTCCCTATAATGAAACCGAAGGCCAACTTAATTCCATTAACAGCTGCCTTGACGATCTTACCTCGCAGCGTACCATGGACCGCTTAGTCTGCGGCGATGTTGGTTATGGGAAGACCGAGGTTGCCATCCGCGCTGCTTTTAAGGTTGTGGAAGACGGCTTTCAGGTGGCTGTTTTGGTCCCCACCACCGTTCTTGCCGAGCAGCATGCCGAGTCTTTTAAGGAACGTTTTGCCGGCTTCCCGGTCCGGGTGGAAAGTCTGAACCGCTTCCGGTCAACCAAGGAACAAAGAGAGATCATCAAGGACCTTAGCAACGGCCAGGTGGATGTTCTTATTGGCACCCATCGACTCTTATCCAAAGATGTTTCTTTTAACCGCCTGGGCCTACTTATTATTGATGAGGAACATCGTTTTGGCGTCACCCATAAAGAAAAACTCAAAAAACTGCGCCATAATGTTGATGTTCTCACCCTAACAGCCACCCCTATTCCCCGTACCCTCCAGCTCTCCTTGCTTGGCGTCCGTGATCTGTCGGTGATCAGCTCGCCTCCCCAGCATCGGCGCAGTGTGAAGACCTTTGTGGCCCGCCATGACGATCTGGTCATTAAAGAGGCGGTCATTAAGGAGATGCAGCGTGGCGGCCAGGTGTTTCTGGTCCATAACCGGGTGCAGTCCATCCACGAGGTTGCCCGCCGTCTGCAGAAGCTGGTTCCTGAGGCGCGAGTGGCCGTAGCCCACGGCCAGATGCCGGGCAAGGTCCTGGAAGAGATCATGGTTGATTTTGTCAACCACCGTATCGATGTCTTGATCTGCACCACGATCATTGAATCAGGCCTTGATATCCCAAATGCCAATACGATTATTATCACTCGGGCTGACCGTCTCGGTTTAGCTGGCATTTACCAGCTCCGAGGCAGGGTTGGCCGTTCCCGAAAACAGGCCTATGCTTATCTGCTGGTGCCGTCACTTGACGGTCTTTCAAAGGATGCAAAAC
This sequence comes from Thermodesulfobacteriota bacterium, assembly GCA_039715015.1. Taxonomy (GTDB): domain Bacteria; phylum Desulfobacterota; class Desulfobulbia; order Desulfobulbales; family SURF-16; genus BM506. The sequence goes on from JBDLIE010000002.1 coordinate 25,757, forward strand.
AACGCCTCCGGGCCTTGATGGACTATAATGAACTGGGTGGCGGTTTCAAACTTGCCATGAGCGACCTGCAGATTCGCGGCGGTGGCAATATCCTCGGGGAATCCCAAAGCGGCAATATCGCGGCGGTGGGCTATGACCTCTATCTCGATCTTTTGCAACGAACCGTAGAAGACCTCAAAAGACGGGGACTTGAAGGTGATCAGCAAGAACAGGTCCCTGACTTCGAACCGGAGATCAACCTCCAGCTTTCAGCGCTGATTCCAACCTCGTACATCCTTGACACGGAACAACGTTATATTGCCTACCGGAAAATCTCCAGCATTGCCGAGATGGACCTTCTTGCAGATCTGCGTGAAGAGCTTGTAGACCGCTATGGCAAAATCCCTTCGCAGACAGAAAATTTACTGCAAATTATTGAACTAAAAATGATGATGCGGCCTCTTTGTATTGCCAAGCTTGATCAGGGGCCGGGCTCCCTGGCTTTTTCCTTTATGGAAGAAACACCAGTGGCGCCGGAGCAGATACTGCTCATGGTTCAACACTCCAGAGGAACCATGCGTCTTACTCCAGATAACAGGCTGGTGGTGACTGCTTCCACCAAGAGTAGTGATGCCATTTTTTCCTCGACGAAAAAAGTCTTGCGGCAGCTCATGGCGGATGATATATAACATCTAACTTCCTATCATAACGTAAAAAATTGCCATCTTTAATCTCTTTATCACACCCTATGTTTTCCACTATTCGTATTCTTGTTTTTCTGCTTTTGTTTCCCTCGCTGGCTTTAGCCGAAGTTATTGACCGTGTTGTAGCTGTGGTCAATGATGACCTTATTACCCTTTCGGAACTAAACAATGAGGGGGCCCTGCACTTTGAAAAAATACGTGAACAGGCCCCTCTTGAAGAACGGGCCCAAGCCCTTGCCGAAGCGCGACAAACCATTCTTTCTGGTCTCATCGAACGGAAACTCATTGCCCAACGTGCAGCAAAACGCGGCATTACGATTCAGGATGAGGAAATAGAAATGCAGTACTTCCGGATCATGGAGCAAAATAACTTAACGGAAGAGGCATTCAAAGCCGAACTTGCCAAGGCTGGCATTACCCCGAAGATGTACAAGAATAACCTGCGCAGCCAGATTATCCGCCAGCGTTTGATCAGCGTTGAGATCCGCTCAAAGGTAGTCATAACCAACGAGCAAATTGAAGAGTATTACAGCACCCAGTATGGCCAACAGGGCGAAGGAGACGGTCTTCATATTCTTCAGATCGGTTGCTTATGGGGACAGGGGGGTAAATCCGCGAATAAAAATGAGGCTCAAATGCGGGCCAAACAGCTCCGCGGCATGGTTATGGCCGGCGAGAATTTTAAAGAAATCGCCAAGTCATACTCTGATCTGCCCTCGGCTGTGGATGGTGGTGACATCGGTATTTTTCTTCGTGATGAACTTTCCACCGCTATGCAGGAAGGCCTCACAGGACTTCGTCCTGGTGAGGTAAGTAACATTATTGAAAGTGGCAAGAGTTTTCAATTTTTCAAACTCCTATCAACCAAGTCAGGAAGCACCATTACCCAGGCACCCTTGGAGACAGTACGTGAAGAAATCCGCGCCTTATTGCACGAACAACGGTTAAAGGAAAAATTTGACCTTTGGGTCACGCAACTCCGCGAGCTTTCCTACGTTAAAGAACAACTTTAATATGCACTCCTCTTGTTACAACCACAAGAAGAACTAGAACTACACCTCATTAACTTCCATCAGGATTTGCACCATAAGTCTTTGTGAACTATAGTAAAAAGTTGTTTCAATCTGCTTAAATCTGTTTTTTTCCAAGTTTCACATCTTCCAGTAGGGGATCACATGACCCAGGAAAACAGCAAAAACGAATTGACTGCAAACGATGAAAAATCAGGCACTGAGACCAATCAGTCATTGGGCCTCTATCTCCAACGGCAACGGCAACGGAAAAAACAGTCCATCGAGGAGGTTTCCGTAGCAACCCGCATCACTCCTGAAACATTACACGCCCTTGAGTCAGGCAACAGGGGCCTTCTTCCCCTTGCAGTTTTCACAAAAGGTTTTGTGAAAATTTATGCGGCCCATCTTGGTCTTAATCAAGCTGATATCCTCGAAAGATTCAGTAATGAATGGGGCAACGTAACAAACACACCACCTGAGATCTTATCAGGAGAAAGCATGGCTGAATCTTCACCCTTCTTTCTCTCATCGCGCTTCTTTTTTCTTCTTCTCCTCATTGTTATTGTCATAAGTCTGGCCTGCTTTTTCTTTCAGGCCGACGACACCCCATCCCCTGCCGCCCTGACGACAATTCCCAATCCTCAGGAACAAACGAGCCCTCCGCTTGTTATTAAACAAAAGGAGGTTAAGCAATTAAAAATCATTGCCTCTACCCCTCCCCAGCAAACTCTTTTGGTGTCTCCGAAATCAGCCGGGAAAATACCTTTAGAGGGTGACGACGAGCAAACTCAAGCTCCAACTATTGAGCCGGTAGTTGATGACCAGATGCTCAAAGAAAAAAGCTCTTCATCTGAAACTTCTCCGCCAACCACCACTCCAGCAAAAATCAGCGTCGAACCTGTTACACCTGAGCCGAAAACCCTTGCTCAGCAGGATGTTTCACCCACGGTTATCAAAAATGAGGAGACAGAACATCTCCCAAGCCTTTTCCAATCGTTGAACCTCCACATCCGCTTTCTCAAAAAAACACGTATTTCCATTACCCAGGATGATGATCACCCTGAGAAATATATATTCAACTCAGGGGAAGAAAGCACCTGGGTTGCGGCAAGCCATATCACCCTCCATGTTGATACCGCAGATGCCGTGGAACTCACCCTAAACGGCTCCCCTGTTCCCATTGACAACAGCCATGACGGCCCCCTTGCCATCACCCTCCCCCCAGACGTTTTCCCCTAAAAATGGCAAGGCACGAAACCGAGGCCTTGGTTCTAAAGATTTTCGACCATGGTGAATCTGATAAGATTATTACCTTTTTCACCCTTGATCTCGGCAAAATAACGGCCATTGCCAAAGGCGCAAAGAGAAGCAAAAAACGTTTTGTCGGCAAACTTGAGCTTTTTAACCATCTCAATATCGTTGTTGCCGACAATAAGTACTCTTCCCTGATGCGCGTTGATGAAGCAGAACTTCTCAACCCATTTCCTGCCCTTCGCGCAAATTACGGACGTTTTGTCTGTTCCACCCTTGTCTGTGAACTCATCTTAGGCTGGACTGCTGATCATGACAGGGATGACAACATTTTCCAGCTCCTTGCCTGGACGTACAACCAGCTCACAACCAGCAAACCTATACCGACCCTTCTTCTCTTTCAGCTTCACCTGTTAACACTCCTGGGATTTCACCTTCATCTTTCATCCTGTGCTCAATGTGGAGCACAAGTAAGCAATAGAGAGAATTTTGTTTTTGTTTCCGCCAAAAACGGCGTGATCTGCAGCAAATGTTTTACGGGTGAAGCCAGGGACAACACCTCAGTCCAGCTTTCTCTTGGCACCATCAAGATTCTTGAAAAGGCCAGGGAACTTAGCGCTGATAAATGGCCCCGTCTTCATTTTTCAAAACAATCACTTAAAGAAGCCATCGCCCTTTTCCAAAATCATAATTCCTTTCTGCTCCAACGTGACATCCTTTCGTGGAAGGAACTTCAAGGCCTTTCCCCCTCATCTTACTAACGATATTAATAACAGCCGGAGCTATGCTGAAAAAACAATTACCGCCATACGCCCTGCAATGGATAGGCCTTTCTACGGCCGTGCTGCTTTTGGCCTTGGCTCTTTTCCTGACCATGACCAAACGCCATGAAAGAAAGGTTGACAATGTCCTCATGCCTCTCACCAGCCAGAGCAAGCACATTCCCTTTACGTCACTGCCCCAGGAACTCTCTGTTTCTTCAGCCCGAGAAGTTTGGGATTATTATCAGAGGATTGGTTTCACCATGGAAAACCTGGCCAGTGGCCATGTTGACGTGCCCCGTATCTACCTTGCCAACATTATTAATACGTGGGCGAGGGACGAAAGCATTGCCTTCAAGAAATCACTCTTCTACCGAACCATGCTGCCGCTTATTCTGCGTATTAATGAGCTCATTGCCGCTGAACGCAAACAGCTGATCAGCCTTCTTGCCAAAAAGAAAAAAACAGAAATCAACCTATCAGAATCCACCTGGCTCCATGAACTGGCTGTCGATTATAAGGTGGTTAGCAGGTCGTATAGTAAAGCTCTTTCAGAAAAGCATCTTGCTGCCCTCCTGCGCAGGGTGGACATTATTCCTACTTCCATGGCCCTTGGCCAGGCTGCCTATGAAAGTGCCTATGCCACCTCCCGTTTTGCCATGGAAGGCAACGCCCTCTTTGGCCAATGGCGCTGGGGGAGCGGCCTGCGTCCGGCAAATCAGCGTAGCGAATTGGGAGATTATCGCATTGCTGATTTTGTGACGCCCCTTGACTCCATGGCGGCCTTTGCAAAGAATCTCAACACCAACAAGGCATACTTAGAGTTCAGACGTCTCCGCAGCGGCATGCGCAAGAGAAATGAACCCCTTGACGGCTACGCTCTGGCAGCTGGGCTAGAAAAATACTCGGAGAAAGGAAAAACATACGTAGAGACTCTGCGCGGCATGATTAGCCAAAATAACCTGACTATGCTGGACAAGGTCAAACTTGGCAATGGGCGGCCAGTCAGCCTTATTCCTAACTGGACGGAGCAAGATAAATAAAGCTTAGATAACCAGCCTGTTAGCTCGTGGCATCCCCATAAACATCCTCTAAGGGAATGGAACTCGGCAGCTTGCTGAGATCAACCTCTTCAGCGGCCTTAATTCCGGCAAGCAGGGCCTGGTAATTAAGTTCACGAAACTTCTCCGGCACTCTGGCAAGCACCGCCTTCTCCACACTACTTAGAGAAACCTTACCGGATAATTTTGCCACAGCACCAATGGCGACAATATTGGCAACAATCTCCTTCCCCAATTCGCGGGCCATGGCCGTAAATGGTAATGAGATGGCCCGGCTTGTCGGAGTCTGATCGACAAAGGTAGAATCCACCACCAGCAATCCGTTTGGTTCAAAATCGTAGAAATAATCATCCAGAGCTGTCTGGTTCATGGCAAGCAGACAGTCCATCTTGATCACCTTGGGATAATCAATTTCTTTTCTGCTAATAATCAGCTCAGCCTTTGAATTCCCTCCCCGTGATTGGGGCCCGTAACTCTGGGTCTGGCAGACATGGAAGCCGTCATAGACACCGGCAGCCTCAGCCATGATGACTGCAGCGGTAATCACCCCTTGGCCGCCGGAGCCTCCAAACCGTATCTCATATCGATCTTTTTCCATATTCTCTACCTAATCAAGACAGGTTAATACTCGTCATCACGATCTGGCTCACATTGCACCTCAGGCTCTTCCTCGATGGGGAAAACCTCATCACCGGCCCTGGCTCTGATTTTCTGATACTCTTTGGTGTAAAAAGGTTTGGTGATATTGGCAAGTACGCCAATGCTGAACTTCCCCTTCATCTCTTCTTCACTCATCTTTGCGGCCTTGGTCACGCTGACGGCATTTTCCTTCATCCAGAGCTGGAATGCCACAGGGTCTGGCATATTATTCTGGCGTCCGTAATAGGTATGACAATTTGAAACCACTTCAATCACGGCAAAGCCCTTTTTTTCAACCCCCTGCTTGATCAATTTATCAAGCTGGGGCACATGGTGCACCGTGCCCCTGGCCACATAAGAGGCGCCCGCCGTTACTGCTAATTCGGCAATGGAAAAAGCGTGCTCGATATTACCGTAAAAAGCTGTGGTTGCCTTGGCTCCGTAGGGAGTCGTTGGCGAATATTGGCCACCTGTCATGCCATAAATCTGGTTATTGACGATGATGGCCGTGATATTGAGATTGCGGCGGGCGGCATGGATAAAATGATTACCACCAATGGCTGTGGCATCACCATCGCCCATAACCGTCAGCACCGTAAGCTCTGGATTGGCAAGCTTGATGCCGGTGGCAAAGGTGAGGGCCCGGCCATGGGTGGTATGCAAAGTGTTGAAATCAACATAGGCCGGCATCCTGCCGGTACAGCCGATTCCCGAGGCCAGAACAAGTTCATCCTGAGAAATATCAAGACTGGCCGTGGCCCGAATGAGAGAACCGAGAACAATCCCCAGCCCACAGCCAGGACACCAGACATGGGGGAATTGCATATCATGCCGTAAAAAATCGTGGCGGACCTTTGCAGCGTGTTCAACCATGGGTAATCCTCGCCAAGCTACATGTTTAATAATTTTTCAAAAATCTGATCAGGGGTAATCAGCAGGCCGTCAAAACGATTGAGCTGTTTTAAGGTGGCGCTCTTATTTACAGCCCGTACTTCGCGAACAATCTGGCCCATATTCATCTCTGGGACAAGCACAGCCCGGCATTGCCTGAGCACAGAGTCCACCGCCATTTTAGGAAAGGGGAAAAGGGTGACAAGCTGCAAAAAGCCGGCCTTAATGCCACGTGCCCTGGCCATTTTCACGGCCCGAATGGCGGAGCGGGACACCGCCCCAAAGGTGATGATAGCCAGCTCGGCATCATCAAGCATATAGCCCTTGGTCATCTGGATGTCATTGGCACCGTTAGCGAGTTTGCGGGCCATCCTTTTATGGAAGGCCTTTACAACATCGGGCCGAAAACAGGGAAACCCCTTGGTGTCGTGCATAAGGCCGGTGACATGATGCCGATAGCCGGAACCCATGGCAGCCATGGGCGGCACCCCACGGCTATTGTCTTCGTATGGTTCATACCATTCCGGTGGCACGCTGGGTTTGATCCGGTTGAATACTTCCATGGGGTTATTGGGAGGTAAAGTCACAGCCTCGCGGGTATGGCCGACGATCTCATCTGCCAGGAGTATCACCGGCACTCGGTATTTTTCAGAAAGGTTGAAGGCGTGAACCGTAATTTCATAGGAATCACCCACCGAAGAAACTGCCATGACGATAATGGCGTGGTCACCATGGGTGCCCCACCGGGCCTGCATGACATCAGCCTGGGCTGGTGAGGTGGGCATACCAGTGGATGGCCCTCCGCGCATGACATTAACCACCACAACCGGCACCTCTGTCATACAGGCAAAACCAAGATTTTCCTGCATTAATGAAAAACCTGGACCAGAGGTTGCGGTCATTGATTTCGTGCCAGCCAAAGAGGCCCCTATAATAGCGCCCATGGAAGCCAACTCATCCTCCATCTGGATGAAGGTGCCACCTATGGAAGGAAGGCGGCGGCTCATCTCCTCAGCAATCTCAGAGGATGGAGTAATGGGGTATCCCGCATAAAAACGGCACCCCGCAGCTAAGGCCCCCTCAACAATGGCTTCGTTACCTTGCAGCAGGTGTTTTTTATCCTTTTCTAAGCTGTCATCCATATTCTTGGCACCGGCACTTTAGTTAATGAGACATTTGAACGTCAACCATCCCGCCGCCCTACTCGCCGGTCAGGATAGCGCTCCGTTATAGAAATGGCAAAATCAGGACAATGGACCTCGCAAATCCGGCAGCCTATACAATCGTCAGCTCGCGCCACAATAGGCCCGCCCAAGTCGTTTTTATCGTAGACATGTTTTGGGCAGAGGGCGATGCAGATACCGCATGACTTGCACCAGTTGCTGTATACCGTCTGGGTGAAGAGTTTGATTCCCTTTTTGTCGAGATCAAGCTTCTTCTGCCAATAATCATCAGGTCCTTTATCTTCAGCGGTTGCTCTCTTTTTTTTTGCCTTTGCGTTTTTTGCGGAAACCATCTCAGGACTCACTGTTTTTTCATGAATGGGATGTAACAATTTAATGATACACTTATTTTCACGTAAAGGAGGGAAAAAACCTCTTTTCCTGAGATTTTTTCGCTAATTAAGAGTAGATTGGCAAATATTTTACAAAGAAAATCATTTTCCCGGGGCTTGCTGAGGATTTTTCCTCTCAAAGCCACGGACAATTTCCTAAGGAGATAGACGTAATGACAATTGAAGCAGGTAATCAGGTCAGTGTCCACTACACTGGCACCTTTGAAGATGGCGAGGTTTTTGACTCTTCCCAGGGCCGCGAGCCCCTCTCTTTTGAAGTGGGTGCCGGACAGATGATCCAAGGTTTTGACCATGCCGTAGTAGGTATGAAAGAGGGGGAAAGCAAGAAGATCACCCTTGCCCCTGAAGAGGCTTATGGCCCCAGAAACGAAGAGCTTCTCGTGGATATTCCCAGCGCAAACTTCCCTGAGGACATGAAGCTCGAAGTAGGGATGATGCTCCAACTCACAAACCAGCAAGGCCAGCCAGTTCCAGCCACTGTTGCAGAAATTAATGACGAAAGTGTCAAAATGGATGTCAATCATCCCATGGCAGGCAAAACCCTGAATTTTGATATCGAAATCGTTGAAGTGAAATAAATCAGCCTATTTTGGGATAACAGCGTGCCAATAATATTGGGGCCGCTGTTATCCCATTGTTTTCCGATCAGCAAGTACACGCCTGGATCAATAAGTAGAATCTTTTCTCTCGGCCAGCGCCTCTTCCCTTCCCAATCAAGTTTCTCATATTTTCCTCAGGAAAACCGAGAGCTTGTCATATCTTGATCATATCATAAGCATTTTCAATGAACGTCACCCTCAATTGACGCCTGGCTATTTAGCTAATTTAGCTTGATATTTCGTCTAAAAATCCTCAAAATAACCTTATGTACCAGCTATAAACACGTTTATTTTTTTCATATTAAAAGTTTAACAACTGAGGTTTAGCTCGCCTCAACCTGTACGGAAAAGAAATCTTATGAACTGGAAAAACATGACCATTGGTAAAAAAATTATTTTTGGTTACAGCATCATTCTTATCTTGCTCGTCGGCATTACCGCCATCAGTTATTTCGGGGTGGGTACAATCATCTATGATGCTGAAGAGGTCATTAGCGGCAAAGAGCTTGATTCTATCCTGGCTCAACGGGAAGGGGACCATCTCAAGTGGGCCCAGCAGGTCAACAGACTGCTCACCGATGACGCCGTCACCACCCTTAAGGTCCAAACCGACCATCGAGAGTGTGCCCTGGGAAAATGGCTTTTTGGCCAAGGGCGTCAAGAGGCCGAGCATCTCCTGCCAGGCCTCAAGCCGCTGCTCAAAGCACTTGAAGAACCCCATGAGCATATGCACAAGTCTGCCATTGCCATCAAAGCGGCGTACAAGCATGCAGATGTGACCCTGCCAATACGCCTTGTCGAGATTGATGCCGCCCACCGAAGCTGGGCCATGCGCCTGTTCACCGCCATTCTTAACAGGGATAGTGTGGTGAGAGGCGTTTCCACAGACCCCAAAACCTGTAAGCTCGGCACATTCATGGTATCTGATCAGGGTAAGGCCGCCTATGCCAACGGCAGCGCCGACTTCAAGGAGATGTGGGACAGTCTCCATGGAAGTCATAATGCCATGCATGCCACTGCTGGCAGAGTCAAGGAACTCCTGGCCCAAAAGAAATTTGATGCCGCTGCTAAAATTATGCAGAAGGAGATCTTGATCAATCTCAACGCCACCCTCTCTGTCTTGGATGAATTACGCTACGATGCGGAAGAAAATCTCCTCGGCATGAAAAAGGCCAACGAAATTTATAGCTCCACCACCCTGCCCCACATGAAAGAAACTTTGGAGGCTATTGGGGCAATCAGAAATTTTGTTGGCGAAAACATTATGACCGACAAGACCATGCTGGCGGCCGGCAAGAATACAAAAAACGCGGTCACAATTCTCAGCTTGGCGACGATTATCTTTGGCTGTTTCATCGCCTTTTTTACTGCAAAGAATGTTATCAATCTTCTCTCTGGCGCCGTTAATGCAATGGCTGAGGCCTCTCGCCAAATCACTGCTGTCTCCGGTCACATAGCCTCCTCCAGCCAAACCATGGCGGCCGGGGCTTCCGATCAGGCAGTGAGCCTGGAGAACACCTCTGCTTCACTGGAAGAAATCAACTCCTTAACCAGACAGAATGCTGATAATACCCAGCAGGCCGACACCACCATGAAAGGGGTTCAAGACAATATGTTGTCTGCAGATGGATCCATGGTCAAACTCACTGATTCTATGACTGAAATTTCCAAAGCCAGTGAGGACACCCAGCGCATTGTCAAAACTATTGACGAAATTGCCTTCCAGACCAATCTGCTTGCCTTGAATGCTGCGGTGGAGGCGGCCAGGGCCGGTGAGGCAGGTGCTGGTTTTGCCGTGGTTGCTGATGAGGTTCGCAACCTTGCTATGCGTGCTGCAGAGTCGGCCGGTGAAACCTCAACCCTTATCGATTCCACGGTTGACAAGATCAAAACCGGCTCACAGCTTGCCCAAGAAACCAATGAGATGTTTAGTGTTGCCAATGAAGCATCTGATCGCATCTCAACATTGATCACGGAGATATCCACGGCTTCAGGTGAACAGGCCAAGGGGGTTGATGTTATTAACTCCTCAATTACCCAGATTGAAACTGTCACCCAGGACAATGCAGCAACAGCAGAAGAGACGGCTTCCGCCGCTGAAGAGCTGGCCTCTCAGGTCATGGCCATGGACCAGACAATCCGTGAACTTCAGACCATGGTGGGTGGCAGTAATGGCGATAAACCTGCTGCAACGGCGACTCCCAGCCCCGCCGCACCTGCTAAACAAATTTCAGCCGTGCCAAAAGCGCAACAGCTTAGTATGCCATCCAAAAGCGCTGCCAAAAAAAAGGCTGAAGAAGTCATCCCCTTTGACGATGATGATTTCGAGGATTTCTAGAAACTGCTTCACAAAAGTCGCAACATTCACACACCAAAAAGGCCTGCTGGAAAACCAGCAGGCCTTTTTGGTGTGTAAGAACCATTAATCTTCACTGTCAGTAGAGCTCGAAGATCAAGAACTCATGTTCTTTGCCGATCAGGTGAAAGAAACTAGAAGTTGCCCAACGCGGACCAGAGCACACCAGCAGCAATGGCAGATCCGATCACTCCAGAGACATTGGGCGCCATGGCGTGCATGAGCAGAAAATTAGAAGGGTCCTCCTTCTGGCCAACAGCCTGAACAACACGGGCCGAATCAGGTACAGCAGAAACTCCGGCAGCGCCAATAAGAGGGTTAATCTTCTCTTTTAAGAAGAGATTCATAAGTTTGGCAAACAGCAGGCCGCCGCCAGTGGCCACCACAAAGGACAATGCGCCGAGGACAAAGATAAAAATGGACTGGGGGTTTAAAAAGATCTGGGCCTGGGTGGAGGCACCAACCGTGAATCCAAGAAGAATGGTAACAATGTCAATGAGGGCGTTGCGGGCCGAGTTTGCCAAGCGGTCGGTCACCGTTGACTCTTTGAGAAGATTGCCGAAAAAGAGCATCCCCAGCAGGGTCATGGAACCAGGGGCAAGGAGAGCACATATCAAGAAGGCCACTATGGGAAAGATAATGCGCTCGCGCCGCGAGACATGACGTGGCGGCTTCATATGAATCCGGCGTTCCTCCTTTGTGGTGAGCAGGTACATAACAGGAGGTTGGATAACCGGGACCAAGGCCATATAGGAATAGGCAGCAATGGCAATGGGTCCAAGAAGCTCTGGGGCTATCATTGAAGAAAGAAAGATGGCGGTGGGACCATCCGCCCCGCCGATAATTCCAATGGCGCCAGCCTGCTGAACAGAAAAACCAAGAACAATAGCGCCGGCAAAGGTCAGGAAAACGCCGATCTGGGCTGCGGCCCCCAGCAGAATAAGCTTGGGGTTGGACAGCATGGTGGAAAAATCGGTCATGGCGCCGATACCCAGAAAAATCAGGGGGGGATAGATACCCTTGGTCACACCGGCGTAAAGATATTTAAGAACGCTGCCGTCATCATAGACACTGAGCGGCATATTGGCGATGGGGGGAATATTACCGATTAAGATGCCAAAGCCAATGGGCACCAGAAGTAACGGCTCGTAATCCTTGGTGATGGCCAGGACAATGAACACCAGGCCGATGACGATCATAATGGCATTGCCCCACGTCATGTGGGCAAAGCCGGAATTTGTAAAAAAACTTGAGATTTCCACAGATTACCCGCCTAGTCTATTTCAACCATACCCTGGCCGTGGGTCACTGCATCGCCCTGTCTCACCAGTATTTCTTTAATCACTCCGGAACGATGAGCCGTGATGATGTTCTCCAGTTTCATGGCCTCAAGCACCAAGAGTTTCTGGCCTTCAAGAACCTTCTCGCCGACACTGATGCAAATCTCAAGAATATGACCGGGGATCGGGGAAGAGATAAGACCAGTTCCGGCCGCAGCTACACGGGGGGAAGTGGCTGCCGGCTGGACCAGGGTAACCGGAGAGACAGGCTGAGTCTCGCCAACTGGCAAACTGGCAGTAGGAGTAAGATTTTTGATCTCATTAATGGCCACGGTATGCTCGACGCCATTGACCTTGGCAACCACCTCTTCATCGGTGACTTTGAGCACAGATACCGTATAAGGTTGACCGGATATGGAAAGATTATATTCTCGCATAAATTAAATAGGGGATGACGACGGGTTAGATTTTTTATCTACCTGACAAGGCGCTACGGCCGGCATGGGAACGGACGGACAGGCCATGGACCCGGCCGGAAATCTTCCAGGGTGAATCCAAATCACCATGGCTCTTCCAGGTTATCTTTTCATTCTCCTCAGGAAAATCTTGCTGAAGATGAAGAGCAACGGCAATGGCAAGGAGAATATCCTTTTCCACTGGTTCACTCTCTTCTTTATTTTTAACAGCCCTCTTTTTCAACCTTGACGGCAAAGCGAGGAGCTTGGGGAGAACGGCTATGTAGATGCTGATCACAAAAAGACCGGCAAAAACCATGATCATCCCGAAGATGCTGAAAAAAACAGCATTAAACTCAGGGGTAATCAAATTATCGAAACTAATCTCGGCAAGGGAAAAATTCATTCTAATTTCATCCTCGGCAATGCAAAACACGCCATCAACTCTGGCTACAGAGGGATATTACCATGTTTTTTCATGGGATTAGAATCCCGTTTATTTTTCAGCATCTCAAGGGCTTTGATGATCCGAAAACGGGTGCGGGCCGGTTCAATAATATCATCGATATAGCCGCGCTGTGCCGCAACATATGGATTTGCCATGGTGTCGCTATACTCTTGCTCCTTTTCGGCCAGAAAGGCGGCGGGATCATCAGAACCTTGCGCCTCGCGGGAATAAAGCACCTCCACCGCTCCCTTGCCGCCCATGACGGCAATTTCTGCGGAAGGCCAGGCATAGTTAATATCACCACGCAGATGTTTTGAACTCATCACGCAATAAGCACCGCCATAGGCCTTTCTAGTCACCACCGTGACTTTAGGGATGGTGGCCTCGGCATAGGCATAGAGAATTTTGGCGCCGTTGCGGATCACCCCGTTATACTCCTGGTTCGTGCCTGGCAAAAAGCCGGGGACATCCACCAGGGTCACCACCGGAATATTAAAACAGTCACAAAATCGCACGAAACGAGCCGCCTTCACCGATGCATTAATATCAAGCACGCCGGACAGATGCATGGGCTGGTTGGCGACGATACCGACACTATGGCCGTTATATCTGGCAAATCCGGTAATAATATTAGGAGCGAATTTCTCCTTAATCTCAAAAAAATCGCCGCCATCAACGGTGCCAACGATCACTTCCTTCATGTCGTACGCTTCGTTGGGATTTTCCGGGATCAAGATATTAAGGGCTTCGTTACGCCGGTCAGGGCTGTCGTCGCTCATCACCAGAGGCGCACTTTCCATATTGTTCTGGGGCACAAAGGAAAGCAGCCTTTTTACATACTCAACAGCGTCTATCCCGCTCTCTGCCGCATAATCGGCAACGCCACTCTGGGAGGCATGCATATCAGCGCCGCCCAGTTCCTCAACAGTGACATCCTCATGGGTCACTGACTTGACGACCTTGGGACCGGTGAGAAACATATAGCTATTGGTCTTGACCATGACGACAAAATCCGTGAGGGCTGGAGAGTAAACAGCGCCACCGGCACAGGGACCGAAAATAGCAGAAATCTGGGGAACCACACCGCTTGCCATCACATTGCGCTGGAAGATTTCCGAATAGCCGGCCAAGGCTTCGATTCCTTCCTGAATCCGGGCACCACCCGAGTCATTAAGGCCAATGACAGGCGCGCCATTTTTCACAGCCAGGTCCATCACCTTACATATCTTTTCCGCCAGAGTCTCAGAAAGGGAGCCGCCCAGCACGGTAAAATCCTGGGCATAGACATAGACCAGTCGTCCACCAACAGTGCCGTAACCAGTGACCACGCCATCACCGAGAAAGACCTTGTCTTCCATACCAAAATTTTGGCAGCGATGGGTCTTGAACATGTCAAACTCTTCAAAAGAACCGTCGTCGAGGAGGAGGTTGATCCGTTCACGGGCAGTAAGGCGTCCCTTGGCATGGAGGGTATCTATACGCTCCTGACCTCCGCCGAGACGGGCTTTCGCCCTTTTCTGCATAAGCTCATCAAGTTTCTTTTGCATTAATGACATAGTCTATTTAGTTCTGGTCGGGATGATTCTTTAGGAGAGGAGACTATTTCTTCGAACAGCAAAACTCGGTGAGAACACCAAAGCTGGACTTAGGATGAAGAAAGGCAACTTCCTTGCCGCCGGCCCCCTGTATCGGTTTTTTATGGATCAAGGCACATCCTTGATCTGCAGCCTGCTTTAACTGGCCGTCAATATCATCGCTCCGGTAGGCGATATGATGAATGCCCTCGCCTTTCTTCTCTAAAAAAATAGCAATGGGACTGTCATCATGGGTGGGTTCGAGCAATTCGATATGCACTTCACCCACCGCAAAAAAAGCTGTTTTCACCTTCTGTGACGCCACCGTTTCTTCGCCTTCACAGACAAGGCCCAAGGCCTGCTCGTAAAATTTCCGGGCCTCATCAATGGAACGCACGGCTATACCAATATGATCAATTTTACTTAGCATTTAATGGTCATCCTTATATACGATTTTGTATGAAGAGGCAAATTATTGTCTGTCTCGATATTCACCGAATACCTGGCGCAGGACATCGCAAATCTCCCCCAAGGTGGCGTATTGGCGGACGCAGTTCAAAACAGGCTCCATGAGTTGCTGATCATTTTCTGCGGCATTCTTGAGGTTGCCTAAGCATTTTTCCACCTCGTTATTATTACGGTCCGCCTTTAGCTTCTGCAACCTGAGCACTTGTTCAGCCTCAACCTCTGGTTTAACACGCAGCAAGGGGGGCTTTAATTCCTCATCCACTTGGAATTTGTTGACACCGACAATAACGCGCTGCCCAGATTCGATCTCCTTTTGATACTCGTAGGCAGAGTGTTCAATCTGGCGTTGGATGAAACCGTCCTCAATGCAGTCCACCACACCGCCGGCCTCCTCGATTTTGGCCATTAACTCCTCGGCTTCATCCTCGATACGATCAGTGAGTTCTTCAATAAAATAGGAACCGCCTAAAGGATCAATGGTACTAGCCACCCCAGACTCATGGGCGATGATCTGCTGGGTACGCAGGGCTGTGCGCACCGATTCTTCGGTGGGCAGAGAAAGGGCCTCGTCCCGGGAGTTGGTATGCAATGACTGGGTGCCGCCCAACACAGCAGAAAGGGCCTGAAGAGTGACCCGGACAATATTATTATCTATCTGCTGGGCCGTTAGGGTATTTCCTGCAGTCTGGGTATGGAAACGTAACATCCAACTGCTTGGTTTCTTGGCGCCAAGCCCCTTCATGGTTTTGGCCCACAACCTGCGGGCAGCCCGGAATTTAGCAACCTCCTCAAGCAGATCGGAAGAGGCATTAAAGAAAAAGGCCAGGCGTCTGGCAAAATGATCAAGCTCAAGACCTGCCCCAAGGGCGGTTTTCACATAGGTAACACCATGTGCCAGGGTAAAGGCCACCTCCTGCACTGCTGTGGAACCAGCCTCGCGGATATGGTAGCCGGAGATGGAAATGGTATTAAAGAGCGGCGTATTCTTGCCGCACCACCGGAAGATATCAGTAATAAGGCGCAAACTGGGCTTAGGGGGATAGATATAGGTGCCGCGAGCCACATACTCCTTCAAAATATCGTTTTGGATAGTTCCCTTGAGCTTATCTGCCGCCACCCCCTGCTTCTCGGCAACAACCACGTACATGGCAAGGAGAACAATGGCCGGGGAATTGATAGTCATGGAGGTGGAAACCTTATCGAGTGGGATATCTGCAAAAAGGCTTTCCATATCGGCCAAAGAGTCTATGGCAACGCCCACCTTGCCCACCTCGCCCATGGCCATGGCATGGTCCGAATCGTAGCCAATCTGAGTTGGCAGATCAAAGGCAACAGACAGTCCTGTAGTGCCGTGCTCCAGGAGATAGCGATACCGTTTATTGGATTCAGCGGCGGTTGAAAAGCCAGCATACTGACGCATGGTCCACAGCCGGCCCCGATACATGGTGGGCTGTACTCCGCGGGTATAGGGGTAGCGTCCTGGGAAGCCTATTTCTTCCTCATAATTTTCATCAATGGTTGTTGGCAGTGAGAGCCTTGGGATCTCGGCGCCACCATGATTATAAAAGGTCTTATAGCGTTCCGGAAACCGGCCCAGGGAGGCCGCCAACTCCTCTTCTTGCCATGATGTATAGGAAGGATGATCTGTCATTTGTCTTCTTTGGTTTTCAATTATTGCTACGTATCCCTAACCCTGCAAGGAGATCCTTGGCAAGCAGCATGGGATCGCCATGAAACTCTTCATCTTTATTGATGCAGGCCTCTATCTGGGGGCGAATCAACTCCACCGCCCAATCAATAACCTCATAGCGCCTGGCCTGGAGGCGGCGCTGGGATATTTCGCCGTTCTCCTCAAAGACCTTATGCACCTCATTGACACGCTGAATAAGGGCAGCCACCCCTTCACCTTGACTGGCAATGGTGCTGCAGACCTTGGTGGCACGCCCCAGCCTCTCCTGGCGTTGGCGGGCCACACTTTCCATATCGAGGACCAAGGCATCGGCACCGCGCAGATCAGACTTATTGATTACCAGAATGTCGGCGACCTCAAGAAGGCCGGCCTTCATGGCCTGAATATCATCACCCAGCCCAGGGGCCAGAACCATGGCAGTGAGATCGGCCATGCGAACAATGTCCATCTCCGACTGGCCTACTCCCACAGTCTCGATAAGTACCACTTCACAACCGCTCTGAGCCATGATCCGCACGGCAGCGCCGGCAGAACCACAGACACCTCCAAGGCGCCCCCGGGTTGCCATGGAGCGCACGACAACGTCTTTGTCCAAGGCATGACCCATCATCCGCACCCGGTCACCAAGCAAAGCCCCACCGGAGAGCGGGGACGATGGATCCACGGCAACAACACCAATTCGCTTCTTGAGGCGGCGATACTCCTTGATCAGTTGGCTGGTCAGCGTCGACTTTCCTGCCCCTGGGGGGCCGGTTATGCCAACAACAAGACAAGCCTCAATTTTTTCCGGATCAAGGCTGGCAAGTATGGCATGGGCTGCCGGTTCATGGTTTTCAACAATGGAGATAGCCCGGCCAATGGAGCGAGGATCGCCGTGACTCACCCCGCTTATAATTTTGGCGACTTCGGGCATAAACAAAAAGTCCGTTGCTAGTTTGCAGGAGTCAGTAACAAAAAAATCAGCAGATCAATCCAAACAATGAACTGACCACTGATTTCTACCTGCTATTTTTTTGGCAGGCGTCCCGAAAGGCGTTCATCACCTCTTCCAGAGTTGCCCCCGGGGTGAAGATCTCACGGACACCGGCCTCTTTTAAAGCTTCGATGTCCTCCTCAGGAATGACACCACCGCCCACCACAGCTATATCGCTGGCCCCGGCCTTGGCAAGTTCCTCAACAACAGCGGGAAAGAGACGAAGATGGGCACCGGAGAGTGATGAAAGACCGACTGCAGCAACGTCCTCCTGGACAGCGGCCGCGGCAATTTCTGCCGGCGAACGACGAATTCCTGTGTAAATCACTTCAAAACCCTGATCGCGCAGGGCCTGGGCAATAACTTTGGCCCCCCGGTCATGGCCATCAAGGCCCGGTTTGCCAATTAAAACGCGATATTTTTTACTCATAAGATATCCTTAATCCGGCTAAGATGGTCTTCTTTCAGCCGCACTTGAAGGGGTAAGACCCTCTCATCCCAAAGCTGGCAAGAGGTTCCAGTTGACCTCTTCATCCATCTTCTCTATTTCCCCACATATTACTTAATAGAGGCCCTAAATACCTGCGCGCAAAACTGTCCTAATGTTCCCAAATTGTCACAGACCTGAACGCCTCCGGCTTTCATGGCGGCAATCTTCGCGGCTGCTGTGCCTGCAGAGCCACTAATAATGGCACCAGCATGGCCCATGCGCCTTCCTGGGGGGGCTGTCAAACCAGCGATAAAGCCCACCACCGGTTTGCTCATCTTTTCTTTAATAAATCTTGAGGCTTCTTCTTCAGCTGAGCCGCCGATCTCGCCAACCATGACCACGCCCCTGGTTTCATCATCCGCCTCAAAGGCAGCCAGGCAATCGATGAAGCTGGTGCCATTGACAGGATCTCCGCCAATGCCAAGGCAGGTGGTTTGACCGATTCCTTGTTTGGTAAGCTGATCCACCACCTCGTAGGTCAGGGTGCCGGAGCGGGAAACCACACCAATGGGCCCAGCAGCCTTATGGATAGCACCCGGCATGATTCCCACCTTGGCATGGCCGGGAGTTATGATCCCTGGACAGTTAGGACCAATGAGACGGCTCTTTTTATTGGCAAGAAAGGTTTTCACCTTGAGCATATCCATCACCGGGATGCCTTCTGTGATACAAACAATAAGCTCAAGACCGGCATCGGCAGCCTCCATGATCGCGTCTCCAGCAAAGGCAGGCGGCACAAAAATCATGGATGTATTGGCGCCGGTTCTGGTAACCGCCTCATGAACCGTATTAAAAACAGGCACTCCATCTAAAATCTGACCGCCTTTGCCCGGAGTGACACCTGCCACAACCTGGGTGCCGTACTCCCGGCATTGGGAGGTGTGGAATTGCCCCTCACGGCCAGTAATACCCTGGACAAGGAGCTGGGTCTGTCCATCAACAAAAATCGCCATATTTCTTATCCTGCAATGGCTGCCACCTTGGCAGCGGCATCAGCCAAGTCAAGGGCTGTGATCAGATTGAGTTTGGAAGCGGCCAGAATCTCCCGGCCCTTTTCAACATTGGTTCCTTCCATGCGGATGACCACCGGCACGTTGATGTCAACCACCCGGGCCGCCTGGACAATACCCTCGGCCAGCACATCACAACGGAGAATACCGCCGAAGATATTAATCAAAATCCCTTTAACCCGTTCATCACGAAGGATGAGGCGGAAGCCCTGCTCAACCATCTCAGCCGAAGCACCGCCGCCCACGTCAAGAAAATTGGCCGGAGAAGCCCCGGCTTGTTTGATGATATCCATGGTGGCCATGGCAAGACCAGCGCCATTAACCATATTGCCGATGGTGCCATCGAGATTGATGTAGTTGAGGTTATGCCTTGAGGCCTCGACCTCCAAAGGATCTTCCTCACTCTCATCACGCATGGCAACAATCTCAGGATGGCGATAGAGGCTGTTTGCGTCCACATCCATCTTGGCATCCAGGGCAACCACCTGCTGGTCTTCGGTGACCACTAAGGGATTGATCTCTACCATGGAGCAATCTTTCGAGATCATCAAATTGTAAAGATTATCAAGGAGACTCATAAAAGATTTGGCTGCCGGCCCGGAGAGCCCCAGACCAAAGGCCACCTGTCGGCAATGATAGGCCTGAAGGCCGACAAGAGGATTAACCCGCACCTTGATGATCTTTTCCGGGGTGGCAGCTGCCACCTCTTCGATATCCATGCCTCCTTCGGAACTGGCCATGATCATGATGGTGGCACTGTCACGGTCCGGCAGGATGGCAAGATAGAACTCCCGGCTGATGGCAAGGCCCTCTTCCACCAGGACCTTCTCCACCAATTTGCCCTGGGCACCGGTCTGGCGGGTAACGAGATTCATGCCCAGGATTTCACCGGCAATAGTCGCGACCTCGTTCTTATCATGGCCGAGCTTAACACCGCCGCCCTTACCGCGGCCGCCGGCATGGATCTGGGCCTTAACAACCACAGGGTATCCAGGGAGTTCAGCCGCTGCCTGACAAGCCTCGGCAATGTTTGTCGCCTTGGCACCCTTTGGTACAGCTACCCCTGCCTGGGCAAAAAGCTCTTTGGCCTGATATTCATGAATTTTCATCTCTATACTAACCAGGGAATCCTAAGCCCGTGAGGACATCGGTTATCTCATCCAGAATGAGAGGATCATCAATGGTGGAAGGCATACGGTATTCCTTGCCATTGGCAATAGAACGCATGGTGCCGCGCAGAATTTTTCCAGAACGGGTTTTCGGCAGTCTGTCCACCACTGCTGTTGTCCGATAGCAGGCAATAGGGCCGATCTTGTCGCGAACCATCTGGGCAAGTTCACCGGCAAGCTCGTCGGCATCCCGTGTACGGCCAGCCTTCAAGACAACAAGTCCCACCGGCAGCTGGCCTTTGAGCTGATCTTCAGTGCCAAAGACCGCGCATTCGGCCACATCAGGATGGGTGGCAATAACTTCCTCCATGGCGCCGGTGGAGAGGCGATGACCGGCGATATTGATAACATCATCCATGCGCCCCATGATATAGACATAGCCGTCTTCATCGATGAAACCGCCATCGCTGGTTTCATAGTAGCCTGGAAAGGTGGTCATATACGATTTTTTAAATTTTTCCTCATCACGCCACAAGGAGGCCAGGGTGCCGGGGGGAAGGGGCAGCTTAACAACCACATTGCCCTCTTGGTTAGGGCCAACAACCTTGCCGCCATCATCAAGGATCTGGACATCATAACCAGGCACCGGCTTAGTGGCAGAGCCAGCCTTTACTGGAAATTCCTCGATGCCTCGACAGTTGGCAACAATGGCCCAACCAGTCTCAGTCTGCCACCAATGATCAATCACCGGCACCTTAAGAAGTTCCGAAGCCCAATGATAGGTGTCGGGATCAAGGCGTTCACCTGCAAGGTAGAGCGCTTCAAAGCAGTCCAAGTCATACCTGCGGCATAACTCCCCTTGGGGATCTTCCTTTTTAATGGCCCGAAAAGCGGTGGGAGCAGTAAACAGGGCCTTGACTCCATGTTCGGAAATTACTCGCCAAAAGGCACCGGCATCAGGTGTGCCAATGGGTTTTCCTTCATAGAAGACAGTGGTACAGCCGGCAAGAAGAGGCCCGTAAACAATGTATGAGTGGCCCACCACCCAGCCTACGTCTGAGGCCGACCAAAACACATCGCCCGGCTCTATATTATAGACATTTTTCATGGACCAGTTAAGGGCCACAGCATGGCCGCCATTATCCCGTATAACCCCTTTGGGCATGCCGGTGGTACCAGAAGTATATAGGATATAGAGAGGAGATGTCGCCTCAACAGGTACGCAGTCAACCGGCTGGGCATCAGCCATAAGATCCTGCCAGGAATAATCGCGTCCAGCCTGCAGGTCGGCATCAACAAATTCACGCCTATAAACGATAACTGAGTCCACAGGGTGGCTGGCAATGGCCAGGGCCTCATCAACCAAAGGCTTATAGGCCAGGGTTTTCTTGCCTTCTATGGCACCACTTGCCGTAATGAGCAGCTTGGGTCGGGCATGATCAATACGCAGGGCAAGCTCGCTGGGGGCAAAACCGCCGAAAACCACAGAGTGAATGGCGCCAAGACGGGCACAGGCCAGCATGGCAAAAGCGGCCTCAGGAATCATGGGCATATAGATAATAACCGTATCACCCTTAGCAACCCCCTTTTCCTGCAAAGCACCGGCAAATCGCGCCACCTGATCCTGGAGTTCAGCGTAGGTTATCTTGCGGACAGTATCAGTAACCGGGCTGTCAAAAATGATAGCGACCTGGTCGCCCCGGCCATTTTCCACATGGCGATCAACGGCGTTATAGCAGGTGTTGAGTTCACCGCCTTTAAACCAGCGATAGAAAGGAGGATTGCTATCGTCCAGAATGACATCCGGTTTTTTATGCCAATCTAATGCTTTACCGGCCTCTGCCCAGAAAATCTCTGGATCGGAGATACTCAGTGCAAAGATGTCATCATATTTCATTCCATAGCCCCGTGTGTAATTGCTGAATCTGCACCAGGTAGAACCACCCAGGTAATTATACGTACCGACAAAAAATCATTAGCATTCATCATGTTCTTTGTCAATCTTAGGAGGGTCGCCATCACCTCAGTCTTGCCAAGGATGGAATTTACCCATAATGTATTGTTTGCCGTACATCAATTTACCTAAGCCCCTTGTTTAATATTGGAGATTATTGACAAAAATGTTTTCTGAAATGATTGAAGATTTACAGTCAGGGCTTGAACCCACCCTTCCCCTTCTGCGCCAACGCCTGCAGGCTGCCATGGTTAAAAAAATGGCAATGATGCGTCTCCATAAAGAATTTCACCATAATGACAGTAAAATTAATCCCAATACCGACCATATGATGTGGGCGGCTATCTTGCTGGAGGATCATGATGCCATGGAAACTCTGGCCACTATTTTATTAACCGAAGCCCATGATCGCTATGAGGCGCAACGGGGCGCCATGGATGCACCTCGTTCTCCTCCTGAGCTTTCCGGAGTTTTAACCCTGAGCGTGCGAAAATTGCTTGCAGTCAGCGCCAGCAACAAGCTCTCCCACCTCCTTAATGAAAAATTTAAAAAGGCAACTATTTTCAAAGAGTTAACAGGGATATTACGTTGACTTTTCCACCTGGAACGATATTATATTTTTTCCTTACTATTCTTTAAGGCAGTTAAAATTTCCTTGTAGAAAGTTTCACGGAACAGCAACCGCCATCAAGTAAGAGACAAACGCAGCTGTCTATATTTTTTTTCGGAGCATCCTGCCTATTTTTTCTCCCTAAAATAGGCCCATAAGGATGGTTCACGTTTCATCCAGCTCAGTTTTCAAACTGCTGCCGGGCAACTTTTTTTTGAGTATTTTTTATGTTTCATGTTTTCCGTCACATCCTATTTTTCTTTTTTCTGTTGGCAGCCCTTGTTTCTGTAAGTTTTGCTGACCAGCACAACCTTTCCCATGAGGATGAGGAGGAACTCTCCCATCTTCTCGACGTCCTTGACAAGCATACTGCGATTGCAACCAAAACCAAGATGAACGCCGACTATATTCCCGGTATGGTCACTGTTCTCCACGGCAAGGACCTTGAGGCCCGCGGCAAGAGAAATATCATGGAGGCCCTCACCCTGGTCCCTGGTCTTGATATTACCCTCAGCGCAAACGGCACACCTGCCTTAGTGAGCCGCGGCATAGGCAGCCCGTATATCTCGGCAACGTCCATGATTCTCCTTAATGGAACACCGCTCAACACCACTCTCTTCGGTTTTGGCACTGGCGTTTGCAACATGCCCATTGAACAGATTGACCGTATAGAGGTTATCCGCGGCCCTGGTGCAGCGGTGCATGGTGAATTTGCTTACAGCGGAGTGATCAATATCATCACCCGCCTGGATGACAACCGCCTCTTTGCCACCTATGGAAAAAACAAATCCTACGCCGGCGGTGCCATGGCTTATTTTCGTGACAGCGCCAACAATTTCCAAATCTCCATCAACGGTTCATTGTCAGACAGTGAAGGGCAATCCCACTTTGCCGGTCCAGATATCTTCGGCGCTTTTGGAAACAGCAACGAGTTACGTGAGAGCAGTAATGCCTTTCTGACAGTGAAGTACAAAGATTTCACCCTCCTTGCCAATAATGTCGAGGAAAGGGTCGGAGATTATTACGGAGTGCAGCCCCTTGACGACAATCATGTTGCCCAAACCCATTTATATGAAAATATTGAAGCGCAACAACGCATCCGCCCCTCTGCGGATCTTGACATCCAGCTCAAGGTCGGTTGGCAGAATTATAGCTTCGACGTTAACAAAGCAAACATCATCCCCCCCAGCAGTCTCCCCTCTTTTACGGGTTTCACCTACACGGACGGCGTGCAGGTGTCGATTTACAGTTTAGAGGAGAAATTTTTCACCTGCCTGGAGGCCTCCTGGCAGGGCATTGCCGATCACCAGATCCTGGCCGGTTTCTCCTACAACCATGTTGAACTGCGTGATGTCTGGCAGAAGACAAATATTGATCTCGTCACTTACGCGCCAACATACTGGCAGGAAGTCACTGGCAATAGCCTCTTTGTAGATGATGACAGCAGACGAGACATATACAGTGTCATCCTTCAGGATGTTTGGCAAATGGCCCCCACCATAACCCTGACCACCGGTATGCGGGCCGATCACTACAGTGATGTCGGCGATAGCTTTACCCCGCGTCTCTCAGCAGTATGGCAACCTTCTGAACATCATATTTTCAAAGTTCAGGCAGCCCGGGCCTTCCGCCCCCCGACATTCATGGAACTCTACGGTTCCGAGATACCTTTGCAGGGAAATCCCAATATAGAGCCTGAAACCATTGACACCTATGAAGTTGGCTATATTCACCGTAAAAACAAACATACAGCCAAGCTCACCATTTTCTACTCACGCCTGTACGACCTTATCGTCACGGTCCCCAAGGGCATCATGGCTCGATATACCAATAGTGATGGCGCTAAACAGATGGGCTTTGAAATCGAACTGGAACAACAAATCCTGTCCAATCTGAAGTTTGACGGCAATATATCCTATGCCCATACCAAGGACATTGATAGTGAAGAGGAGGTCTTGGGGGCTATGAAATGGCAGGCCAATGCCGCCCTCATCTACCAACCTGTTTCCTGGGCCTCCTTTGCCTGCCAATATCGTTTTGTTGATGAACGGGCCAGAGATGCAAATGACCCTCGTGATGATCTGGAGAGTTATGACAAGGTTGACCTTACCCTTTCCTATTTCCCCTCAGAGTTTGAGGGGTTAACCCTTCGGGCCGGGGTGCAAAATGTTTTCAACAAAGAAATCCTTAATCCTTCACCATCAGCACTTAGCTTCCCGGATGATTTTGAAACACAGGATAGATACTGGTGGCTTCAATGCTCCTATGAGTTCTAGGTAGATTTATAAAAGTTGCTAAGGAAGCAGCAAGAAAGACTAAACAACAAACAAGTAAACAGAGAACAAGAATCCGGGCTTATTAGAAATCGTGACACATCGTTTAAGGAAAATAGACGCCTTCAAGACATCGAGCTGCCTTTTTTTATGCGGCATACTCCTGCTTTGTCTTGTAAAGGCTTCCCTTGCGGCCCAGGACCAAGACAGCCATATTGCCCGGCGTCTCAGGGCTGGGCTGGATCTCTTTCCGAGTTTCCTTGCTGCAGATCTCCACATCAAAGACAAGCTTGATAAAAAAGGCTATCTGATTCTCTATGTCGTCCATCATAACGATAAACGGACCGCCCAGAAAATCGCTTCGAAGCTCCTGGATATCAAGGCAATAAAAGGTGCGCCCCTCAAAGTCATCATCGTCCGTGATGATTATGATGACCTGCAAAGTTATGAGCCAGCAGCAATATTCATCGCCCAGCCTCAACTTCCCCACCTGCCTGCCATTGTCAATTACGGCAAGCAAAAAAGCATTATTACCTTCTCTCCCTTTGTCGGCGATGTCAATCTCGGCGTTACAGGGTCAATCTCCGTTACAGCGCGCATTCTTCCGCAGGTGAACATGACCACACTTGGTGATTCCAAGTTGAATTTAAAACCATTTTTCCTTCGTATTGCCTCACGCTACCCTGAAGTTGAAATAAATTGAATTTCCTGGGCTCATTTTTTAACAGAACCGATTCTTACCATGGTCGCATCACCTTGGTTTTTATCCTGCTCGCAGCTATATTGGAAGGAGCCCTGGCCAGTTACTGGCTCTTTGCCCTTGAACCACGTCTTCGTTCCGAGGCATCTGCATACTCTCAGGCCTTATCCACAGCCCAGGCCCAGATTCTTGCATTTGAAATCTCCGGGAAAGGAGATGGCCAGCGTGAGGAAAAGCTGAGCCTTGCCATGGACAAGATTCTCCTTTTCCGCGTCCCGCAATCACAAAAACCCTTTACAAAGAAAATTAGACTGGAACTTGATTACGATGTAGTCAAAGCCCCTCCAGGCTCACTTGACTTCAGCTTTGGAGCCAGAGAACCAAGCAACTGCGTCACGGTCTCCATCGCCCTTTTTTCGCCAATATCCAGGGAACTGCTCGGCATTGCCCATTTCAGCAACAACCGGGCTGTTATCGAAGACCTGGAAAGGGAGGTCCGTACTAAACTTACCCTGGCTTCGGCATTAATCATCCTTCTGCTCATTGTCGTTTGGCTTACCATTTCCAGTCTCAATGCGCGTCTCAGCAACTATGCCGAAGACCTGGCAAGGGCCAGGGAGATTTCTGAAAAGACCATTGCCTCGCTGCAGGATTCGCGCATAGCCTTAAATCCGGAGGGGAATATTACCGAAATCAATCCCTACTCGGCAAACCTTCTTGGATATGATGAAAAAGAAATGATTGGCCGGCACATCAGTGAGTTCCTCAAAGAGTCGCACCTCTTCAGGGGGACACATCTGCAGCAATTTATCGAGGAAACAACCTTTGCCAACACAGAGCTTCATTTTATCAATAAAGATGAAACCATCACTGATATGATGTTTTCTGCGGCCATGGTACATGACCCAGAGGGAAATTTTAACGGCATTATCTGTATCGGAAAAGATGTCACCGCCCTCAACGAAGCCAAGCGGGAGATAGAGGAAAAACAAACCCAGATGATCCACGCCGGCCGCCTCAGCGCCCTGGGAGAAATGGCGACAGGTATAGCCCACGAGCTTAATCAACCGCTGTATATTATCCGCCTTGCTGCTGATTGTCTCCGCGATTATTTTAAACGTAACGCTGCAGAAGCTATTGAGGCAACAGATGTCGACAAGATCATCAGTCAGGTGGAACGCTCCACAACAATCATTAATAGTATGCGCTCTTTTGGTCGGGCTGAAACAGGTGAAATGCGCCCTGTTAATATTGCTAAGCCGCTGAATCTGGCCCTCTCCTTCTTCCATCAACAATTTAGAAAAAACAACCTTGTTCTCAGGGAAGAAATCGACGGGGACCTTCCACAGGTCCAAGCTAATGCCCAAAAATTCGAGCAGATAGTTATTAATTTTCTCTCTAATGCTCGCTACGCCGTCACCAAACAGCTGGAAAAAGAAAATGGCGAATATACCCCTGAGGTCCTTATCCGTCTTTACCAGGATGAAAAAGATGATCGTCTCATTTTTGAAGTAGAGGATAATGGCACGGGTATGAACACAGATGAGCTTGACCGGTGCCTGGAACCCTTTTTCACCTCTAAGGAAGTTGGCCAGGGCACTGGCCTGGGCCTCTCCATTGTTCATGGTCTTGTTAATGAAATGGGTATGGAGCTTGTGGTGGGCAGCACTGAGGGAAAAGGCAGTATATTTCGAATTTTTATGATACCCGCAGACAACAATTAAGGTACAATTCCCATCTAAAATTTTTAAACTATACCTTCGCATCCACGAACTTCAATTATGAGTTTGCCATCAAAAAATAATATAGGCACCATCCTACTGGTTGATGATGAACCGGAAATTCTTGAGCTTCTTCAACGCCAGCTTGAAGTAAGAAATTTCTCCATCTTCACTGCCCAATCAGGTAATGAAGCCCAGGTCATACTGCAGGACAACAGTATTGATATACTAGTTACGGATGTCCGAATGCCTGGGATGGACGGCATTAGCCTTCTGGAAAAGGCTTTGGAGAAGCAACCTGATCTTCAGTCAGTGGTTATAACCGGCCATGGCGACCTCGATACAGCCCTACGCGCCATGCGCTTGGGTGCCTATAATTTCCTCTTAAAACCAGTTGGCGTTTCAGAACTGGAAATCACCTTAAAAAACTGTCTGGAGAAAATTTACCTCAAAAGAAAAATAACCCTTCAACAGGAAGCGTTGCAAAAAGCCCATGATGAGCTTGAGGTCCGCGTAGCGCAGAGAACCAAAGAGCTTACCCACGTTAATCGATCACTCTCGGCGGAGATTGATCTTAATGCCCGGGTCTTTGAGGATTTACAGAAGAAAGATCAACAGCTTCGCCATTCTCAGAAAATGGAGGCCTTAGGGTCGCTGGCCGGCGGCATTGCCCATGACTTCAATAATCTGCTCATGGGTATCCAGGGTCACGTTTCCCTGCTCATATCCCATTACGATTCCTCTAAGCCGGAATTTTCCCATCTCGTGAGCGTAGAAAACCTCGTGGAGAGCGGTGGGCGCCTTACCCGCCAACTCCTTGGTTATGCCAGGCAAGGCCAATACGATGTCCAGCTTCTTAATTTACATGACCTCATCCATGCCCTTATGGAGACCTTTTCAAGGACGCGTAAAGAAATTTCTGTTCATAGCGACCTGACAGCAGAGACTCTCATCATTAATGCTGACCAAGGCCAGATTGAACAGGTTCTCTTCAACCTCTTTATTAATGCTGCTGATGCCATGCCTGACGGCGGTAGCCTTACCATAACGAGTAAACGTGTTCCTTACAAAAACATTAAAGACAAACTGGTTGAGGGCATTCGGGGCGACTACATACATCTGGCAGTTACAGATACAGGAACTGGAATACCTGATGACATCAAGCTTCAGATCTTTGAACCCTTTTTCACCACCAAAGATATCTCCCGTGGCACGGGTCTGGGCCTGGCCTCTACATACGGCATTGTTGCTGCCTATGGTGGACATATTGAGTTAGATTCCACCATGGGTGAAGGTTCGACATTCCATATCTACCTCCCTGCCTCGGCGGAGAGCCCTGCCGTATCTGGCCGGACCTCGGCGCTCAGCAGTCAAACACCGGAAGGAACCATCTTGCTGGTCGATGACGATGAGTCCATCCGGGAAACTGCTCAGGAGCTTCTTGAGGCAAGGGGATTCCAGGTGATAACGGCGGAAGATGGTTATTATGCCGTGGAGATTTATCGAGAAAAAGGAGAGCAGATCAGTCTTGTTGTTCTTGATATGATCATGCCCCGGATGGGAGGGAGTGAGACCTTCGATAAATTGCGCGAGATGGATCCAGACATCAAGGTGCTGCTCTCTACCGGCTACAGTATTGAAGGGCAAGCCAATGAAATTGTCAGCCGAGGCTGCGCCGGTTTTATCCAAAAGCCCTTTAACATGGCTGATCTCACCAAGAAAGTTATGGAGATCATTTAGTTTAGCGAGAAATTAGAATCTTACTTTTCAGTTGGACGCTGTTCTCGCTTTTTTCACGGCTGCCATGATCTTTTTCACTGTAATGGGGAAAAGGCCAAGAATAATAAAAGAAACCAGCAGCCCCGGGGAAAGAATCCCTGCCAACGAATCAATCTGACCAAGCTCTTTACCGGCGTTGACATAGACAATGGTGCCCGGCAACATACCGAGCTGCGAAATCCAATAAAATTTCCAAAGAGAGAGCCTGGTCACTCCCATTACCAAGTTAATAACAAAAAAGGGAAAGACAGGGACAAGACGCAGGCTGAAAAGGTAAAAACCTCCCTCTTCGGCAATGCCCTTGTTAATGGCCTCAAGACGATCTCCAAATCGGCTTTGAACCCAGTCCTGCAGAATAAAACGGGCCACGAAACAGGCTACAGTTGCCCCTATTGTCGAAGCAAAAGAGACAATCACAGAGCCGGCAGTCACTCCAAACAGGGCTCCACCGGCTAAGGTCATGATGGCCGCCCCCGGCAGGGAGAGAGCGGTGACCATAATATAGATTGCCATATAAGTGGCAACGACAAGAAAGGTCTTTTCAGCATAAAGTTCCTGAAACCGGGCCTGGGAGCCCTTAATATATTCCAGGCTGAGATACTGCCCCAGGTCGAAATAAAAAAAGAGGCCCACTGCCACAGCTCCAGCAGCGACCACAATCAGTTTTTTTGCTATTTCCGGTTTCATATTAAAAAAATTCTCCGTCCCGCCGCATAGGCACCAAGTAAGGCGGTGCGGGGATGGTTGATTATATTAATAGAGAAGGACTCGACCAAAGAACTCATTTGGCCGCGATCAACAAAACGGTCAACAAAACGCTGAGAATCCATGAGAGGGGCAACGTGTAAAAGCATACCTCCCCCTAGGTAAATACCACCTTCAGGTAACAAGGTGACCGCAAGATTGCCGCAAAACTCGGCCAGTAAATCAAAAAATATTTCATAGGTCCGGGTGCTGATTGGGCAATCAATCCCTTTATTGACAACCCGGGCCGATAATATCGCCCCAAGATGGTGCGAACTTTCCAGCTGGGTCTCCAGCTCATCAGAAACAGCCATTCCGCTCTTCTGCAGGAAGGAAAAAATATTCCCTAGTCCTGTTCCAGAACAGACCATCTCAACAGAGACATGTCCATACTGATCATGCAGGAAAGAGTATAGTTTGCTCTCAACTTCGTTACGTGGGGCAAAACTGAGGTGTCCTGCTTCAGTGGCCTGCACAGGGAAACCTGTTTTGCCGCTGGCTCCGAATGCTGCCCCCAGCCCCGTACCAGGAGCCACTGCCAACCGGGTCCCAAGGGGCAGAATATTTCCTTGTTTGACTAATGCCAAATCGTCGCTATCAAGAAGGCCTACTCCCTCAGCGAGGGCAGCCAAGTCATTCAGCAACAAAACGCCCTTGAGGCTGAAATTCTTCTTCAGGGCTGTTGCTTCTGTCTGCCATGGCAGATTGGTAAAAGAAACTTGTTGGTCTTGAACCGGACCAGCAACTGCCAGACTAAGAAAATCAACCTGACCATCAAAATAGTCGAGGCAGGCGCTTACTGCGGCCACACAGGAATCATAGTCCTTGCTTGCAAAGACGCCTTCGACCACTGGTGAGAAAACAGGGTCAGCGGTATCAATAACGGCAAAGTCAATTTTTGTCCCGCCTATATCAGCAACAAGAAGTTTTGACATTGAGAGTACGCAAATCCCTGGACTGCCCCGCCCAGCGGCAGGGTGGACGGGGTTAACGAATTATATTTCTTCCACCGGGAACTTGGCCTTGAACCACTGACGCCAGCCCCCCTGCAAAGCATAAACATTTGTATAACCTGCATTTAAAAGCTTCTGCGCCAAACTGGCGCTGGTAAACTCATTAGCTCAGGCGCAGTAGAGAACCAGGGTCGTCTCCTTGGCATAAGAAGAAGCCCATTGAAGGATTTCCCCTTCACGCCGCACGGCT
Organism: Thermodesulfobacteriota bacterium; assembly: GCA_039715015.1. Classification (GTDB taxonomy): domain Bacteria; phylum Desulfobacterota; class Desulfobulbia; order Desulfobulbales; family SURF-16; genus BM506. The sequence continues at coordinate 57,068 of JBDLIE010000002.1, forward strand.
CCCTTAATCTTGAACCCGCTGGACTTCCAATCTCGGCCGGCACGAACATCAACCACAACAAGGTTGTCTTTCCCTAATTTATCCCGAAGTTCTTCCTTGCTCATTCGTTTAACATTTTGACCAAAGGCAAGGGTTGTCGCCAGACAGAAAAATAGAGCCGACACAACTATCAAAGCACGGCTCATCCGTTGACACATCATTGTCATCCTCCTTGGATTAGTACTTGTTCACGTCTAATGATTAAACTGAGAGTCCCGTGGACAGGACCATCATAGCAAAACTTTTTAAAAAGACTAAGGGCTCCGAGTCAGTCCAGTCGAGGGTCATGGCAGCCATGATCAAAATGCTTCCAGCAAAAAGATGGGGCCATTTTCGTCCAACTGTAGCCCGAGCCACCGCAAAATGGCTAAGGCTGCAGGGTAAGGATGTGAAAAGTTACAACCAGAACAATACTCAAAAGAAAAAGCCAATCAACCATGGCCATGCCATTACCCAGCAAGACCTCAGTCTCAGACGAGACAAGGAGCGTCATCAACAGGGGTGTAGGTGCACGATGGCTTGTCATGGGACCTTTTTTCGTATCAGGTCAATTTTGAGACGCCCTGAGAAATTGCCTTGACCACCTTAATATTTTCTCTCCAAAGGCCAATATTTCTCTGTGGGCCCTAAGCGTTCAAACAACCTGTCGGGCCATCCCAGACAATAAAAGGCTTCTGCATGTCCTTCCATTGCTGTTACGCTTTTTTCCCAGTCATTGCCGGCATTACGCTTCTCACAGTGGATCAGATTACCATCTATATGACCTCGTATAAGGGCACGTTTTGCATCATACTGATGGGAGCAACAGCCGCCCCCAACAACTGTTTGACCGACAAAACTGTTGCCATCTTGGATAATTGAAACGGCTTCGGCATAACCAAGCCATACCTCCCAGTGCCCGTTGAGATCATAAACAACCTTCTCCTCACCCGTGTTGGGATCCATATAAACCGTAGTATTAGGGTCACTTTGGGTGGGATAGTAATCAGGTGTCAAATCAGTGCGATTCGGCGGGGAATTTAAAGAAACACAACCCGTGAGCAGGAACAGGGTCATTAAGACTGTTGGGTAAAGAGGATGCAAAAATAATTTCATAGAGAACTCCTTAATCCGATCCCTCTACCAGCCTGTCTAAAATCAGGCCATAAAAGGAAGATTTACCAGCTGCTTCATAAAACCAGCCCAAATGTGTCTTGCAGGAACGACAAAGGGCAAAACACCAAGCATGGGGAGGAAACCAACTGTATTTCTCCGTGGCCCTGCCCTGCCGAGCACAACCAGGAGCCAAGGAAAAACAACCTATCTCAAAAACAATGCCCTCCGGATTAGGAAATGAGTGGTAGTGTTTAGCCAGCACCCTGACGCGTTCCTCTTTGCTGGTCACCGGTTCATTGCACTGCCTGCAATATAAAATTTCTGCTCCGCCATTGGCATATTCTTTGTCCTTGCCTTCCACCACCGGAGCCTGTCCTTGATCATATTCACGAAAAAAACAGGGCTGAGTGGCTGGCAACCAGAACTTACCATGTCTACCGCTCATCATCATGGCTGGTTTAAAAAACCTTAAAATAGTGAGAAGATTCTGAAGGAAATATTCCAAAAAAAATCACAGGAGGTATTTCAGCCAATGAACGCCGGTCTCTCTGTATCGCCGGTATAATAACAAAAACGGCTCCAGATGAACTCCCTGCCGCTCATGGGACAACGCAAGGTTATATTCTTTTCGTCAATGGCGACAACCCGCCAGTCCCCTTTACGCTTACCGCCATCGATATAGATCATTTCGCCCACGGTAAACTCGTAGGGTGAAAACCGCCGTACCTTCATGGGGACCTCCTTGTATGTTAAGGGCAATTATCAAATAACCCCTTAATTCCATTGACAGAATGAAAGATTGCTCATTACCATGGTTAGTAATCTTTATATCATACTGGCAAAAAAGGAGAAATTCTATGAGTATTGACTGGGCCTATATGCGCAAGGGATGAGTTTCCTGCAAAAAAGCTTGGGGGGCTCTCAAGCAAAGCAAGACAAGTATCAGTGAAGAAGTAGATGCCAAGAAAGAAACCCTGGCAGGTGAAGCGGTCTGGAAGGCCGTAAAAGACGCTAAACTGATCTATGTTGCCAGTGGCAAGAAAACACTGAAATTTTCCCCAAGCACGGATAGTAAAGATGAAATCATGAAGAAAATAGTGGGGCGCACCGGCAATCTGCGCGCACCAACACTTCGTTGCGGAGCCACATTTTTCATCGGCTACAACAGCGACCTATACCAGCAGTTTACCGACTCATAGAAAATACACCTGAAGACAGCAGCGCAAAGCCTCTTTTAGCATTTTATACCTCTGCCTGAAACGCTGTCTTTTTCCTCTCCATCACAAACATCTTATCAAAACATGCTAGCAAAAATTCATACCATAGCCCTGTGCGGGGTTGACGGTCTTGCCGTGGAAGTCGAGGTGGATATCGCCAATGGCCTCCCCACCTTTTCAACTGTAGGGCTTGCTGAAGGCGCTGTACGGGAAAGCAAAGATCGAGTCAAGGCTGCCATCAAAAATAGCGGCTACAATTTCCCTAACCGTCGTATCACGGTAAACCTTGCCCCGGCCGATGTCAAAAAGGCCGGCACCAGTTATGACCTGCCCATTGCCATAGGCATCTTGGCCTCAAATGATTGCTTCAATCAGGACAAGCTTGGCTCCATGGCCCTTGCCGGGGAACTTTCACTAGATGGTCAGCTACGTGCAGTTCAAGGAATCCTGCCCATGGTTACAGCGGCTCGGGAACAGGGTAAAAAAGCTATTCTGGTGCCTAAAGCCAATTGCCAGGAGGCTGCTATGGTTGCAGGCATTGATGTCTATGGCCTTGGTTCCCTTGATCAGGCCGTTGAATTTCTTGCTGACCGCCTTGAACTTACTACAAGCGAGGCAGACCGTGCTCCCGGCGCCACTCTAGCAAACGATCTTGATTTTCTCGATGTCAAAGGTCAGGATCACGTCAAACGGGCCATGGAGGTTGCTGCGGCAGGCAGCCATAATATCCTTCTTAACGGCAGTCCAGGCAGTGGCAAAACCATGCTTGCCAAACGCTTTGCCACCATCTTGCCCGATCCTACTTTTGAGGAGTCCCTTGAGACAACTAAGGTGTATTCAATCATGGGCCTCCTTGCGCCTGATCAGGGCTTGGTAACCCAACGCCCCTTCAGAGCACCCCACCATACAATATCTGATGCAGGCCTCATCGGTGGCGGTAATCAGCCACGGCCCGGCGAGGTTTCCTTAGCCCATAACGGGGTGCTCTTCTTGGATGAATTTCCTGAGTACAAGAAACATGTCCTTGAAGTGCTGCGTCAACCCATGGAGGATGGTTCTGTGACCATCTCCCGGGCATCAAGCTCTCTTCAATTTCCGGCCCGTTTCATGCTGGTGGCGGCGATGAACCCCTGTCCTTGTGGCCACCTAGGTGATCATCTGCACGGCTGCAACTGCACCCCCCTCCAGATTAAACGTTATAACGACAAACTTTCCGGCCCACTTCTTGACCGTATTGACATCCACCTTGAGGTGCCGGCAGTACCGTTTAAGGAGATGACCCATGGTCTTGAGGGAGAAAGCTCGGCAACCATCAGAACAAGGGTAATTGCTGCCCGAGCTCGCCAGACCGCGCGTTTCCATAGACATAAAAGGACCTATGCTAATAGTCAGATGTCCAGCCGCGATCTGAAAAAATATTGTGAACTTAACCAGCCAAGCCTTAGTCTATTAGAACAAGGAATGGAGCGTCTTGGTCTTTCGGCTCGCGCCTACAACCGTATTTTAAAGATATCCCGCACCATTGCCGACCTCGCCGACAAAGATCAGATTAGCCCGGGCCATATTGCCGAGGCTCTTCAATATCGGCGTATTGACCGGAGAACTTAACACCTAGAGGATACCACCAATGGCATCTTCCATACGCCCCCCTCGCTGGGCGGGCAGCTTCTACCCAGGTAATCCCGACAGCCTGCGTTCTCAAATTCAAGATCTCCACACACAGGCTGTGGCTGACAAGATCGACCTTGGAAATGATAAGCTCCGTGCCCTTGTTCTGCCCCATGCCGGCTATATTTATTCCGGCTTCACTGCAGCACATGGCACAATCCAGTTACAAGAGCACCAGTTCCAAACCGTCTTCCTGCTTGGCCCGGCACACCATGTGGGCGTAGTCGGCTCTGCTGTAAGTTCTGTTACGAGCTATCGCACCCCCCTGGGAGATATCCCCCTCTCTGCCATGGGAGAGAGGCTGCAAGAAAGTCATCCCGACCTTTTTCAGGAAAACCTCTCTTCGGAACAAGCCGAACATTCCCTTGAGGTTATCCTTCCTTTTCTCCAAGAATCCTTAGGTGATTTCAGCCTCATGCCGCTGGTGGTCGGCCAGACCGACACCGAGAAAACTGCCCAGGCTCTTGCCCCTTTGCTCACCGAAGATGCCTTGGTGGTTATTTCAAGTGATCTTTCCCATTTCCTCGACTATGACGTTGCCGTAAAAAAGGATAAAGAGACCCTGGACGCCATCCTTGCTATGGATATGGCTTCCCTGCTTTATAACGATAACAAGGCCTGTGGCATGGTGGGCATCCAGATCCTCCTGGGCCTGGCCCGGTTAAAAAACTGGCAGCCCCGGCTTCTTCATTACAGCAATAGCGGCGATACATCTGGTGACCGCAGCAGGGTGGTGGGCTATGGTGCCATTGCCTTTACGGAGAACGTACAATGAGTGAGCTATCAGACCAACAAGGCGCAATACTTGTCAGGCTGGCCAGAGAAACTCTCATCAGCCTGCTGGGAGAAACGCATGAAGATACGTTTGACCAAAAGGTGTTGACTGATCCTATCTTCCAAGAAAAACGAGGCATCTTTGTTACCTTGAAAAAAGGAGGCCAGTTAAGGGGTTGCATCGGTTCTCTCACCGCCTGCCAAACTCTTACTGAGGGTATTCGCAATCAGGCGGAAAATGCTGCTTTCTACGACACGCGTTTTAACAGAGTGCAACGCCATGAACTTGCTGATATTAATCTAGAAATTTCCATCCTCAGCGAACCACAACCTCTTTTTTTTAGCGATCCGGAAGATCTGATCTGCAAACTAAGACCACATGTCGATGGGGTTATCCTCACCTGCGCCACATGCCACTCTACCTTTCTCCCCCAAGTCTGGGAACAGCTTCCTGATGTTGAAGATTTTCTCGCCCACCTATCCATGAAAGCTGGTCTCCCCAGGGAAGGCTGGAAAAATGACGGGGTTGAAATCGCCACCTACCAGGTCCAGCATTTTGATGAGCAAACATCGTAAATATCGAACTCACCAAGAATTCTCAGCGGCATCCATTTAAAAACTTCTCTCACCGACGAAAACAATTCACCAAAGAACTCTTAAGAGGCCGGACTTCATCTTGTGGTATCAAGGCGAACAACACTCTTCTGCGAAAATCACAACCCACCGAGCGCTTTCTTGACAGGGCAGCCATTTTCTCCCTAAACTATTACCAATGCCCTTTACTCATCCCTTTTTTTCGGAGTTCTTTTCATGAATTCATTGCGATTCACCATTAAGTTAAAAAGTCTTATTTTTACCGTTTTTCTCAGTATCATTATTCTCGTAACCATTTTTTTTGTGAGCCGCTCCATGCAACAGGTCGAACTGATCTGGACTAATTACAACCAGCAATCCGTGGCCAAACTATCCTTGCTCAGTGAAATAAAATCTCAATTTGGCTATGGCGGCTTTATCCACAATTTCAAAAACTATGTACTCCGGGGCCAATCCAAATACATTGACCGCTTCAAAAACAATAGCTCTGTCATGGAAAAGGCCATTCAGCAGCTCAAAAAAATCAGCCCCAGTGACCATGAACAGCAGGCTATCAGAAAAATAGAGAGGGTTGCCAAGGCCTATAGCGACAATATGAAGATTGCTGCCTCCTTGGTGGCGCAGGGCAAGACTGCGACAGAAATTGATAAGACCGTTAAGATTGATGATTCACCCGCCTTTGAGGGATTTAAGACCATCACCACCTCGATAGTGGCCGGCGAGACAAACAACTCAGCAGCCATGCAAAAGACCCTATCTTCCCTGCGCATCACAGCAACGATTGCCATTGCAATCCTCATTATTGCCATTGCCGCCTATCTTATCATGGTGCGCAGTGTGACCCTACGCCTTCTACAGGTCACCTCTTTTACTAAAATACTGGGCCGGGGAGATTTTTCCAATGAGCTTACCGTCAAGGGTGACGATGAGTTACATGAAATGTCTGACAGCCTTAACTCAGCTATTAACAGCCTTAACGATTCCATCAAGACAAATACCGCCATTTCTCAGGGACTTTCTGATGCGGCCAGCGGCCAGGCAGCAGCCCTGGAAGAAACCTCCTCCTCCCTGGAAGAGGTCAACGCCATGACCAAACAAAACTCCGAAAACACTGGTACCGCCCATCTAATGGTCAAACAGACGGGACAGGGGGTTTCCCGTGCTGCAGACTCAATGGACAAAATCACCCGGGCCATGGATGGAATTTCAACTTCGAGTCAGGAGACATCCAAAATTATCAGGACCATTGATGAAATTGCCTTCCAGACCAACCTGCTGGCCTTAAATGCAGCAGTAGAAGCAGCCCGGGCCGGTGAGGCAGGAGCAGGTTTTGCGGTTGTGGCAGAGGAGGTACGGAATCTGGCCATGCGCTCAGCTGAGGCGGCCAAGAGTACTGCTGAACTTCTGGAGGACACCATCAGCAAGGTTGGTGACGGCTCTAAACTTGTTACAGAAGCCCAGGAAGAATTCAGCGCCGTTGCCGCAGATATGGACAAAGTCTCCAATATTATAGATGAAATTACCACTGCCTCCGACGAACAGGCCCTCGGTGTTGAACAGATCAACCGGGCCATTCATGAACTGGATAGCGGCATACAGGACACAGCTGAAAATGCCAGAAATCTGGCAACCTCCATGTCTCAATTCAAAGTCAGTGGTATCGACCAAGGGGACAACTCATGGCAGCCAGGAGCCCCTGAATACGAGACCATGCTCCTGCAATAACCTTGCAAGGTCCGCTCCCTGGACATTCCAATAGGGACCTGACGCAATCAACTACGATATTGAATTTCTCTTGTCTGAAAGGTTACAGAATTTTCTGCAAAGCCTGATAGTCTGTCTTACCTGTGCCAAGGACAGGAATCTCCTCAACTTCGACAAGACGGCGGATATTATGAAGGGCTGAAAGCCCGGCTTTGCGGATGGCCTTATTGGCCTGATCCCTTGTTATGCCGAAGGTAACAAAGAGAACCACCTCAGGCTGCTCCTCATCCGGGGTTGCCTCCACGGCCAGGGGAACACCTTCATCATTATCAGTATCGAGTGTGGCCAATAGGGCTGCTTCGATGGCAGGCAGGGAAATCATCTCACCTCCCAGCTTGATAAAACGTTTGAGGCGGCCACGAAAACTGAGAACACCCGCACCATCCTCTGAAACCAGGTCACCTGTTTCATACCACTCTTTGCCGTCATGCTCCACAAAGGGCTGCTTGCCGTCATGATTGAGGTAACCCTTAAAAACATTAGGACCTCTCACCAGGAGCATACCCTGTTCTCCTAAACTTACGGGTTTGCGGCCATCCACATCGACAATAACATGCTCCATGGAGGGCAACATAGGCCCGATGGTGCCAGGCACTGGATTGTCCGGATTATTGAGGCTAACGCCAGGGGCGCACTCCGTAACACCGTAGGCCTCACACATCACAACCTGGGGACAATCCTTGGCCATAGATTGATAGACATGCTCAGGGCATTTTTCTGCCCCGGTAAAGACCAGGCGAAGAGTGTCGAGCTGCCCTGGCTCAGCGGCGCGCAGAATACCGTTTAAAAAGGTAGGAGTGCCAATCAAAACGGTGTTCTTGTACACCTCAGTAATTCTAGCAAGGACACCAGCCTCGGTAGGGTTAGCATGATAAACCGTTTTCATGCCCATACACACAGGGAGGAGAAGTGTTCCGGTGAGCCCCAATGAGTGGAAAGGCGGCAGCATACCCAGCAGGCTATCATCACCATGAAATTTCAAAACCTGGGCAACATCCTGAAGGTTAGCAAGAAAGTTTCCGTGGCTTAGGGGCACGGCCTTAGGTCTGGCCTCGGAACCGGAGGTAAAAAGAATAGCTGCAATGTCAGTAGCGGATCCATGACGAGAAAGCAGAGACCAGCTCCCATAACTTTTCATCTTTGCAGAAATTTTCCGCGGCAGGGAAAAGGTCTTAGCCAAGTCTTCAAGATGGAGCCAATCCGCCTTGAGGCCGTCAAGCTTAATCCCCTGCCCTGCCAGACGACCTACCAGGGCTTTTGCAGAAACCACCGTTTTCACCCCAACCTTCTCAAGGCAATAGGCCATATTGCCCTCACCAACGGTCCAGTTCACCATCACCGGTGTTTTCCCGGCAAAAAGCAAGGCAAGATAGCCAATGGTACAGCCCACGCCAGCCGGCAGCATGAGTCCGACATTATCGCCGGGGATCTTGGCAAATTCCGGCACCAAAAGATGAAGGGCCGTTACAATATCGCGATTGCTGCGAGCACCACTGCGTAAATCAGCAACGATGGTTTTAGAGGGATTATTTATGGCTTGCTGCAGAAAAAGCTCTGTGATGGTCTCCCCTTTACCCAGGGTCAAAAGATCGGTGTTCTTATTGGTAAACCATTTTGCAGGAGGAGCGGAGACCTGATCATTTTTGCGGCTGATGATCTGACCAGAAGCAGCCAAGAGAAGATCCTCGGCTGTATTAAGCGCTTCTAAATCATCAATGGTATAGCCAAACTCCTGTTCAATCCAGGCGGCAATCTCTGCCAGCCCCAGGGAGTCTACCCCCAGTTCACTGGCAAGCTTGTCCTTTTTGAGAATATTTTCGGCGCCGCTTATCTCTGTTATCTTGGCAAAAACCTGTTTTATCACCGCGTCGCTTACCGCTCCGGAATCTCCAGTGATTTTCTTTCGGCCAGGTTCCGGCATAATGCGCGGCCTGCTTCCCTTCCACCAAAAGTGGGGGACAAAGGTATTTGCAGCGGCCTTGCTATTATAGAAATCTTCTAAATATCGATTTAACACCAGCCTCTCGCCTGAATGGGGGATATCCTCAGGTTCTTCAAATTCGATAACAACCTGCCGTTTGGGCATAAAAAAAATAGCGTTCATCAGGAAGTAAAAGAAATGCTTGATGATATCGGCAAGAAGTGTGGGCGTTTTGCCGCTGGCCTTCGAAAAGGAGGAACCCCAAAGGCCTGTGGTTCGGACAAGCACAACGCGAATGTCCGGGGCCTGTTTTAGGATGGCAGCAACACCACCATTCCCCCGGATGGATTCATTTTGACTGCGATAGATACGCCCGGATGGGTAGAGCAGAACATTATCACCATGGTGCAAACTTTCGGTGATCTCGCCCATGGCTTGTAAAACCTCATCGCGGCTATGGCGGCCCTTGGTGGCGATATCCGGGATCGTTACACAGCGCACCATCTTCATTACCTGGCGGACAACCGGGATATCGACCTGGCTCTCGTCCGCCAGAGGACGGGGCCTAAAACGCTTATGCAAGGAGACATACATGATCAAGGGATCAACAAGAGCTGGATGGTTGGGCAGAAACAGGATGCCCTGCTGGGGGCCTGTTGGTTTGAGCCGGTCCAATCCCTTAAGAGTAATACGATAGCGCAAGCGCAAAAGAGTGCGCATAATGAAAACGATTATATTCAGCATGGAGAATCCTTCTTACCATAACGTTGAAAAGCAAAACTAAAACAAAAGGCAGCAACTGCTGTTGTAGAACCAAGGATCAGCATGGCAGTGCTGGGAGAGAGATTTCTATTCAATATCTCAAAGCAGGTGCCGGATAAGAAAATACCGCTGAAGGCGGAAAAATTTGACACCGCTATAATCTTGCCCTTTTGGTCCTTCCGGGGGCGAAGTTGAATAAAACTGGCCAGTGGTATGAGAAAAAGTCCTCCACCACACCCAGCAATGACAAGGGCCAAGATGAGCAAAGGCAGTTGAAGGCTCCCTCCGGTGAAATGGATAGCCCCGAAGCTCGCCACAAGACCACACCCCATAACCAATACCGCCGGCCCCATAACCTTATGCCATCCCGGACCACTGGCAATCTTGGCAGCGAGGAAAGATCCGGCACAGACGCCAACCATGAGAGAAACCACGAGAAGGCTGGTCATGGTTTGCGACAGACCAAGCTCGGTTAAGCCCATAACATTTATCACTAAAACGACAATGGAGGATATGAAATAAAAAAAAGCATCTCCACCAATGGCAGTAAGCAGAAGGCGGTCAGTCCGTACTTTGTAGAGATCAATAAGGGAGTGGAGAGGGCCAAGCCACGGAAAACTCTCACGTGCTCCTGCAGCCGGTCGTTTAACCACGCCAAAGCTCACCAACACACCAATGACAGAAACCAAGAGAACAAAAATCGCCACTAACACCCTGCCAAAGGGGACAGCTGTGGCATACCAGCTCTGATCCAAGGCCACTCCTGCTAAACCGATACCGGCAAGGATAGCCAGGGTAGTGACAAGCTTGATCACGGCATTGGCCGTGGTCACATATTCTTTAGGGTAGAGTTCTGGGATGGAGCCATTAATGGCAGGCCCAAAAAGAGTGGACTGAGCCGCCATAATAAAGACCATGGCCAGGATACAAGGCCAATTCAGGGTCATTATTCCATAGGCCCCCACCAACATGGCGCCAAGCTCTAAGATCTTGGCGCCCACCACAACATTTTTCTTAGAAAACCTGTCGGCAAGCCACCCAGCATGAGCTGAAAAGAGAATAAAAGGCAGCGAAAAAAGCATGGTAGCTGTGCCCTGTAGACCGCTTAAACCAGCGCTTACGGCAAGAAGCATGGCCGCCTGTTTAAAGAAATTATCGTTAAAAGCGCCCATAAAATAGGTAATGGCCATAGCAATAAAACGAGAACGGCCTTTTTTAATCTGCGCTTCTATTTCAGGGGAATACATTTTGTCCTTGTAAAAATATTGTGTCTGCTTCTAAAAAAGCAAAGTGGAGCTAATGGCAATACTGGTAAGATCCCCAGCAAGATGGCTCACATAACAATCAACAAGGGACCAGCCCTGCAGACGTTTGCCGGCCAGCTCCACAAGGCACCAACCACCATGGTGGCAAAGGTAAAAATCAGGACCAAATTTAACTGAAAATAAGGCAACAAGGTAAAATAATGATGGAACCCCAAAAAAGTCCATTAAGCCCTATAATAACCGCTGGATGTTTACCACGAATTCGCGATTCAGCCAGCAAAAAACCACGCCAAAACCACTCTTCAAGGGCTGAGTTGATGGTCAGGCCCCAAAAGGCCGCCAACAAACAATAGCTGTTTATGCCTACTTGTGACGGCTACCTTTCCCATCAAGATCAGGAAAAAAGCAAGGGAAAGACCTTGAGATAAAAAGAACTCCAGGTTGTGAAGGCCGGCAACAGGCCCATGAGTAGGAGAAGGACTAACGGTAGAGGGGAATGAGGACGTCTCGACATTTACTGAGGGTTAAATCATCTATTGGCTTAGAATTTCACGAACAACGCTTGATTCATTATAAACATAAAGATGATTCCTCTCCCCCACTTTTAACAGTATAATCTTCTCAACGTAGAAGATTAAAAAAATCTGTATATCACTCATCTTCAGCAATAAGCTGTTCATGCTCCATGAGGCATGGCTATCTATTACCGGCTGAAGCAAGATAGTAATCAAAAAATTGTAGGGAAAATAGATAACAACTATGCAAAACCAGATACTTCTTCTACTCTTTGGCATCCTGGTTGGAATGGCGGCCTCCTTCTCAGGGCTTGGCGGCGGATTTCTTATGGTGCCGCTCCTCATCTTGCTGGGCTATACAGCCCAAAAGGCGGTGGGCACCTCATTTGTGGCTATTCTGGCCATTGCTATTTCCGCTCTTGTCGCCCATAACAAACTGGCCCATATCGATTACCGGGCTGGATTGCTTCTTGGTGCAGGTGGTGTTCTTGGCGCCCAGGTTGGTGCCCGTCTTATCGATCAGGTCAGCACCGCTAATTTTAAAAAAATCTTTGCCATTATCCTTCTCGGCCTGGCCGGTTATCTCTTTTGGCATAAATGACGTAACAGGTAGAAACCCCTTTCAGGAAAATTGCCAAGCCTCCTGCCACTATATTATTTTGTAGAAAAACTATGACAACAACCCTCTTTCTCCATGGTCTTGACTCTTCTAGCCAGGGAACTAAAGGCCGTTATTTCAACACCCATTTCCCAGATGTCCTCAGTCCTGATTTCAATGGTGACCTTGAGCAACGTTTAATTCAGCTTGAAAAGGTCTGCTGTGACTTTGAAAAAGTTATTCTCATCGGCTCAAGTTTTGGTGGGCTCATGGCCACATGTTTTGCCATTCTCCACCCATCGCGTGTGGTAAAGCTTATTCTTCTTGCCCCGGCATTAAATTTCGAAGATTATCATCCCCCTGCAACCATGATTGCTTCCCCTACCCTTCTTGTTATGGGCGCACAAGATAGTGTCTGCCCGCCTGAGATAGTCGTGCCATTAGCAGATGCAACGTTTAGCAACCTGAAGACCCAGATCTTTGCTGATGATCATCTTTTAAGAAAGGTATTTCCTGAGATGGACTGGCACAAACTGCTTGGCGGCGCGGGGAACTGAAAGTAGCGAGGGAAACTCTTACTCTGATTCGCCATAGCGATACTTGATATCCTGCAGAATAAAATTCTCCAGGGTGTTATCAAAGGAACCTTTCAAACAATCCACTTTTTCCATATTGCCGTCTCTGACCAAAGCCAGATAACGGCACCCCCCAAAACAAAGGGGCAGATATTGGCATGAGCGGCATTTATTCTCATATTGCCAGTTATCGGTATGATACATAGAAATTTCTTTAACACCATTCCAGATATCACCTATCTCATAGTCGGGACGGCCAATAAGAACCGGACATTTACACAATGTGCCATCATAATTAATGGTCAAACTGTCATGACGCAGCACCTTGCACGGATTAGGCTTTTCCTCAGGGTAATAGTAGCCGGCTGCAAGTATTTTCTCTCTTAGCATTGACTGTGCCTGGACAAGCCACGTCTCTGTTAAAGTCTCACACCCTTGGCGATAGCTGCTCTCGGCAACATCATCCGTCTGCTGCATAACCGATGCAAAACGCACCTGATGAAGATGGTCCGGGCCAAGGTCTTTCTCTGCCAGGATATCCAGTAACTCGGGAAATCGGTTATAGATGTGTTCAGTGAAATTCCCACCAAGGGATAGGGTGATCAGATCAGCACAGGATCGAAGATTTTCCAGAATAACAGCAAAGCTTGGTTTCCCAGAGATATAGGGGCGAGAATTATTGTGAAGATCAGGTGGGCCGTCCAGGGTTATCTTGGCTCCCACAAGTCCGTATGGGATAAGGCTTTTTACTGTTTCAGAGGTCAACAGTGAGCCATTAGTGATAAGGGAAAATTCAAACTCTCTCTCTCTCTGGGCCGTCATTTCCTGAAAGCCCTGACAAAGTTGCCGTATCAACGGCACATAGAGAAGGGGTTCACCGCCATAAAAGGTGATACTGAGCTTATCCCTGTCTTCAAACTGGCCCTCAACATACTTCAGCAGTTGAGCAGCAGTGTCAGCAGACATTGAAGACTTATCAGCTTTCAAACTCCCCTCATAGCAATAGGAACAGGCAAAATTACAAGCCATCCCTAGAATGATATCGAGATATAGACCTGAGCATCTTTTATTTATCTGATCAACAAAGGAGAAAACCTCTTGCTGTTCCGCCTCCAGGTCGTCCACAACAAAACCAAGCTCCGCAAGTTGTGGAACTATTTCGCCATCAAAACTACCTGATTTGAGGGCAACGAAATCAGCATCTTCCACAACAACAAGAGCTCCATTTTTGGTGGAATATAAAACAGTGAGACCTGATGAAGTATCCAATGGGAAATTTTTCAGGTAATGGGAAAGATGCATAAAGCGAAGAAGGTATCAGTAAAAACATGGTCATCAAACAAAACGAGGAGACCTTAAAAGGTCTCCTCGTTTCACATAAACTTTTCTAGGATTTCCTGGATCAACCGCTTGGAGCACCGGGAGGGCAGAAAGCTTTAGATTTTGCAATAACCTCTGCCGTTGTTCCTTGATTTAAAACTATGACCTTCTTTTTCATTCTATCAACCTCCGCGCTAAATTACCTAATCAATGAGTGGATCATTTTCAAATAAACCTATCACACCGTTACCTAAAAAACAAATTTAAAAATTTAACTTTAAACCCACCTCAGCATGTCTAGGAGAATTCTCAAAACGTTCTTGTACGTACTGGCTTGAATTAAATAGATTTCGTACTACACCAAAAAGGGCTGCCCGGAATTTTTCTGTACTAAAAATTTCTTTATTCAAGCTGATATCCCAGAGAAAATTGTTCGTTTCCAGTGGTTCAGGAAGCTCGGTGAGAAGTTCGCCCCACTTCACATAATGTCCGGAAATCTCTGCCGTGAGAATGTCAGGATGATCATAAATGAAAATAATATTTGCCGTACTTGAATGATCAGCTTGATCCTCTGGCCAGTCAGTATAAGTATAGGTAAAATTAGCCTGGAGGGAAAGGTGATAAAAAGCCTCAGTGCGCACTTCAAATTCAAATCCCTGACGTTGGCTACGATCACCATTCATCTTCCAAATGCTGTAATCAGGGGCAGTTACCCAGGTATTCTCGACGTCATGATGAAACAAGGTTGTTTTGACGTGAAGATAGGGAATGTCCTTACTCTCTAAACCAATTTGGTAGGTCCAATTTTTTTCTGCGTCCAAATCAGGATTAACCACGGTAGGGCTGTATAAGGCATCACCCTCAAGATACCAGACCGGTGGTTTGCGAAAGCCTCGGGAAACGGACGCCCTCAGCAAACTAGCATCACTAAGCTGGTATGTAACACCGAGTGAAGGGCTTATTAACTCATCGGAGACTGTGGAAATATGATCAAGGCGAACGCCTGGAGTAATTGTCCAATCATCAAATACAAAGGTTCCGTTTAGATAGTAGCCTGACACATCCTCAGCGAGGAGATCCATTTCGTAATAATCACCCATGGGGGCAAGGTGTGGATAAAAGAAATCCCAGATGCTGCTATCTCTATACTTCCAAGTCATCTGAACCTCATTACGTTGATAGTCAATACCGGCTACCAAGGCATGTTTTCCCAAAAGATAGTCGAATCGAAGAGCACCACCTGTACTCTCTTGATCATTAAAAAAATCCTCAATTAGAGTGATGGGTCGATGGGTGGTTTTTTGAAAAGCCCTATAGTCATTATCAAAACGAAAGATCTCAGCATGAAAATTAAGTCCTTCGGCAATGAGGGCGTCAAAACGAGCACTCATAAATGTATTTTTATCATGAAGTTCCTGGCTATAACCCATGGGCGGGTTAACTGAGTAAGCCGTAAGCCACTTAACGTGCAAAAATTCCGGTTGTGAATAAAACCCTGAAACATCAAGGGTCATATCGGAGGCGAAGTCAAAATGAAACTTGCCGTAACCAGTTGTATTCTTGAAAAATCTATCCTCAAGGAGGCCGTCAGACTCCTGGTTTCCAGCATAGACATAATAACTTAGAGAAGAAACCTTTCCGGCCACTTCGGCAGTGATATCGTGGGTGTCTTTTTCTCCAAAGGAGGTCACCAAGTCAACCTGCGGAGTTTTTGACTTCCCTGGATCCTTAGTAATAATATTAATAACTCCACCCAAAGCTGATCCCCAAGTGGATGAGGCAGCGCCCTTAATCACTTCAATTCTTTTGATAATCCGGACGGGAACCATATTTACCCAGGCGACTTCTACAGAACTCTTATTCACCCTTACTCCGTCAAGAAGAACCGTCACATGTTCCCAGTCAGATCCCTGAATATAGATATAAGATGCTGTGTTGAAATCAAGCCCTCCGTAATCCACATAGACCCCGGCCACCCGGTTAAGAACATCGTCAACATTATGGGCGTTCATCCGCTCGATTTCTTCTGCGGTAATGATGGTGACATTCTCTGCCACCTGATTGATAGGTTTCCTGATGCGAGTGGCAGCTTCAACAACTTGCGACTCGTCAAAATAAAGATCGAGAAACTCGTCATCACCAGCCATCTCCGCTGCTTCCCCGGCAAGGACGGAATTTGGCACAATGAATAAACACGGTACTATTAAGATGAGCCCCAAAAACAAAAACTTGTGCATTACATCCCCCGACAATGCTTTAAAAAAAAATAGCCGCTCTCCTAAAAAAGGAAATTATGGCTCAAAAAACATTTAATTTTTTTAAAAATGTTGCCCTGCAAAAAGGACTTCCGAAAAACTTTTTCCAAAATATTATATAAAACTTTAGAATCTTTTACCAATTCATTATTGAAACATCTAGTTTTGGACAATCACTCTCTTTTGCAGTTAGGACACATATTTCATCTCTCAGATTTAAATGAATGAAAGCAACCATTCTTCCTGACAACAAATTGCAATTATTAATGTAAATATTCTTTGAATATACTAAGGTTAAAAGTATTGGTTTTCCTCTGATTATCAGGAAATCCTCTGAAAAGATTAATTTTTCGTATATTTTTTTGCGGCATCTCTTTTTTAAAACAAGCAAACTACATGCTTAAACACTTCGTCCTGTCTATTTTCCTTATATTCTCGACGGCCTCCTATTCCTATGGCTTCGAGGTGGTTGCTGTGAAGTCCAGCACAGCCGAACCCTATAGCCTCGCTTTTGAATCCTTCAGCCGCACTTTCACCAGTGCCGTACCTACCCGTGGGCCTAAATCGATAACACAGAACGCGATAATTACCCGCACCATTAATCAGGATGACACCCCTGACAGACTTGTGCGTCAAATCCGCAAAGAGAATCCTGACCTTCTAATTGCCTTTGGTTCAAAAGCATTACGATTTACTGCTTCCATCAAAGACATCCCTATTATTTACCTGCTGGTTCCGTCCCCAGACAAAATCATTAGAGATAGGAGCAATGTCACAGGTGTTCTTCTTCAACCTGTGGCTGGCCTCGAATTTCGGGCCCTTCGCAAGATAGCCCCCGCTTTAAAAAGAATCGGCGTAGTCTACAACCCTGCCAAAAGCAAGGATCTCGTCAGGGAGACGATCAGCAACAATAAAGATCTCCATTACATGCTGCGTCCGGTTCAACAGCCTCAAGAGGTGGCCAAACAACTTGACACTCTAGCCTCGGAGGTCGATCTGGTTTGGATGCCACCCGACAGTACTGTTCTCACGCCTCACACTGAGCAGAGTTTTTACCTTTTTTCTCTGCAAAACGAGGTTCCTCTCCTTGCTTTTTCAGAGAAATATCTCAAAAAAGGGGCCAGTTTTGCTGTAAGTCTCGACCTCTCCAGCATGGGAGATATGGCGGCAGACCTTGCCCTGCTCATAAAAAATGGCGCCAAGGCCGTCAACATCCCACCCATCCGGCCCCAACAGGTAAAACTTAAACAAAACAGCATTATCCTCAACAAGCTTGGTTTCCATATCCAGGAGGTCGGCCAATGATCTTTGCAAAATTTATCAAACAGGTTCAGGCAAGCTATTCAGCCAAACTCATTTTGATTTTTATTGCCTCTATATGCCTGATGGGTACCATTCTTAACTTCACCTTTATCCGTATGCAGCAAGACTCCTACGCGACATACACACGCAACAGTGGTCTTTCCATGTCTCGACTGCTGGCCAAGTCTGTCCAGATCGACGTTTTCACCGAAAACAAAGAACAGTTAGCCATCCCTATGGACGCCCTTTTAAGCCAGGAAAATATTCTTAAGGTTGAAATATTTACCGACAAAGGTGAGTTGCTGGTTTCTCGAGCTTCAAGTGAGAGCTGTGAGATTCCTGACTTAAAAAAAACACTGGGCGATTTGCCGCAAAGCAAATCGTCCTTTAATGAGTGGCCCAATTGTTTTTCCTTCATATGGCCTGTTCTGACACTCCCTCAATATAAAAGCGAAGACTCCCTCTACTTTGATGAAGCCAGCGAACTCACTCCTGTGGACAATCATCCCCTGGGATACGTTTCCATCATCATGTCGAAACGTCAGTATCAGCAGGACATTCAGCAAATTTTTCTTAAAACCGGCCTCACTATTCTTTTCATTTTAGTACTCTTGGTCACCGGCATTCTTCTGCTTTTCAGAAAAATGACTCTGCCGTTAAAGAATCTGATAGGGAAGATACAAAGAGAACGAAACATTGGCGAGGTACATGATGACATTGGCCTTCTTGACACCACAGTTACCAGCCTAGTTGACGAACTTGACCGTTCTTTTCAAACCATTAACGATCTAACCACAGGCCTGGAGGACAAGGTAACAGAACGCACCAAACAGCTTGCCATGGCCAATACTGAATTGACCAACCGTCAGGAGTATCTTGAAGAGTCAAACCTAAAACTTGAAAAGGCGATGAAGGAGCTTAAGGAAACAGAAGGCCAACTGATCCAGTCTGAAAAAATGGCGGCATTAGGTCAAGTTGTGGCAGGCGTTGCCCATGAGATCAACAACAATATCAACTTTATATCCGGGGCACTACCATCGCTGACCCGCGCCCTAAGTGACATTCAAAAACTGACAAAAAAATTTGACGAGGCCTTTGTCCAGGCGTCCGGGGATGATGCTGAAAAAAAACAGCAGGAAGCAATCGCCCTAAAAAAAGAGCTTGAAGAGGATAATCTCTTCAACTCTCTGGATCAACTCATGGCAAACATTCGTGAAGGCGTCAACCGGACAACGAGCATCGTTTCTGAACTGCGTACTTTTTCTCGCTCTGACGAGCAGGGCTTCAAAAAGGTCGATCTCCACGATTCCATTAATTCAACCATCACCTTTCTGAACAAGAAATATCTTACAGATGTTGATATCCACAAAGATTATGGCACTATTCCGCCGGTAAGTTGCCGACCGGGCCGGATAAATCAGGTTTTTCTCAACATTATGAATAACGCCATACAGGCCATGGGGAAAAAGGGAGGCATCCTGACAATTAGCACTTTTCTTAATGGCGACGACGTACATATCCGTTTTACCGACACAGGGGCCGGAATAAACCAAGATACCCTTCCTAAAATTTTCGACCCCTTTTTTACGAATAAAGACACAGGTGAAGGATCAGGCATTGGCCTTGCTGTGAGTTACAAAATTATCCAAGAGCACCAAGGCCGGATCGACGTGCAGAGTAAAGAGGATAAAGGCAGCACCTTTGAAATCGTTCTACCGATGGAACACGTCGATGAGACGATCTCTGAGTCTAAGAACAGTTAAAAAATATTTTTTTACTTTAATGAGAGGTGAAGCACACCTCATTAAACATGTTGCGGGGTAAACTTATGGATAAGCTGAAACTCCTTTATGTAGATGATGAAGAGGTGAATCTTTCCAATTTCAAAATGGCCATGAAACGCCATTTTTCGATTATCACAGCACTATCTGCCAAAGAGGCGCTCGACAGCTTTGCCGAACATGACGACATTGCTCTTGTGGTTGCCGACCAGAGAATGCCCGGAAAGACCGGTACCGAGCTCCTGGGAGAAATTCGTGAGCTCAATTCTGATACGGTTCGCATTATGCTCACAGCCTATAGCGATCCTGCAGATATCATGGAGGCCATTAACACCGGTGAGGTATACCATTATCTAACAAAACCATGGAAGGAAGAGATCCTTCTCGACATCCTCAGCAAGGGCTCTGAAAAATATCGCCTGACCAAGGAAAACAAATCATTAGTTGAGCAACTGACTGTAAAGAATGAAGAACTTAAGCAAGAGTTGCAAACCAGTCGTCTCTTAAAAGACTCTCTTGTCAGACGTGATCTCATCCTGGCAGCTGTAAATGAGACGTCGCAAAAAATCATCAGCAGCTCCTATTGGCGCAAATTCACAGAACCTCTTATTGGGCGCCTAGGGCTTGTTATGGCGGTTTCCCGCGTTCACATATACAGCTTCCAAAAAGATTCTTTTGAGAAGCTTACTGCCAATCAGGAATTTGAATGGAGCTCTGAGACAGCAGGCGCAGATAATGTTCCGCCTGTGCCCGAAATTTTCTCCTTCCCTGATGCTCAATTGGATCGCTGGCTCTCTCTACTCCAAAAAGGCGAATCTGTGGTGGACAACACTACGGACCTTCCCTCGCCTGAGACCTCCTTGCTCAATTCTCTAGGAATTATTTCAATAGTCTGCACGCCCATTATGGTGGAGGACTCTTGCTGGGGCTTTCTCAGTCTTGAAGACTGCAGCACAGAACGGACCTGGCCGGAGCTTGAGGTTGCAGCTATAAAAAGCGCTGCAAGCCTCATTGGCGAAGCGGTTCACCGGCAAGAAATGAACATCGAACTTTCCGCCAAACAGGACCAGCTGGCCCATGCTGGAAGACTCACCGCCATTGGCGAAATGGCAAAGGGTATGGCCCATGAAATCAACCTTCCAATGAGCCTAATCAGTCTTGGGGCAGACGAGCTGCATCAATATCTAACCAAGAACATACCAGAATCCCCCTATATAAAAACAACCAAAGACATAAGCGGCCAGGTTTCAAAGGTGATGCGCATAATCGAACATATGCGTGTATTCTCAACACTGTCCAAAGAAAACATCACTGACATCAACCTTTTCTGGACAGTGAACAGCGCTCTCACCTTTTTCCGTGAGCAGTTCAGGGTTTCTCTCATCAAACTACACGAGGAAACCACTGAGGCTGTATCGTATATCTCAACTGACAACCAGAAGGTTGAGCAGATACTGGTCAACCTTCTGGCCAATGCCCGTTATGCGGTGATAAAAAAATCTGAAGAAATTAAAAATTTCCCCATGGAGGTATGGGTCAGACTCTATCAACAAGAACTCACTGATGACATTCTAGAAAAAATTTCTGCTCAAGACAGAAAGGACGATCTCACAGCCGTTCTTGTTTTAGAAGTGGAAGATAATGGTATCGGTATGTCTGAAGAAACCATAAAACATTGCACAGAACCTTTTTTCTCCTCTAAAACTGTGGGTGAAGGTACTGGCCTGGGCCTCTCTGTCTCCAATTCCTTAATCAAGGAGCTCGGATTTCATCTTGAGATAGAATCTGCCTTGGGTGAGGGTTCTCTTTTCCGGCTCACAATCCCAGCCTACGAAGAATACCCAATGCTTCTCGACAACAACCAGGTTCAGTTTAAGGGATAAAGCTTGGAAAAAATAGCCGGCAAGAGAAAAAAAACCTCGCGCTCTCTAACAAACTCTATTAGCATCTTATCATAGGTGCACACTACTCAACTGTAAGGAGCCGCCGCCCTTGATTTCAGCAAGAAACAATAAAGTCTTGATTGTTGATGACCAGCCACTTAACAGGCTTTTTCTTGCCGACCTTCTCAAGATGCATGAGATCAATCCCACCGAAGCCACCAATGGCAACGAGGCTGTCCAGCAGTGGCTTAAAAATGATTATGCAGTCATTCTGATGGATATCAAAATGCCAGACCTAAATGGCATTGATGCCACACGGATCATCCGACAGAAAGAAATGGAACAGGGTTTAGCCAAAACACCGATTATAGCTGTTACCGCTTACGGGACCAAAGAAACCCAGAATGATTGCCGGAATGCCGGCATGGATGGCTATATCCCCAAGCCGGTTAATGTATCAGATCTCCTCGAAATGATAGAAAACCTTCATTGATTTCTTTCTTCATTTCTTCTTTCCCCCTCCTTTTTTTGACTCAGCCCATCGTTTCTTGAGCTCTCTCTACATTGAGCCCCAAACAAACAAGGCGCGATTTTTCACAAATTACCACCTAGGCCGGAAGTTAATAATTTCAGTCGTTAGCTGGAAAATTTTCCGTCACTATACGCACCATATTGCTGCGAGGAAATTCCTTTTTCAAAAGAGACTTCAAGTTCTTTTTAAGTTTCCCAACCCCAACCTCAAACTCATCCACCGAGAAACCCTTTTCCTTGATTAAAACCCGTTGCTGATCAAGCTTGACCAAGGTCAGAGAGCGGTCACGTTTATAGGTCAACAAAACAAGTGATCCTCCCTCATTAAGTTGAGACATTTTCTGGATTACAACAGGCACCACATTAGCAATATCCACCATTATTTCTTCACTCACACTGGTTAATGAATCACGCTCCAAAAGCGCTTGTTCTTCCATCTCAAAATCTGCTGCCATGCTCATTTGCTTTGAAGCTGCATCTTTACGTTTTCTTGGAGCTACAGACCTTACCTCTGGAGAAGCGGGCATTTCATTTTTCTTTGCCTCTTGCTGAAAGACAAGTGCCGGGGCCGGCATTGGCTCTTCTTCAGTCACCAAACTTTTCCCTTGCTGCGGCGCTTCAACGATTGCATCTTCACTAGACATAGGCAACTGTGGGGTGTCCTCGGTAATTATAGGAGAAGTTGCCTTATGCTCCACCGGAGGTGGCGGCGCAAGATTGATGTAGAGGAGAATACTAGCTGCCGCTGCAAGCAACGAACCTGCAGTGGCAAAACTAAGTGCTCGCTTTGCAAGCCATGGGCCTTTAATGACCTTTCCTGAACCAGCAAAATTTTCCATACTTAAAAGACGCCACTCATCATAGCAGGATTGACATTCTGCCAAATGGGCAAGACAATGCTGTCTCTCCACCTCTGAGAGAGAGCCATCAACCAGCAATGCCATCTTGTCAGAAGTCAGACAGTTACCACTTTTAACGTCCTTGCTGGCTGCAAGCGCCGTCAGGGCTGTGGCCTTATTTGATTCTGTAAAAAGGTTGTCTTGCTTACTCACCAATCCCACCTATATTTTTCAATAATCCCATACTGCCATAGACGGACATATCAAACATCTTTGTCAACATTCTTGGTTTAATAACAACAGTAGTTCTTCCGCCAGCCCTGCATCAGTAAATGTTTTTTTGAGTCGTAATAAGAGGCGGCGCATCTTACCGTGGGCCTGATGAACTGTCAGTTTAAGGAGCTTGGCGGCCTGGGAAACAGAAAGCTCATCTTGAAAACAGAGCTTCAACAGCAACCTCTCCTCAGCGCTCATAGATATCGAAATATCCATTACTCCGCGAAAAGAGTCATTCATGGAAGGGGTAACAGGTTGGTCCTGGAGAAGGTTTTGGAAGATGATGGCAAAAAGAATACCCCGCTCCTTTTTTTCCAAGTCTGCCACTTGGCTTTCCTGACCCGGAGAAGGTTCACAGTCCATATCGCCATCGCTGGTAAGATCTTCCTTACCGCTATATTTCCCGCAGTCGGTTATTTCAGACAGGATACGCGAGGCTGCCTCTTCAGCATCAAAATGGACGTCGGGACCACACGTTTCCAGGCGGTTTAAAGCATCGGGCAAGGATTGGCGCTCTAGACACAAGAAACGATAGAGAACAAGCCACCAGCCTCCAAGCTTTGTGAGCCAAGAGGGAGGTCGCAATCGCCCAAATCGACTCCGACTGAAATCCTCAAAGAGGCGGCAGGTCACCGAACCGAGATAGCTCGAAAATCGGGCCCGGCCGGAAAACCCGGCAAGACGTTTACCATCGCCATCCTGCAATTTCTCCAGGGCATAGACCACAGCCTCCTCAGCCAGGCCAGGATCGTTAAAACGCCTGGCTGCCAAGCGATCAAGCAAGGCGAGATGGTCATGGATTTTCTCTACAAGTTTTTTCGACACAGACACATATCCAAGCCACAGGGCAACCTTCATTCACAAACCAGAAACTCTCAAAACTTTACTCATTTGCTCGCAAAAACTCCAAGGCTGTTTTTTTCACGACAAAAGAGAATCAGCTGTCCGTCCCCTAAGACAGATGATGTGGAAACTGACGTTAATTTCAACAAAAGGAGATTCAAATGAAAACAAGAAAATATCTGGCCATTCTCTTTCTTCCTCTTGCCTTGGCAGCCTGCCAGTCCGAAAAAACCGCCCGGCAAGACCTTGTCCAACCCGAGGAGGAAAGAGTAATGCTTGCCCCTGTCCGCACCCCTCATCCCCAGATCCCCGCCCCTGTAGAAATGAAAAAAAACAAAGAACACCTGCTCAGTGCGGATATGGCAATGCCTGCCTCCACCATGGCTGCACCAGGAAAGACCGCGCATTACGAGATGGGCCGCCAAAAGGCACGGCACGAATGGAACAGAGAATCCTACAGCTATAATGAGGAACAAGGTTTTCAGAACGTCCACAACGATCCGCTCTCCACCTTTTCCATCGATGTTGACACAGCAGCCTACAGTAATATCAGGCGTTTCATTAATCAGGGAAGTATGCCGCCTGTGGGGGCCGTCCGCATCGAAGAGATGCTTAATTATTTCAGCTACAACTACCCCCAGCCTAGCAAAGGGCCTTTTTCGGTAACCACAGAGGTAGGTCCCTGTCTTTGGGAAACAGATCATAAATTGGTTCGTATCGGCCTTAAGGGCAAGGATATTGAAAAGGGCAATCTGCCCCCTTCAAATCTGGTCTTTCTTATAGATGTCTCAGGCTCCATGCAGGCCGCCAACAAACTGCCTCTGCTCAAAAAATCCATGCAGATGCTGGTGAACCAGCTCGGCGAAAAAGATCGGGTGGCAATTGTTGTCTATGCAGGTTGTGACCGGGTGGTGTTGCCACCCACGAGTGGCAATGACAAAAAAACCATCATAAAGGCCATTGATAATCTTACGGCAGGGGGATCCACCAATGGTGCTAGTGGTATTATTACCGCCTATAATCTTGCCGAGCGTGTTTTAATGCCATCCGGCAATAACCGCATCATCCTTGCTTCGGACGGCGACTTTAATGTTGGCGTTACCAGCCGTGGCGAACTTCAAAAGCTTGTGGAGAAAAAGAGCAAATCAGGGATTTACCTCACCGTCCTAGGATTCGGCATGGGGAACTACCATGATGACACCATGGAGATTCTTGCCGACAAGGGCAATGGCAACTATGCCTATATCGATAATCTGATGGAAGCCAAAAAGGTCCTTGTTAAAGAGATGACCGGCACCATGTTCGCCATTGCCAAGGATGTTAAAATCCAGGTGGAGTTTAACCCGGCTCAGGTGGCGGCATATCGTCTGGTTGGCTACGAAAATAGAATGCTTGCTGATGAAGATTTCAATAACGACAAGAAAGATGCCGGCGAGATCGGCGCCGGCCATACCGTGACTGCGCTCTATGAGTTGATCATGGCCGGAGGCAAAGACCTCCCGGCCATCGACCCCTTGAAATACCAACGACCAAGCAGTGCAAAAATTGCCGCCGCCAATGATTATGGCGATGAACTTCTCACCGTGAAGATACGTTACAAAAAACCAAATAAAAAGACCAGTAACCTGATGAGTGTTGTGGTCAAGAAAAGTTCAGAGCGTCTGGCTGACACCTCCGGCGACTTCCATTTTGCCTCAGCCGTGGCAGGGTTTGGCATGGTGCTTACTGATTCGGCCCATAAGAAGAAGCTGTCCTACGAAACTATCATTGCCTCAGCCCAACATGGTCGAGGCAGAGATATGAACGGCTACCGGGCAGAGTTCGTCCGCCTTGTGGAAAACAGTGAACTGCTGAACCAATAGAACTCTCGGGGACAGAATTTAATTCTGTCCCCTTCTCCTAATTCTCCACGGTCTCGCCACGCTCCCGCTGATATTTGTCAAACCTTTCCCGCTCGTCACAATTATCATCCAAACGATCATCGCAACGCTGAACCTTGATGCTCTGCAGGGTCTCAAACGCCGCCCGTTTCGCCTCTTCCTTAGTACACGAGCAGCAACATAACGCAAGGAACACACAGCACAGAAGAAATCGCATACCACGCTACCTCATTGTTTTTTTCTCTTGGCATCCTTTTTCGCCCCAGTATCAAAAGTCTCATTCAATTCAGCCCCATAGCTGCTGATATGGTATGTTTACAATATGAAAGTGCTTCTTACCAACGATGACGGGCCAAACTCTCCCCTCTTGGCATGTGCCTTAGAGACGCTTACAGAACTGAAGGGAATCGATACTCTCAAAACAGCAATCCCTGATTCTGAGCAAAGCTGGAAAAGTCACGCCATGAGCGGTCATGGCTCCATCAATCCCCGTGAAACTAAAATCGGTGCTGCCCATGTCACCCTGGTGGACGGAACCCCTGCCGATTGCGTGGACTGGGCCATGCACAATCTCTTTTCCAACGATGAGTGGCCTGATCTTGTCATCTCGGGAGTGAATTGTGGCAAGAATACCGGCTTAGGATTTGTTTTAAGCTCTGCGACGATTGGCGCCTGTCTTCACGCAAATGTAGCAGATCCTCCACGCCCAGGATTAGCCTTATCACAAGACTTTCAAGACCTTGCTTACGGTGCTGCTGTTAAGGCAGGAGAAGTATCGTCGCAAAAACTAGATGCATTACAGAGGCAGGTTGCCAAACACATAAAAAAAATCTGGGCATATCTCAGCGCTGACGGAAAATCCCTGCAGCGCCCTGTAACCTGGAACGTTAATCTCCCCGAGATATCTGCCGCCGATTTACAGATAGTTGAAACACCAATCGGCGATAGTCGCCTGGAGCAATGTTTTCGTGAAAAAGGCGGACGGTACGAGCACTCCCTGGCACGATACAACGAAGACCCCAACCCCCTCTCAGATGGGGCTGTTCTCGCGCAAGGCCATATCACCCTTAGTCAGATCGACATAAGGCGATTATGACCATGGGGTGAAGACACCGCGGCCAGAATCTGACCCCTATCCCCTACTCCTGATTTTCTCCAGAGTCCTTATATTTTTCCTCTGCCAATTTCTGAACATCCTTCGCCTTATCAAGGGACTGCTGGATATAATCCGTGGCCTTGTCGGCCTTTTTCTCGTTGAACTTATCAATTTTCTCCTGTTGATTATCGCTACAGGCGGCAAGGCCCAAAACCAGAAAAAAACAAAGGCTAATGATCTTCATGTCGACTCCTTTCTATAAATGTCGTTAAAACTCATGCGCTTGAAGATGAGTTTAAGAAACCTGTAAACAAAATGTATAGCCATTACCAAGGGATCCTCAAGCAACTTCCTTAATTGACCTGATTGACATAAAAAGGGGCTGTTCAGATAATTTCCACTATGTCAACAGCCCCAATTAGGCCAGCATATAAACAACGTTGTGCTGTAATTCTTTGCCAAACTACTAAATAATAGGTTTCATAGCACTCATATAAGAGCGAAGCTCTTCGCCGACAGCCTCAACACCGGTATAACGAATTGCCTCGTTGGCACGGATGAGCTCAACATTGTCCACACCGTTGTCCTTAACGGTGAGGCCTTTGCCGATCACGTCGGTGTCGATCTTCTTCATGAAGTCCTGCAAAAGGGGCAGGCAGGCATGGTTGAAGAGGTAGCAGCCGTATTCAGCGGTATCGGAGATAACAACATTCATCTCATAAAGCTTCTTACGGGCGATGGTGTTGGCAATCAGTGGTACCTCGTGCAAAGACTCATAATAGGCAGACTCTTCTTTGATGCCGGCGGAAACCATAGTGTCAAAGGCAAGCTCGACACCAGCCTTGACCATGGCAACCATGAGGATGGCGTTGTCAAAATATTCCTGCTCAGTGATATCCATATCACCGGACACTGACTTCTCAAAAGCAGTCTCACCGGTCTCAGCGCGCCAGCCAAGAAGATTCTTATCGTCGTTTGCCCAGTCTTCCATCATGGTGCTGGAGAAGTGGCCGCTCATGATGTCGTCCATGTGTTTATGGAAGAGAGGCTCCATGATCTCCTTTAACTCCTCAGCCAGATTGAAAGCTTTGATCTTGGCAGGGTTGGAAAGACGATCCATCATATTGGTGATACCGCCGTGCTTAAGGGCCTCGGTAATGGTCTCCCAACCGTACTGAATGAGCTTAGAGGCGTAGCCCGCGTCAATGCCCTTTTCCTTCATCTTGTCGTAGCAAAGAAGCGAGCCGGTCTGTAGCATACCGCAGAGGATGGTCTGCTCGCCCATGAGATCAGATTTAACCTCGGCCACGAAGGAGGATTGCAGACAACCAGCCCGGTCGCCGCCGGTGCCAGCAGCATAGGCCTTGGCCAGATCCCAGCCTTTGCCTTTGGGATCATTCTCACGATGCACAGCAATAAGGGTGGGAACGCCAAAGCCGCGCTTGTACTCCTCGCGCACCTCAGTGCCAGGGGACTTAGGGGCCACCATGATAACGGTGAGATCTTCGCGGATCTGCATACCCTCTTCAACGATGTTAAAACCGTGGGAGTAAGAAAGGCAGGCATCCTGCTTCATCAACGGCATAACAGCGGCAACAACGTTGCTGTGCTGCTTGTCCGGGGTGAGGTTGATAACAACATCGGCGCTGGGGATCAGCTCCTCATAGGGACCGACGGTGAAACCGTTTTCAGAGGCGTTTTTCCAGCTTTGACGTTTCTCGTCAATGGCTGCCTGACGCAGGGTGTAGGATACGTCAAGACCACTGTCACGCAGATTCAAGCCCTGGTGAAGGCCCTGGGCACCGCAACCAACGATAACGATTTTCTTGCCTTTCAGCGCTTCAACGCCGTTGAACTCGGAAGAATCCATAAAGCGGCACTGACCAAGCTCCTCAAGCTGCAGCCGAAGCGGCAGGGTATTAAAATAATTCTGTCCCATTGTCTTTCTCCTAATCGTAGTTTTTACAGGTATCCTGCCCATAAACGAACTTTTTGGGCAGAACACCTTTATGTCTTTGGAATACCGACCACAGTAAACTTTTTTATCATTGCGTCAAGTGAATTATATGGCATACTGTTTTGCGAAAAATGCAACACAAACTTGCCCACTGAAATCACAATTTAAAGATAATGAATATCAGAGAAATACAACTTTTTCAGCATTTAAGCGACACACTCCACTTTGGCCGCACAAGCAGGGCCTGCAACATAACGCCCTCAGCCCTTACCCGCACTGTCCAACGCCTTGAAGCAGAGGTGGGCGAGCAGCTTTTTATCCGCGATAACCGCAGTGTTTCATTGACCCCGGCAGGAGAACTTTTCAAAAAATACGCTGAGGAAACATCAGCAAAATGGCAAGACTTACAGAACCAACTGGCTGGTGACAATCTGCTCGGCGGAGAGATTTCCCTCTACTGTTCAGTAACAGCCGCCTACGGCATTTTGCCGAGCATTCTCGGAATATTCCGAAAGGCATACCCTTCTGTGCATATCAATCTCCAAACAGGTGATGCTGCCCAAGCCTTAACAAAACTACTTAATGGTGAGGTGGATGTGACTATTGCCGCTCTGCCCAAAAAACAGCCCAAAGGAATTTCATGTCAACGGATAATTGACACACCCTTAGTCTTCATTGCTCCCTCAAATTTTCCAGAGACTGTTGTCATGAAAGGCGAAGATATTGATTGGTCCGAGACTCCTATCATTATGGCTGAACAAGGCCTAAGCCGTGATCGCATTGAGCGCTGGTTTGTTGAAAAGAAAATCCAACCTAATATCTACGCCCAGGTGGCAGGTAACGAGGCCATCATCGCCATGGTCAGCCTAGGTTGTGGCGTGGGCGTGGTTCCCCAACTCGTCATTGAAAAGAGCCCTATGCAGGATCAAATACTGATACTTGATGTAACACCCCTATTAACTCCCTTTACCATAGGTATCTGCACAGCAAAAAAGAACATGGCCCACCCTAAAATTCAGGCTTTTTGGGAGATTGTTGAAAAGGAAACAGGGAGATAGTCGGAGAAAAGCTCAGAAGCTAAGCCATGGTTCTTATTGTCGCCAGCTAAGCGCCCCCAAATATTTCACCAGCACCATTGCCAGTCTGCAGGAGGTTATACCAAACGAGGCTTCGTCGTGGAGCTGTTCAAGAATTTCCTCCTTGAAATCATAAAGATCCTCTGGCCCTAAATGTAATTCATTAAGGCTCTGGCTGTGGATTTCAGCCCATTCATCAATGACCCATTCTCCCTCAATGATGCGATCCATCTTACCGATGGAGTAGCCGTAGAGAGTGGCTACGTAATCGGCCGCTTGAATAACAGATAAGGGCTTAACTGGCAGGTTTTTTTGTAGTTTTGCCGGGGAGGCGTGATAAGGATGCAAAACCGCCGCTAAAAAGAAAACCCCGAAAGCCTTGAGCTATCGGGGTTTACCTGACATTCTCGGACGAGAATGGGTTTAGCAATGGTGCCTGGAGCGAGAATCGAACTCGCACGGGCGCAAGGCCCACGAGATTTTAAGTCTCGGGTGTCTACCAATTCCACCATCCAGGCAACAGGTGGTTTTTAGCATATTGCTGTTTTCATATCAAGAAACAAAACCCCACCCGAGTCGTCAACCACTTCTTCTTTCTTTCAAACTGTTGTCTGGCCCCTTGGCCATCAGCCTCCCCCTCCGGCAAACCGCGTTCATACTCCTAGCGGATTTTAATGGCCGCCGTCTTTTCACTGATGCCACGTTTAAGAACCTCGCGGTTATAGGCAGCGATGACGTCGCGCCTTTTGAGCATCCCAACCACCCACATCTCCTCTTTTGATTCCACCACCGGAATCTCTTCAATACCTTTGACTACGAACTGGGTCATGGCATCGTACAGATTATCACTTGGGGTAAGGGTCACAAGTTTGCGGGCGCAGATATGACCAACGGTGGCACTGAGTCGAAGCTCTTCATCGTGCAGAATTGCCTTCACATCCTGGAGAGAGATGATGCCCACCATCCGTCCGGCTTTGGCTCCGGTCTCGGCCAGTACCGGGAAGTAGAAGCTGTCATCGGCCATGGAGAATATCTTTAGAAGCTGGTTAACATTGGCACGTTCACTGACAAAATCAACATCCTCACTCATGGCAATTCCCACCGGCAGCGACTTCATGATCGCGGCCTCGCGGCCCTCGTGGATATCAATGCCCTCGCGGCTAAAATCAACCGTATCAATGGAGTCGTGATAAAGGTGTTTGGCAACAACCGTGCCGATGATACTGGCCAGCATAACCGGAATAATAATCTGATAGTTGCCGGTCATCTCAAAGAGAAGAAAGATGGCGGTAAGGGGGGAATGAGTAGTGGCACCGAGGAAGGCACCAATACCAACCGCGGCATAGGCTCCAGGCCCAGCGACGAGATCAGGAAAGAGAAGATGACAGATGCCGCCAAAGGCGCCGCCGATCATTGCGCCGACAAAAAGGGCTGGCGCGAAAACACCGCCAGCTCCGCCTGTACCCAGAGTAATGGCTGTGGCGCCGATCTTCATAAATACCAGGGCGACCATCACCCAGAGAACCCCGTCACCATGGAGGACCTTTTCAATGTAAAAATAGCCGTCGCCCATGATCTGAGGAAAGAAAATGCCAAAGGTGCCAACAATGGCAGCACCAATGATCGGTTTTACAAAGGGGTTTATGTTGATTTCCTGACAACGGTCCCGCACCTTGTAGAAAATCTGGATATGAATTACGGCAATAATGCCGACGATAATTCCCATCATTACATAGAGAGGAATCTCCATCAGGGGATTAACGATCTGATAATCAGGGATAGGAAAGGCTGGGGTCTCACCATAGGTGGCACGGGCAATAACCGTGGCAATGGCCGAGGAAATAACCAGGGCCGAGAAGGAAGACATCTCGTAGGTGCCGAGCAGGACGATTTCCGAGGCAAAGAAAACACCTGCCATGGGCGCATTAAACATGGCGCCAATGCCACCGGCACAGCCGGCAGCAATATAGACCTTCATACGGTCGCCGGAAACCCGGAAGAACTGGCCGACCTGGGAGCCAACAGCGCCGCCAACCTGGGCAATTGGTCCCTCAACCCCGGCTGAACCGCCGGTACCAATGGTAAGAGAGGTAGAAAAGGTCTTAAGCAGAATGGTACGGAACTTAATACGCCCGCCTTGCAGGTTCACCTTGCGCAAAAACTTGGTAAAGCCATAGCCGTTTACCTCGCCGGGGTAAAAATAGGCCAGCGGGATGAGCAACACCATGCCGATAATGGGAATAAGGGGCAGAAGAAGAACAGCAAAGCCAAAACCTTTAAAGAGAAAGACATCGCCGGAATGAAAGGCCTTAATACCTTCCTCACCAAAAATCTTTGTCAAACCTCCATCAAAAATTACATGGCGGACAAACTCCTCGGTCGAACGAAAGAGAATATTGGCAAAGCCGGCAGCGAGGCCTATAAAAGAGGCTATCACCACCATCAGGGTGCCCTCGCCGGGCACATATTTCTGAAGTTTGAACAAATTCATATAATCTTTGGGATCTGGCATCCGATCAGGCTGGCTTCACGAAGGAAATAGTCATCCGTCATGCCGGCAATAAAATCCACGGCAATGGTTGCAGGTGGCGTATCGTGCATATAGCCTTTATCCATAAATTTCATCAGCCGGGTGTAGACAACCGATCCATGGTCTTCTCTGTTGATCTCATCAACGTACTTATTAAACAATGAGGTAAAACAATCCTTCATCTTTGTTGTATCGGGCTTAATGGCCTTATTCAAATAAATAAATTTGTAATTAAATGCCTTTAGCTCTTGAAGGGCCTCAGAGACCTGCTCGGAAAAACCAATCTCGCCTTGGCATCCATTGCCGATGAGGTCAGCAACCAGGCGGTGAACAATGGTACCGTTTGTCCGCCCCAGCACCTTTTGACAATGTTCAGGAATGTCATGACGGCTAATCAGTTTAAGCTCAATGGCATCTTCAATATCTCTGCCGATATAACTTAAGGTATCAGCAAGCCGAACCAGGCAGCCTTCAATGGTCATGGGCCGTAATTTGGCAGCTTTGTCGTTGCTTTTTGTTGTTATTTTTCGGTCGAACTCCGCAAAGGACACCTCTCCCTTGGGACTTATCTTACGGTTATGAACCTCGCCGTCATGGCAAAGGATACCGTCTAAGACTTGGACCGTCAGGTTACAGCCACGGCCATGGTTCTCAAGATGTTCAAGAAAGCGAATGGACTGAAGATTATGCTGGAAAGAGACAAGGCCAAAATCACGGCTTAGGTCGTCTAGAATTGCCTCACCATCATGGCCAAAAGGTGGATGACCGATATCATGGCCCAGGGCAATGGCTTCGGCAAGATCCTCATTAAGGGCAAAGACACGGGCCAGGGTTCTGGCAATTTTGGAGACAAGCTGAACATGAAGAACCCGGTGGGTGATATGATCATTTTCCACGAGGTAAAAGACCTGGGTCTTATCTATATAACGGGTATAAGCCCGGGAGTGGAGAACCCTGTCTGTATCAACCGCAAAGGAGGTGCGGTGTCCCTCTCTGCTTTCGGAATGGCGGCGGATACCTGTGCTGCTCAGGGTGGCATGGGAAGAAAAAAATCTTTCCTCTCTCTCCTCAAGACCCTTTTTGATAGCAACAAGCTGCTCTTCGACCATAATCCCCACCCACACATATTACAAAAAAGTACTTGTACCATAAGGCACTTTGGAGAAAAAGGCTTTTATGCAAGAGGCCAAAGGGCTAGCAACCACGCAGAAACCCGAAAGTTTTTTACTGACGGACAGATCAATTTTATTGTACTATTTTTTTTCCAGGCATTTTTTGGGAAAGGAAGCTTTCTTCGCTTTTTTTGTTTATTATAATCAGTATTTTAAAGCATATTTAGCTACCCGTTTTCTATTTCTTGCCACGGGTCGGCAATTGATATTCCTAACACGGAGAGACATTATGGCATCAAGCACCGATTTTGACAAAGCCTTAGCCGTTGGCCGGCCACCCAATATCAACAAACTCTTCCCCAACTCCCGGGCTCTCATTGTCAGTGGTAAATATATCGATCTTGCCTTGCAGGCTAAGGGCAAGGCCATGACCATTGCCGCTAATGGCCGTAATAATTTTATTATTCGCGGTGCCTTGATGGCCGCGCAAAGGGCCAATGCCGCTATCATCATTGAGATTGCCCGCTCAGAAGGTGGTGCGAAGGCTTACTGCCCGACCAATTACTGGAATATTGCCCGTCAGGTTGATCAGGCCATGAATGAACTTGCCATTACTGTACCCGTGGCTATACATGCTGATCATTACGGCATTAAGAGCGAGGCAGATATCCCCTTTGCCAAACAGGAGATCCCTTCACTTTTTGATGCAGGCATCACCTCCATTGCCATTGACGCCTCCCACATGATGGATGACAAGAACCTGCTTGCCAACTTGGAGCTTAACCAGTTCATCCCTGACTGGGCCGGGCTTGAAACAGAGATTGGCGAGATCAAAGGCTCAGAAGGACTCTCCGCAGCACCGGAGGCAATTTTCCTCATTGCCGGACTCAATGCCCATAATATTTTCCCCAACTGGATCGCCCTCAACAATGGCACCACCCACGGTATTGAAGCAAGTGGCCAAGGCATCCAGGTAGAGCTGACTGCTGAAATCCATGAAGCACTTACCTCTTACCATGTCAACGGCGCCCAACATGGCACCTCGGGCAATAGCTCCGAGCGCCTTCGAGAGATTGCTGAAAAAACCCACACAACAAAGGCAAACGTGGCAACTGCCCTGCAGATGCTTTCTTGGGGACTGGAGGTTAATGATTACGGCAATGCCATCTTGAATGACGATGGTAGCTTTAAAAAGGTGAAGGGTGAAGGGGTTGGCGAGGAGATGTGGCAAGAGATGGTCGACTATGCTACAGCCCAGGGTTGGAGCGGTGGTGGTTTTAAAAACCTTAATCTTGTTTTTGAAAACAGGTTCATGGGACAACCAGCAGATATCCGGGAGCGCATGTGTAAACGGGTGGAAGATTTTGTCTACAACCTTCTCGCCAACGTCTTTAATGCCCAAGACAGCGCTGATTTCTGCGTAGATGCCATTATCAAGGCAGGATCTTATGATCCTGGACCAAAGGCAAAGAAGATTGAAGATGCCTCAGACTGGTCTCAAGACAAGATCATTACCAAGGCTGCTCTGCTTGATAGCGATAAAGGACCTGAGGGAGATTTCGACGATTAATCAGGTGAGGAGTAGAATTCGAATAATCATTTTAGGCACTATGCCCTCACCCTAACTCTCCGGCGTCTCCCTTAGCTCACTTACCTCCCCAAGGAGAGAGAACTCTAAATAATAAAAAAAAGGCCCGATGTTTAACAACATCGGGCCTTTTTTTTATTTATGTAACAAAGGACAAAGTTAAACTTTCAATACATTGGTAATATTCTTGGCCTTGTCCACCTTATCCTTAAGGGCACTGACCTCTTTCATGCCAGGCACTGCATCTTCAACCAGTTTAGCCTTGGCATCATCCACGTCAGACACAGATTTCTTAAATGATTTTAATCCCTTGCCAAGACCTTCGCCAATCTCGGGCAATTTCTTGCCGCCGAAAACCAAAAAGGCAATGGCCATGATAACTATGAGTTCTGGGGTACCCAGTCCAAACATCTTATTTCTCCTTTGAGGGACAGATTCCTTTAGGCGTCTGGAGTATCGTCCTTGTCATCATCGATCTTCTTAGGATCTTCATCCTTGGTGGCATTCTTGAAGTTCTTAATGCCCTTTCCTATACCGCTGCCAATCTCAGGCAATTTTCCAGCTCCAAAAATAATCACGATAATGACGAGGATTACAATTAGTTCCGGCATTCCGAGTCCAAACATCTTTCAGCCTCTCTCTATTTTTTTATCTGCTCTCAACAACAAGCAATGTGATACGAAATCATTGATGAGCAAAAACTGCTCACCTGCAATCAAACCAAAAATACCGCACCCCTTGCCGGAGCGCAAAGTATTTTTTGCAGCAGCCCCGCCCTAACTTAACAGGTACGCCCAGTGAGGGTGTGAGCAAGTTCACGGCAATGGGCCAGGACCTTCTCTTCGTCCAAAGTTTGAAGCCGTCGGTTTTCCATCACAACCGTACCATTAATAACAGTGTGAACAACGTCCCCTCCCCTGGCGCCATAAACAAGATGAGACGCCACATTATACATGGGGGTCAAATGAGGCTGGTCAAGATCAAGGACTATCATATCCGCCCTCTTGCCAACCTCCAGGGAACCGATCAACTGTTCTGCATTCAGCACACGGGCACCGCCCCTGGTGGCCATGTCTAGGACATCAGGGGCAGGTAAAGCCGTAGGATCTAAGGCGTGGACCTTCTGGAGCTTGGCAGCGCTATCCATTTCAGCGAACATATCAACATCATTATTTGAAGCGGCACCATCCGTGCCTAATCCGACATCCAAAAGAGCAGAGCGCATCGCGGCAACCGGAGCAACCCCGGAGGCAAGTTTCATGTTACTCTCCGGGCAATGGGCAATTTTCGCCCCCCTTTCTGCCAATAAGGCGATCTCTTCAGGACTTACCTCAACACAGTGAGCGGCAAGCACCGAGCTATCCAAAAGACCAAGCCCCTCAAGATGCTGAACGGGAGACTTGCCGAACTGGTCAACAGCACCCTGCACCTCACTCTTTGTCTCAGAAAGATGGATCACATATCTGCTGCCATGCTCCACCGCCTTTTCCTTCAAGCGCACCAGGAGATCAGGGGAACAGGTATAAACGGCATGAGGATCAACAGTGACGGTGATAAGGGGATGATTTTCGTACTGGGCAAACATTTCATCAACGTAGATAAATCCCTGCTCAAGCTCGCCATAATTAGGGGAAGGGAAATCATAAAGAACCTCACCTAGCCAGCCCCGGAGACCGCTTTGCTCTGCAGCCCGGGCCACATCCTTGGCAAAGAGGTACATGTCGCAAAAACTGGTTGTGCCGCTCTTGATCATTTCCATGGCTGAGAGCAAGGCCCCCTGATAGACCAGCTCACCGGTGAGCTTGGACTCCACCGGAAAAATATGATCCTGGAGCCAGGTCATAAGGGGCAGGTCATCTGCCAGGCCCCGGAGCAAAGACATGGAGGCATGGGTATGGACATTGACAAGACCGGGCATGACCAGGCCGCGGCCAACCTCAAGAATTCGGGCACTCCTATACTTTGCGGCAAGATCATCTTTGCTGCCCACTTCACAAATGGAATTGCCGGCCACGGCCACGGCGCCGTTATCAATAATGGTCTGTTCATCGTCCATGGTCAGCACTGTACCGCAGACCAGGAGCGAGACTTCTGGATGGCTCATTTTATTCTCCCTACAACTTCTTCCATCAGTCTGACAAAATCACCCTCAGCCTTTTTGGCCTCGGCCAGGATATCATCAATTAAAATCGGCTGAAAATTATCAGGGTCATTAACATTGGCCACCATGGCAATGCCTAGAACCCGCAGGCCTGCATGGACGGCGACGATGACCTCGGGAACCGTTGACATTCCCACCGCCTTGGCTCCACAGTTTTTCAGGTGTCTGGTTTCAGCAGGGGTTTCCAAGCTAGGGCCGGGTATGGCGACATAAGTACCTCTGGCCAGCCGTTTAATATTAAGATCTTTGGCACAGCTAAGGGCAATCTCCTGGAGACCCAGATCATAGGCTTGGGAGAGGTCGGGGAAACGCGGCCCCCACTCTTCAATATTGGCACCGCGAAGGGGATTGTCCGGAATAAAATTAAGATGATCCTCAATCAACATGAGGGTGCCGGGCTTATAGGAAGGCTCCAGGCCTCCGGCCGCGTTTGAGACCAGAAGAAAACGGGCACCTAATAGTGAAAGCACGCGCAGCGGAAAGGTGATCTGCCGGGTGGAGTAACCCTCGTAATAATGAAATCTTCCCTGGAGCACAGCCACCTGTTTCCCAGCCAGTTCACCAAATATAAGCCTGCCGGCATGACTTGTAACAGTGGAACGTGGAAAATGAGGAATCTCCTCATAATCCAGGCCCACTGCATTTTCTATGGAGTTGGCAAGGGCCCCAAGACCAGTGCCAAGGATAATGATAATATCAGGAGCGCCGGACAGTTTCTCTTCAAGAAAACGGACGGTCTCGTTCACCTGTTCACGGTATAAACGTGAGCCAGCAGCCATTTTTTCACCATTTTTCAAGATTTTATTGGTAGGATAGGGCTTTGCGGCCCATCGCCATACCGCGTGACTTGTGCCGAACTGACAATACCCTCAGGCTGGCCCATGCGGACAACAAGAAATTTCAACCTATCCACAACAAACTTAATTGACAAAGATTTTTTGTCATTGTCTAGCTTTTTTGATCTGTAAAATAAGGGGGTTAAGTTGCCGGGCAGTCACCCCAAGGAAGTAGAACACTCCCATAGAACAAAAGATGAAACCTTGCCCCTTAGCCGCTTAACAAAGAGATAAGATCATCAGCCTGTTCAAAGGCTTTCTGGGCATCTTTATAGAGATCCTTAATGGTTGCCACAGAGAGGGGCAACCCATAGTTTGCAAAAAGTTCAGACAGTGGTGGGTCCAGGAAGGGCAGGCAGAGAGAAGCTCCCTCCTCGCCTTCCAGGCCAACAACCTCAAGAAGAGCTAGGGTGTCTGCTAAGCACACCACAAGGGGATAGGTTTGGTGCGCTGGAGCGGATCCCGGACTGTGATGGTAGCCCACTGCCATTTGCAGGGCATCAGGGAAAAGCCAACTTTTCACCAAGAGTCGGCCAAGATCTTCGTGGTTAAGACCTAGGAAGGCAATTTCTTTTTTAGTGTCATCAAGCTTTTCGCTCTCACCATAGATTTTCACGAGAGATTCGCCTGAAAAGGCAAGAAATATAACCATTTTGCCGATATCATGAATCAGGCCTGCCACAAAAAGGCCGCTATCAGCACGGCCCACCTTCTCAGCAATTGTTTTTGCAGCAAGTGCTGTATAAAAGGAGTGTGTCCAAAGTGAATTTACCTTGCCCCCTTTTTCT
This sequence comes from Thermodesulfobacteriota bacterium, assembly GCA_039715015.1. Taxonomy (GTDB): domain Bacteria; phylum Desulfobacterota; class Desulfobulbia; order Desulfobulbales; family SURF-16; genus BM506. Next base: position 95,909 of record JBDLIE010000002.1, read on the forward strand.
CTGAAATCTGAAAAGGTATTAAACATGGCTTTTGCCAGCACCAGGTTACGCACCTCTTCCATACCAAGCACAGCCAAGGCATGGGGTATGGAAGAGACCTCCCGGCTGAGACCAAAAAAAGGCGAGTTAGCCAGTTTAATAATAGAAGCGGAAAGACCAACCTCAGCCTCCACGATACGAGCAAGCTTATCAAGGCTACTTTCTGGATCAGCAGTCACCTGCAGAATTCGATTAACCACGGCAGGAAGCGGTGGGAATTCATTAACCTGGCCGATGAGCTGAATTGCTATTTTCTTTTTAGAAGAATCGTCCATTTTCATGATGGAGCCTCGCCATCTTCCTCATTGTAACTTTCAAACGTATTGCTCTTATCACGAATAACTTCAAGCATGATCTTCACCAAGAAGGGGTCAAACTGCTTTCCTGACTGCACCTCAATCTCGTCCATAATTTCTTCCAAGTCCATTGGGTCACGGGCATAGTTGGGATTACTCATGGCAATAAAGGCATCCACCAGGGAAAACAAACGGGCCCCCATGGGTATCTCGTAACCATCCAGGCCTTCTGGATAACCGCTGCCATCGTAATGTTCATGATGAAAGCGAAGTATTGCCCTCTCGTCAGCAAAAAAGTCAAAGAGTTCAGTGAGCTCTTTCAACATCAAAGGCTGGTCGCGAATGGCCTTTAGTTCTGCCTTATCAAGGGAACCTTCTTTATCGAGGGTGGCATCAGAAATAAAGAGACGCAAGAGATCGTGGAGCTTAAAGGAGCGATGAAAGGATTGAATGACATTATTGGGCAGATTAAGACGCTTACCTATGGCATTGACCATCCTGGCCGCCAACCTGTTACGTCGGCGTAAGGCGATGTGGTTTTTGGTCTGGCTGTGGACCATGGCCTCAAAGGAGGCAAGGGCTGAGGCTCTGGTTTTATCCAAAGTGTTACGCAGTCTTTCTCGAATACACAGCAGATCGTATTCTTCTCCGCCTTCGCAAGGCATATAGGGAGCCCTAATCCCGGGCTCATAACAATTAACCCTGTTACGCCCTTGGGCCTTGGCCTGGTATAAGGCATGGTCTGCCTGTTCAATAAGATCAGCAGGATGCTTCATCCGAAAATCAAAAATGCTCAGCCCCACACTTACGGTAATCTGCAGGGTTATCTTCTTATGGGTAAAAACCGTTGAGGCTATGAGTTCACGAATTTTCTCAGCGATATTTAAGGCCCCGGCCTCAGAGGTGTCAGGCAGGGCGAGGACAAATTCTTCGCCGCCGTAGCGGGCCCAGATATCAGTCTGCCGTGTTTCAGACTGCACCAAGCCGGCAAATTTCTTCAGGACAATATCGCCAACCTGGTGGCCATAGGAGTCGTTAACCTCCTTGAAAAAATCAATATCAAACATGAGCAGAGAAAAGGGGTGCTCGTGTCGTTTGGCTAAATAAAATTGATGGGCAAAGAGTTCTTGAAAATGAATGTGGTTATAGAGGCCGGTGAGACCATCACGGACAGCCTGCTGCTGCAGAAGCGTGTTTTGGTCACGAATAACATCATTTGCTTCCTGCAACTCGAGCTGGCGTTGATAAAGATCAAGATGGACTTTGAGTTTGGCCCTGAGGATTTCCGGCCTAATGGGCCGAAAAAGAAAGTCTACGCAACCGGCTTCATATCCTTTAAAAAAAAGTGCTTCATTCCTGCTGATATCTGCCAGAAGAATAATGGGGATAAATTTTGTTTCAGCAGCATCCCGCAATTGATTGACGACCTGAAAATCATCGGAATCAGCAAATTCAATATCCATGAGGATCAAAGCGACCTTATTGTCCAGCACAGCAGCAGAGACCATTTCAGGCTCTGCTACACGATGAACCGTTGCCGGGATCTTAGACAACTCGGCAACAATGTCCTGATAATTTGTCGAGCTGAATTCCGCCAAAAGAATATCGACGACGGGCTGTGATTCTGGAGAGATTGCCATAAAAATCGTGGTCAGAAAATATACACTTTGATTACATAATTATCTAACATTATGAACAAATGGGTCGAAGGAAGTCAATAAGACTTATATTTTAACCTGCCATTTCTCATTATAGCGCGTTATAATGAATAAATTTTTCGGTTAACTTAACAAGGGGGATGCATATGGGGGTCGACAACAAGGTGCTGCTTGAAAATCTCGAATGGTTTGACGAATCAGGCCAGGAAATGGTCAAACGTCTACCCAGCAAGGGTTCAGGCGAAATTAAGTTCGGCGCCCAACTCATTGTCCGCGAAAGCCAGGCAGCTATTCTTTTTTATAAAGGTAAGGCGTGTGATGCCTTTGGCGCAGGTCGCCATACTCTCATGACCGGCAATATACCTATTGTCACCAAACTCCTTTCCGCCCCCTGGGGCATGAAAAGCCCCTTGCGAACTGAGGTGTATTTTGCAAACTTAAAGACATTTACCAATCTCAAATGGGGGACCCGTGATCCTGTTGCTTTTAAGGACAGCGACCTGGGTCTTATCAGAATCAGGGCCCATGGCGTCTTTAATATCCGCATCATCCAGCCTGTTCTCTTTATCAACACCCTTGTCGGTACCATGGGCAGACTCACCTCTGCCGAAATTAGCGATTATCTAAAGAGGGTTATTATTTCCCGCTTCAACGATTATCTAGGGAAAAAGCTGGACACCATCTTCAACCTGCCCGGCAAATATGAAGAACTTTCCGAAGGCCTCCAGACCAAATTAGCAGAAGACTTCAGCCATTTCGGTCTGGACTTGAGTCAACTCTACATAACCTCCATCACGCCACCTCCAGAGGTCCAAAAATCCATTGACGACCAGAGCCGCATAAGTGTCATCAAAGATATGGATAAGCTTGTCCACCTTAAGGCTGCTGCAGCCATGGAAAAGGCCGCAGAAAATCCAAGTGGTAATGCTGCGGCGGGCATGGGCATGGGCATGGGCTATATGATGCCGGCCATGTTTGCCGGATCATTGACCGGTAAGGGCGGAAATGGCAGCCAACCCCAAGAAGAAATCAACTGCCCTGACTGTCATGGCCAGATTCCGTCATCGTCGCGTTTTTGCCCGCTCTGCGGTCACCAGCTTCTGGTACTGCGCCAATGTGCACATTGTAGTAAAAACCTGATGCCCACTGCCAAATTCTGTTCGAGATGTGGTCATCCTGCTGATGAAAAACCGAAGGAACAGGTGTGCCCAACCTGCAAAAACAAAAATCTACCGGGGGCTCTTTTTTGTAATAATTGTGGGGAGAAACTGTAGGAAACAGAATTTATGGATCTTACAGTCCTTCAACAATGCCAGCAATGTGGCGGCGAGGTGGAACTTACGGAAACAGATCGGGTGCTGACCTGCCCTTTTTGTGGTGTGCGTAATGTTTTGGCCCGTGGTATGGCACGGTTTGTTCTGCCCCATATCCAGCGCTCCGGTGAACTGGTCCATGTTCCCTATCTGCGCTGCAAAGGCTCTGTTTTTTCTTGCCATCGAACCGGGGTAAGCCACCGCGTCGTTGATACCACTGTTGCTGCGGTGCCGATTAATGTCCTGCCACCCACCTTGGGATACCGTCCCCAGGCCATGAAGCTGCACTATGCCTCTGACAATCTTGAAACCACCTATCTAAAAAACAAGATATCCCTTGAACAAGCCATAGACATGGCCGGCGCATTCCATCAGGCAGCAGCAAACAGTGGTCCTTCCCTGCACCAGGAATGGATCGGTGAAACAATTAGCCTCATCTACCTGCCGCTTATCGTTGATAACGATACGGTTTTTGATGGCGTCACCGGTGACCCTCTAGCCAAGTTGCCGGACAGCCGCAATGTCTTCAAATCCATTTCCCAACCGTCACTGGATTGGCAGATTAAACTTCTCCCCACCATGTGCCCCAACTGTGGCTGGGACCTGAGCTGCGAGCAGGAAAGCGTCGTCCTTTTCTGTCCTAATTGCGACACCGCCTGGCAGGAGTCAGGCGGTAAACTAACAGGCGTTCCATTTGAGACAGTTCCGGCAAAGGGAGAGGATGCCATCCATCTCCCCTTTTGGCGTCTGGAAGTAGACTTTGACGGCATTGCCATTCATTCCCTGGCTGATTTTCTCAGGGTTACTAATATTCCCAGGGCTATCAAACCTGAATGGGAAGATGTGGAGATGGCCTTCTTCTGCCCGGCCTTTAAGATAAGACCAAAGATATTCCTGCGTATCGCAAGCCAGCTCACCGCAGCCCAACTACCGACTGAAGGTGAGACAAAGACGCCTGCTGATTTTGCTCCTGTTTCTCTGGAAGGTTCGGAGGCCGAAGAGAGCATCAAGCTCATCTTAGCCTCAGCCACCATCGCCAAAAAAAATGTTCTCCCCAAACTCCCTGAGATTTCGGTGAGTATTCGCCGCAACCAGCTTCTCTTCTTGCCCTTTTTCGACAATGGCTACGAATTCTGCCAAGAAGAAATGAAGGTGGTGATCAACAAACAAATACTGCAACTTGGTAAAAAATTATAGATAATAGAAGCAGTTGGATATCCCAAAGGGAGATCCCTAGGGGCCAACCCTCTCACCTTGACATAGAAGAACTCATGGCAACCAGCATAGAACAGAAAAAAATTTTTCGAATCCTGGAATTCAACAAGGGACAGGTTATTTTCAAAGAGGGACAGACCGCAGCACATGCCTTCCTGATTCGTGCCGGCAAGGTTGCACTTTATCAAGATGTGGATGGCCACAGAGTTTTTGTCGCCTTTATGGTTCCCGGCCAGATCTTGGGAGAAATGGCGATTATAACCGGTGAGCCCCGCTCTGCCACAGCTGAAGCGGCAGAGTACTCAGAACTCTTGGTCATGGACCAGAAAACATTACAAAATGCCCTTAATGGCATTCTTCCTATCATCAAGGCCCTTCTCAACCAGCTGATCACCCGCATCAAAAGAACAGACAAAAAAAATCCCCCCCGAGCCGGGGCCGTGACAAAAAACCAGCGCCGCATTGATGAATTGGAAAGGACTATTAGGACGATTCATGGCGAGGCCAGAGACTGGCTGCTGGCCCACCCGGAAATGGACCCCAACTCCAGGCAATGCCTGGATATGATAAGCCGCACCTGCGAAAAAACTCTCCAGCCATAAACAACAAAAGGGGCGCAACCGTAAAAGTTACGCCCCTTTCTTATTAAATCGACTTCGACTTGTTAACTTTTTTCTCTTGCTGGACTAGAGCCCATTCTCCTCCACAAAGGCCTTGACCTGGTCGGCCTCGGCATCAAGAATCTGGCAGCGGCTCTCCCTGTCCTCAAGACCAGTGACGCTGGGAGGCAGATCAGGTTCTTTACCGATGGCCTGCTGTACAGCCTCGCCGAATTTGGCAGGATGGGCCGTTGAAAGACAGACCATGGGCACCTCATCAGCAACAAAATGCAGTCCGGCCCTCACTCCCACCGCTGTGTGGGGATCTAAGACATAACCATTCTTCTTGTAGAAATCCGCAATGGTCTCAATGGTTTGGGGCTGGTTGACGGTCTCGGTGAGAAAATTCTCCCTGGTTTTCTGTTGAGCAGCAGCATCAAAATCAAGACGTCCACTGGCGGCAAAACTCTCCATGGCCTCTCTGGTCCGTTTGCTGTCCTCATCATATAGATAATAGAGGAAGCGCTCAAAGTTGCTGGCCACCTGGATATCCATGGACGGGCTGGTGGTCTGCACCACCTTCCCTAGGGAATATTCGCCTTGAGCCACAAAACGGCTGAGCAGATCATTCTCGTTGGTGGCCAGAACCAGATGACGGATATGTTCCGGCAACATCCGGCGAGCAATAAAACCGGCAAAGATGTCACCAAAATTGCCGGTGGGCACGGAAAAATCCACCTTCCCCTTAAACCGAAGGGCGGCATAGATATAATAAACCACCTGGGCAACGATACGGGCCCAGTTAATGGAATTAATCGCTCCTAGACCATGTTTGTCCTTAAAATCAAGGTCATTAAAAATACTCTTGACAATGGCCTGACCATCATCAAAGGTGCCGCGGATGGCAATATTAAAAACATTGGCGTCCACCACCGTGGTCATCTGTAATTCCTGAATACGGCTCACCCGTTTATGGGGATGGATGATAAAGATATTTATCCGCTCCTTCCCCCGTACGCCATAGATGGCAGCACTGCCCGTATCACCGCTGGTGGCGCCGAGAATATTCATACGCTGGTCGCTCTCTTCAAGCAGATATTCAAAAACATTGCCCAAAAACTGCAGGGCAACATCCTTAAAAGCCAGAGTGGGGCCATGGAAAAGCTCCATGATATGGACCTTACCCTGCTTCACCACAGGGGTCACATCAGGGTGGGTGAAGGTGGCATAGGAACGCCGGACAATATCCTTAAGATCTGCCTGGGGAATATCCGGAGCAAAGAGGCTGATCACCTCATAGGAGAGATCAGCAAACTTAAGTCCCTGCCATTTTTTTACGGTCTCCTTTGAGATAACAGGGATGGTGTCAGGCAGTAGGAGACCGCCATCACGGGCAAGGCCCATCATAACCGCCTCTTTAAAACCAATGGGCTCTATGCCGCCCCGCGTACTGATATATTTCATTGTCTCTTTCTATTTATAAATGATGAAATCAAAAAAAAATCTAAACTCGACATTAAAACAGACTCTCGCCTTCCATTTCAGCTGGAACATTTAAATCAAGAAGCCTGAGAATAGTCGGGGCAATATCCTTTAAGGCGCCTCCGTTATGGAGTTCTTTTCCTCTCAGGACATCATTGACAAGGATAAAAGGTACCGGGTTCAAGGTATGGGCTGTATAAGGCTCCTTGGCTTTGGGGTCATACATCTTATCGGAATTGCCATGATCCGCGGTGATAAGTACTGAGCCGGAGAGTTCCTGCACCTTGTTAACCAGCTTACCAAGGCAGCTATCCACGGTCTCACAGGCAGCGATGGCAGCCTGCTGAATACCGGTATGGCCAACCATGTCGGCATTGGCAAAGTTGAGGATAATCAGGTCAAAAAAACCGCTGTCAAGCTTGGCCAGTAAGGCGTCGGTAACCTCCACGGCGCTCATGGCCGGTTTTTCATCATAGGTGGCCACCTCACGCGGCGAATCGATCAGCAGCCTCTCTTCGCCGGGATAGGGCTCTTCCCGGCCACCGTTAAAAAAGAAGGTGACATGGGCATACTTCTCAGTTTCGGCAATGCGTAACTGCTTGAGACCGGCAGTACTCACCTCCTCGCCAAGGATATGATCAAGCTCCAAGGGCGGGAAGAGGATGGGCAGATCAAAGACCTTGTCATATTGGGTCATCATCACGTACTCGCTTAAGCGAGGCCGGTTGCCCACATCAAAACCGTCGAAATCAGGGAGGGTGAAGGCCCGGGTCAACTCCCGGGCCCGGTCAGCACGGAAATTAAAAAAGATCACTGCATCGTCATCATTTACAGTGGCAATAGGTCGCCCATTTTTCTGAAGAACAATGGGCTTAATGAACTCATCGGTTTCCTGACGCTGGTAAGCGGCCTTAATCGCCTCCACAGGCTCTTCCGGGCCGCCAACACCTTGACCAGAGACCAAGGCGTCCCAGGCCAGCTTTACCCGTCCCCAGCGGTTATCACGATCCATGGCATAATAGCGACCAGTGATGGTGGCGACCTTGCCGCGACCTATCTTGGCAAGACCATCAACCAGATCAGTCAGATAGCCAGCGCCACTGCTTGGCGGCGTGTCACGGCCATCCATGAAGGCGTGGATAAAAATCTGCTCGACGCCCCTTTCCGCTGCTGCGGCAACAAGGGCGAGGAGATGCTTGAGGTGGCTGTGTACGCCGCCGTCTGAAACCAGACCGAGAAAATGGAGGGCTGATTTTTTAGTGTGAACCTTATCCAAGGCTTTAATCAATATCCCGTTGGTGGCCAAAGCACCCTCTGCCACCGCCTTATTGATGCGTGTAAAATCCTGGTACACTACGCGGCCAGCACCGATATTGAGATGACCGACCTCAGAGTTGCCCATCTGTCCTTCAGGCAGGCCCACAGCGCCGTTATGGGCAAGAAGGGTGGTGGCAGGATACTCGGCCTGCCACTTGTCCATATTGGGAGTGTTGGCCATGTGGATCGCATTGGTGTCAGTTTTTTCACCCACGCCCCAGCCATCAAGAATAGCCAGCAAAACTGGTTTTTTTGCCGTCATACCTACTCCACATCCACCCGGGGGGCGTCATGCCATAGCCCCTCTAGGTCATAAAATTCACGGGACTCGTGGTAGAAAATATGAACCACCACATCGCCATAGTCGAGCAGCACCCAGTGTCCTTCACTGAAACCTTCGATCTTCTTCTGGCTCATCCTTTTTTTGCTCATGTACTGACCGATGGTATCGGCCAGGCCCTGGACATGTCTGGTGGACCGGCCACTCATAATGACAAAATAATCAGCAAATGAGGAAATACCACGGACATCTAGAACAACAAGGTCCTCAGCTTTTTTTTCCAGGGCAGCCTGACTGAGCAACTGAGCAATATCAAGGCTTGATTTGTCAGATAGTGATTTATGGATTTTTTTCATTTCTTACGCACTATTCCAAAATGTTCAGCCAGAAAGCTGGTTAATTCCCAATGCCAGATATCGGGCTGGTCAAGATAACAGGGATGAGGGGCGCCCTGGACAAGCACCAGACTTGCCTCTGGGATTTGATCGGCAAGGATATGGCCATTTGCCAGCGGAGAGATAGCATCCTCGCTGCCCCACACAACAAGTGTTGGGACTTTAATTCCTGAGAGCTGTTCCTTTCTCTCTTCCACTCCCACGGCACCAACAAGCACCAAGCCGCCGACAAATTCGGGATGGGCCAGGACAAAATCGAGGGCAACCTTGCCCCCCATGGAAGGGCCGACAATAATCGGTTTATCAAGCTTCTGGTTAATAACAACCTGCTTAAGCACCTTCACCGGATCAATGTCATTGGCAGGGGATTTCCCAAAACCAGGAAGATCAAGGGCCACAGCCTCGTATCCCTCGCCGCCGAGCATGTCCAGGGTCCCTAGTTCGCGCCAGGTATCGGCATTGAACTTCATGCCATGGAGAAAAAGGAGTGTTCGTCCACCAGTTCCGGCGGCCTTTAAAAGATGAATTTCACAATCACCTACAGATATGTTTTGATCAACAAGTGCCATATTCGTCTCGCTTGATTCTATGGGAAAAATCGACAAATTATCTACTATTAAACAAAACAATCTACTTAGTAGATTTTTCCGCCCCCGTCCACAGGAAAGAAAAGCTTCTTCACGCCCAGCCAGTAAAGGGCAAATCTACCCTTACGGGCACCGCCCTTTTTCAACGTTTGACATCCCTGCCCGGTAGGGTATAATCTCGCGACATTTTTAGACAATTAATAATGGTTTCCTCATGCCATTAAACAACAGCTTCGGGCATCTCTTCAACCAGCCGGATTTATAGGCGCCGAACATTTTACCCTTGGGCGCCAGCCATCCTCCATGGAGTATTAAATGAACAAAAGTCTTAAGTGGAAATTCATCCTTCTTTTCTTTCTCATTGCCTATTCCGCAGTAACCTTGCTCCCCTCTGTTTATTCCGGTGTACCAGGCTGGTGGAAAAACTATCTGGCCCCGGAAGGATTGAGCAAAGGCCTTGATCTTCAGGGCGGTATCCATGTTGTTCTTAAGGTCAACCTTGACAAGGCCATCGAAAACACCCTGACCTTTGCCACCAATGATCTGAAAACCCAGCTCAAAGAAAAGAAGATCACTGTGGTCAAGATGGACTCAGGTGATCCCCACAAAGTACTTTTCACCCTGCCCAACAAAAGCTCCCTGCCTGAAATTGAGGAAATGGTGAAAGAGGACTTTGTCGACCTGGCAATGGAAGTCCAAGAAAGTGGCGATTTTCCCCGAATCTTCCTCAATCTTGCCGATGAACGGGTAAAATTCATCAACAATAATGCCGTCAACCAGTCCCTGGAGATTATCCGTAATCGTATTGACCAGTTTGGTGTCACCGAACCTGTCATCATTCGCCAGGGAAAGGATGAGGTGATTGTTCAGCTTCCTGGCGTTAAAGACCCGGCTCGGGCCAAAGACCTCATCGGCAAAACTGCCCAGCTCGAATTCAAGCTGGTTGACGGCCCCGGCACCATCACCCTGCCTGCTCTTATTGATCAAGCCATCAATTCCGGCAAATGGCAGCAAGAACAAGATCCTACCATTCTCAATGAAGCCCTCAAGCATCAACTGCCTGATGAAACCGAGATCTATTTTGAAAAGGACGTTGACCCTGAAACCGGCATAGAAAGGTCCATCCCCCTACTCTTAAAAACCCCAGTCCTGATGACCGGTGAAATGGTCAAGGACGCCCAGGTGCGGATTGGCGGCAATTTCAACGAACCTTATGTCAGCCTTGACCTCACCGGACGTGGCGCCCGGGTATTCGGTGATATAACCGGTAAGCATATCAATGAACGACTGGCCATTGTCCTTGATGGCGTGGTGCGTTCCGCCCCTAACATCCAGTCTAAAATTTTGGGCGGCAGTGCCATGATTACCGGCTCCTTCACCTACGAGGATGCCAACGATCTGGCCATTGTCCTCCGGGTCGGTGCCCTGCCAGCCCCAGTTAAGATTGTCCAGGAGTTGACCGTGGGTGCCTCCCTTGGCCAAGATTCTATCAACAAGGGTTTGGCCTCGGGTCTTCTAGGCACGTTCCTGGTGATCCTTTTTATGGTTTTCTACTATCGTCTCTCCGGGGTCATTGCCAATTTTGCTCTGATCCTCAATGTTCTTTTTGTCTTTACCGGTCTTGCCGCCCTGCAGGCCACTCTGACTCTGCCAGGTATCGCCGGTATTATTCTTTCCATTGGTATGGCCGTTGATTCCAACGTCCTTATCTTTGAGAGGATGCGTGAGGAGTTTTCCCTGGGCAAATCGACACGAGCAGGAGTCGAAGGTGGTTACGACAAAGCCCTGTGGACCATTGTCGACTCCCAGGTCACCACCCTGATTACGGCCATGGCCCTCTTTCTCTTTGGGACCGGCCCCATCAAAGGTTTTGCCGTCACCCTTTCCCTGGGCGTTACCTTTAACCTTTTCACCACCCTCTTTGCCACCCGCCTTGTTTACGATTTTCTCTATGAGAAAAACCTGCTGAAGCCCATCTCTTTTTTCGTGGTTTTCAAAAGGCCAAACATGGACTATATGGCCCTTCGCAAATACACCTTCATAGCCTCCGGCGTCCTTGTCATTCTTGGCCTCATCTCCGGCGGCCAAATCATGCGCGGCAAGGGCAACCTCGGCGTTGATTTCGCCGGTGGCGCCATGCTGCAGTATAAGGCGGACAAGCCCTTTACCCTTGGCGAGGTACGCCAGGTCCTTGCTGATTACGACCTGCAGCCCGTGGAAGACGGCAACCGTCTGATCGTAAAAATCAAGAAATCCTCCGAAGAGGTGGGTTCTGATGCCGTTACGGTGAGCAAACTTTTTGCCGACAATCTCGCCGATTATAACTTTACCCTGGAGAGCCAGTCGGAGATCGGTTCATCAGTAAGTGAGATGTTGCGCAACAAGGCGCTGCAGGCCATCCTCATCTCCTTAGCCGGTGTTATCTTCTACTTGGCCCTGCGTTTTGATCTGCGTTTTGGTGTTGCTGCTGCCATTGCAACCTTCCATGATGTTATTGTGGTGCTTGGCATCTGCTATCTTCTTAACATTGAAATAACCCTGCTCATCGTCACTGCCCTGTTGACTCTGGCTGGTTACTCCCTTAATGACTCGGTGGTTGTCTTTGACCGAATCCGCGAGAATATGCGTAAAGACGTCAAGATGGATTTTGCCCAGGTTATCAACCTTTCCATCAACGATGTCCTCAGCCGTACCTTTGTTACCTCGCTGACCTCCGCCATGGTGCTTGTCGCCCTTTTCTTTCTCGGCGGCACGGTTATCCATGACTTCTCCTTTGCTCTGCTTGCCGGTATTATTGTTGGTACCTACTCGTCAATCTTTGTGGCCAGCCCGGTTCTCTATATCTGGCGGAAGAGTTAATGTCCGCACCGCAGCTTCCAGAAAATATCAAGGAGATAAAAGAGCAGGAAGTCTTTCACTTCAACTGCCATCCCGGGGTCAAATGCTTTACCGATTGCTGTCGCCAGCTCGAGTTAGCTCTGACCCCATACGATGTGCTCCGCTTACGGCGTCATCTCGGCATCACCAGTAAAGAATTCATTGACCAATACGCCCTCGTTGAATGGCAGGAGGGAGACATCTTCCCCGCGGTTTATCTGGGAATGGTCGATGACGGCCATGTCAGCTGCCCCTTTGTATCTAAAAAGGGCTGCGCTGTTTATGACGGCCGGCCAGGGGCCTGCCGCACCTACCCCTTGGGACGGGCAGCCTTCCAACAGCCAGATGGCAGCCTGGGTTCTTTCCATGTTGTGCTTAAGGAAGATCATTGCCTCGGTTTTTCCGAGGCCGACGAGCAGAGTATTGCCCGTTGGACTGAGGGGCAAGGATTGCAGCTCTATAACCAGATGAATGATGCCATGATCACCATTCTCCATAATCCGGAGATAGCAAAAGGCTTTGTGCCCAATCCAGAACAGCGTGATCTCTTCATAAACACCCTTTATGATATCGATTCTTTCCGGGCCTCAGGCAAGGTTGAGAATTGCCAGCAACTTGATGATGAAAATCTCCTTTTAGCTGCCATCAACTGGCTCCGCATCCAACTTTTTGGGTTTTTCAAATTTTAAGGCGCCTTGAGAAGAACATGCTTACTCCGACAGCAAACATTTCCATTGCAGAAACGGAAACCGATCAGCAAACCCAAGCCCTTCTCCCCCCTGAAATCGCCCATAAACTGCAGCGTATCGCCAAAGAGTATTGTGACGAGGAAGGCGGTTGCCATGGCCCGGACCACAGTCTTCGGGTAGAGGAGACAGCCCTGTTTATCGGGGCAAGAATGGGGGGCCGTCAGGATATCCTCCAGGCCTCGGCCATTCTCCACGATATAGGCCGCCGTTTTGAAACATCTAGCCAGGGGGCGATCTGCCATGCTGAGAAAGGTGCGGAAATGTCCCATGACATTCTCACGAATTGTGGCCTGGTGGCGCATGACATTTCAGCAATATGCCATGCTATCCGCAGCCACAGGTTTCGCGGCACCAACATCCCGGAAACTCTTGAGGCACAAATCATTTTTGATGCCGACAAATTAGATTCCATCGGTGCTATTGGTATTGGCCGCGCCTTTCTCTTTGCCGGCCAGATAGGTTCTCGCCTTCATAATGGCAGTCGCGACATAAGCGGCACCAAATCGTACAGCACTGAAGACACAGCCTATCGTGAATTTAAGGTCAAGATGTGCAAGGTCAAAGATCGGATGCTTACCCCTGTGGGCAAACAGCTTGCTATTGAACGCCACGACTTTATGAAAATTTTCTTCAGACGTTTGGAGAGGGAAATTTTTGGTAGCTAAGGGGAGAGAAAGAAGATCTGCAAATGTATTTTTTCTCTTTTTATGGTAGACATGATCGACGAGTCCATTAACAACGGCATTGCACGATACAACCATTTTCAATCCCGAATCATCCAAAAACTGGCAACGTACAGAGTTGCGGAGAAGATATAATGGCAAATAAGGTTAAGGCCATCGTCATTACCGGCTATGGCACCAACTGTGAAAATGAAATGGCCCAGGCCTGCCGTCTCGGCGGTGCCGATCAGGTTGACATTGTCCATGTCAGCGAACTCCTCCATGGCGAGTATTGTCTGGACGATTACCATTTCCTCAATCTGCCAGGCGGTTTTCTTGATGGTGATGATCTTGGCGCCGGCCAGGCAGGGGCCCATCGCTTCCGGTACGCGTCCATTAGCGGCAGTGATGAAAAACTTCAAGACCAGCTCTTACGTTTTATCAAAGACGGCAAGTTGATTCTCGGTGTCTGCAACGGTTTCCAATTGATGGTCAAGATGGGACTATTGCCAGGTTTCGACAGCTGCTATACTGAACGCCAGGTCAGCCTGACCTATAACGATTCCAGCCGTTTTGAAGACCGCTGGGTAAACCTTGCAGTGGATAGCGATTGCCCCTGCGTGTTCACCAAAGGTCTCACCAATCTCTACTATCCCATACGGCACGGCGAGGGCAAATTCGTCAGCAAGGACGAGGCCACCATGACACGAGTTTTAGACAATAAACTTGTTGCCCTTCGTTACACTGACCCGCAAACCCTTGAACCCACCACCGACTACCCTTACAACCCCAACGGGTCCCCTCAAGGAATTGCCGGCATCTGCGACCCAAGCGGCAGGTTGTTTGGTCTCATGCCTCATCCTGAGGCATTTCTGCATCGGGTTAATCATCCCCGCTGGACCAGGGAAGAGATGCCGGACGAAGGTCAGGGTGTTGCCCTCTTCCGGAACGCTGTTGATTTCATCCGAAAAAACCTGTAGCCCTCTCTCTATAAGGCAAAGGTGGTGCCGGATATGACCATGGCCGACAGTGACATTAACTCCGAGACCAAGGAGCCTGCCCAGAAAATTATTGCCACCATCTTTGCCCTGCGCAAGACCCTGTTAGCACTTGGCACCGCTCTCTTTATTGGCACAGCTGGTTTCTATCTTATCTCTCCGCAGATTTTTTCCTTCCTCCAGGACCACCTGGAACAGCAATTGGCTTTTTTTACCGTGGCAGAACCTTTTCTGGCCCACGTTAAGCTCGCCTTGGTTGCCACCATCATCACCCTGATGCCGGCCTTCATCTTTTGCCTGTGGCGGGCCCTTGCCATCCCTTTTCGACTATCAATAACAAGTCAGGTCGCCTTTATCGTTACCACCTGTCTGCTCTTTTACGCCGGTAGCCTCTTTTGCTATTTCGTCACCCTTCCCTTTGGCATTACCTTTCTTCTTGGTTTTGAGTCAGACCAGCTCCAGTCTGTGATTTCCGTGGGACGTTTTGTTACCTTTGTCACCGTCTTCGTCATGGCCTTCGGCCTTATTTTCGAACTGCCCATCTTCATGGTGTTTTCCGGCAAGGTGGGGCTCATTCCCCGCAGCAAATTCGCCGAGAACAGACGCTACGCCCTGCTGGCCATTGCCATTGTTGCCGCCTTATTGACCCCAACCCCTGACGTGGTCAACATGTTACTGATGGGAGGACCTCTCTATATGCTTTACGAGGCAGGAATCCTCATCCTCCGCATGCTTCGTATCGAGTAGAAAATCTCTAGAACTCATAGAGTGCGAAACCATGCCTTTCAAGAAGTGCGGCTGTTACACCCTGGTTTCCGTTTACAGAACAAGATGGGCTTCTGGCCTTCAAACACACTCCGCAGATCTTTTGCTGGCGGGCAATGGCTAATACCTGGTTGGCCCCGGCAACAAACTGAGGGCTGACATCCGTACCGACTTTGGTTATCACCTGAGCCGTACCGTTAAGAACGGCTCGACCATCACCACCTATAATATCTGCCGGGGGCCTTGGTGTTGCCAGGCCACCCAGTTGTTCTGGGCAGACCGGCAACCAGATTTTGCCCTGCAGAAACTGAAGACAGTTATCATTTGTCTTAGTCTTGCCATCATAACGAGTAGCAAGACCAATTAAACAGCTTGAAACCAGGAAAATAGCGCTTTTTTTCTCATTATTTGCCATAAAAACTATTTTCTCCTATCGGAACACTACTTTATCCTTTGCATTTAGAAAAAAATCGTGTAGCAGTTATAAAATGGTTTGAAATTTTTTGTATGAATCTCTTGAGGTTACCCCCTCTTTTAATTTGTACGTTCAAAAATTTTAAAACCCATGCTGCAAAAAACTTTTTTACTGAGCACTGTCCATATTAAAAAAATCTTTGTTTTTTATATGGTTAGCACGGAAATCAGCAGAAAAAAAGCGGCATGACCAACGGCAGTTGGGGGCATATATGTTTTTTGGGATATCTGGCTTACGCACACCAGACTATTAAGAACAAAAAATTTACAGAGAAATGACCATGCCCGCAACAAGCCTTCAACAACTGTCTTATCCTGAGAAGAAAAAAATTCTTCTCATTTCTCTCTTTTTCATCACCGCACTTGGCCTCTGGCTCCTCTTTTCCCCTAAAGGTGGCCTCAAGTTCTACTCTGTCCAGAAAGAACTCATAGAAATTGAGCAGGCAAATGCCCAGCTCTATGCCGAAAATAAGACCTTGCGCCAAGAGATAGATAAATTGAAAACTGACTCAGTCTATCTGGAAAAAGTTGCCAGAGAAAACGGCCTTTTAAAACGTGACGAAATGGTCTTTGTCTTCAAGTAAACTTACTTGGCCATGTGCTAGCTAGACCTTATTTTTGGCCAGCTCTTCTCATGTCGTCAAGAATCCAATCAACTGCTTCCTTAAGATTTTTGGCCACAAAAGCGGGCTGTACCTCCTGATGCGGTCCTATATATTTATAGTCTCCTTTCCCGTAGCCGGTTAGAACCAGCACGGGGATTGATCGACATTTTACCGCTGCTTTCAAATCAGACCAGCGGTCACCCACCACATAGGACCTCTCAAGGTCTATATCCAACTCTTGGGCAGCTTGATCAAACAGACCTGTTTTTGGCTTTCTGCAGGCACATGCTACACGATACTGTTCCTCCTTGGCCTCAGGATGATGGGGACAGATATAAATACCATCAACATGGGATCCCTCAGCGGCCAAAGCACCTTCCATCTTTTCATGGACCGTATCAAGAAGTTCAGCGGGAAAATAACCACGGGCAAGACCAGACTGATTTGTAACAACCACGACTGGGACACCGGCCTCATTAAGTGCCCTGATGGCAGGCGCTGCTTCAGGAAGCATCTGAAATCGGTCAATATGATTTATATACCCCATCTGTTCATTAATAGTTCCATCTCTGTCTAAAAACACCGCTGGTCGCATGGCGCCACTCTCCCTATAAAATTATAAACACTTAAAGTTTCGATAAAATTTAACGCGAACATCTTACAACTGCTCTTTTTTTTTGCATTATCATTCTCATCACTCATCATAAATTTGCTCCCATGTAACAAGATGAGGAGTAATTCATGCTTTATTCTTGCCATTAAAGGCATCTACTTATTATAGATATAAATAACAATCTTAATCCACAAAGATAACAAAGAGATAGTGTAACTATTATTGCATGATACCGGGGGCAGCCAGATGGAACAAAAGACCACTAAACAGTTTTATTGCAAACAAGTAAGAACCTCTCTTTTTATAACCTCCTTTTTAACAACAAGTTTCCTCACCTTTACTAGCCCTCAATTAGCTTCAGGAGCCTGTCTTGAGGGAGATTGTGACGACGGTTTCGGAATTGCTGAAAGCCGCAGCGGCATTCGCTACGAAGGCAACTGGGCCGGCGCCCGTAAAGATGGACAAGGAACCCAGACTTATCCCAATGGCGATAAGTATGTGGGAGAATGGGCGAACGGCAAGCGTCACGGCAAGGGGGTAATGTACTATGCCAATGGCGAACAGTTTGAAGGTATTTTCGTAGATGGCCGCCAAAATGAAGGTTCTACCTCTGTTACAAAAACAGCAAAAACTACCAAAAAGCCAGGACCTACCAAGAAAGTTGAACCGCCTAAAAAGGCTGCTGTGGCTAAAAAAGCGAGTTCAAAAAAACAAAAAATTTATGATCTGAAAAATGGAGTCAAATATACCGGGGCAGTGAAAAATGGCATGCCCCATGGCCAAGGTACCATTACGTATCCAGATGGCTCTAAATATACAGGCCAATTCAAAGATGGTAAACGCCAAGGCCAAGGCACCTATATTCTTGCCAACGGTATGTCGCACACAGGATCTTTCAAAAATGGCTTAGCCAATGGTCAGGGAAAACGCACTTACCCTAAAATTGGTACGTATACCGGCAAGTGGCTAAACGGCAAAAAGAATGGCCAGGGCAATTTCGCTTTTACAGATGGTAGCAAATACACTGGAAACTGGCTTAATGGTGATTACCAGGGACAGGGAGCTCGAATCTTTCCCGGTGGCAGCAAATATGTCGGTGAATTTAAGGCTGGTGAAATGACAGGACAGGGCACCTATACAGATAAAAATGGTGCAACATTTATCGGTAAATTGACAAATGGCACAGCCAAGAGTTCAGGAAATATTACATTCAAAAATGGCGCACGGTATGCAGGATCCCTTCAAAAAGGCGCTTTTGGTGGCCAAGGCAGTTACTCCTTTAAAAACAGAGATAAATATGTTGGCCAGTTCAGTCTTGGCAAGCTAAATGGTAAAGGCACCTACAATCATGCGGATGGCCGTATTCATAATGGGAAATGGGCTAATAACGTTATGCAGGGAAATGGCGCATATACTCTCAGGAATGGCTCCCGCTATTCAGGCCCCTTTGCAGCCAACAAGGCACACGGAAAAGGTGTGTTCAGCTACCAGAACGGTGACCGCTACAGTGGTGAGTTCAAAAATGGCCTCAGAGAAGGAGCCGGCTCTTATCGTTTTAGTAATGGCGATATCTTCACAGGCATCTGGGTTGGCAATAACCGGAACGGCAAAGGTAAATATATTTTCAACAATGGTGTGACCTGTATTGGCACATGGAAGAAAGACAAATTAACCGGCACGGCCACCTTTCAATACCCTAATGGCGACATGTACCAGGGAGGCATGCAGCAGGGCCTTCGCCAGGGTCCTGGCGTCTATCTTTTTCAAAATGGTGACAAGTACAAAGGGTTCTGGGCCATGGGCCTTATGGATGGCAAAGGGACCTACACCCCCAAAAACAGCAAGCCATATAACGCTGTTTGGGCGAAAGGCAAACTCTCCAAACGTTTATAAAGCTATCTACTTCTCCTTCCAAAGTCTAAAACCCAAAAAAGCTCAGGCCGTAAACGGCCTGAGCTTTTTTGGGTTTTAGAAAAAGTTTTGCGAAGAGATAATCAGAAAGACAGATCCAACTTTTCTCCGTCAACAAGAAGTTCAGTAAACTTATCGGTGTCCACAGCCGGACTAAAAAGCCAACCCTGGAGCTGATCACACCCCAGGTCCCTTAAAAAGGTACATTGCTCCATCTCCTCCACACCTTCGGCAACGACCTTTAAGCCAAGACTTTTGCCCATATAGATAATAGCGGTGGCGATAGCAACATTTTCCTCGTCGGCAGGGATATTATCAACGAAGGATTTATCAATTTTCAGGGTGTGGATGGGAAACTGCTTGAGATAATGAAGGGAGGAGTACCCTGTTCCGAAATCATCTATGGAGAGTTTAACGCCCATCTCATTAATTTCACGAAGAATCGTAAGGGCATTCTCCTCATTTTCCATCACAACACCCTCGGTGATTTCCAGTTCAAGCGCCTCGGGTGACAGGCCTGTTTCAATCAAGGTATCCCTAATTAATGCAACGAGATTTTCCTCCTGGAACTGACGTGGCGAAAGGTTAACTGCCACAGGGACATGGTAGCCCTGATCCCACCACTCTTTGGTTTGCCTGGCAGCAGTTTTCAGAGCCCACTCACCAAGAAAAACGATAAGGCCTGTTTTTTCAGCAAGGGGTATAAAATCAGCTGGAGACACCATGCCGCCCTCGGGCAACATCCAGCGGATGAGGGCCTCCATACCAATTATCTCACCGTTATGCATATCAACCTTTGGTTGGTAGAATACGGCAAATTCCTCTTTTTCCAGGGCCCGGCGCAAATTACTTTCCAGGGCGAGCAGACTGGCAATACGCTCGTCCATTTCCCGGTGGAAGACCTGGTAGGTATTACCACCCCTCGCTTTGGCTTGGGCCATGGCGATATCGCCATTCTTCATCAAGGTCTCCGGATCAAGACCATCCTCAGGATAAAAAGTAATACCGATACTTGAAGAAATAAAAAGCTCATGCCCTTTATAAAGAATGGGCAATGTCAGGCTGAGATTAATCTGTTCAGCAATCTTAACAGCCCATTCTTCACTGACGAGACCTTCTATAATTACACCAAACTCATCACTGCCTAAACGGGCAAGGATGGCTTCCCCCAGACAACCCTCCAACCGTGAACGAACCTCCTTCAAGAGATGATCACCGACAAGATGCCCAAGGCTATCATTGATTTGCTTAAAATGATCGAGATCGAGCACAAGAAGAGCCATCTTTTCATCATGGCGACGAGCGTCTTCCAGGGCATCAAGGAGACGGAACTGAAAAAAGGTTCGATTGGGCAGGCCGGTTAAGCCATCATGGTTGGCCTGATATTTAAGCTCATCCTTATGGCGCTTGATTTCCGACATATCATGGAATACAGCGACATAGCTTATTACCTCGCCCCATAAATTACGGACTGCGGAAAGGGCTAATTTCTGAGGAAACTTTTCTCCATTTTTCCGTCTATTCCAGATCTCGCCAGACCAGTGGTCCCTATTCTCTAAAAAGGAATGAATGCCTTGAACGGTATCTCCCCTGTCATCGGTCTGCAGAATATCAATGGATTTTCCAACCAGCTCATCTTCGCCATATCCGGTGATAGTACAGGCCATAGGGTTTACCATGGTGATTACCATGGCCGGGTCAGCAATAACAATCCCCTCAAGGCTTGTGTGGAATATGTTTTCGACAAAACTCAACTGATTGAGCTCGTTAAGCTTTGATTTCACCCGAGCCTTTACTTCCAGGGCATGAAAAGGCTTTGGTATATAGTCACAACCGCCCAGTTGAAAGCCGCGGGCAACATTTTCGGTGTCGGACAGGGCTGTGATAAAAATGACTGGAATGGAACGGGTCTGAAAATCTTCTTTAAGAATGCGGCAAACCTCAAAACCATCCATCTCCGGCATCATGATATCAAGCAAGATGAGGTCAGGCTTATTTTTCTGGACAAACTCAAGGGCTTTAACACCGTTAGTGGCGATACCTAGGCGGTAATCTTCGCGCAGTACATCTGCCAAAAGATCAATATTCATCATGGTGTCATCAACAATGAGCACCAACGGTTTTTGTATTTTTTTAGTTTTTGACATGTAACGAAATAAACAAAAAAATTACCGGAGCTTTCGGCAAAATGCATCAAGACTGTGAGCGGGGGACATCATCTATCTTGCCATTTCAAAGGGAGTTCAAGCTCTTTAGCTATTTCATGGACCAAGGTTAAAGCATCCTCATATGAATACATACGAATCATTTTACTCAAACTTACTATTCTTTTTCCTGAGATATTGCCCTCTAAACCTTCAAGGCAGATGTTAATGTTATCATACATGGATTGATCCAGAGAGTCTGCCAGATCTTGTAATTGTTTCAAGAGTTTTTCAGAATCCTTCACAAGGAGATCATCTCCATCATTGTTTACTTCTCCATCATTATCTTCGATTTGCCGGGCAAAGCTTAATACCTCTTTTAGGCAACTCAACAATTTTGCAGCCAATTTGAGGGGAGGCATCTCACCTTTCTTACAAACCTTGTCTGCCTCTGTAGCAAAATGAGACAAAATTTCAGCACCAATGGTGGCACTGCTTCCCTTCAGAGAATGGACCATTTTCTGAATCTTAGCGATATCATTGGCAGTGGAAAACTGCTCATAATCAGCATTGAAATTCACATAATCATTGCAAAAAGTCTTTAGTACCCGGTGGTAAACATCCTCTTTAACTCCGAGCTGACGGACAGCCCTTTCAACGTCAACCACACAACCTTCAGGATGCAGGAAAGTCTCAGGTGCAAGGGGTTCAGTATCCTTTGCGCCATTGTACGCCACTTGAGTAAGAGCTTTCTGCTCCAGAACAGTTTCCAGCTCTCGCAGCAACCTTTTCTTATGTACTGGCTTGCTTACATAGCCGTCAGCACCGGCCTTAAGACATTTATCCTTGTCTTCGGCTAACGCATGAGCTGTCATGGCGATAATAGGGATATTTTTGCAGGTACTTTTTTTTCGGATAATTTTCATGGCTTCATAACCATCCATAACCGGCATCTGCATATCCATAAAAATAACATCGTAGATATCATTACAGGTCTTGCCAACAGCCTCTTCGCCATTAGCGGCGCTGTCAACTGTCATTCCCATACCGGTCAACATAGCTTCGGCAACTCCAAGATTTGTTTCGTTATCCTCAACAATAAGAACATGCATTCCGCTTATATCTATGTTTTTCTTAGGCAACAATTTCGTTGAAGCTATACTTTCACCCTCTGTTTCCCTCCAGCCAAGACGAACGGTGACAACAAAGGTAGCTCCCTTGCCAAGCTCACTTTCAACATCAATAGTGCCATCCATCATCCTCGCCAATTGCCGGGAAATAGCCAAGCCAAGCCCAGCACCACCGAATTGCCGGGTTGAAGAACTGTCTTCCTGATGAAATGAACTGAATATACGCTCCATCCCCTCAGTGGAAAGACCAACCCCTGTATCCCTGACCGTTATTTCCAGAGATGCCTTTTTTTCATCCATGTCCAGGCAGGAGACATAAAGGGAAACAATTCCCTCGTGGGTAAATTTGAGTCCATTATCCACGAGGTTATAAAGAATCTGCCGAAAACGTCCCCGGTCACCAATGAGCAGGCTTGGCACATCCGGGGCTATATCAATAATGAGATCAATATTCTCATCGTGGGCCTTGACCGAGAAAAAATTATTCAGTTCGGTAAACAGATCCGGCAATGAAAAGGGATTGTGATCTAATACCAGAGTGCCTGCTTCCAAGCGTGAAAAATCAAGGATATCGTTTACAATGATGAGAAGATCATGGGAGGAACTCTGAATGATTTTCAGGTAATTACTCACCTTAGGAGCCAGTTCTTCATCCATTGCCAAGTCACAGGCAGCAACGATACCGTTCATGGGAGTCCGTATTTCGTGACTCATATTGGCAAGGAAATCACTCTTAACTGTGGCGGCACGATCAGCCCTTTTCTTCTCCGCCAATAGACGGGCATTTATCTCCTGCAATGCTGCTGTTCTGGTTTCAACCCTTGATTCAAGTTCTTCATTAAGCCGCGTCATCTCCTCTTCACGACCAGTGATTTCATCAAGCATGCTGTTGATGGTGTCAGAGAGAAGGCCCATCTCATCGGATGAATATTTTCTGGCTCTTGCCTTGAACCCCTTTTGGTCACAAATAAAACGTGCCGTTTCCACCAGGCTGACTATGGGCTTTTTAAACTGGTCATGGAGTAAAAATGCCAGGGCATAGGAAACCGCTCCAGAGACAATGGTAACAAAAAATAAAATTATTAGGATAGAAACAAAATCGGACTTGGCATCAGTAAGGTCCTCGGCAAGCAGAAAAAAGCCCTCAATCTTACCGCCATGCTCAAGTTTCTGGATGGCTGTGCAAATATTATCTATAAAACTTACTTCTGGCAGGTCATGGATTGTTGAGGGCAGCGAAGGGATCTCTCCATCACGCTGATAACCCGCAAAAAAATTACCTTGAGCATTATAGAGGGCCGCACTCCTAATCTCTCCCCTTTGTTCGAGAATACGTAATTCATTGACAGCTTCTTCTTTATCGCCAGCCATAAGCGAGTTCAAACTTTGCGGACCAATCAGCTCAACAAGCCCCATGAGTTCCAATTCTTTCTTTTTTTTGTATTGATGAAGCTCGTAAAAAGAAAATGACAGACCGGCAATGACAAGGGATGTCAAGGAGGTGATCATGAGAACCATGACAAACCGATCTTTAATGGAAACAAGTCTCATCTAATAAATGGTTAAACGTTAAGGATCTCACCTGCTCATGGCTCAACTCGCAGGTTTCTTAAAAAGGGTGTTTGTCGGCGCTAAAGAGGCCCAAATATCTTTACTTAATATATCCCCAGGCCTTCAGTCGTTGGCGGGCGTGGCTGGCAGCATCGCCTTGCGGCATAGTCTGCAAAAAACGATGATATTCCTTGGCGGCACTTTCTTTTTCCCCCATGCCATCCAAGGAAATGCCTTTTAGGAACACTATCTGTTCATTGCCGGGCATCATCAGGTCAAATGCAGAAAAATCCTCATAAGCGCCGCTAAAATTCTGGCTCGAAAGTTTTGTAACACCGCTTATCTGGACGGCCTGAGCCTCACCTGGGTAGACCTCGCGTGCCTTTTCTGCAAAACGCCGGGCCTCCCTGTATTTTTTCATGGCCATCTTGCACTTGGCCATCATAAGTAAGGCGGCATAATCACGAGGGACCTTCTTTAATGCCGATGCAAATAATTTTTCAGCCTGGCCAAACTTCTTCCCTGCCATACTACTGGCCCCATCCTGCATATCCATCAGGGCAGGCTTCATTCTTCGCAAAGAGGCGGTGTTGTCCATATATCGTTCACGCCCCATTTTCTTCTTTGTATGGCTACCATATACACTCCCCGCTCTTTTGCGTGCTGCATCGTGACGTTCTTGGCTCATGGGATGAGTGGAAAACATCAGTTCAAGGGCATTTGGCTTATGCTTGGATTTTTTCACCAATACCCCCATGAGGCCTTCCATGCCACGAGGATTATAACCGACGCCCACCATGTATTTCATGCCAAGCTCATCTGCTTCCCTTTCATCGTCTCGGCTATAGCTGGCCAAAAGCACAACTGCACCTAAACCGCCAACTTGATTCAGATAGGGGGCATAATTGGCATATTCGCCACTGCGTAAATAGCTGCTACTTCCTGCCAATGCCAACTGAATAAATGTTCCCTTTGTCATGCGCTCCGCAGTATGTCTTGCATTGACATGACCAATCTCGTGGCCAAGGAGGGCGGCCAACTCTGCTTCATTCTCAAGTTCAACAAGAATCCCCCTTGTGACGGCAATGGAACCGCCTGGAAAGGCATAGGCGTTGACATAGGGAGCATTGACGGCCCGAAAGCTATAAGGCATTTGGGGGCGATGGGAATGCGCCGCAACCGCCATGCCAATCATATTTACATAGCGATTTAAAGCCACATCCTGGGAGGGGCCATAGTCCATGGAAAACTGCTGAGGAGATTGCTTCTTGTCCAGGGTGATTTCATCTGCCTCACTCATAAGGACAAGTTGTTTTTTGCCGGTAACGGGATCCACCGCACAGGCCGGCAGAAATAGGGCTGTTGAGGAAAGAGATAGAAGCCACATAAAATCCCGCCGGCTTAAAGACCGGCGGGAAAGGCGTTGAGCAAATTTTTTTTCCATGCACCCCCCTTTTAGACAAAAAACGCCCATTGCTGAAAATATATTTTCCTAAAAAAACAGACACCACCTCAGAAATCCTAACACCGCTTCTTTATTAATTATTATACGTTTTTTTGTTCTTCTTCCAGAAGAATGATTTTCTACCTGTTGATCTGTTAAATAAATTGCCAGAAATATCTAAAAAACCCACATAGAGCTTCAGCAACGTAAAAAAAATAATGAACTCCTTAACCCCATTGTTAAGAATGGAGTAATATAGATCGGTGATTATCGTCCAAACCACAACAAAGTATGGAAAAGCTCCGCTTTATTCTGTATGGTTTACATTGACAACTTATTGAAACAACTTCGTATCCTAAATCTATGTCTGCCATTCTTATTTTTAAAAACCAACCATCTCAGCCCCCCTGGTCCCTGACCGGGAAGAGAACGTACCGCATTGGCAGGCACCCGGAGAATGATTTTGTTTTGCAGGAATCATGGATTTCGCGCAAACACGCTATGATTCAGCAAGAGTCAAATGACGACTACCACATTATTGACTTAGGTAGTGCCAATGGCACCTTTGTCAATGGAACTCGTATAGTCACGCCAACCCATCTGCACACTGGCGACATTGTCTCCCTTGGTAAGACTGAATTTGTCTACAACCAGCAATCCTCCCCCAAACTTCGTGATACGTCCCTCCAGAACTTAGGCGACGAAACCATAGCCTTTGTCAATAAGCAGCAGGTAACAATTCTCGTCTGCGACATCCACCGTTACACTGAACTTTCGGAGATCATGGGTAATGAACAGATCTCAAACCTTCTTCTCGGTTGGAATAAAAAGGTCACCCAGATCATTCGCCACTATAAAGGCCAGGTTGATAAATTTATCGGCGATGCCGTTTTGGCCTTTTGGCTGCAAAGCGATGAAAACCATCTCGAAAAGGTCTTGTCGGCAGCTCTTTCCATCAACAAAGCAACTGCTCTTCTTGGTGAAAAACTAAAATTCCCATGGCCTTTAACAACCGGTGCTGCCATTAATAGTGGAACAATAATGCTTGGCAATCTTGGCGCCGATGGCTCCAGGGATTTCACCATGGTTGGCGATGCTGTCAATGTCGCTTTTCGCCTGGAAAGCGAGACTAAAGCCAACTCGAAAGAGATAATCCTAGGTCCTCAGACCTATGGCCAACTCCAATCGAATAAAAATATTTTTTCAAAGGAAACCTTTACTTTAAAAGGGAAAAACAACAAGGTGCAAGGATACACAACCACCTTTAAGAAACTCGCTACCGCCATAAAGATTTAATCTCTCGAAAAAAAAGCAAAAAGTACAGATTACAGGACGACGTTATGAGTAGATGGGCCATCATGCTGCAGGACAAAATCATTAAGGAATTTGATATTCAGGAAGGTGAACGCCTTATCATAGGCCGTGGTGATGATGCCGGAGTTAGAATCGACAACACCGCCATATCAAGGCACCATGCCGCCCTGGAGATACAAAACGGCAAACCCTTTCTGCAGGACCTATGCAGCCTCAACGGTTCGCTGGTAAATGGTAACAAAATTGACTTCATCCAGCTTAATGAGGGAGATGAAGTGATGCTGGGCAAATTTTCTCTCATTCGTGGTGAGGATTCTGAAGGCAAGCAACGGGCGACAGCTTCTTCTATGCCGATGGATCTTGATGATGCCACAATTTTTGCCCCAGGAAGGCCGAAGGCAAAAAAAGAAGAGAAACCGGCCCAGGCAAACAGCTTTCAACTTTCTGTTGTCGGCGGAACAGCTACGCCACGCACCCTTTCCTTAATTGACAGGACCAGCATCAAAATTGGCAAGGCGTATAATAGTGAGATAACCACACCCGGTTTCTTCATTGCTGACAACCAATGTTTTATCAGTATGCGGGAAGCCGGCTACTATATTATCCCTCAAAGCGGCTTTATTAAGACACGAGTTAATGGCAAAAAACTGAACCACGAAAAAAAACTGCACCCCGGTGATATTATTTCCATCCGCGGCCATCAGATTCGCTTTGAACAGGTTTAGCCAGTAAAGAGACACACTGAAGCTAGCAAGGTACCGACTTGATCACTTTTCTTCGCACCCTACTATCCTATAAAAAAATTAAACTCCACAGTTTCGGCCAAACTGATATAGGAAAAGTTCGTCAACAAAACGAAGACAGCTTTGCCCTTCGACCTGACCAGAATCTCTACCTGGTTGCCGATGGAATGGGTGGGCATAAGGGTGGTGAAATTGCCAGCCGCCTGGCCATTGAAGAAGTTATTGAGGCAATTCCCTTGCCTGAACTCAGAAAAAGCCGTTTCTCACCAGAGGCCTGTCGCCATCTTCTCATGGAAGCCTTTCGCAGGGCAAACAACAGTGTCTTGTCCTATGGAGATCACCATCCAGAGTTAGCAGGCTTAGGGTGCACCTTAGTCGGTTGCCTGATTATCGGCAACCAGGCCCATCTCTGTCATGTCGGGGACGTGCGCGCCTATCTCATTAACAATGATGAAATGAGCCAGATCACCTCAGATCATTCTTTAGCGGCCATGAGCGAGGACAAAGAAGAAGCACATCCGAAAAATATCATCACCCGCTGCATTGGCGTCAGCATGACGAACAGTCCGGAGTACCATCTGCGAGAGTTGCAGTCCGGTGATCAGATCCTCTTATGTTCTGATGGCCTGTGGAACATGGTTGATGACAAAGACATTTCCCTCATTGTCCAAACGGCGCAGACACCAGAGATTGCCTGCGATAAATTGATAAGCAAAGCCAATGAGGCCGGGGGCCGGGATAACATCACGGCCGCTATTCTCAAAATCGAATAATTTCATCTTGCTTTGCACCATAAAAAAAGGATGGAAGAGAATTCTTCCATCCTTTTTTTATGCCTTATGGCAGGCATTATTTCCTAAGGTCTATTAGCCGCATTCGGAATAACCACAGGAGTGACAAACACAGCAACCACCCTCATGTTCAATAACCCCTCCACATTCAGGGCAGGCGCCAAACATCTGGTGACCGGCATTGCCCTCTTTGCAGGCAGCATGACCATTGCTTTCCATATGCTGCTGGATAGCCTTGGCAATGGCATCCGCACAGGAAACAACTTTATTCTTTCCAAGTCCATGAGGTTTGTGGCAACTAATACCGATAAGTTGCTTTAAGATAGGCTCAGGGGCCATGCCTGAACGCCAGGACAATGAGACCAGACGGCCAATGGCCTCACACTGACTGGCGGCACAACCACCTGCCTTACCCACCATATTGAAAAGCTCAAATTGAAGGCCCTCATCATCCTCATTAATGGTGACATACATGGGTCCGCAACCAGTCTCCATCTGATAGGTGCTACCGGTCAAGCGGCGAGGCCGGTCCCGCTTAATCCGCTGTTGCTCTGAAGTGGCGGTTTTGGCCTTATCAACGCTCTGATTCTCTGTCTTGCCGGTGGAAAGAACCTGATTGTCACGACAGCCATCACGGTAAATAGTGACCCCTTTACAACCCTGATTATAGGAGCGCATATAGGCGTCATGCACATCATCTTCAGTGGCGTTATTGGGGAAATTAATGGTCTTACTTACCGCATTATTGGTATGGAGCTGAAAGGCAGCCTGGATATCAATATGGTTCTTTGGGCTGATATCATGGGCCGTTTCAAAAACCCTGCGATAGTTTGCAGGGATCTCAGCAATGCCTTGAACCGTGCCATGCTCAGCAATTTTTTTCATAAGGCTGGTGGAGTAGAAGCCATTTTCCTTGGCAGCCTTCTCAAAAACCGGATTCACCTCATAAAATTCATCACCATCCATTACTCTGCGCACATAGGAGACAGCAAACAGCGGCTCAACACCACTTGAGCAATTAGCCAGAATAGAGATGGTACCAGTGGGAGCAATGGTGGTCCTGGTGGCGTTTCGCACGGGGGTATCAGGGTCCTGGTCATAATAAACTGACTTAGCGAAATTAGGGAAAGCCCCCCGGATTTGAGCCAGCTTAACAGAGGCCTCATAGGCAGTATCATCAATAAATTTCATGACCTTCTCAGACACTTCAATGGCTTCTTTCGAGGAGTAAGGGATGTCCATCTCAATCAGCATATCGGCAAAACCCATTACACCGAGACCCACCTTGCGGTTACCCTTGGTTTTTTCAGCAATTTCCGGCAAAGGGTAACGGTTCAAATCCACAACATTATCAAGAAAATGGACCGCCTTTTCAACGATATCACCGAGTTTGTCGAAGTTTATCTCGCCATTTCTGACCATATTGGCCAAATTTACGGAACCAAGATTACAAGACTCATGGGGAAGCAGAGGCTGCTCGCCGCAGGGGTTGGTGCTTTCAATGGCACCCAAGGCTGGCGTGGGGTTACCATCATTCATCCGATCGATAAAGACAATACCGGGTTCCCCGGAAAACCAGGCCTGCTTAACAATCTGCTTGAAGACTTTTTGGGCGTTTTTCCTGCCCACCACAGAATTGTCCCGGGGGTTAACAATCTCATAATCGTCATCATTCTCCACAGCCTCCATAAAGGCATTGGTTACAGCTACAGAAATATTGAAATTATTAAGTTTATTAAGATCAGCCTTCACCTTAATGAAGTCCATGATGTCAGGGTGGTCCACCCGCAACATGGCCATATTTGCGCCCCTTCTGGTTCCGCCCTGCTTGATGGTTTCTGTAGCAACATCAAAGACGGACATAAAAGAAATAGGCCCGGAAGAGACCCCCTTGGTGGAGTGAACTATATCGTGATGGGGACGAACCCGTGAAAAGGAAAAACCTGTTCCGCCGCCACTCTTATGGATGAGGGCTGTCTGCTTAACGGCCTCGAAGATCGACTCCATGGAATCTTCCACGGGTAGTACAAAACAAGCGGAGAGTTGGCCAAGTTCGCGGCCGGCATTCATCAAGGTGGGAGAGTTAGGCATAAAATCAAACTGGGCCATCATAGTATAAAAATCCATGGCCAAACCATCAATGTCCGCCTTTTTATCGTAGGATGCATCAGCCGTAGCAATGGTGCTTGCCACCCGCCATAACATATCCTCAGGTTTTTCCAGAACAGTTCCTTCCTTATCCTTCATCAGATAACGTCGTTCTAAAACACTTACGGCATTATCAGCAAAAGCAGGGACAGGTGCTCCCGCAGGGAGGGAACTGGCTGTGGCAGACATTTTCTTAGTCATTGGCATCTCCTTATCAACTTTCCTTGTTGGCATAATACTTTGTCCACACGAGAAAGATCTGTCCTACCACAAAGCCCCCAGGGCAGGACCAACTCGCAAAAAGACATAGAACGAAAAGACTCTTTAAAAAAAATTTCCTCAAGCGGAATGAAGGGACAGACAACACAGTCCACAAATTACAGAACTTCTAAAACAGATACTACTCATTAACCCCTAAAAAGGTGGCAGGGGCGCAAGTGCGCCAACCGCGAAAACATACCAAATGTGGTAGTGATAGAACTAGAAAAGCACAATATATATGCCTTGTAAAGAAAAAATATGCTTTTAAATATGCCGCATTTTAAAGTGGTTTAAAATCAACGAGATAAATATAAAAGCAGAGAAAATTGGCTAAATATGCGTTAGAAATTTAGAAAATAATTAAACTTTAACCCAGGGAAAAGGTTAGGGAGACAGGGCATGAAATTGCTAGGAGCAAGGTGAATGAAATACGCTAACAGAATCAAGGAGTTGGCAAGACATAGCCCTTCTGGATAGCGTACTTTATAAGATCAGCAGTATTATTGATGTTGAGTTTCTTCAGCAGATTGGCACGATGATGTTCAACAGTTCGCGTTGAAATAGAAAGGAGTTCAGCAATATCTCGACTGGTGCGGCCCTCTGCCACCAACTTCAAGACCTGTCTCTCGCGCGGCGTTAAAGAATCAGAGGGGACCCCCTTCTTCTCCTGACAGGCACGGATCTCATCTCGGGACAACTCATCGGCAAGAACCGGAGAGATAAAGAGATCACCTTTGAGGGCATGGTTGATAGCGGTCAACAACTCGGTATCGGAATCTTCCTTGAGAATATAGCCGTCCGCTCCGGCAGAGAGAGCATGACAGAGGTATTGCTTACTCTTATGCATGGTGAGCATGATGATTTTAACATCCGGGCAAATCTTCTTGGCCTCACCGATGGCCTCAATGCCACGCAGATTAGGCATGGATATATCAAGAAGGATAATATCAGGGGTAATTTTCTTAATAAAATTAAGAAGTTCTAGGCCATCACCGACCTGACCGATCACGGCGAGGGATGGTTCTGCTTCTATAATTTTTTTGATTCCATGCCGAATTAAAGCATGATCATCCGCCAGAACAACACGACAGACCCCCATAACTCACCTCTTTTTCCTACACTGATAGTGATCAAACAGGAATGGTAATGTGAACAGCTGTGCCATGACCGGGCTCACTCTCTATATCAAAACTGCCTCGTAAAATACGGACCCGTTCTGCCATGGCAGTCAACCCCATACCTTTTTCCGGGCTGATAGACGTAAAAACTTCCTCAACATTAAAACCTTTTCCATTATCTTTAACAACGAGAAAGATACGATTTTGATGTTTTTCGATCTGAAAAACAAAGGAGGTGGCCTCTGCATGCTTGCTCATATTATTGAGTGATTCCTGAACAATACGATAAATCATCCGTTGCGAATTCTGACCGAAATAATGGTTAATCTCCACAAGGTCAATATCAGCCTCCATGCCGGAGAGCTTGGCAAAATTACTCACCAAATGTTCAAGGGCGGCATCTATACCAAGATCATCAAGTAAAACAGGCGACAAATCACGAGAAAGACGGCGGACATTCTCAATAATGAGATTAATGGACGAACGGAGTTCCTCACATTCCTCCTGCAAAACTTCCAGCGGCTCATCGCCAAGACCTCTGACAACGGCCCGCAGTTGAAGTTTCAAGGCTGCAAGGGACTGGCCCAGTTCATCATGGAGCTCGACTGAGATGCGCTGCCGTTCATTTTCCTGAACAGTGAGCAAGTTATTGGAAAGTTGATGAAGAACATCCTCTGATTCAAGCAACGCTGCTTCCACCTTTTTACGTTCTTCAATTTCATTTTGAAGGGTCCTATTGGTGGACGAAAGCTCAAGGGTACGCTGGTGCACAACTTCTTCCAAGGTGTTTCGGTGCTCCTCTAGGGCTGACTCGGCCTTCTTTGAACGATAGATAAGTACGGACAAAACAATAACCATGGCTTCAAGTGCCAAAGCTATCACCAGGGCTGTCCAGCCAAATTTTTTATACTGCCACAATACGGACTGAGGTTCTTCTGTAACCGTACTGTCATCGGGCAAAGAACCATAGGAGATGTCAAACCAACGCATCTCATTATAGTCAAAGGCGTAATAATTATCCGTTGTCACACTCTTGGTTTCGCCGGGCTGCAAATCACCCCAAACCACCTGCATGGCAAGCTTAGCGGCCATCTTACCCTGGGCCACACCACTTACCATTCGTCCCCCCAAAGGGCCGCTACCCAGGTAAAAATCCCACATACTTAAAATAGGGACCTTGCACCGGCTGGCAATGAGCCACGAGGAACGCTTGTTGGTAAAAACCCCTCCTGCCTCGTCTCGAGTAAAATTCCCCAAAAGCACCAAGGTGTTGCCGCTCAGTGCTTTCACCATATTGACCAGTTCATCCATGGATGAAGGGCTGAGGAATTCAAAATTTAGAGATGGGAAGTTCGTCACCTCTCGCCGCAAGAGGGGGTCAAGAAGAGTTCCATCAACGCTGCGATCGTTTATCACAACGATTCTCTCCGTATCCGGGTACAGCGCAAGACCTGCGGTCAAGGTGGCATGGACATCAACATTTTCTACCACTCCGGCAAAGCCATCCAAGCCATACTTCTCAACCGGCAGACTGCCGATCTTGCCGCAAAAGAGAGTTGCTGCTCCAGGGAAGATCTCCCCATGGAAACGAGCCAGGAAATCAATGGCGATATCATCAACAGCAATAATTACATCAAACTGCAGAAAGCGGTATTTTTGGGTCAGCTGTTCGCGCAGAAGCTGGAAGTTGTCAGAATTATCAAGACGCTGGGCATCCATGTACTCCATATGCAGTTCAAGATTCTGCTGATCTTTGGCAAGAAGGACCTTGTACAGACCGTCATTAACATCCTCAACCCAACCAAGGCCGCTGTGGTAGGAATGAAGCACAAAGATATTCCTCTGCTGCGGGCCTTGTTGGCCCAGGGCAGGAGAACAAAACAACACCAGGAAAAAGAGGATAGAGATTACAAAGGAAGTCCGCGCCATGACTGAACCCATAACAACCTGCTAAGTATGTTCCCGGGTCTTATAAAAAAGGATGTCGGGCCACTGCTCTTCGACAAAACCGATATGCCACTGGCCAGGAGCAAGATAGGTAAGATGCCCCTCGGCATCATGGGCCAGACTGCCTTGGTTTCTGGCCTCAAACTCCTGCAGACGTTTCTTATCCTCGCAGTCCACCCACCTAGCCGCTGCATACTCCACCGGTTCGTAGATGGCATCCACCCAATACTCATCCTTGAGCCGGGCCATGGTCACATCAAACTGAAGAATGCCCACGGCCCCAAGAATATAATCACCGCCGATAAAGGGCCGGAAGACCTGTACGGCTCCCTCCTCGGCAAGTTGAATCAACCCCTTCTGGAGTTGCTTGGTCTTCAGTGGATTTTTTAAAATCACCCGTCGAAAATGCTCCGGGGCAAAATTAGGGATACCGGTGAACTTCAGATTTTCCTTCTGGGTGAAGGTGTCGCCGATTTTGATGGTGCCATGGTTATGGAGACCGATAATATCACCGGCAAAGGCCTCTTCAATATTGGCCCGATCTTGGGCCATGAAAATAGTGGCATTGGCCAGGGTAATCGATTTGCCGGCCCGGTGATGAATGACCTTCATACCTCGCTTGAACTTACCGGAACAGATACGCATAAACGCGATACGGTCACGATGGGCAGGGTTCATATTGGCCTGGATTTTAAAGACAAATCCAGAGAAGGTGTCCTCCTGGGAGGAAACTTCCCGGCTGGCAGCTTGGCGTACACCAGGGGCCGGAGCCAGCTCAACAAAGGCGTCAAGCATCTCCTTAACGCCGAAATTATTAATGGCACTGCCGAAAAAAACCGGGGTCTGGCTCCCCTGGAGATAATGTTCAAGCTCGAAAGGGTTGGCAGCTCCTTCAAGGAGTTCGATATCATCACGAAGCTCCTGGGCCTCGGTGCTGCCAATCAGTTCTTCAAGGCGGGGATCAGCCAGATTCTCAATAACAACACCCTCCTCTCCTCTGGTTTCCTGGCCCGGGCTAAAGAGATGCAGCTTCTTCTCATAAAGATTATAGACGCCCTTAAAACGTTTACCCATACCAATGGGCCAGGACAATGGCGTACACTCCACCTGGAGCTTGTCCTCAATCTCGCTCATGATATCGAGAGGGTCCATACCTTCTCGGTCGAGCTTGTTTATAAAGGTAATAATAGGGGTATTACGGAGGCGACAGACCTCCATCAGTTTCTCGGTCTGGGGCTCGACACCCTTGGCGAAATCAATGACCATGAGGGCAGAATCCACCGCTGTTAAAACACGGTAGGTATCTTCAGAAAAATCCTGATGGCCAGGGGTATCAAGAAGATTAATCTCGAAATCCCGATAGTTGAACTTCATCACCGAGCTGGTCACCGAGATACCACGTTCCTGCTCAATGGACATCCAGTCACTGGTGGCATGACGATCAGCCTTGCGGGACTTGACGGCCCCTGCCATCTGGATAGCGCCACCAAAGAGAAGAAGCTTCTCTGTCAGGGTGGTTTTACCGGCATCAGGATGGCTGATGATCCCGAATGTCCGTCTTTTCTCAACTTCTTTTGTATATAAACTCATGATTAGTCAACAGCTAATAGATAAAATAAAAACACCCCTAGCAAGGAGCGTCAGATAGAATCAAATCAGTCTTGCAACAGGCTGATTCAAGGTGGGAGACTATAGCCAACAAGGGACGTACTGTCCATCCAGAAAAGATCAAAAAGGAACAATTTACCAGCATTTGCCATCTTTTGCTTTCTTTAAATCGTGGCTGCTTTCTCCCTTGCTTTGCGGATTGAAATACGAAACAATACCAAGACAATCAACAGCAAAACTATTACGAGCAAGGAGAGAAGATGGCTGAGCGCCCTGCATCAGAACTGGCCTTTACCATGGCCCACCTCATGCTGCCCAAGGACGGCAACCCCATGGGATTTGTCCATGGCGGTGTCGTTGCCAAGCATATTGACGAGGCAGCAGCAGTGGTGGCCAGTCGCCATGCCCGCTGTACGGTGGTCACCCGCAGCTTTGACAATCTGGAATTTCATAACCATGTGGCCATCGGCAACCTGCTGCTTCTCAAGGCCAGTCTCAATATGGTGGGCAAGACATCCATGGAGATCGGCGTCCGGGTGGAGGAGGAAGAATTAACCAGCGGCCGGATAAACCACATCGCCTCTGCCTACCTTACTTTTGTGGCCATTGACGGCAAAGGGCGGCCATGCCCGGTACCAAAGGCCGTTTTCACAAGCGAGGAAGAACAGCGGCGCAACAAAGAGGCATCTTGCCGGCGACAAAAAAAGTTGGCAAAAGAGTCCTGCAGTTGACCTTGTCATTGCCCTGGTCTATGGTGGGCCATGCCTGAAACATCTCACCAGAAGTCACCTTACGACCCGGCCCAGCATATCCGTCAAATCTTTATCGAAGAAAGCTGCGCCGACCTGCCTTATGTCCACGAAATCTGTGCGCGGGCCAAAATTCCTAGCCAGATAATTGCCGACCGCAGCGATCCTCCGGTCTCATACAGTTCCTTCCCCCAAAACCTGCAGACCGGCAAACAGCACCTCGTGCTCTGCAAAAACCGAGGCAGCTTCTTTAAACCCTGCCCAGGCACCAAGGAGTATCGTTGCTGTGACTACCATGTCCTTAATATCGGCATGGGCTGCCCCATGGATTGCGTTTACTGCATCCTCCAGGCCTACCTCAACAACCCCTGGCTCACCTTTTTTGTCAATACCGACGAGCTCTTTGCCGAGCTGGACCTGGCCTTTGAACGTACCAGCCAGTTTTGGCGGATCGGCACCGGTGAATTCACCGATTCCCTGGCCATTGATCATCTCACCGGCCTGAGCCCTCGGCTTATTGACTATATGCGCGACAAGAAAAAGGGGGTGCTGGAGCTCAAGACAAAATCCGTGGCAATCAACCACCTTGCCGACCTTGACCATAATGGCCGGACGGTTATTGCCTGGTCGTTAAATGCCCCAGCAATCATGGCCAAGGAGGAGATCAGGACAGCCAGCCTGGACGAACGCCTGGCAGCGGCCCGGCGGGTAGCAGACATGGGCTATAAGCTTGCCTTTCATTTTGACCCGATCATCTACCATGATGGCTGGCAGCAAGGCTATAGCGCCACGATCAAAAAACTCTTTGCAAGCGTGCCCCCGGAAAAAATTGCCTGGATCAGTCTCGGGGCGCTCCGCTTTCTGCCGCAGCTCAAGGCCATCGCCCTCACCCGCTTCCCCGGTTCCACCTTCTTTCACGAAGAATTCATCATGGGCCTTGACAACAAGTACCGTTACTTCAGGGCATTGCGGGTGGAAATGTACAAACATCTCTTAAATGAAATGCGGGCCTTGGCAAGCCCCCATACCTGTCTCTATTTTTGCATGGAAAGCGATGAGATCTGGCAGGAGTGTGGCTTTACAACCGGCAAGAGCCAAAGCCTGCCCGATGACCTTGACCTGGCCTTTGAACAAAGTGTTTAGCCTCAGACATCAGCCTTATCCCCCGGCAACCAAAAATTTTTTTGCCTCTTGCCCGGCCATTACCAAGCCACACAATGCAGCCCTCTTTTATTGCTGAGCGCAACGTTTTTTGGTTGGCTATCCCCTGAGCTTTTTGTATTCTATCAAACGTTGCGTATCGGATCGGCATACCCTCTGAAAGGTATGTCATTTTTAGTTTATGATTTTTGTAATAGGGAGAGAACATTCATGATCAATAAAGCTATCATCATTGGCAACCTTGGCGGCGACCCAGAGGTCCGTTATACCCAAAACGGTTCTGCCGTTGCCAATTTTAACGTAGCCACCACTGAACGCTGGAAAGATCAATCCGGCAACCAGCAGGAGCAAACGGAGTGGCACCGCGTTGTCGCTTTTGCCCGCCTTGGCGAAATCTGCGGGGAGTATCTCTCCAAAGGCTCCAAGGTCTATATCGAGGGTCGTATCCAGACCAGGCAATGGGAAGACCGGGATGGCAATAAACGCTATACCACCGAGATCGTTGCCCGGGAAATGAAGATGCTCGACAGCCGCTCCAGCCAGGGAGGCGGTGGCGGTGGCGGTGGCGG
>JBDLIE010000003.1:0-123200 GCA_039715015.1 Thermodesulfobacteriota bacterium
TTTCTCCAGCTTCTGGCGGTCTTTTTTGCCGATGTTTGAATCGCCGCTACCAGTCTCGGGCAGTCCTGCCACGGTGGCCAGGCAAGAGTAGAGCCGGTCGAGGCCGGATTCGGCGTCCTGCATGGCCTGATCGGAAAAATCGAGCGGCGTCCTGTATTGGGCAGAGAAGATAAAGAGGCGCAGGACTTCGGTGGGATATTTCTCCAGCATCTCGCGGATGGTGAGGAAGTTACCCAGGGACTTGGACATCTTCTCATCCTTGATGGTCACAAAGCCGTGATGGATCCAGGTGTTGACAAAGGGCTTGCCGGTGGCGCCTTCGCTCTGGGCAATCTCGTTTTCATGGTGGGGGAAGATGAGGTCCTTGCCGCCGCCATGGATGTCAAAGGTGTCGCCCAGGTATTTTTTTGACATGGCAGAGCACTCAATATGCCAGCCGGGTCGTCCTTCTCCCCAGGGGCTGTCCCAGATTGGCTCTCCCGGTTTGCTGCTCTTCCAGAGGGCGAAATCCATGGGGTTTTCCTTTTTGTCGCTCACCGCGATGCGGGCGCCAGCCATCATGTCTTCCAGATTGCGGCCGGAAAGGGCGCCGTAATTGGCAAATTTCTCAACACGGTAATAGACATCGCCGTCCTGCTCGTAGGCTATGCCCTTGGCAATCAAGGTTTCTATCAATTGGATGATCTCGGGGATGTGGTCGGTGGCCTTGGGCTCCATGTCAGGGCTGAGATTGCCCAGGCTTTCCATGTCCTCGTGAAAGGCCTTGATAAAACGGTTGGAAAGTTCCTCGGTTGTGGTATTTTGCTCTGCGGCCCGCTTGATGATCTTGTCATCAATGTCGGTGAAGTTTCTGATAAAGGTCACTGTCTTGCCGCGATAGCGCAAGTAGCGGACGATCATATCAAAGACCAGGGTCGAGCGGGCATGACCAAGATGGCAGTAGTCGTACACCGTGATGCCGCACACATAGAGATTGATGTGGTTTTCTTTAATTGTGGATAGCGGCTCTTTTTTGCCTGTCTTGGTATTATATGTCGAGATGGTCATGTTAAAGACGAAATTGAAATAGGTTCTAAATAAGCAATATTTTGCGGGAAAAACTCTGCCTACGAACAAAAAATCCGAAAGTCGGATAATATACTCTCTTCGGAAAATTGAGGCAACCATAGCATATAAAGATGAAAGACTATAACGAAAAACTGATAGAAACAAAGACCCTTGAAAACGGGGTCAAAGTGTCCCTCTTTGATTTCTGCAAGCCGGTGGCTGCCGACCGGTGGTATGTTAAAATTCTTTGCCGGATTGAGTTGGACATACCGCCTGAAAAACTTGCTGCCTCAGGTCTGGATGAGGCCGGGCAGCTTGCATTCAATGAACGTTTTGCTGGTGTCCTTGTCCATGAATTTGCCAAGGAACGTCATTTCATTGATGACAATGTTAAGGATGAGGCGGTCAGGGCAATAATTGCGCAGATCCATGAAAACTCTTTGGGTTATGTCGCCAACCCTGTTTTTGCCGCAAATCTTTTTCAACAAAAGGTTGATGAATTTATCCAGGAGCTTGATGTCCGACAGCAGTTGGACATCAAGCAGGAAGAGAATGATGATGACGGCCCAGCAGATTTCTCCTCCTGTTTTCAGGATTAATATCCACTATTTGTGTTTGTGGCCTGTGACTGGATTTCTAAACCAGAAATATGCTTGACAAACCACTGTCTGCGCAGCATATTGCGCGTTTCTTTACTTTATATATGGCTACCATGTACGGGCCATTCAGATTTCTAGACCGCATGGTCTATAGAATATACCGCTAAGGAGATATCATGAAGGTTTTGATCAGTGACAATCTTGATCCCATCGGGGAAAAGATTCTTAAGGATGCCGGACTCGAAGTAGATGTGAATACCGGTCTGGCCCCTGAAGAGCTCAAAAAAATCATCGGCGATTATGACGGCCTTGTTATTCGTAGTGCCACCAAGGTTACCGATGAAATCATCGAGGCCGCTGATAATCTTAAGGTAGTTGGCCGGGCTGGTATTGGTCTGGATAACGTTAATATCCCCGAGGCCTCTAAAAACGGTATTGTGGTGATGAATGCCCCTGATGGCAATGCCACCACCGCTGCTGAGCATGCCATTGCCATGATGATGGCCTTAACCAGAAATATTCCTCAAGCCACTGCCCGTCTGAAAGAGGGTGGTTGGGACAAGAAGAAATTCCAGGGTCGTGAAGTAACCAATAAGACCGTGGGTATCATCGGTATTGGCCGCATTGGCGCTATCTTTGCTGAGCGCGCTAAGGGCCTTAAGATGAAGGTCATTGCTTATGATCCCCATATGCCCAAAGATATCGCTGAGAAGATTGGCGTTGAACTGGTCAGCATGGATGAGCTCTGTGCCCGTGCCGATTATTACTCTGTTCATGTGCCCTTGACCAAGGAGACTGCAAAGCTGATCTCCACCAAGGAGTTCAAGGCCATGAAGAGCGAGGCCATGTTCATCGATTGTGCCCGTGGTGGCGTTGTTGATGAGGAGGCCCTTTATGAGGCCTTGAAAAATGGCGAGATAAGAGGCGCTGCCCTTGATGTTTTTGAGAAAGAGCCCACCTCCCTTGAGACCACGCCACTGCTCAGCCTTCCTAATTTTATCTGTACCCCTCACCTTGGCGCTTCCACCTCCGAGGCCCAGGTAAATGTCGCCATTGCCATTTGCGAGCAGATGGCTGATTATCTCAACAACGGCACGGTAACAAATGCTGTAAACGTCCCATCTGTAAGCTCTGAGGTTCTTGCCAAGGTCGGCCCCTATGCCACCCTTGCTGAGATGATGGGCTCCCTGCATATGCAGATTGCCAAAGGTGGTGTTGAAGAGGTTACCCTTGAATTCGCCGGCGAACTGGCAGAGATGAACACCAACCCCATTACAGTTTCTTTTCTGAAGGGGCTCTTTACTCCCATTCTCAAGGATGCAGTTAACTTCGTTAACGCTCCGATGATTGCTAAGGACCGTGGCATCAAGGTGATTGAGGCCAAGACCGGAGATTCAGACGCCTTTACCAGCCAGCTTAATGTTACCGTTAAGACCAGTGAAGGGAAGAATACGCTTGTCGGTACCGTGTTTGGTAAGGGCGAGCCTCGTCTGGTTCGCCTTAACTCCTTCAGGCTTGAGGCGCTTCTTGACGGGCCTATGCTCTTTGTTTCCAATAACGATGTTCCCGGCGTCATTGGTTCTCTGGGAGTTACCTTAGGTAATTTAGGCGTGAATATCTCCCGGATGACTGTGGGGCAGGAGGTTGATGCCGAATCCACCAAGAATGTCATCTTGCTGAATACGAATATCTTGCTTAATAAGGACCAGCTTTCAGCTGTCGAAGAGCTTGAGCATATTACTGATGCCATGGTCCTTGATATGTAGGAAGTGATTTTGCCAAAAGGGCTGCCCGTTTTCAGGCAGCTCGTTTGGCTTAGATAAAAGAAAAAGTGTGGGGTGTTCAGATGGATGAGGAAAAATGTCGCTGCGCCGGCGGGGTTGTCAAGGATGGCAAATGTGTAATGCCTGAGGTGACCTTCACCGCCTTTATCATGTCTTTAAACACCTCGGCACTTTTCCACCTCGGTGAAATCCCCGACCCTGCCACTGGTCAAACGGCCCAGGACCTTGTCCTTGTCAAACACACCATTGACACCCTTGACCTTCTTGAACAGAAAACCAAGGGCAATCTCACTGAGGATGAGCAACACATCCTGGAAAAATTTATTTATGACCTGAAGATGCGTTACGTTCAGGCCACGAAATAAAGACATCCTTTAGCTCCATGCTCACCACTCTTGACCTCAAGGCACCTGCCAAGGTCAACCTCACCCTTGAGGTTCTTTCCCGACTGCCTAATGGCTACCATGAACTTGATTCATGGATGCATAAGGTTTCTCTTTTTGACCACCTTTCCTTCGATATAGCCCATCATTCAGGGATCCATCTCAGCTGTTCCGATCCCTCTCTGCCCTGTGACGAAAACAACCTGATCCATAAAGCGGCAGACCAATTTTATCGAGAGATCGGCAAAGAGCCTAAGCTGGCTATCAGCCTGCAAAAAAATATTCCCACGGCAGCAGGGCTTGGAGGAGGTTCCAGCGATTGCGCCGCTACCTTAAAGGGCCTGAACTATTTGCATGGCAATTTGCTTTCCCAAGAGCGACTTCTTGAGCTTGGAAAAGGCCTTGGTGCTGATGTGCCATTCTTTATTCATCCCTCTTGTTCGGCTCGTGCCCGTGGTATTGGTGAACAACTTTCAGAGTTAGCACCCCTTGCCGATTGTTTTGTTGTTCTTGTCAATCCAGGGTTTGCGGTTTCAACGAAATGGGTCTTTGAAAATTTGCAGAAAAATTTTACAGATTCATCGCTT
Source organism: Thermodesulfobacteriota bacterium (assembly GCA_039715015.1). Taxonomy (GTDB): domain Bacteria; phylum Desulfobacterota; class Desulfobulbia; order Desulfobulbales; family SURF-16; genus BM506. Next base: position 4,401 of record JBDLIE010000003.1, read on the forward strand.
CGTAATACCTGGGAAAATTCTCCAAAAACAGCCAATTATGCGTTGACAACAGGTGGTAAAACATATAATTTAGGCCGCGCGTCAGAAAGGTGTTTTGAGTTCAAGCTTGTTAATGATCTCGAGCAGGTCACCATTGCTAACTACGCTGAAATATTGGTTGTTAAAGAATTTCTTTTGGCCAATAAATCCTGTGGGGCCTTGATGAGTGGCAGCGGGCCAACTGTTTTCGGCCTCTTTCTCGACGAAAACAATGCCTATTCTTGTATTGAGGCAATGAAAGCCGACTATCCCCATTGGAACAGTTTTGTCACTGTTCCACTTCGTGATGATGACAGACTTTCATAAGAGGAGAAACGAATTACCTTCACTTGACTTTTTTATTTGCTGGGGCGTCGTCAAGCGGTAAGACACAGGCCTTTGACGCCTGCATTCGTAGGTTCGAATCCTACCGCCCCAGCCATTTTCTTTTGATTCCCAGATGATTCCGGGCCGCTAAAGAGGCGATAATGACGACCAAGAAAGACATAATGCTTATTTCCGGCAATGCTAATATTTCCCTTGCCGAGGACATCTCTTCTATTCTGGATATCCCCCTGGTTGAGAGGGAAGTGAAAACGTTCAGTGATGGTGAGACCTATGTTGAAATTAAGGATAATGTCCGCGGACGCGATGTCTTCGTTATCCAGCCCACAAGTACCCCAGTAAATGATCATCTGATGGAATTGATGTTGATTGCCGATGCCTTACGCCGGGCTTCAGCTCGTCGTATCACGGCGGTTATGCCTTATTATGGCTATTCCCGTCAGGATCGCAAAGTTGCGCCACGGGTACCCATCTCTGCCAAGGTCGTTGCTGAAATGCTCATGGCTGTTGGTATCCGCAGGGTTTTGACCATGGATCTCCATGCCGGTCAAATTCAGGGTTTTTTCAGTATCCCTGTTGATAATATGTATTGCGCACCAGTCATCCTTGATGATATACGTACATGCTTCGGAAATGGCGATGTGGTAATGGTTTCGCCAGATGCCGGTGGTGTTGAGCGTACCAGAGCTTTTGCTAAGAGGCTTGATGCGGATCTTGCTATTATTGATAAGCGTCGCGAACGGGCCAATGTTGCCGAGGCCATGAATGTTATCGGTGATGTCACAGGCAAGAGGGCGATTCTTCTCGATGACATGGTCGATACGGCAGGTACCCTGTGTGGTGCTGCTTCTATGCTTTTAAAAGCTGGGGCAAAAGAGGTCCATGCCTATTGTTCCCATGCTGTTTTGTCGGGTCCGGCCATTGAGCGGATTTCTGACTCTGAAATAACCACGATGGTGGTAACAAATACCATTCCATTGCAGGAGAATGCAAAGAACTGTTCTAAAATCAAAGTTCTTTCTGTTTCCAATCTCCTTGCCAAGGCTATTCATTGCATTCACTCAGAGGACTCTGTTAGTTCTCTGTTTGTTTAGATTGTTTTAATTGAGGAGGTCCTCCCATGATACAGATTGATGTTACAGCACAGTTAAGAGATAAGTTCGGTAAAGGTGCAGCTCGTACCATTCGTCGCGATGGTCGCACACCAGCCATTTTATACGGCCCCAAGACAGATCCTATGGCGCTGACCCTTGACACTCACTCTTTCACCAAATCCCTTCTTGGCCTTCAGCGTCGTAACGCTGTTATCAGCCTTGATATCGAAGGTGATGGTCAGAAGAACGTAATGGTTAAGGATATTCAGGTTGATCCAGTCAACAACGCTCTCAAACATGCTGATTTCTATGAGCTTGATATGGATAATGTATATACCTACTCCGTGCCTGTTGTTTATACAGGTAAAGCCAAGGGCCTTGACACGGGTGGCGACATGCAAACCTATGTCAATAGCGTAGATCTGAAAGGAAAACCTCTTAATATCCCTGACAGCATTGAGGTTGATGTTACACCTCTGCAGGTTGACGATAAGATTACCCTCGCTGAACTTGCTATTCCTGAAGGAGTGACCCTCCTTGGTAAAGCTGAGGCAGTTTGTGTGGCTGTGCTGAACGCTTAGGCTTTTAGTAGATCTGTTCTACTTTAAAATCGGCTGAAAGAAGGAATACCTTTTTTCAGCCGATTTTTATTTTGTCTGGAGAATTATGTACCTGATAGTTGGCCTGGGTAACCCAGGAGATAAGTATAGGAAAACCAGGCATAATATTGGCTTTCATGCTGTGGAGCAACTGGCTGAGGAGATCGGGATTGGTTTTTCCGAGTCAAAATGGAAGGCCTTGGTCTGTAAAGGAGATATTGCCGGGCAGGGAGTGGTTTTGGTAAAACCGCAGACATTTATGAATCTCAGCGGTGAGGCGGTTGAGCCTATTGCCTCATACTATAAGATTCCCCAGGAGAACATTGTCGTCATTCATGATGATCTCGATCTCGACTGTGGCAGAATAAAACTCTGCGTTAATAGTGGGGCAGGGGGGCATAACGGCATCAAATCACTGATCCAACGTCTGGGCGGCAATTCTTTTAATCGCATCAAGGTAGGTATTGGTCGTCCTTTAGAGCAGATGCCCGTAGAACGCTATGTGCTGGCGAAATTTACTGACGAAGAGTCCCTTGATATTTCCTCGGCAATAAATAGAGCTGTAGAGGCGGTGACGTTAATTGTAGAAAAAGGTATGGCTGCTGCTACCCAAGCAATCCATACACGATAAAGACCATACGTTTTCGGAAACAAGAGGTGTCCTCTGCATCCCTCCTTGCAATTTAAGCAAATTGTGTTAAATTGAAAAGCTTACTCTGATTATCTATTTCTTATTCCTGCCTCCTCATTTTTCGATTTCGTACATGATGGTATAGGTTGTAACCTGAGACTCACGAGCTTAACGCTGACAGGAACCGCTTTTCAAAAGGAGAATTAACGTGTTCAAAAAAGGCGATATGGCTGTCTATCCGGCCCATGGTGTCGGTGAAATTCAGGCTGTTGAAACAAAAACAATGGCAGGCCTGGAACAGTCATTTTATGTTATGAAGATCGTCGATACCGCTATGGTTGTGATGATACCCTGTGGTTCTAGCGATAAGGTTGGTCTCCGGGCTATCGTATCCTCTGGCGAAGCGGACAAAGTTTTTGATATCCTCAAGCAGGAAGATGTCGAAATAGTTCAGCAGCCCTGGAACCAGCGTTATCGTGAATATATGGAGAAGATAAAGTCTGGCTCTATTTTTGAGATTGCCGGTGTGCTCCGTGATCTTTTTCTCCTTCAGCGTGACAAAGAGCTTTCCTTTGGAGAGCGGAAGATGGTCGACACAGCAAAGTCGCTCTTGGTGACGGAAATTGCCATCTCCCATCATGCTGAGGAAGAAGAAATCTCTGAAAAAATAGATAAGATTTTTGACGCCTAGTTTTTTGTTTTCTTTACCTTCAAAAGGAGTCCCGCCTGGTCAGGCAGGGCTCCTTTTTTTATTTGGTATGGCGCAGTTGGACAGATATGATACTGTAATTGTTAGTCGTTTTAGTGATTCATTGTGATCTGAATTCAAGCAGATAAATGCCACAACCACTCCTTTGAAGTCCTGTTTCCAAAGTATTATGTCAGAGTCCCCTTCGACCTTTACCAACACCTATGAGATGCATGCAGATGGCCATGACCAGGGCCATCGTCTTGACAAGGTCCTGCATAATAATCCGCATCTTGCTGAGTTCTCCAGGTCCCGCATTCAGAAATTGATTAAAGACGGTTATGTCCAGGTCAATGATAAGAATGTTAAGCTTAGTTATAAGGTCCATGAAAAGGATCATATATCCGTAACAATCCCATCGCCGAAAGAACTTCTCCTTAAGCCCCAAGAGCTCCCTTTAGGTATTCTTTTTGAAGACGAGCATATAATCGTGATTAATAAGGAGCCGGGGGTTGTTGTTCATCCGGCTGCCGGCAATATGGAAAACACCTTGGTCCATGGCCTTCTTCATCATTGCCAAGATCTTTCTGGAATTGGTGGTGTGATGCGCCCTGGTATTATTCATCGGCTTGATAAGGATACCTCTGGGGTCTTGGTTGTGGCGAAAACCGATCTGGCCCATCAGAATCTTGTTGATCAATTTAAAAAGAGACAGGTTCGCAAGATCTATCTTGCTATTGTTGCAGGATGCCCTGTTGATAATGCCGGCACAATTGAGACCTTGATGGGGCGCCATCCCGTTCATCGTAAAAAGATGGCAGTGGTGGAAAGGGGAGGGCGAACCGCCCTTACTGAGTATGAGGTTGTCGAATCTTTCTCTCAGGCAGCTTTGCTGAGGGTAATTATTAAAACAGGGCGTACTCACCAGATACGGGTTCATATGGCCCATATTGGCTGTCCTGTCATAGGAGACGCTGTTTATGGCGGCAAAAAGGCGCAGGTGGAGGGAGTAACACGTCAATATCTCCATGCCTCCCAGCTAACCATAACCCACCCTTTGACCACTGAGATCCTTCAGTTTGATGCCCCCATGCCGCAAGATATGAAGTCTTTTTTGGCTACTCTGCAAAAAAAAGAGCTGTAGGATATGGATATGGTAGCTGAAAGGGGTGGAGAAAGAGAAATTATAGGTGTCACCGGGTTTATCGGTTCAGGAAAGAGCAGGGTAAGCCATTTTCTTGCCGACAAACTTGTTTGTCGGCATATTGATGCTGACATGATTGCTCGCAATATCATGGCTCCCGGCGAGCGAGGCTGGCTTGCTATCAGGAAGTATAATCCCACATTTATAAACGCTGATGGTCAACTTGATCGGGTTCAGCTCCGGCATGAGATATTTTCGAATCCCTCTGTGAAGGATAAAATCGATTCTCTCATACACCCTCTTGTTCAAAACGATATTGAGGAAAAGCTGGGATCAGAATCAGGGCAATGGGTTGTTGTTGAGGTGCCTTTGCTTTTTGAGGCTGGCTGGGAGAAGATTTTTACCAGGATTATTCTTGTTTATGCCCAAAAGGGTGTCTGTTTAAAAAGGGTTGTGGCGAGAGATGATGTTAGCCTGGTGCAGGCTGAGAAATCATACCAGAGCCAGATGGGAGCGTCGGAGAAAATCAACATGGCTGACCATATAATTGATAACAGCGGCAGCTGGTGGGATACCCAGCTGCAGGCTCTTCATTTAGTAGATATTTTAACTAGCTAACCTCTTAAACCTATTAAAAAAGCTTGACAGTGAAATTCTGGCCAGCTATAGATTAATCGTGTTTTAGATATCTTTTTGTCTATGCGTTCCCTTCTTGTCAGCATTTTTAATTCATAAAAACCTTGCTAATGGGTACGCATATCTGATTTAATTTTCAAAGGCTCACTTACATATCTATCAACTGAATTTTCACCCCCTTTCTTACCTTACTCTCATAACATTCTCTCGCATTAACCCCTTCTTGCCAAAACAAGAGTAAAAGATCCTAAATGATCTTGAGAGAACACTTCATTAACCTCATTTGCCCGTCCTTGGGTCTAAAAAAACTATTTTGAAAGAAGAAACCACAACAAAAGAAACGAAAAAAAACCGTAAACCTTCTCATAAGGAACCAGCGGTCTCCATTCATTTAAGTGAACTTAAGGCAAAGAAGATTCATGAGTTGACTGATCTTGCCAAGGATCTTGGTATTGAAGATTTTAGTTCTTTACGCAAGCAGGAGCTCATCTTCGCCATCATTCAAACCCAGGCCGGCAAGAGAAATAGCAAGAATATCAATGTGAGAGCGGATGGTGTATTGGAAATTCTGCCTGACGGTTTTGGTTTCCTTCGCTCCCCTGATTTTAATTATCTTCCAGGTCCGGATGATATTTATGTTTCACCAGCTCAAATTCGCAAGCTGAGCCTGCGAACCGGTGATACGGTTGAAGGACAGGTTCGCCCCCCCAAAGAGGGAGAGCGTTATTTTGCTCTACTCAAGGTCGATAATGTCAATTTTGATATTCCTGCCAATAATCGCAAGAAGACTCTTTTTTCTAACCTTACTCCCCTTCATCCAAACGAGCGCATTAAGCTTGAGTATCAGCACGATACGTATGCCATGCGTGTTATGGACTTAATGTGTCCAATTGGTAAAGGGCAGCGGGGACTCATTGTTGCTCCTCCGCGAACAGGAAAGACTGTTCTGATTAAGGAAATTGCCAACGCTATTACCAAGAACCATAAAGAAGTGAAGCTCATAGTTCTGCTTATTGATGAACGCCCTGAAGAGGTCACGGATATGGCCCGCAGTGTTAATGCTGAGGTGGTGAGTTCAACCTTTGATGAACCTCCCCAGCGTCATATCCAGGTGGCGGAAATGGTTATTGAGAAAGCCCGGCGGCTTGTTGAGCATAAGTATGATGTCGTCATCCTTCTCGATAGTCTGACCAGGCTTGCCCGTGCCTATAATACAGTGATCCCTCCCAGCGGCAAGATACTTTCCGGTGGTGTTGACTCAAACGCCCTTCATCGTCCCAAAAGATTTTTTGGCGCAGCCAGAAATATAGAAGAGGGGGGGAGTCTCACAATTATTGCTTCTGCCCTTATTGATACCGGGAGCCGGATGGACGAGGTTATCTTTGAGGAGTTTAAGGGCACTGGTAATATGGAAGTTGTCCTGGACCGCAAGATGGCAAATCGCCGCATCTTCCCCTCCATTGACATGAACAAGTCGGGAACCAGGAAGGAAGATCTTCTTCTTGAATCCGACGTGTTAAATCGCTCTTGGATCCTTCGTAAGCTTCTGTCCTCCATGAATCCTGCTGATGCCATGGAATTTATGCTCGACAAGATGAAGGGTACCCGCCACAACGAAGAATTCCTCGACTCCATGGCTCGTTAACATCACGGGCCGCTCTTTGTCGGCGCCATTTTCTTAAGTGTTGCAAATAATAAATTTGTGAGTATAATACCGTCCTTCCGAGTCGAATCAATATTTTAATAACTTCCCAGAGTAACGACTTTTTCTGGGTTTTTATAATGAGAAATATGTAGAAAAGGTAGGACGCTACCATAAACATTATAGGATTCACCAATGAAAAAAGATATCCACCCCGAATATCATCTGATTAAGGCAAGTTGTGCATGTGGAAACGAGATCGAAGTCGGTTCCGTTAACACTGAGATGAACCTTGAAATCTGTTCCGCCTGTCATCCCTTTTTCACCGGCAAGCAGAAGCTTGTAGATACCGCTGGCCGGGTCGAGAAGTTCCTGAAAAAATACGGCCGTACCATGGAGAAGTAAGAGAAAGACTTCTCTCTCTTTTTTGTCATCACCCGCATGGATATTTTCACAAGATTTGCTCACCTGGATGAAAAGCTACTGGAGCTTGAGGGGAAACTCTCTGATCCTGCCATTCTAGGTGATCAATCTCAGTACAGTAAGGTTGCCAAAGAGCATGCCCAGGTGACCCACCTGAATAACCTGTACACTGAGTATCAGAATGCCCAGCAGGAAATTAAGGACAACCAAGAAATTCTTCAGGAAGATGATGATGAGCTTCGTGAATTGGCCCGTGCCGAAATAGCGGAGCTTACCGAGGATTCTGAACGCCTTCATAACGAATTACGTTTGGCCCTCCTTCCCCGCGATCCAAACGATGACAAAAACACCCTGCTTGAAGTCCGGGCCGGAACCGGCGGCGACGAGGCAGCACTTTTTGTCAACGATCTCTACCGCATGTACAGCCGTTATGCCGAATCACAGGGCTGGCGTGTTGAGATTCTCTCCAGTAACCCCATTGGTATTGGTGGGTTCAAGGAAATTATCTGTCTGATCAGCGGTGATCAAGTTTTTTCCAAGCTCAAATATGAATCCGGTGTTCACCGTGTTCAGCGTGTTCCTGAAACAGAAACCCAGGGTAGAATCCATACCTCGGCGGTGACTGTGGCTGTTCTTCCTGAAGCAGAAGAAGTAGAGGTGGACATTGCTCCTAACGATCTTCGCTTTGATGTCTTCCGTGCTTCAGGCCCAGGTGGTCAGTCTGTAAATACCACTGATTCTGCTGTGCGTATCACCCATCTGCCCACTGGCCTTGTTGTCAGCTGTCAGGATGAAAAATCCCAGCATAAAAACAAGGAAAAAGGTCTCCGTGTCCTCCGTGCCCGGTTGCTTGACAAGATGCAGCAGGAGCAGCATGACCGTATCTCTGAAGATCGTAAGAGCCAGATCGGTAGCGGCGACAGAAGTGAGCGCATCCGGACCTATAATTATCCGCAAGGACGTGTCACAGACCATCGTATTAATTTGACTGTCTACAAGCTTGACGATGTCCTTGTCGGCAAACTCGAACATATCATTGATCCTCTCATTGCTACCTTTCAGGCCGAAGCCCTGAAAACCCTGCAATAACCATCTCCAAGCGAAGGTCTTTCATGACCACCATTGCCGAACTCTATGAACAGGGTGTTGCTTTTTTGCAGGCTGCCGGCATTGAAGATCCTCAGCTCGAAAGCGCCTTTTTTCTTTCTGATATCCTTGGGCTCTCCCGCCCCCAGCTCTTTATAGAACGACGTGGAGTGGCCTCGAAAGACGAAGAACTCTTTCGTACCTATTTGAAGCGCCGTGCCCGTCATGAGCCTTACGCCTATATCGTTGGCCACCAAGAATTTTGGGGCCTTGATTTTATAGTTTCACCATCTGTTCTCATCCCTCGTCCTGAAACGGAGCTTTTGGTTGAACAGGTTTTGGATCTCGTTTCCGGGAAAGAAAGTTTTGCCGGGACTATTCTTGATCTGGGTACGGGCAGTGCAATTTTGCCTGTTGCCTTAAGCCGGGAGTTGCCACAGGCAACCCATGTTGCTGTTGATGTCTCTTGTGACGCCCTTGATATTGCTCTCCGGAATATTCTAAAACATGGTTGTGAAAAGAAGGTTTCCCTTCTTGCGGCAGATTTTCTGACCGCTTTTAAAAAGAATGTTCAGTTTGATTTTATAGTTTCAAATCCACCCTATGTGAAAAAAGCCACCTTTGACACTCTTCAACCAGAGGTTGTTAATAATGAACCACATCTTGCCCTTGATGGTGGCGGTGGCGATGGCTTAGTGTCTATTTCCTCTTTTGCTCCTGCTGTTGCCCAATACCTGCGGCCCGGAGGGTGGTTTCTGATGGAGATTGGCTACGATCAAAAGCAGGAGGTGTTGGATCTCTTTGCAAGTTTTTCTTCCTTTGACCACCTCACTGTGCTAGATGATTATGCAGGTCTGCCGCGAATCTTAAAGGCCCGACGCAGTTTGTGAGTAGATCATTTTTTAACAGTTTATTTTGCCCTCCGGTTCCCCACTCATTTTGCCCAAGAATATAAAAGAATATGGATAAAATAATTATTGAAGGTGGACGTCCCCTGCACGGCGTCATTGATGTCAGTGGTGCCAAAAACGCTGCTTTACCGCTCATTGCCGCAACTCTGCTCTGCCCAGGCGAGCATACTCTCTATAATGTCCCAGATCTTAGAGATATCCGGACCATCCTGGTCCTCCTGGAAACCTTAGGGATTAGCTATCATTACCCAGAACCACATACCCTGGTTATAAATTCAGATAATGTAGAAGGTTATGAGGCCTCCTACGATTTGGTTAAAACCATGCGGGCTTCTGTGTTGGTTCTGGGGCCTCTACTGGCTCGTCTTGGCCGGGCAAGGGTTTCTCTTCCTGGTGGCTGTGCCATTGGCGCACGCCCTATTAATTTTCATATGCAGGGTCTGCAGAAACTAGGGGCTAAGCTTGAGCTTGAATCAGGCTATGTGGATGCCTTTGTAAAGGGACGCTTGCAGGGGGATACCATTTATTTTGATATTCCCTCTGTCACCGGTACAGAAAATATGCTCATGGCCGCTACCCTGGCCCAGGGAAAAACCATCATTAAAAACGCGGCCAAAGAGCCCGAAATTGGCAATCTGATAGATATGCTTGTGGGCATGGGAGCCAAGATCGAAGGGCGGGGCACGGATGTTCTTGTGGTGGATGGGGTGGATGAACTGCAGCCCACCACCTCAACAATCATTGCTGACCGTATTGAGACAGGAACCTACATCGCCGCTGTTGGCACTGCCGGAGGGGAGCTTACCCTTCGGAATTGTAATCCCACCCATCTTCCTTCGTTCTTGGAGAAAATGAGAGCCGTGGGAATCTATGTGGAGGAAAAGGAGTCAACTATCATGGTTGCCCGTTCCGGTCCTATTAAGAGTGTTGATATCAAGACCATGCCGTACCCGGGTTTCCCAACCGACTTGCAGGCTCAGATCATGGCCCTCATGGCATGTACCGGTGGTTTAAGTGTGATCGACGAAACTATCTTCGAGAATCGTTTTATGCACGTTGCTGAGTTGCGGAGAATGGGGGCGGATATCCGGGTTGAGGGTGGTCGAGCCATTGTCGCAGGCACCGGCAAACTCACTGGTGCCCAGGTTATGGCAACCGATCTTCGAGCAAGCGCCTCCCTTGTTGTGGCAGGAGTGGCCGCCCAGGGGGTAACTTCTATTTCGCGGGTCTACCACCTGGATCGTGGTTATGAGAAGCTGGACGAGAAATTGCGTAAGGTGGGTGCGAAAATCTGGCGGGAAAGTGAGTAGAACTACTCTGTAGCTTCTTTTATTGCTTTTTCCAGGGCCTTGGTGTGGATATTGCCGGCAAAATGGAGAGGACTGTGGCCGCTGACCGGGTCGAAACTAGAAGGGTCGGCCTGACAAAGAAATTGGACCTCCCTGGCAATTTTCTCCAAGGCTTCCTCAGGGCTACATCTCAATATTTTCGGTAAAACATTCCAGGTGGCTCCGCACGATGCTCCGCGAAGAACTTGAATGGATGCAATCTTTTTATCTTCCAGGGTAATCTTATATTCAGGTGTGCCGAACTGCTGGCCATATCTTCCCAGCCCCTCTTTCTTTGCCAGGCCACAGCAGGTAAAGGGCGAGTGAGCCCCACTTATCTTGCGCGGCCCACTGGCTATCATGGGTATTTCTTGCTGCTGACAATATTTTGCAGCATAATCCGCTAAATCTGGATGTTTGAGAAAGCTAAGGACAATATTGCCCTTAATCTGGTCTGGGAAAAATTCCTGAGGATCATCTAAGAAATCAGGCAGGGCAATGGGGAAATCTATAACTTCGACAATCTTTATCTGGCAGCCATAGGTTTCAATCCCTTGAACCTTTTTTTCGCCGGCATTGGCCTGTTGAAATACAGTGATAGAATCGGTAGAGCAGGACGTATTTGCAGATTTGTGCATGGTACGAAAAAGCTTTTTCAATCAAGTCGATTGAGAGCTTTCAGGTGTTAGGTGAATTGGGCTGAAAAATCAAAATTAGTGAGTCATTTCACTACGCTCTGTATGGAGCTCTTCGTCATCGTCATTGGTGTATAAGTAAAGTTCTTCAACAATTTTATCACGACAGATTTCCAATTTTTCATATGGAAGATCAAGGATAAGGGCAAGATCGTCAAGACCACGGCCCCTATTAAAGTGTTGGTCAACAATGAGATTTTTTAAGAAGTCGTCAATGATGATGCTGCGTAATGCTTCATTGATTACCGTAAGGGAAAGAATAGCCTCATTAAAAGTCTTACCGCTGGCTATTTCTTTTCGGATGGTTTTTACAGCACTGTCATAAATCTTACTTGTTTCTTTGTTGGTGTAATCATTAAGGTCTAAGTTGCGGGATTCTGGCATGAATTACCTCAAATGGAGTGACCGTCTTTTGCTAAACTTAAGTTAAACATTACAAGACGGGCAATACTGAATGGAAATATTACTGGCAGGACTCTAAGTTACCACTGATCAGAAAACTTTTTTTAATACACTAACACTAATAAACTTGCCGCAATTTAGCAGAAATCGCCTGACTAACCAAGCTTTTTTAGCCAAAAAGAAACATCTGTAAAGCTACTAAACACAACCCCTTAAAATGGCTTCAATTTTTTTATGATCATAATCTTTCAGACGCCATATCGATGCCAAGGGAAGGCTTTGTTCAGCCAAAAATGGGATCTCGTCAGCGCTTATTTTCAAACCTTTTAAAGTTGTCGGGCAACCAATTTTTTCAAACCATTTCTTGAGGCGTTTGATGCCCTCCTGGGCAGTGGTTTTTATGTCGCTATTTTCAACCTGGAAAACTCGTTGGCCAAGCTGGGCATATTTCCGAGGATTTTTTTGGGCCTGAAAAGAAAGCCAGGCAGGAACTATTACACTGAGTCCAGCTCCGTGGGGAACATTGTGATGGGCACTCAGGGTGTGCTCAATCATATGCATCGGAAAGCCTACGAGGCCAAGACCGGCAGCAGTCCAGCCATTTAAGGCCAAGGTGCTACACCACATAAGATCAGCACGTCCTTGGTAATCAGCCGGTTTTTTGAGGACCTTTTCACAACTCTCTATAATATTTAGGACAAGCCCTTCCATGAAACGGTCTTGAACCGGGGTGCTTGGATCAGCTGTGGTGAAGTAAAACTCAAGGATATGGGCAATGGCATCAACGGCGCCATATGCCGTATAGGTGGCCGGGACTGAATAGGTGGCAGTGGGGTCGAGGATAGAGACTGCCGGATTGAGCAGCTTGTTGCCCGTGCCGAATTTGAGCTTTTTTTCATCATGGCTGATTACCATGCCGCCATTCATTTCTGAGCCGGCGGCAGCCAGGGTCAGCACACAGGTGAGAGGCAGGCATTTTTTAATGGATTTTTTACCTGTAAAAAATTTCCAGACGTCATGCTCTACCAAGGCCCCGGCACTTATCGCCTTGGCGCTATCTATCACCGAGCCTCCACCCACAGCAACTATAACATCAACTTCTCGTTTCTTTGCCCTTTCGATGCCGAGACGTACATGGCTTAGGAGGGGGTTAGACTGAACACCACCATGAAGGACAATCTCCATACCTTGGTCAGCAAGACTCTTGGTGACTGTCTCAAATATGCCATTTTTTTTTATACTTCCCTGGCCAAAGACCAGCAGGGCTCGCTTACCAAACGCTCTGCCTTCACGGCCAATTTCAGAAATCCTATCTGCCCCGAAGATAATTTTTGTTTGGTTATGAAGAACGAAATTTTGCATAGGTGTTGTAGGGAAGAGAAAAAATTAAAGGAGAGGCTGGATAACGTTCGTCAGGCGTATATAGTCATTAACGGTAAGGGTTTCGCCGCGGGCCTTAATGGAAATTTCAGCTTTTTCCAGAACCTGGAATGCCTGTTTCTTGGTCAGGGATATAAGTGAAGAGGTCGCGAGGCAATTAACCAGGGTTTTTCTTCGTTTTTGAAAACCTGTTTTTACTACTTTGACAAAAAGGCCATTGTTGTAATCGGCCTGAGCTGGAGGATGAAAAGAAATTTTCACAACCACGGAGTCTACTTTAGGTCGCGGATGAAATTGTTCCGGACTTACGTGAAGAAGATCTTTGACGGTGGCACAGCTGGCAAAAAGCACAGAGAGGACACCATACTCCTTTGTGCCCGGAGCGGCGCAGAGACGCATGCCAACTTCCTTTTGAAGCATCAGTACAGCCCAGGACATCAGCTCTTTATGGTCCAGCAACTTGAAGAGTAAAGGGTTGGAGATAGAGTAGGGGAGATTGGCGATAATCTTCAGGGGGCCGCCGCTCTCTGCAGCCAGCTTGTTGAAGTCGGTTTTTAAGATATCCTGGTGAACAAGGGTTGTATTGGCCGGTAAGGAATTGTTTTCGGTATGATATCTGACAATGCCGGCATCAACCTCAATACCGATCACTTTGCCGGCTCTTTGGGCAAGAGGCGAGGTGAGTGAACCAAGACCCACACCTATTTCAAAAACGGTATCCTCCTTTGTGACTCCGGCCAGCTCAACAATACGTTCAGAGGTGGCCTGGTGGACGAGGAAGTTTTGACCCAGTTTTTTCTTGGGAGCAAGCTCGTTGTTTTTCAGAATACTCTTAATATCACTTCGATTCATCGCTAAGGGCTACCTGTTCCTTTTTTCGTTGTCTGGTGTCTCGGAGTTTCGTGAAAAGTTTTAATGAGTAATAATAGCTGAGAGCTGTGAAGGGCAGAGCCAGTAATGTACCACCCACCACCAGAACAGTAATAGCATCAAGGCCAAGTGAGCTAATGGCCGTTAGTGAGGCTTTAAAGCCCTCGTAACCTGCGGCAGAGGAAAGTACATCCATCATTTCTTGAAGACGTTGCCAGGAAAGTAGACCCGGGAAGATAGCAGTACCTACCAGCCAGCTTAAATAATATTGGATAAAAAAGGTGAGAGGATTGCTGACAACCACAGATGCCAAGATGCCTGCCACCTTGCTGGCCCGGAAAATGAGGCATGTGCCAAGAATAAGAACTGTGTGCAGGGGAATCGTTGGGGTGATACCAATGAAAATTCCTATAGCAACGCCCCGGGCGATGATCTTCGGGTCACCCTGGAGGCGTAGGAACTTGAGATAATGATATCTGACCAGGCGGGTAGGCATTCTTCAGGGCTTTAAGGGGAAGGCGAAAATCGTTATATCTACATGATATACGGAGATCGTGAATAAACATCAAGGTCAAGGGGGGCACTGGTGTTATTATATTTATGAAAACCGGCAAGACAAACCATAGCAGCATTATCAGTGCAAAAATCCACCGGAGGCATAGCGAGGTTGAGATCGTTTTTTGCGCACTGGTCAGTCATCGACTGGCGCAGTCTGCGGTTTGCAGCAACACCGCCACCAACAACAATATTCTGGCAGCCTTTGTCTTGGGCGGCCCGGATCGTCTTTTGGGTCAAAACATCAACCACTGCTTCTTGAAAAGAGGCGCATATATCGGCAACGGGCAGGATCTCGTCTTTGTTTTTTAGCTTGTTGACATGGTTTGCCACCGAAGTCTTCAGGCCGCTGAAGCTAAAATCATAACTGCCCTCTTCGAGCCATGAGCGTGGAAAAGTAATGGCCTGAGGGTTACCTTCAGCCGATATCTTGCCGATTTCAGGTCCGCCAGGGTAAGGAAGACCAAGAAGTTTGGCCACCTTGTCAAAGGCCTCACCAGCAGCATCGTCTCGGGTTCTGCCCAGAAGGGTGAAGTCATAGAAACCGGTGACATAAAAGAGGGACGAGTGGCCACCTGAGGCAATGAGGGCGACAAAGGGGAATTGCGGAGGATTTTCTCCGAGAAAAACGGAGAGAAGATGACCGGCCATATGGTCAACCCCAACAAAGGGAATTTTCTTGATAAGTGAGATCGCCTTGACAAAATTAAGTCCGACAAGAAGTGAGCCAATAAGTCCAGGACCAACAGTAACGGCAAGAAGATCTATGTCATCAAGGCTGGTGTCTGCGTCTTTCAAGGCCTTTGTGACAACCGGATAGATGTTCTCCAGGTGCTTTCTGGAGGCGATTTCCGGGACAACGCCGCCATACTCAGCATGGACAGCGATCTGCGAGTCGACGACATTGGACAGAAGCTGGCTGTCGTTGCGCATGACAGCTGCAGCTGTTTCGTCGCAGGAGCTTTCAATTCCAAGAATGAGCATAGGTCTATAAAATTTGTGAAATCCTAAAAGAAATAATTGGCGGCATCGATTGTGTTTTTGTCTCCATTGGGGTATCAAGCCCTTTTTTATATGGAGTTTTTCGATATTTTAGAAGCTAGCTTCCTTTTTTGCCATCATTGATTGTATGTCCACATTGCCTGAAAAAAACCTTATTGATTTGTTCGACAGGACTATCTCCTACCTGCGAGTCTCTTTGACTGATCAATGTAACCTGCGTTGTGTATACTGCACCCCAGCGCCATTGTCAAAGCTCAACCATGGAGAGTTACTCACCTATGAAGAGCTTTTGCGGGTTATTAATATCTGCGTTGATCTTGGTATTAAAAAAGTACGCCTTACCGGTGGTGAGCCTTTGGTGAGGAAAAATATTGGTTCATTTATTGAAGGTCTGTCACGTATTTCTGGTCTCGAGGATATCCGCTTGACCACCAATGGCGTTTATCTCGAAAAATATGGCGACCTGCTCTATAATGCTGGTGTCCGGAAGCTCAATATCAGCCTTGACACCCTGAAGCCGGAGAGGTTTAAGAAAATCACTGGGGTGGATTGTTTTAAAAAGGTCTGGAGCGGCATAGAGATGGCTTGTGATAAAGGGTTCTCACCAGTGAAGCTCAACATGGTGGCCATGCGCGGCATCAACGACGATGAGCTTGTTGATTTCGCCAGGCTTTCCCTGGAGAGGGCTTTGCAAGTACGCTATATTGAGTTTATGCCCATTGGGAATTCAGCGGTATGGGGCAAAGAAAAGTACATCCCCTCTGCAGAGATTATTGACAAGCTGAAGGTGCTCGGTGAACTGGAACCTGTTGGTCAAAGGCAGATGGATGGCCCGGCAAAGGTCTATAAGATCCCTGGCAGTAAGGGCAGCATCGGCTTTATCAGCCCTTTGAGCCACAAATTCTGCGAGAAATGTAACCGGCTTCGCCTTACCTCGGAAGGCAAACTGCGCTCCTGTCTTTTATCTGACAAGGAAAGCGATCTGAAGGAATTATTGCGCAGCGGTGCCAGTGATGAGCAGATTGCTGAGCTTGTTGTTCAAACGATTGTTGCCAAGCCCCAAGGACATAAGGTGGTTGAGGGTGAGAATTGTCATGGCCGCATGTCACGCATCGGCGGCTGATTCCCGGGCCTGGGGGTAGGATCCCAACCATTCAAAATAAGAGCAGGATTCTTGCAGACGCTCACAGGCTTCTTTGATGACACCGTCATTCATATGTCCGAGCATATCAATAAAGAATAGGTATTTACCTGGCTCGCTTTTTACAGGCCTTGATTCGATACGAGTCATGTTGATGTTCCGGCGGGCAAGGATGGTCAGGGCGTCGTTCAATGCCCCAGGTTTGTCCAATAACCCCACCAATAACGATGTTTTGTCACGGCCGCTTACAGTGGGTGATTCTTTGCCAATAAGAACGAAACGGGTGGTGTTGCCTCGATAATCCTCGATTCCTTTGGTGACAACCTGAAGCTGGTAGGTCTTGATGGCCAAAGAACTGGCAATGGCTGCTACAGAATGGTCCTTGGCGGCCATCTGGGCCGCAACTCCTGTTGAGAAGACACTCTGACAGGCTACGTCTGGCAGGTTTTTTCTTAACCACTGCCGACACTGGGCAAGGGGTTGTGAGTGAGACACCACGGTTTTGATGTCCTCGATGTTGCCTGAAAAATTCACCAAGTTATGGGTGATGGCCAGAAACTCCTCGCCACAGATCTGCACCTTACATTTCATAAACGAATCAAGACTCGAAGTTACTGATCCCTCAATGGAGTTCTCCAGCGGAACAATGCCGTAGTCAACGCGGCCCCGTTCAACTTCGTAAAAGATATCCTCAATGGTTTCGATGGGCCGGTAATCGGCGGTTGAACCAAAATATTTCACGGCGGCCAGATGGGAAAAAGTGGCCTCAGGACCAAGATAGGCGACCTCCGTTGATTTTTGGGAAAGGCGGCATGTGGTTATGATTTCGTGAAAAATGCTGAAGAGGGCATCGTCAGGGAATTCTTTTTTGTTACTGTTTTTTAAACGATCATAAATCTGCCTTTCTCGAAGGGGATCCCATTTAGCGCGGTTATCCTTTGATTTGAGCATGCCGATTTCTTTGGCACACTTAAGACGCTCTTTTAAGAGATTGAGGAAAGTGTTGTCAATTTCATCAATGCGGTCGCGGACTTTACCAAGATCGGCCTTGTTATCTTCAGACATAGTTTTTGTTATCAGATGAGTTTGTAAAAGAATTTATAAAGACACAATTCACTTAATTAAATTGGCAAAGAAAATAAAGGGAATTCTCTCTCTTCTTCTTATAATATTTTTGACGCTTAGTGTAATAAATTCCATTTTTTCAAGATGTTGCGAGACATGGGGAGGGAGGGGTAAGGTTTTTTTCTTAATTGTTGAAAAGAGTGGTGTATTGTTTTAATTTGATTAGATAAATTTTAAGAATACATCCTTTTTTCATCTTCTTTCCGCCTTTTAACAAGTTTTCAGATTACTTTTTTTGTCTGGCCTTAAAGCGGAAAAACACCGTGACTCCTGCTTGTTTTATGTTTTGAGGTAATATTTTTTGGTGATCGGTGACAAAGACTCTTTGGCGAGTCAGTAAGTTGGTCCAGCTATGAAAATCAAAAACTGGATGCAGTCAGAACCTGTGATTATTGATCGCCAGGCCCTTTTGCAGGATGCAGCTTCATTGATGAAGGAGTATGGCATCCGACACCTTCCTGTTGTCGATGAAGAAGAAAACATGGTCGGCTTTATAACAGAAAGTGACCTTCGTCATTTCTCTTTTCCATCTATGGTTGAGGATATTCCTGTTCACCAGGTGATGGTTCTTAACCCAATTACAGTTAACCCCAATGCCAGTATTGAGACAGCTGCCCGCCTTATTCATGATTATAAGATTGGTGGATTACCGGTTTTAGATAAGAAAAAACTGGTCGGCATTATCACGCTTTCAGACATTTTAGCCGCCTTTATCGAGGTAATGGGTCTCCTGAAAAAATCCACCCGTATTGATGTTATCGTTAATAAAAAAGGTGGAGTCGATGATGTAACCAGGATTATTAAAGAGAATAAGGGGGAGATTGTGAGTGTGGCCCAGGAGAGTCAATCCTCCCGCCGTAAGGTTCATTACTTCCGTTTGGATAAATGTGATGTTGAGCCCATTGTCGAGGCCTTAGAGAAAAATGGACACAAGGTAGTTTCAGTAATGGAATAGGTCGTAAGTCACATTTAAGTTTCACGGTGATTTTAGAGATAATGTTTTAAATTCTTGAAAAATACAGGCAAGTCGTTATAAAAAATAAGCCCGCCAAGGTCTCTACCCTGGTGGGCTTTATAGTTGCAATGTGCCCTTCAGATTAGGACGAAAGATATGACAAAAAAGGCTTTTAAGGTTGAAAAAACCTATGAAGAGATAAATGCCCGGATCAAAGCGGGCGAGGCGGTTGTTGTTACTGCTGAAGAGATGGTTGGAATCGTTAAGGAGCACGGCCCTGAAGAAGCGGCCCGGAAGGTGGATGTTGTAACCACCGGTACCTTTTCGCCCATGTGTTCCTCCGGCGCCATTATTAACTTTGGCCATACTAACCCTACGATCAAGGCATCTAAAGTCTGGCTCAATAATGTTATGGCCTATGCTGGTCTTGCTGCTGTGGATATTTACCTTGGTGCAGCAGAAGTCGCCGAGGATGATCCCCTCAACAAGGTCTTTCCTGGTAGTTTTCGCTATGGCGGAGGTCACGTTCTTGAAGACCTTGTTGCTGGCAAGAAGGTGAAGCTTAAGGCCATCGGCTACGGGACAGATTGCTACCCTGCCACAGAGGCAGAAAAAGAGGTGACGTTAGATGAACTCCCCTATGCATTGCTGGTAAATCCTCGTAATTGCTATCAAAATTATAATTGCGCGGTTAATTTATCTGATAAGACTATCTATACATATATGGGCACCTTGCTATCAAAGGGTAGAAATGCCAATTTCTGCAGTGCTGGGGAATTAAGTCCTCTATTAAATGATCCTTTATATAAGACTATTGGCCTGGGAACTCGTATCTTCTTAGGTGGTGCCGTTGGTTACGTTACCTGGCAGGGCACACAGCATAACCCTGGTGCGCCCCGCCTCGATAACGATACACCAAGAAGGCCATCTGGAACCTTAATGCTACAAGGCGACATGAAGAAGATGTCGGCCGAATGGTTAAAGGGCATCTCTATGCAGGGGTATGGAACCACCCTTGCTGTGGGAGTTGGTGTGCCCATTCCAATTCTTAATGAAGAGATGGCGGCATATACCGGTGTTTCTGACGAGGAATTATTCACTCAGGTAGTGGATTATTCCTACGACTACTCCCACGGTGTTGCCAGAAATTATGGTGAGGTTTCATACGCTCAACTTAAAAGCGGCGAAATTGAGGTCAATGGTAAAAATGTAAAAACAGCCCCTCTCTCCAGTATGGTTAAGGCCAGAGAAATTGCCAATATTCTGAAAGAATGGATTCAGAAGGGTGATTTTTTATTGGAAGAGCCTATTCAGAACCTTCCTGATAAATAATAACCTCTGTTTTGAAAAAGATTCAGAAGGAACTCCTCTCTGCCCTTGAGGAGTGGTTTTCAACCAAGCAGAAGGTTGCCGTCGCTTATTCAGGCGGTGTAGATAGCTCGCTGCTTCTTTTTTTAGGAAGTAAGGTGCTTGGCCGTAATTGTGTGGGGCTTTTTGCAGATAGTCCCCTTGTGGCCAGGCATCAGGTTGAGGCTGCTAAAAGTTTTGCCAAACAGTTTGGACTCGTTCTGGAGGAAAGGATATTTTCTCCTCTCGATCTCCCGGGTTTTTCAGAAAACAAAAAAAATCGATGTTATATCTGCAAAAAATCCCTTTATCATACTCTGGAAAAATCTTTGGAGCCTGGCTGGCACCTTGTGGATGGAACAAATCTTGATGACAATCCTGATGAGAGACCAGGTTTTCAAGCCATACAAGAATTAGGTGTAGCCACACCATTTCTGGATTGCAGGATTAACAAGAAACAGATTCGTGATATAAGTCGTACCCTTGGACTTTCTTCTTGGAACAAACCAAGCGATTCCTGCTTGGCTACCCGTATCCCAAGACATTGCCGCCTTTCTCGTGAAATTTTGCAGAAGGTTGAAGATGCTGAAGAAATTTTGCATAATTTCGGCTTTGATGGAGTGCGAGCAAAACTCCATGGTGATGAAATCCTCCTGACATTTAAGGAGGGTGATTTAGAGAGAGCTTTAATACTTGAAGTAGCGAAAAATATTAGGAAAAAAATGATGGGATGCAGTTTTTCAAAAGTTTTTCTTGATCTTTCTGAACGACCGGGTATCTTGCCTTGAATTGCTTGGTATAAGTGGCATTAGCCACGATTTACCTATTAAAGTATGCTCTAAAAAATCTTCCTTGAAAATCACCCTCGACGGGTTATAAATTCTTCCTTTTTTTTGTCAAAGTATGATATTTAAAAATATCTATAAAAAACGGATAGTTTTATTTGACAACCACTTCTCGTTTAGTACAATTTTTTACTAACGAGAACATTCACCCCTAATAGTAACACGAGGAGAAAAGAGAATGAATAAAAGTGAATTGGTAGACAACATGGCTTCTTCTGCAGGTATT
This sequence comes from Thermodesulfobacteriota bacterium, assembly GCA_039715015.1. Classification (GTDB taxonomy): domain Bacteria; phylum Desulfobacterota; class Desulfobulbia; order Desulfobulbales; family SURF-16; genus BM506. The sequence continues at coordinate 25,489 of JBDLIE010000003.1, forward strand.
AGTAAAGCAGCTGCTGAAAAAGCATTAACTGGTCTTCTTGAGTCCATCACAAACGCACTCTCCGGCGGTGACAAGGTAACACTGGTTGGTTTCGGTACCTTTTCCACCTCGAATAGAGCTGCTCGTCAGGGACGTAATCCCCAGACTGGTGCTACCATCAAGATTGCTGCCCGCACTGTTGCCCGTTTCAAGCCTGGTAGCAAGCTGGCAGACGCCGTTAAGTAGTTTACATTCACGATCGAATCTTCTTGGGCCAACCAAGTAAGGTTAAAAAGTGTGAATAGTTTTTCCGTGAGTTCTTAAATGAACCGGGGAGACGGAGAATAAAAAAAGCGTAATAGCATTTGCTATTACGCTTTTTTTATTTGGAGAAATTATTTTGTTGAATAAGGGGTTTCTTGATTTTTAAAAAAAATAGAACTATAAACTCACCTTCATAGGTCGGGATGTGGCTCAGTCTGGTAGAGCACCTGCTTCGGGGGTAGGGGGTCGGAGGTTCAAATCCTCTCATCCCGACCATTTCTTAGTTATTCACTGTTTTTTCTACTACGCTTTGAATCGTTCCATCTTCAACCCTCACTTGGATTTGGTCTCCTGAAGCTACTTGCCGAATGCTGTGAATTATTTTTTTGTCCTTATTGAGGACCATGGCATATCCTCTTCCTAAAACAGCTAATGGGCTTAAAGCGTCAAGGAGTGTAGCCTGCCTTGTGAAGTTTTCCCATTTTTTCTGGAAAGTATCTTTTATGTGCTGGCTCAGTTGAATGGTAAGGTTGTCACACCTTATCTTTGCCGCAGAGAGCTTTTTTTCTGGACTGTGGGCTGTGAGTTTTTGACGGTTAGATTCAAGACGTTTACGCGCAAAATCTCTTTTCCTGGTAAAAAGATGGATAAGGTTGAGGGTTATATGGTCCACCTTCAATTGATAATGATCGATAATCTTGCGCGGATCGGTAAGAAGTTTCTCTAAAACGTGGAGTCGGGTCTTATTTCTTTGCAGGCTAGTTTCTAAGGAATTTTTCATCCTTTGAGTGAGGAGGCTTAGCCCATCATGGAGTTGTTTTTTGTTAACCACGACCTCTTCGGCTGCTGCTGTGGGAGTAGGGGACCTATGATCTGCCGCCAAATCTGCGATGGTAAAGTCAACCTCATGGCCAATTGCTGCCACTAGAGGAATCTCTGATGCGTGGATGGCCCTGGCTAGTTGTTCATTATTAAATGCTGCCAAGTCTTCCAGGGAGCCTCCACCCCTTGTGAGAACGATAATGTCAGCCCAATTACGCTTATTGGCCAAAGCAATCTGGCTAACGATATCTGTGGCTGCGTTTTCGCCCTGAACAGCTGCCGGGAAAATTTCGACCTCCAGATTGGGGAAACGCTCCAGGGATTTTTTGAGAAAATCATGCACTGCCGCCCCTGTGGGAGAAGTAATAAGGCAGATCTTGCGAACAAAAGCCGGCAGCTTCTTTTTTGACTCTGGGGCAAAAAGTCCTTCAGTAAACAATTTTTCCTTGAGGCGTTCAAATTGTTGTCGTAGATTGCCGAGCCCTTCTTCGGTGACATGATCAACAATAATTTGGTATTCACCACGTTGTTTGTAAACGGAAATTCGTCCCTTGCAGATAACCTTTGCACCAACAGCTAGGGGTTTTTCCAGATAACGCTGCTGGCTTTTAAAGAGGACGCATCGTATCTGAGCCTGAGAATCTTTTAAGGTGAAGTAGTGGTGGCCGGAATAGGGGCGCCGCAGGTTAGAGATCTCACCCGAGATTGCCACAAAAGGAAATTCACTTTCCAAGAGCAGAGTCAGGGAGCTTGTCAACTCACTGACCGACTGGACTTGTCGAGCGTTGAACAGGGAAGGAGGGGATGTTTGATTAAGGGGGAACATATTGATTTTTTCTATCTCAGCCTGTATATGTTCATGTCTATTTTCGTGAAGGATAAACAGCTCTTAAATCGGTTTTTACAGTAATTCAAAAAAAGAAAAAAGGACTTCTTGAATGGACGAATCCAACGCCTTTACCAAGAAACATGTTGAGGAAGTAACTGCTGCCCAAAGAACTCTCCTTGATGAGCTTAATCTGCCCTCTGCTGTTAAACAATATATTCTTGATAACGCCAGGCTTTTGCAGGTTTCTTTTATCCTTATTGTCGGCGCTATTTGTGGATGGAGTTATTATAGCTATTATACGGATACTAAGAATGATCAAGCGGCCCAGCAGCTTACCCAGGCCATGCTCATGACTGATCCGGATCAGAAAGTCATCTCCTTAGAAAAAATATCTGATGAATTTTCGGGTACCGGCTCAGCTCTTTGGGGCCAAATGAGCCTCGCTGGTGACTACATTAATAGGGGCGAGTACGGCAATGCAATTTCCATTCTCCAGGAAACTCATAAAGATGTTGGCGGCGATAATCCTCTCTTCCCCCTTTTTCAGCAATTTTCAGGGGTTGCCTATGAGCTGAATGGTGATTTCGACATAGCCATTCAGCATTATATTTCATTAAGCTCATTGCCTGGTTTTGCGGCCCTTGGATATATTGAGAGTGGCCGTGTCTATGAGTTGACAGGTAAAGCTGCTGAAGCCAAAGATGCCTATGAAAAGGCAAATACCTCTAAAGATATTAAGCCTGATCAGCGCGCCTGGGTTCAAGAGAAAATCAATAACTTGTAAATACCTTGGCCTAAATGCCGAGGAACTAAGAAGGCAGGGTCAGTGTCTGCACAACTGGTATGGAAATTATAAAAACCACCTCCGAAATGATTCGGTGGTCTACTGATATCCGGGCTGTGGGTCAGACCATTGCCCTGGTGCCGACCATGGGTTTTTTCCATGAGGGCCATCTCTCCCTCATGAAAGAGGCCAAAAAGGTCGCAGATAAGGTTGTCGTATCACTCTTTGTTAATCCAACCCAGTTTGGAATTGGCGAAGATTTGGCATCCTACCCTCGGGCCTTTGAGGACGACGCAGCCAAGGCCAGCGAAGTGGGCGTGGCAGCTCTTTTTTGCCCTGAGCCTGATCAGATCTATCCCCCTGGTTTTCAGAGCGCGGTGACGGTCTCTGGAATCACTCAAGAACTTTGTGGTAAAAGCAGGCCCCATCATTTCGCTGGTGTAACCACTGTTGTAAATAAGCTTTTTAATATCATCCAGCCACAATGTGCTCTTTTCGGGGAAAAGGATTTTCAGCAATTAGCGGTGATTAAGAGAATGGTTGCTGATCTTAATATGCCGGTGAAAATTATTGGTCACCCCATCGTCCGTGAAGAAGATGGCTTGGCTATGAGTTCCCGCAATGCTTATCTTGACAAGAATGAACGTCAACAGGCCCTTTGCCTATGGCGCTCATTGCAGGAAGCACAGAAGCGTGCTCTAGCTGGTGAGCGCGAAAGTGCGAAGATGAAGATGATTGTCCGAGATGTTATTAATAGACATGGACATTGTCAGATAGATTATATTGAATTTATAAATAAAAACACCTTAGAGAGTAGTGCGCGGATTGATGACGATGTTATTCTTGCCTTGGCAGTTCGCATCGGTGAAACCCGGCTCATAGATAATGGCCGCCTGCTCCATGGAGAAGATAATGTTTAGAAATATGCTGAAGTCAAAAATCCACAAGGCCACTGTCACTCAATCTGATCTGATGTATGAAGGCAGCCTGACCATCGACAGTGATTTGATGCAGGCTGTCGGCCTTCTGCCCTATGAGAAAATCAAGGTATATAATATTAATAATGGTGAACGCCTAGATACCTATGCCATTGAAGGAGAGGCTGGTACAGGTGTTATCGGTCTGAATGGCGCAGCAGCTCGAAAGGGGATGATCGGTGATCTCATCATTATTGTTTCCTATGCCATATATCATGACGGTGACTTGGCAGAATTTGAACCTAAGGTTGTTGTCCTTGATGCAAACAACAAGGTTAAAGACGACATAGACTGTGGTTTTGCAAACAGTCAGCTCGTTAAAGACTACTTATCATAAATGCTCCTTGTTACTGCTGCCACAGCCATGGAAATAGCTCCTCTTCAGGAGAAATTTGCCGGCTGCCCTGATATTGGTTTCCTCATAACCGGTATCGGTTTGGTGGATACGGCGCATTCCCTTACTTCTTATCTTGAGCAAAATAACGGTGATATTGCTGGTGTGATAAATATTGGTGTTGCCGGGGCATTTCCTGGCGGCTCTATCAAGATCCTTGATTTATGCCTGGCTTCTTCAGAGGTCATTGGCGATCTGGCGATCTGTTTTGAGGATCATCTTGCACCTCTGGGCTCCCCAGAGCTTATATTGCACCAGTTTTTTCCCTGTCAGGGGGGCTTGCTGGATCAATTCCAGCAATGGTGCGTTGCTACAGGCCAGGCTATCCACCTTGGCCCTTTTGTCTCGGTCAATTCTGTCAGTGCCACCAAGAAGCGTGGCGAAATGCTGGCTGCTACCTATAAAGCTGTTAGTGAGAACATGGAAGGGGCTGCCATAGCCAGGGTTTGCCAGAGTTATGATGTTGATTGGCTTGAGATCCGTTGTATGAGTAATATGGTTGAGGACCGTGACACTTCCACCTGGCTTCTTGCTGAAGCTATTGAAAAATGTTCCGACTTAACCGCTAAGTTTTTAACCCACTATATTCGTTAAAGTCAGATCATGCTCTCGCTTGCTTTTTCTCCCTGCCCCAATGATACCTTTATCTTCCATGCCATGACCCATGGCCTTGTAAGGTCAGAAGGGCTCCATTTTGACAAACCCCTCCTTGCTGATGTTGAGACCCTAAACAGCTGGGCCCTGGATGGCAAATACGATGTGACAAAGCTTTCCTTTCATGCCCTCGGTCATGTCCTTGATAAGTATGTCCTTCTTGATTCGGGCAGTGCCTTGGGAAGGGGTTGCGGACCGCTTCTGGTGACCCGGCAAGGAGGGGAGATTGATTTGGCAGAGGCAATAGTTGCTATCCCTGGAGAATACACTACGGCAGCCATGCTCTTACAGCTCTATGCCCCTTGTCCGGTTAAAACCAAGGTCATGGTTTTTGACCAGATTATCAACGCTGTAGGCCAAGGAGAAGTTGATAGTGGGGTGATCATCCATGAGAGCAGGTTTACATACCATGAACATGGTCTTTCCTGTGTGCAGGATCTTGGAGAGTGGTGGGAAGAAACTACCGGCCAGCCCATTCCTCTTGGCGGAATTGCTGCCAAAAGGTCTTTGGGGGAGGCAAAGATCAGCCTGATCGAAAAGTTGATAAAAGACAGTGTTCAGTATGGCTTTAAACAGCCTGATGCAAGTCGTGATTACATCAAAAAACACGCCCAGGAGATGAATGGTGAAATTATCAGTAACCATATAGGTCTCTATGTAAACAACTTTTCAGAATCTTTGGGCGAAGAAGGACATAGGGCTGTCGATTTTTTTCTTCATCTCGGTCGAGAAAAAGGTCTTTTTAAATAATTGAAAATTTCCAGTTGATAATTATTCGTAAATCTTGCCTTTTTCTTTTGGTGGCAGTAAAAAGAACTGTCTTGACAATTTTTCAGCGACTTATATAGTGTTTTTTTTGCATAAATCCGTACTGAAATCATGCGGTTTAAGCTTTGAAAAAGATAAATTTTTTAATATTTGTAATTCCCGAAAATCTCTCATGGTCGACTTGAAAAAGGCCACGAAACAACAATGGGACTAGTTCTATGAAGATGACAGGAACCCAGGCATTTATGCAATGTCTGGAGGAAGAAAATGTTCAAACAATTTTCGGCTTCCCTGGTGGAGCAGTTATTGATCTCTATGACACCATTCTCCAACAGGATAAGATCCACCATGTTCTTGTTCGGCATGAGCAGGCCGCTGTCCATGCTGCTGATTCCTATGCACGTGTAAGTGGTAATGTTGGTGTTGCCTTGGTAACCTCAGGCCCTGGCGCTACTAATGCTGTAACTGGTATTGCCACTGCCTATCTTGATTCCATTCCCATTGTTGTCTTTTCTGGCCAGGTTCCAACTGCCCTCATTGGTAATGATGCTTTTCAGGAGGTTGATATTGTCGGCATCACACGCCCCTGTACGAAACATAACTATCTTGTTAAGGATGCAAAGGATCTGGTTGCAACCATACGCGAGGCCTTTCATGTAGCACGCAGTGGCCGACCTGGCCCTGTTCTCGTTGATTTGCCTAAAGACGTAATGGCCTCAATGGTTAATGTTCCGGCCAAGAAGCCTGTTAAGATGCGCACTTATAAGCCAACTTATGAGCCCCATCCAGGTCAGATTGAGAAGGCATGTAAGACCATTCTCAGGGGGAAGCGTCCGGTTCTCTACATTGGCGGTGGTGTCATTTTAGGTGATGCCCATAAGGAGCTCACCGAGTTTGCCCGTAAACTCAATATCCCGGTGACCATGACCCTCATGGGACTTGGTGGTTTTCCAGGTACTGACCCGCTTTCTATGGGAATGCTTGGTATGCATGGTACCTATTTTGCCAATATGGCAGTGGCAAAGTCTGATGTGCTTATTGCCGTGGGAGCCCGATTTGATGATCGTGTTACAGGTCGGGTAGATGCTTTTGCTCCCAAAGCCAAGATCATCCATGTGGACATTGACCCCACCTCCATCAGTAAAAATGTTGAGGTCGATATTCCCATTGTTGCCGGCTGTAAAGAGGCCATGGCCCAGATGAATAAATGGGTAGATGCCAGTGGTGCTGATCTTGAGGCAGAGAAGAAAAAACTTGGCCCTTGGCATGACCAGATCAAGGAGTGGAAAAATAAGCATCCGCTGGGTTATGTGGAAGAGACCGATGTCATCAAACCGCAATTCGTTATCCAAAAGCTGCATGAACTGACTAAAGGTGACGCCATTGTCACAACCGAGGTTGGTCAGCATCAGATGTGGGCAGCCCAGTTTTATCATTTTAACAATCCACGGACCCTGATCACCTCAGGCGGCCTTGGTACTATGGGCTACGGTTTTCCTGCCGCCATTGGTGCCCAGATGGCGGCACCAGGGCGTACGGTTATTGATGTTGCCGGTGATGGTTCCATGCAGATGAATATTCAGGAGTTTGCCACTGCCATGCAGGAAAGGCTGCCAGTGAAGATTGCTCTGCTCAACAATAATTATCTCGGCATGGTCCGCCAGTGGCAGGAACTCTTCTATGACAAACGCTACTCGGCTACCCCCATGGAGGTCCAGCCCGATTTTGTTAAAGTTGCTGAGGCCTACGGGGCTGTTGGCCTGCGTGCCACCAAACCCAGCGAGGTAGAGCCTGTTATCAAGGAGGCCCTTGCCACTGACACCTTGGTACTGATGGATTTTGTCATCGCCCGCGAAGAGGGCGTTTTTCCCATGGTTCCGGCTGGCAAGGCCACCACTGACATGCTTCTTGTCTAAGCTTTGGGTAGCTGTATCAGTTTGTTGCTAGATTAAGAATAGAGTAAGGAACTCTCATGAAACATACTATCTCCGTATTATTACAAAACAGGCCAGGTGTTCTTTCCAGGGTTACTGGACTTTTCTCCGGCCGTGGTTTTAATATTGAAAGCCTTTCTGTGGCTGAGACCATTGAAACCGGGGTCTCCTGTCTCACTTTAGTGACCAGCGGTGACGACGCCATCATTGAACAGATCACCAAACAACTCCATAAACTTATTGATATTATCAAGGTTACAGATATCAGTGAGACAGAGTATGTTGAACGCGAAATGGCTCTTATTCGGGTTAAGGCGGAGGCCACCACCCGTGCAGAGGTTCTCCGAATCACTGATATTTTTAGGGCTCGTGTAGTTGATGTGAGTCCCAAAAGCTATGCAATAGAAGTCACGGGTACGAGAGGCAAAATTAAAGCAGTGACTGAGCTTCTGAAACCAATTGGTATACAGGAGATAGTTCGCACCGGCACTATTGCTATGACTAGGGCCTCAAAAAAGATATAAGTACTCTTTTTGAAACAGGTCTTCAGGTATCCACTTCCTTTTGGGGTTGTTTAGCTCCTTGGCCGATAGGATGATCTTGAACTGGTATCCTTTTTTTAAGGGTACCAGTTTCTTTGTATGGGCCCCTGTATTTTGGGCAGTTCAGATCAACGAATTATCAGTTAAATATATTAGATTCAACTTGGTTAATCTTACATGAAGAAACCACAAATTCCAGTAGCATTGGAGGGCATACCCTTTATCGCTGCTGGTGCTTTTATCAGTTTGCTGCTCGCGGTTTTACAGTATCCCATAGCCACCCTTGTCGTTGGTTTGATTACCCTGTTTGAGCTTTATTTCTTCCGAGATCCAGAACGGGTACCACCTTCAGACAAGGATGCAATGGTATCCCCTGCAGATGGTAAGGTTATCCTGGTTGAGAAGGTGTTTGATGACCGTTTTGTCAATGACCATGTGTATAAAGTTTCGATTTTTATGAATGTTTTCAATGTTCATGTCAATCGTATTCCTTTTCCTGGTAAGGTTGAAAATATCATCTATTCGCCGGGGAAGTTTTACTCAGCCGATTCTGATAAAGGCGGGCTGGAAAACGAATTTTGTACGGTGGTTCTGGAGACAGAACAAAAACAGCGCTATGCTGTCACTCAGATAGCTGGTCTCATCGCCCGGCGTATAGTCTGTTGGGCAGAAAAGGATGACACAATTAAGCGGGGGCAACGGTTTGGTCTCATACGCTTTGGTTCCCGTGTTGATCTCTATCTTCCCTTAAAAACCCATTTAGAGGTGAGTACCGGTCAAAAAGTGAAGGCTGGTGAAACCGTTATTGGCTATTTAAGTTGATTTTGTCTATAAACAGGTGTTTCTATAAAGAATAGTTCTTTATTTTCTTTGCACTGCTGCTAAAAAAAATCACGTTGAGTTATTCTCTATGGATCTGAGTAAAGATAACAAGAAGAATCCACCCCACGGCACGGTATATATTCTTCCTAATCTCATAACAACATTTAACCTGTTTTCAGGATTTTACTCTATCGTTTCGTCAATAAACGGTAAGTTCTTCCACGCTGCTATTGCAATTTTGATCGCAGCAGTCTTTGACACCATGGATGGCAGGGTGGCACGTATGACCGGCACCACCAGTAAGTTCGGTCAGGAGTATGATTCCCTGTCAGATCTTATTTCTTTTGGTGCCGCTCCGGCACTTTTAGCTTACCTGTGGCTGCTTAAGCCCTATGGTCGATACGGCTGGATGGCAGCTTTTTTATTTGTTGCGACAACGGCTTTACGGCTGGCCCGGTTCAATACCCAGATTGAAGAGACCCCTAAAAATGTTTTCATTGGCCTTCCCTGTCCTGCGGCGGCGGCGATGATTGCCACCACGGTCCTTTTCTGTGGCTTTATCTGGACGGTTCAAGCTGAGTACTTAAATATTATTATGCTCTTTGCCGTCTATTTTTTGTCGTATCTGATGGTTTCCGCCCACCATTACTGCAGTTTTAAACAGATCTCTAAACCGAACACCTTCCAGTTTATGGTGGGTACGGTGTTATTTTTTATTGTGATAGCTACTGAACCGCAAATTACACTCTTTCTCCTTTTTGTCGGGTACATTCTATCCGCGCCCCTGGCGGGGGTTTATCGCGTATTAACCAGACAAAAAAAAAGAGAAAAAAAAACAGTGACACCGTAGGGTGAGTTTTTCTTCTCACAAAGAATGAGTGACACGACTATGAATGCTGTAAACGGATCCTCAAACAAGGATCAGATTATAATCTTTGACACAACCCTTCGTGATGGCGAACAGTCACCTGGGGCCACCATGAATATGCAGGAAAAGTTCAGGTTGGCTCAGCAATTGACTAAGATGCGAGTTGATGTCATTGAGGCAGGTTTTCCCATAGCTTCTGCTGGCGATTTTGACTGTGTAAAAAATATAGCTGACAATGTTAAAGATGTTCAAGTTGCCGGGTTGGCTCGAGCCAACGTCAAAGATATTGATACGGCTTGGGAGGCCTTAAAGAATGGCTTCAACCCGCGGATTCATACATTCCTCGCCACTTCTGATATCCACCTGAAGCATAAGTTGAAAATGAGCCGGGAGCAGGTGCTGGAGCTCGCTGTTTCTTCGGTAAAGCATGCTGCAAAGTATACCCCTAATGTGGAATTTTCTGCAGAAGATGCCACCCGCAGTGACCTGGATTTTGTCTGCAAGGTGTTTTCTGCTGTGATTGATGCCGGGGCCACCACCCTGAATTTCCCGGACACCACGGGCTATGCCATGCCGGATGAGTTTGCCGGCCAGATCCGATATTTGATGGAAAACATTCCCAATATCGACAAAGCTGTCCTCAGTGTGCATTGTCATAACGATCTGGGGCTGGCTGTTGCCAACTCTTTGGCAGCTATTAAAGCTGGTGTTCGGCAAGTGGAAACAACTATCAATGGTATTGGTGAGAGGGCTGGCAATACTGCCATGGAAGAGCTTGTTATGGCCCTGCGTACCCGGCCGGACCAGCATGATGTTACCACTAATATCATCACCGAGCAGATTCATCCTTCAAGCCGCATGGTGAGTACGATCACCGGTATGGTGGTCCAGCCAAACAAGGCCATTGTCGGTGCTAACGCCTTTGCCCATGAGTCCGGCATTCACCAAGATGGTGTTTTAAAGGAACGGACCACTTATGAAATCATGAACCCGTCTGATGTTGGCCTTTCTTCAGGCAATCTGGTTTTAGGTAAACATTCCGGCCGGCATGCCTTGAAGGATCGTATCACATCCCTTGGCTATGATGATTTAAGCGATGAGGACCTGCAGCGTGTTTTTACCCGCTTTAAGGACCTCGCTGACCTGAAAAAAGATATTTTTGACGAAGATATTGAGTCCATCTTGATGGATGAGGTCCTGCGTATACCAAACACCTATGAACTCGTGTCCTTGGGCGCCATGAGCGGTAACCACGCTTTACCAACCACCGGGATCAAAATCCTGGTTAATGGCGAAGAACGGGAGGGTGCAGGTTTGGGAGTAGGCCCTATTGACGCGGCCTTTAAAACCATCGCTGAATTAACGGGCACCACATGTAAGCTCCTTTATTTTGCCGTGAGCTCCATTACCGGCGGCACAGATGCCCAAGGTGAAGTGATGGTTCGCCTTGAGGACGATGGCAAGGTCGTTGTCGGCCAAGGTGCTGATCCTGATATTATTACAGCAGCTGCCAAGGCCTACATGAACGGCTTGAATCGAGCGGCCTATTTAAAGATGAAAAAGGATAACTAGCCCTGACTCTGATAAGTGAAGTGGGCAGTGCATTAAGGGGCATCCTTCACCGGGGTGCCCCTTAATTATTATGGTTCTTACTTTTATAGTTGGGTGTGTTTTTCAGGAAGCTTTATACGCTTCATATATTTTATATTAGATCTATTTTGAGGAAGTTGAAGATGAGTAAAGAAGGATATAATGTAGCCATTGCTGGGGCCACCGGTGCAGTTGGCGGTGCCATGCTAGATGTTCTTGCCAGACGTGATTTTCCCATTAAGGAGCTGCGTCTCCTCGCCTCGGAACGTTCTGTGGGTAAAAAACTTCAGTTTAAGGGCCAGGATATAGCTGTTGAGCTTCTTGACGAGAATGCCTTCCAGGATATCGATATAGCCCTTTTTTCCGCTGGTGCCCAAAGATCACTTGATTTTGCACCAGCAGCAGCAAGGTCTGGGGCTATTGTTGTTGATAACTCCAGCGCCTATCGCATGGACCCTGAAATCCCTCTGGTTGTGCCCGAGGTCAACCCCCATGCAATTAACGATTATAAGGACCATGGCATCATTGCCAACCCTAACTGTTCCACTATCCAGATGCTGGTAGCCCTCAAGCCAATTCTTGACAAGGTAGGCATAAAACGCATAGTTGTTTCAACCTACCAGGCGGTGTCCGGTACCGGCAATCCTGCCATTGCAGAACTTAAAGATCAGGTAAACTCCTACGCTGCAGGCCAGAAGCTCGATGCTTCTGTCTATCCTCACCAAATTGCTTTCAACTGTCTGCCTCATATCGACTCTTTTCTCGACAACGGCTACACCAAGGAAGAGATGAAGATGGTTAATGAAACCAGGAAGATCTTTGAGGATGACACCATCGGGGTTACTGCCACGACAGTCCGCGTTCCTGTTGTCTATGGACACTCCGAAGCTGTGAATATAGAGACAAAGAGCAAGATTACCGCCCAAGAGGTGAAGGACCTCATGAAGACGGCTGAAGGTGTTTTACTTGTTGATAATCCGGCCAACAATGAATACCCCTTGGCCCTGGACTGTGAGGGTAAATTTGAGACCTTGGTTGGGCGGATTCGTGAAGATGAATCCATCGAAAATGGTATCAATATGTGGATTGTCTCAGATAATATCTTGAAAGGCGCAGCCTTAAACGCCGTTCAGATAGCTGAGGTTTTGATCAAAGACCACATCTCTTAAGCATGCGTATTATCAGTGGCAGGTCTCGGGGCCGTAAGCTTCTTACTCCGAAGGAGATAAGGGGGAAGGAACCGCTTATAAGGCCTACTTCTGATAGAGCCAGGGAAGCACTGTTCAATATTATCGGCCCGCAAATTGTTGGAGCTAAGATCCTTGATCTTTTTGCCGGCACCGGCGCTTTCGGACTTGAGGCCTTGAGCAGGGGGGCTGTGCAGGCTGTTTTTGTCGATGATTCTCAATACGCCTGTTCTCTTATCGCTGAAAACTGCCAACTTTGCCATGAGGAAGAGGGCGTCTATATATTGCGTCGAAATTTGCTGAAAAGTCCTACCTTTCTAAAGAAAATGGCTGAGGATCGACCCTTTGATCTCATATTTATGGATCCGCCTTACGGCAAGGGTTTTATTAGGAACCTCCTCTATTTTTTCGGTAAAACCGCCAGCATCCTCACCGACCATGGTATGCTCATTGTTGAAGAGGTTTATGATGCTGATCTCCCTCGAGAAAGCCAGGGACTTATACTTCAGGATTGCCGAACATATGGTAAAACTGGATTTTGGTTCTACCAAAAGGGCCTAGAAGAAAATGAGTGAAAAAACGAACTATGAACCCTTTGTTCAAGATAAGGTTTCGGAAAAGATTGCCGTTTATCCCGGCACCTTTGACCCTATCACCATGGGACATATCGACATCGTCAACAGGTCACTGGAGATCTTTGACAAGGTCATCATTGCCGTTGCCATCAATCCTTCAAAGTCAGCCCTTTTTTCTCTTGAAGACCGTTTGCAGATGATTCGCGACTGTTTTCCCGCAGATGAGGAGAGGATCTGCGTCGATTTTGTTGATGGACTCCTTGTCGATTATGCTTACCTGAAAGGGGCGGCAGCAATTGTCCGCGGTTTGCGGGCTGTTTCTGATTTTGAATACGAGTTTCAGCTCGCCCTGATGAACAGGCGCATAGAGAAAGAGGTGGAAACCGTTTTTCTAATGACCGGTCTGCGCTGGATCTATATCAGTTCGTCAATCATCAAAGATGTTGCCCGGCACGGTGGCGACACAAGCGGCCTTGTGCCCGACCATGTTTGCGAAAAACTTCGCAAGAAATTCATGACGTGAACCAAGAGCTCGTTATTATAGAAAAGCTGGTGGTGGGTGGTAAGGGTTTGGCCCGTCTCGCTAATGGCTTGGTTGTGCTGGTGCCCTTTGTCATTCCTGGTGAAAAGGTCCGTGTTCGCCTTGGCGAAAAGAAAAAATCTTTTCAACACGGTTTAGTGGAAGAGGTGGTTGAACCATCTCCTGATCGGGTTACTCCTCCCTGTCCCTATTTTGGCCGCTGTGGCGGTTGTCAATTACAGCATATTGATCAAAAACGTCAGGATGTCCTGAAAAAGGATATCTTTTGTGACGGATTTAGGCGAGCTGGACTCCATTTTAACGAAGAGGCCATCCACTACCTCTCTTCACCTCGGAGACTTGGTTATCGTCAGCGTATTCGTCTCCATGTTCAGGATGGAGAGTTAGGGTTCTTTCAGCAAGGCAGTCATCGCCTGCTTGAGATTGATGAATGTTTACTGGCACGGCCTGAGATAAATGCCCTGCTGCAGGAACTTGACCGTGCCGACCCATGGTTGCAGGTTGCAGATCAGGTGGCAGAGGTAGAGGTTCATGCCAATCCTGATGATCTCTCCTGTCTCTTGATTATCAATATGAAGCGCAAACCTCGGCCTCGAGATCTCGCCTCCTTAAAGGAACTCGTAACAACCTTGCCGGGTCTTTCCTCTCTTCTTGTAAAGAGTGTTGATGGGACTACTTATACTTCTTTCCCTGAACGTATGGGTAAGATCCGCTATCATTTAGGTGCTTGTTGCCGAGATATTGAGATAGGCTTGGAGCCAGGAGGTTTTTGTCAGGTCAACGAGGAGCAGAACCAGCAGATGGTGGACCAGGTCTTGGCTTGGCTACAGGATGAACCCAAGGGGAGACTGCTTGATCTCTTTTGCGGCGTAGGGAATTTCTCCCTTCCCTTGACTGACTTAGGATTTGCTGTGACCGGCATTGATCAGCAGCGTTCAGCCATCCGCTCTGCTGAAAAAAACGGTAAGAAGAATAATCTCAACTGTGATTTTAGACGTGCTGCTGCCCAAGATGGTCTTGAGAAGATTGTTAATGAAGGAGAAATGTTTGACTATGTACTCCTTGATCCTCCCCGGGCCGGATTCAAAGAGGGCAGTGCACTGTTGGCTAAGCTCCATGCCTCTCAGATCATCTACGTCTCTTGTGATCAGGCTACTTTATTTCGTGACCTTAAAGCAATATGTGCCGGTGGTTATAAAATATCAGCGATAACCCTAGTTGATCAATTCTGTCAGAGTCACCATCTTGAATCCATGGTGCTGCTCACTCCAGCCTAATTCATTTCTTTTGGCTTACTTCCTGAGCCAATCTATCCAAAACCATTTCTCGATTATTTTTGGGCTGATTAAGGATAATAACTACAGCTGGATCTTGTGGATCTTGACCAAGATAGCCGGCATAGGAATAGACTCCGGTCATGGTTCCTGATTTAAGAAGCCATTCTTTATGGTGAGGCAGAAGATGCTTATAGGGCCTGAAGTCTTGCAGGAAAGAGAGCATAGCTGAGGCAGTAATCTGGTTGCCCCGATTAAGGCCGGCACCGTCAATGATGGTGATATCTTTATTTTTAATACCTTTTCTTTGGGCAAAAGAACTCAAAGAGCGCCGAGCCTTGTCCCAGGTGACAGGGGGACCGAATTTTTTACGCCCCATAGCTAGAAAAAACTGGTTTGCCATGAAATTGTTGGAGTAGAGGAGCATGGCTGGGAGAAGTTCCAGGACCGGCTTCGAATAATGTATATAAAAAAGCCCGGCGTGCTGTGGGGTTTTCCGGACTGCATATTGTCCAAGCATCTTAATGCCGTTTTGGGCGAAAATTTCCTTGAAGGTTTCTGCAGCCAGTCGTTGAGTCTGGCCACTTTCCAGGCTGACATTGATCCTGTGGAGGCCAGGTCCAAGGCCCTGTCCCAGCTCAATCATAAGAGGGATGGTGGGAGTTTGCTCTTCACCGGAGAGGATTCGCCCATCTGGCAAGATCTCGATATTGATGGTGTTGAAATTAACGCCAAGGGCTGAAAGTGGCGTGTCGTAAGGGTTGTTTGTCGTGCTCTCAGAAATGGTTTTTTCTTCCAGTTCATAAAGGCTGTCATCAATATAGAGATGGCGGATCTCACGCAGGCCGCTTTTCTTAAGGGACTTGGCAATGTGGATGATCTCTTCTGAAATGAGCAGTGGATCGCCTTCACCTTTAATCCACAAATCAATTCCCGGAGTAACATAGAAATAGGTCGGAAAACGGTAGTTCTCACCCAGGGTTTCCAGGCTCGCCAATGACGTAATGATCTTAAAAATTGAAGCAGGGATGTAGAGTTGGTGGGGGCGCAATTGACTGACTATCTGTCCCGTATGGTAAGCGCTTATATAGGAACCACCCTCAATAGGGGGGAATGGCGTATCCTCTTGAGCATAGAGAGCGGAGAAGGACAGGTTGAGGAAGAGAAAGATAAAAATGAGTATTTTCATCACAATAGATAAAAATAGGAGTGCCGTCTCCTAGACAACACCCCTATTTTTTTATAATAAAAAGAGACGGTTATATAGTATTAAACCCTGGGGAGATTCTTGGTTGCCTTAGCAATATCTTCTTCTGGGTAGTCATAATTATGGAGATCACCAGAGTAAAATTTATCATAACTGGAGAGATCCAACATACCATGACCTGAAAAATTAAAGAGGATTGTTTTAGGGTCATTAAGGTCCTGGGTAGCCTCAATAATGGCGGCCCTGATGGCGTGACAGGTCTCAGGGGCAGGGATAATTCCTTCAGTTTGAGCAAAGAGGCGTCCCGCTTCAAAACATTCTAACTGGTGAACGGAAACAGGCTCAATCATTTTCTCGCGGACCATGGCCGAAAGAATCGGTGACATGCCATGATAGCGTAAACCGCCGGCATGGATGCCGGGTGGTATAAAATCATGGCCCAAGGTGTACATGTAGAGCAGGGGGGTCTGCTTGGCAACATCACCAAAGTCATAGGCATAGGTACCTCTGGTCAGGCTGGGACAAGAGGCGGGTTCAACGCCGACAAAGCGGATTTTCTTGCCCTCAAGTTGGTCGGTGACAAAGGGGGACATAATACCCGCAGCATTGGAGCCCCCACCACAGCAGCCAATAACCACATCCGGGTACTCACCTATCTTTTCAAGCTGTTTTTTTGCCTCTAGACCAATGATTGACTGATGCAGGATGACATGGTTAAGAACAGAACCGAGGCCATACTTGGTGTCTTCCCTTGACATGGCATCTTCGATGGCCTCACTGATGGCAATACCCAAAGAACCTGCCGTGTCTGGATGGTCTTTTTGAATCTGCCGGCCGATTTTTGTGTCGTTACTGGGGCTGGCGACAATTTCTGCCCCGTAGGTATTCATCATGGATTTACGGTATGGTTTCTGGTCAAAAGAGACACGAACCATGTACACCTTACATTCCAGCCCGAACTTATGAGTGGCAAAGGAGAGGGCTGAACCCCACTGGCCGGCACCGGTCTCAGTGGACATTCTTTTCACGCCTTCTCTTTTATTATAATAGGCCTGGGCTACAGCACTGTTGGTTTTATGGCTGCCTGAAGGAGAAACACCTTCATATTTGAAATAGATTTTTGCCTTTGTACCTAACGCCTTTTCAAGATTGTCGGCACGAATCAAGGGGGCCGGGCGCCAAATATGAAGTACTTCCTGTACTTCTTCAGGAATATCAATCCAGCGCTGATCGCTCATCTCTTGCTCAAGAAGACCCATGGGGAAAATTTCGGCAAGTTTTTCAGGCCCCATGGGCTCTTTGCTATGTGGATCAAGTGGAGGAGCAATGCCGTTAGGGATATCAGGGATCACATTATACCATTGGGTAGGCATCTCACTTTCTTCTAGAAGAATTTTCTTCATGGTTTTCTCCGATGATAATAAATCAAATGAACGAGCAAAATTTATAGGAACAAGGGCTAACTGGAAACTAGGTAAATTTACCCGGGAATATTTCCTCTGTCAAAGCTAATAGCAGATAGTTATGGACAATTTTGGCCTTTGTGAGCAAAGTATTCCCGCGTTGACAAAGGAGGCGTGCTGTTTTATGTTGAACGGTTCGCAAAATAAGCCGTTTATCTCCAGGTCCCAGGGCAAAAAATATATGCAGACAATTATAAAAGATAGCCTCGCCGGCTCTTTGGCCGCTCAGGAAAATTTTGTAGCACAAAGCAGTGATGCTCTTGAAACTGCTGTAGAATTGGTAATTAAATGTTTTGACACGGGCGGTAAACTTCTCCTCTTTGGTAATGGTGGCAGTGCCGCTGATGCCCAGCATCTTGCTGCGGAATTTGTTAATCGCTTTCTCATAAACAGGAGACCGTTGCCGGCTCTGGCTCTTACCACCGACACCTCCATCCTTACCAGTGTTGGTAATGATTTTTCTTACGATGATATCTTTGCCAAGCAGATTTCCGCCCTGGGCAAAAAAGAGGATATTGCCTTTGGAATCTCCACCAGCGGCAATTCAGCAAATGTTATTGCCGCCTTTGTAGAGGCCAAAAAGATTGGCATGAAAACAGTGGCCTTGACTGGCTGTAATGGTGGCAAGATAAAAGGAAATGTCGATTTGCTGCTAAACGTGCCCGCTGACCATACCCCCCACATCCAGGAGACCCATCTCTGGATAGAACATATAATCTGCCAGCTGGTGGATGAAAAAATGTTTGGAAGTTTGGCATGACCTATCCCACCCCCCTTAATTTTGACGAGCTGAACACCTATTCTGTCCATGACCGCTTCAGTAAGGTCACTGTGGATAATTTTGCTAAGCCCCTTGCTCCTGGCGCCAGTCTGGCCGATTTTATCAACAATCTTCCTCAGCAATTTGCCGGAGTGGATTTCCCTGAACTTGTCAAGGCTCTTGCCCTTTGTAGTAAGAATAAGAAACAGATCATCTGTGGAATGGGTGCCCATGTTATTAAGGTGGGCCTTAACCCCATTATCATCAACCT
Organism: Thermodesulfobacteriota bacterium; assembly: GCA_039715015.1. Classification (GTDB taxonomy): domain Bacteria; phylum Desulfobacterota; class Desulfobulbia; order Desulfobulbales; family SURF-16; genus BM506. Next base: position 43,994 of record JBDLIE010000003.1, read on the forward strand.
CATGGAAAAAGGGGTAATTACGGCCATTGCCCTAAACGGGGCTGGCATTGTCCACGATGCTGAAATAGCCATGGTTGGCCGTACCTCTGAGGATGTCGGCCAAGTGCTCGGAGCAGGTGAGTTTGGGGCAGCCAAGGAAACCGGCGAGGTTGTCAATGATGCTATTTGCCAAGGGGCCGAAAACAATCTAGGCCTAGGGGAGGCCATGGGCCAATATCTGGTTGAAAAAGAGTTTCCCTTTAACCAGATGAGCTTGCTAGCCTCGGCCTATCGTCTGGGAGTGCCGGTAACTGTTCATGTGGCCTTGGGTACTGATATTGTTCACATCCACCCCTCTGCCTCTGGTCCTGATATTGGCCAGACAAGTCATCAGGATTTTAAAATCTTTTGTCGTCTGGTCTCTGAATTGGAAGAGGGTGCATACCTTAATATTGGCTCAGCGGTATTGTTGCCTGAGGTTTTTTTGAAGGCTCTCACCGTGACCAGAAACCTAGGTTATAAGGTAAATTCCTTTACCACGGCAAATTTTGACTTTATTCGTCATTACCGCACCATGACCAATGTTGTAAATCGTCCAACGGCAAGCGGAGGAAAAGGTTATAATTTTATCGGCCATCATGAACTGATGATTCCTCTTTTGGCTGCCGCACTCCTTGATAGTCTTGCCAACAAATAAATTTCTTAATGATAAGAAAAACTTACACTTCTTTTACTAATTAATTTTACTTTACATATAACCGTGACAACTAAAGCAGAAAAAAAAGGAAAGGCATATCTCATTGGGGCAGGTCCAGGAGATCCGGGCCTCATTACCGTTCGTGGTCGTGAGATTTTGAAAAAGGCTGAGGTCATTATCTATGACTATCTGGCAGGTAAAAAACTTCTTGAATACGTTCCAAAGGATGCAGAGTTTATCTATGCTGGCAAGAAGGGAGGGGTTAAACACACCCACACCCAGGAAGAAATCAATCAGATGCTGGTTGACCGAGTCCGCGCCGGAAAGCTTGTTGTCCGTCTGAAGGGTGGAGATCCTTTTATTTTTGGTCGTGGTGGTGAAGAGCTTGAAGAGCTGGTCAAGGCAGGGCTAGAGTTTGAAGCCGTACCTGGAGTAACTTCTGCCTCTGCCGCAGCCACCTTTGCCGGTGTGCCCATAACCCATAGACAATATACTTCCTCAGTGGCTTTTATAACCGGTCATGAGGACCCGAATCGTACCGAGAGCCGAGTAGCGTGGGACAAGATTTCCACGGGCGTTGGTACTTTGGTGTTTTATATGGGGATTAAGAACCTCCCTTCCATCACCGCCAATCTTATTAAGAATGGCCGCGACCCGCAAACTCCTGTGGCTATAGTACGCTGGGCATCTATGCCGTATCAGCAATCTGTTGTTGGCACCCTGGAAAACATTGCAGACCTTGTTAAGGAAAAAGGGATTAAGCCGCCGGCCTTAACCATCGTTGGTGATGTGGTTCGATACCGTGAATCATTAAACTGGTATGAGGTCCGCCCTCTTTTTGGTAAAAGAATTGTTGTGACCAGAACTAGAGAGCAGGCAAGTGAGCTTGTTTCCCTCCTTGAGGAAAACGGTGCCTTCTGTCTTGAGCATGCCACCATTTCCATTGAGCCGCCAGACTCATGGCAGGAAGCTGATGCGGCCATAGATAATCTGAAAGAGTATGACTGGGTTGTTTTCACCTCTATAAATGCCATCCACTCTTTTTTCCGGCGTCTGCAGGAGAAAGGATTCGATTCACGACAGATGCATGGTTGCCGTATTGCTGCTGTTGGCAGGGTGACAGCTGATTGCCTTTTGGACTATGGTCTTCAGGCTGACCTTCTACCTGAAAAATTTACAGGTGAAGGTCTCGTCCATGCCTTAGTTGAAGCAGGTGTTAACGAACAGAAGGTTCTCATCCCACGTGCCCTTGAGGCTCGAAAGGTCCTTGAGGATGGCCTTACTAAGGCAGGGGCACAGGTGTCTATTGCTCCTGTCTATCAGAACCTGCCTCCAGTTGCAGAGGGGCGGAAATTACGTGAAGAAATAGAGGCAGGTGAGATCGACATGGTGACCTTTACCAGTTCATCCACAGTCCATAATTTCGTCGCCATGCTGGCCTGTAAAGATAATGTTGAACTGTCGAAGCTTCTAGACAAAGTTCTCGTTGCCGCGATTGGCCCCATTACCGCTAAAACAGTAGAAGAGTATGGCCTTGTCGTCAATGTTCAGCCAGGAACATATACTATCCCCGCAATGGTCGATGCCATTGTGAGTCATGCAACAGGCGCCTAGCAGGCACGATTCCATCACAAAAAAAAGGCCCTGCTTTTAAAAGCAGGGCCTTTTTTTTGTGATTTATCAGTTTTAAACTGAACCTTTATAAAAAGGAATCATCCTCCCCAAGTTTAACCTTCTCAGGACTCACCGTGTCGTCCTTTTCTTCTTGGGAAGGTGCAGGGGCGACCTCTTCTGTCTCCTCAACTTGTGCAGGAATACCTTTGTCATCAAAGGCACTTTCCCCAGGAGAAACAACGACAACATCATCTGAGGGAGCTTTTTGAGGAGCAGCTTCTTTCGGAGGCTCAACTAGAGCAGGCTCTTTCTCAGCAGTAACAGGGGCTGCTGTGTCTTCAGCAGGTTGTTTTTTAAGATCAAAAGCCTCGTCTGCAGCACTTTCCCCAGATTCTTGAACAGCGGACTTATCCATCGTATCTTCAACTACTTCTTCTGTGGGTGACACTTCTCCCTCAACAACCTCTTCGCTAGTAGTTTGAGAATCTTCTTCTACTGCCGATTCAACAACAGGAATCTCCGTTGGCTCTGCTTCTGTAGGCATTTCTGCTGGTTCTTCTGTTGCCATTGGATCAGCCTCGGAGCTAATAGTTTCTTCCGTGCTTTCAGAAGTCTCCTCTTCTTGGGGTTCTTCAACGATCTCCTGTTGCATCACCTCGTCAACGACCTGATCGACAGGTGGGAGGATGAAGTCGTCACTGAGAAAATCAGACTTGAGAAGTTCCTGTTCCACGACCACATAGTCCGTAACAATGGTGGAGATTACAGCCATGACACGACGGTTTTTCATCCGTCCAGCTTCTGTTGAATTGTCGGCAATAGGCTCACTCTCACCAGCGCCGCGTATTTTGAGACGATCAGGATCGATGGAGAAATTCTTAACAAGGTAATTCTTGATCGTTGCTGCTCTTCGTTTAGAAAGTTGCAGGTTGTAAGGTGCTGAGCCCAAGTCACAGGTATGGCCTTCAAGCAGGGCCTCGGTTTCAGGATAGAGAAGCATGAAGTCGGCAACCTCTCGGATCTCTTCTTCATAACCTGTGCGGAGAGATGCCTTGTTGAGATCAAACTCAACATGAAGTTCAATGGTTACAACCTTGTCATGGGGTAATTGCCGTTCAAGGATGATGATGTCTCCGTCCACTGCAGGTATCTCCTCAACAGCATACTGATCTTCAATAACATCTGCTATGGCAGGCTCTTCGACAATTTCAGTGTCTGTCAGAACCTGTTCTTCATCCGGAGTTTGATCGGTGGTGGTTTCTGGTTCAGCTACAGCAACAGGCGCAACAGGTTTAACAGGCACACGACGCTTAGCAAAAAAGATTTTTTCGACGTAGTCGTTGAGTTCTGCGGGGGAGTCAACACCTTCGTATTGGGCCAGGAAACCACAGCCGCCAACTTTGGCGATGCTGCTCATGTTCTTGGCGCCTTGGGGATCGTTGCCGATTAATATAGGATAGTAACAAACAGATCCGCGGAACTTCTTTTTCATATAAGCGGATTCATAGATAGCTGATTTTGGAATATTAACACCATCACTGATAAGAACAACAGCATGGGAACCGCTCAGCTTGCGTAAATCTTTGGTGGCTGAGATAAAAGCCAAGCCTAATGGATCAAAATCACTGATGGCATGAGTCTTAGTTGCAATGATGGGAGTGAATCCTTTGGCATCAGTATGGTATAGGCCAAAAATAGTTGAAAAATCTTTTTCAAAGCGTTCAGCCTTGGGACCATGAATACGAAGCATCCGCCGGTGGGGAATGTTAGGAATGGTTTTGCCCATATTAGAAATTAAAAACCTGGCAATTTTTTGATTTCTAGGCTCACCAACTCCTAAGAATGTCTCTCCTAAGCCGTCCACAATAATCATAAGATTATCGGTTTTTTGGAGGTAAGCGCCTGTTTTTAGGCGGTTGGTTAGTTCGTTAGAGTCGTAAACAAGGGGGGTAGAGCTGAATGCCGGAGTAATTGAAAAGAAAAAAACCGCGATAACCAGCAATGGGTTCACAATTGTAAAAAATCGTGATTTCATACACTTACCTCTTTTCTTGGAAATTGCCATAATCAAGTATTTGTGAAAGGGGGAATCGGATCCATCTACTCACTTACCGATTTTATCGCCCATATTGTATTATAAATATCTAAAATATCAAAACTTTTATCTTTTGAATTTTCTTGATATTTAGGGTTTTTTAGGCAAATCAAAAAAGGAAATAGCGACAGTACCACCTATGGTGTTTTGGTGGTTAGCTTCATACTAATGTCAGATGATGGGGCCGAATGAGTGAGGGCGCCGATAGAGATAATATCCACACCTGTTTCAGCAATTTCTCTTATATTTCGTAGGGTTACACCGCCAGATGCTTCAACCAACGCATGGTTGTTGATGAGCCGGACAGCTGTTTTCATTTCATCAGGTGGCATATTGTCGAGCATAATAATGTCGACTTTTGCGGCGAGACATTGTTCTACCTGGTCAAAATTTTCTGTTTCTACCTCGATCTTTAAGGTGTGAGGTGCCTGGTTGCGGACGCGATTTACAGCCTCGAGAATCGAGCCACAGGCCGCTATATGATTGTCTTTTATCATGATCCCGTCAGCGAGGTTAAATCGGTGATTGTGGCCACCCCCAACCCGAACAGCATATTTTTCAAGGGTTCGAAGGCCAGGTGTGGTTTTACGGGTATCTGTGACTCTCGTTGGCAGATCACCAATTTCTTTCACAAAACTATTTGTTAAGGTAGCTATGCCACAGAGACGCTGAACTAAATTTAAGGCTACCCGTTCACTCTGGAGAAGTTCAATAACCGGACCTTTCCCCGAAAAGACCTCTTCGCCCGTTTTAATGAAACGTCCATCCTCAACTGCTGAATAATTAAAATGAGGTATGCGAGCTTTGAAGACCTCTGCGGCAATGTCCATGCCCGCACAGACAAAATCACTTTTTGCTATAAAAACAGCTTTGCCTAAAATATCAGGAGCAAAGATTGCCTGTGAGGTAATATCGCCGGTGCCAAGATCTTCTTGAAGAAAATGGTTGATGTCTGCTTTTAGGGAGAGAATGTCCATGGAAACCTGTTATCTTTAGTTGAGGATTTATAAAGGTGTGAAGATATGTTTTTTAGCGGTTGAAACGTAATTACAATGCCCTTCTCTCGCTTGTAAAGAATATTAAAAATGTCGATTCTCTTTGAGTTGTCACTTAACTATTAATAAAAGTTATGCTGGATTGCCACAGTCATCTTCTTGATATAACGAATTTTTCTAGTGACTTTTTTCTCGCCTCACTTGAAGAGTGTCATATTCGGAAAATTTACTGCAATATTGTTGATGTTAAGCAATGGTCATCTCTTTCCAGCCTTACTGAAAAATATCCGCAAATTATTCCTTTTTTCGGTATTCATCCCTGGCATATAACTCATTTTTCATTTAATGACCTGGAACCACTCGCCGACCTCCTTAGAAAAGAGTTATCTTGCTGTGGAGAAATAGGTCTTGATCGCCGTTGTGATACAGATTTTTTATTACAAAAAAAAATGTTTGTAAAACAGCTCGACCTTGCCAAGGACACCCAAAGTTTTGTGGCTATCCACTGTGTCAAAGCCTGGGGGCCCCTTCTGGAAATTCTTGCAGGATATCAGGGTAAAATTTCATTTATGATCCATTCCTTTCAAGGTTCTAGGGAGGTTATGGAAAGACTGGTGGCAATGGGTGGAATGATTTCTTTTTCAGATCGGGTCATGCAGAGCAAACAAAAGAAACTCCAAGAAGTCCTCAAGGTCACCCCCCTTGAGAACCTTCTCCTAGAAACGGATTTCCCCTTTCAGACCAGTATAGAGGGCAGTTCTTCAAAAATATATTGTCAGGTTCTCTCAAATCTTTACACCTTTGTTGCGCGTCTCCGAGAGATTTCAGCCTCAGACCTCTCGCAAATTATCGAAAGAAATGGATCGATTTGTACGTATTGAAAAACTTTTAGGGCGCTCCAAGGCTTCTTGGCTCCGGGATAGGTCGGTGACCATCGTCGGGGTCGGAGCTGTTGGTGGTTATGCCTTAGAAGGCTTGGCTCGGGCCGGAATCGGCAGGGTCCGCCTGGTTGATTTTGACGTTTTCACAGCCTCAAATATAAACCGTCAACTCCACGCTCTAGAGTCTACTCTAGGGAGTATAAAGGTTGAGGCGGCAAAGAAAAGGGTGCTGGATATTAATCCCCTTTGTCAGGTGGATGTATTACCTCTTTTTGCTGACACCGATACTGTTAACGATATATTGGCACCGAAGCCCGACATCCTTATTGACGCCATTGATTCATTAGATTCCAAGAGGGTACTTCTGGAAACAGCCCACCAATTAAATATACCTATTGTCTCATCCATGGGAGCGGCCTTACGCACAGACCCGGCCCAGATTCATGTTGATGAACTGCTTAAGACCAAAAAATGTCCCCTGGCCAGAAAACTGCGTAAAAAGCTGCGGAAGATTGGTGTTGGTAGTGGTATTACCTGTGTTTATTCAACTGAAAAGGTCGATTATGAATATGGCCAGCAGGAAGAATATAGCGAGGGAGGTCCCTCAAACCAAAAAAAAAGACGCCCTAGACGAATCCTGGGCAGTCTTCCCACCCTTACCGGGATTTTTGGCCTTATTGTCGCCAATACAGCTATCTATAAGTTGTTAGAAAAATATGAGGATTCTCCCTGAGAGAATATCATATTGAAGGTTGTTACCGATTTTGAAACCAGAGGAGGTAGAGTCCTATCAGCAACAAAAAGGGACCATTACTGAAATAAAAAAGATAGACGAGTGGGTAACGGCGTCCAAGAAATTCTTTTAATTGGGAACGATTTACCACTTTAGGAACCCAGAACAAGACCGTTACTAGGCTTCCGAAAATGATAAGGAAAAGGGCAAGGAGATTAAGTGGCATTGTTTCACCTGAAGGCTCGTTACTGTGCGGGACTCTCCGAAGAGGATGAAGTGTCGGTTGATTCCTGAGGATTGGGTATGGGCCCAGAGTTTTGTTCACCGTTCCTGTCTTTTTTTCCTGGAATCATCCAGCCAAAGGGCAGGGTTATTGTGTCGAGAATCCATTTTCCCGTTGCCTCACCAATGGCTGAAGGGGAGAGGACCGTGACTTTGGGGTCATGGAGGGGGCCTGTTACCTTCACCGGCACAGAAACAATCCTCCCTTCACTTCCACCAAGAACACGACCGACCAGGGGAACTTTTGTTACCAGACCATGGATTGTTGCAAAGGGGACTACAAAGAAAGTGACGTCATACTCCATGGTGCTAAGATTAACCTCCCCAGTTGCCACCACATCTACCCCATCGCCATCGATGAAGGCTTTTTCGATGGTGAAAACATTGTCGCAAATATTTCCAGAGAGCTCAAAGGCATTATAGTAAAAACCTTCCTTCCAGATAGCCCCGGAAAGGCCGGTAATATTGATGAGGCTGAGAGTTTTCGCCAGGGCGACGAACTTTTTAATGGTTCCTTTTTTTGATGTAAGAAAAACCCCCCCCCGTTTACAGAGATTGGTGTCAGAATAAATCCGGCCGGAGATTTCAAGGGGACCTTCAACGATGCCATCAAAATTAAAACAAGAGAGAAAATCTTGAAACTTCAAAGGCCTGTCAATGGGAGACATTACGGAGATTTCTTTCGTGGTTTCCTGAGGGCCATGCCAGGAAAGCTGGCCGTTTAAGCCAACTCCGCAGACCTCACTGTCCTGAAGGTTAAGCTCTGAGTCCGTTTGGTTGAATTCATATGTGCCTTTCAGGGGGGTAATAGGAAGTTTGTAGCTGCGCTGATCGCCGCCATCGTTTCTTTTAGTGCCAAAAGGCAAAACAACACTTTTAAAATCAAAGCCTAAAAGGCCTGAAATCTCATATGATGGAGTGGTTTTAGTATCTTGTGGTATCGCCAGGGTTGTGTAAAGAAAATAATCTAGATCATCCTGGAATTTTTCAATATTTGTCGTGCTTATTGGTGAAACAGAAAAAAGATCCAGTTCAAAATGGCCCAAACCAGGTTTTGAAGAAAATACCCCTGAAGCGCCAAAAGATTCGTTATTAAAAACAGCTTCCAGCTCTTGGACTCTTAAACGAGAGTCCTCTGAGTCAAAATTTAAAATGGGAATGTTGCAGACTCTTTGCTCTTTACCCCATGTCCACTGGGCATCTAGGGCGATTAAATCGCCGTCGAAATCAACCATGGTCATGTTGGTTTTCTTGTCAGTTGTTTTATGGATTTTAAAATCACCCTTGATGGATTCAAAGGTTGCTTTGCTGTCATCCAAGAAGGCGCCTAGGGAGCCACCGGAAATATTGCCCTTAAATGATGAAATGAATTCTTGATCCTTTTCATTCCAATGCAAGGTCAAGGACGCGTTATCTGTTTCACTTTTCACATGGAAAGATCCGGAGAACGACTCGGCTTTATTCTTAATGTCTAGATCAAGTGCTATCGTATCTCCCTCAGGGGAAAGTTTGCCCTCAAGGCTGAATAATTTGTCGTCCCAGCGGATAGTCATGTTTCGAATACGATAGGGCGGCCGAGGGACAATAAGATGTGGGAAAATATGTTTATCTTCAAGCCAGTTCAAGTGTTTGTTCCCCAGCAAGCCATTAACATGTAAATTGCCCTCCCAGGTCTGCCAATCATCATGAAGAAGTTCGCCACTTAAATTAATTGGTTTTCCAAATAAGGTGCCTGCGCTGGATACTATCTTAATCTCCTGATGGCCTACGATTCCTGTAGCCTTTTCCACCATCACTTTTTCAGCCATAACCGGTGTTTTAAAAGTTATATCTTTAAGTTTTGACTCAAAACTATAGGTGTATTCTTCCGGTTTAAAAAAAGAACCTTGCAGTGATCCTGTTATCTCTGCACTACCCTGGATGGAATCAATCACCCCGGCAAAGGTCTCCATAAGGAGAGGGTATTCTTTTAGTTCTCCTAGGAGTGTGTTGGTATCAAAAAGGCCATGCAGGGAATTTATAGAAAAGGGGATATCCGGGTCATCCCAGGTGACGTGACCACTGGTTTCCTGAATAGAATGGGAGGCCATCTTGGCCTTCATATTCTGCCAGGTCGCCGAGGTGCCGGTTACCTTAAGCTTGCCAACTGTTGGGCGTAGAGGCCAACTCAACCTCTCATAGCGAAGTTCAGCATCGTGATATGTGTCAACATCAACAATGACATTAAAATCGCGTATATCGTCGCCAATATGGAGATGGCCATTCGCCCGGCCACTGCCCTGGACCTTGCCGAGTTCACGAGCAACATCCTTGTCATTAAGAATACTACGCAGCACTGCGGGCAGCTCCTGAAGGTTGGCGTCAATATCAACATCAACCTCTAACCCAAATTTATCACTAGCGAGACCAACGAGGAAGACACCATCAGTTCCTTTGGCATCACCGACCCAAGTGGTAATATTTTTGCCGCTGAGATCACCATCTTTAATAAGAATTGGCCCTTGGGCGTTGTTTAGGTCAAGGGGGATGTCGGCAAGGTGAATTTCAGAGGTTGCTATATCAACCCCAATGGTCATGGAGGCCACATCTTCAAAGGCTTTTGCTGGGGCGTCGAAATAGTAGGTGGCGCTATTCGCCTTACCACTTTGAACAATGTCACACACCTGCTGAGCCACCGAATTATCCCCCAAAAGGCTAAGAACTTTTTGGCGGACACCTGTTAGATCTAGGTCTGCAGCTTTAAGATCTATTTTTATGTTTGATTGATCACTGCCGTCAGGAAAATAACGACTAATTTCACCCTTGATTTTAAGCTGAGGCTCATGAAAATGAAGGTCGTTAAAAGTAAGAAAGAAGCTGTCGTGAGGGCCAAGATGGAGGTTGATATCGCCCTTGCCGAGCCTAAAGTTTTCCTTTACGTCAAGTCGTGACAAGGAAAAGTCCGGAATATCTCCAGACAGGTCCAGAATGAGACCGTCAAGATTTTTTTCAGCAGTAAATGACAAGGTGCTGATGTCGTTTAGAGGCTTCAGAAGTGGATTGCCTTTTGCAGTTAAAATCTTTTGAGACCGGAGGTCTTGTACCTCCCCTCTCATCGTTCCTTGACCTTTTCGGTCGAATTTGCCGCTTAAGACCATTTTTTTGGCAAAGCTTGCTTCACTTTTCCAAGAAAATTCGCCTCCCTTTCCGCGGATTGAAAAGTCGGCTGAAATTTTGTTTAGGAAGATTTTTTGTGACGCGAAAAGGCTGTTGTGTTGCTCTGGCAGAAGGAGGGTTCCGTTGTCAACAACAAGCTTTATTTCCGGAAAATCAACGGTGCTAAGTCCGTCATCTTTATCGCTGGGCGAAAAATCGTGGAGATGAAAAACTGGGTCGGTAATATCCAGCCTTCCCAATGAAGAAAGACCAAGAAGGATCTTCCAAGAAGGGTATAAGGTCGCCTCAGGACTTGTGACGGAAAAGTCTTGATGCAAAACCTCAACTTGTCCCACCTTTATATGTGGAAAAGGAAACCAGGTAAAGCTTATATCTTGGACACTGGCATCGACAACATACCAGCTGTTAATGCGGGTAAGTATCTGATCTTTGACCTTTTGGCTTTCTATCAGCAAGGGAGCGCTCATAATTATCCCAGCAAACAAAAGGAAGAGAATGCCTGTATAAATAAGGAGCTTCTTTTTCATCAAATAACAATCATTGGTTGGAAGAGGTAAGTTGGAGAATGTATCATCACTGCCATTATTCTACTGTGGTTAACATGCTGTCAATCGTTGCAAGCCCGCCTTCCCAGAATAATGGGTCGTTAAGGTCTACACCAAAGGGTTTAACCAGTTCGTAGGGCGAGAGGCTGCCGCCAGCGGCCAGCAACGCTTCGTATTTAGGGACAAATTTATCCCCTTCAGTCTTATAGAGATTGTAGAGGGCAAGAACAAGAAGTTCTCCAAAGGCATAGGAATAAACATAGCCAGGCGTGTGGAGAAAGTGGGGGATGTATGCCCACCAGATGTCATAGTTTTCTGTTAAACTCACAGAGTCTCCAAACATCTCCTCTTGGGTGGCACGCCAGTATTTGTTTACTAATTCCTGGGAAAGTTCACCCTGATCACGGCGGCTGTTATGGATACGGTCCTCAAAACGGTTCATTGATATCTGCCGGAAAACAGTGGCAAATATCGACTCAAGTTTTTGACAGGTAAATGCCTGTCGTTCTTGTGGGGATTCGAGGAGGTCAAGCTGGCTGTGAAAGACAAGGAGTTCTGCAAAAACAGAAGCGGTTTCCGCCAGGACAAGAGGGGTGTCACTATTATAATATCCCTTTTGGGCAGCTAGGTATTGATGAACCCCATGCCCGAGCTCATGGGCAACGGTTGAGACGTCACGAATATTACCGGTATAATTTACCAGAATATAAGGGTGTACTTCCGGCACACAGGGATGGGCAAAGGCTCCCCCCCGCTTACCTTCTAAAAGGGGGGCGTGGATCCAACCGCGGTCAAAAAAGAAAGAGGCTATTTCTGCCATTTTGGGAGAAAATTGCCGAAAGGCGTGCAAGACCATGTCCTGGCATTGTGGCCAAGACACCTTTTCGTCAGGAAGATGAGGCAGGGGCGCATACCTGTCATAATCGTGGAGGGTGTCCAGATCAAGGAGCCTTTTTTTCAGGTGATAGTAGCGCTGAACAATATCATAGCGTTTGATTACCGAAGAAACGAGAATCCCCACAGTGTTGTCGCCCAACTCATTGGCCAGGTTCATGGAGCTTTCCCAGGAGGGATAAGATCGCAGCCGATCGGTAATCATCTTGTCTGCTAAGATGGTGTTGAAAATATGTGTGATGATATGGAGTTGGGAACGGAGCCCATCGGTCATATCTTCCGCAGCCTGGATGCGGACTTTGCGCTCTGGCGAGTAGAGGTCGGAAAGCACCTCCTCTTCACTGCGTTTTTGTTCACCAAAGGTGAGGTGGCCAAAAACCTTTTCAAAAAGATCCGTCCAACTGGACGTACCCACCGGTGCCTTCTCGATGAGGATTTGCTCCTCAACACTGCTTAAGAGATGGTCTGCATAACGCCTGATGCTGTACAAATAATGGCGATAATGGCTGAGGCTGTCGTCTTGGAGTAGTTTTTCAGCCACCTCTTTTGGGGTTTTTCCCCATTCCAGATCAAAAAAGACGGTTTCTTTACCCACCCGGCTGGCAATCTCTTTCACCTCCTGCAAAAAAGCGCCGGCTTCAGCGTTTTGCACCTGAGTGGTGAAGTTTAAGAACGAGTAGGTGGACAATTTGCCGAGGATAACGGCAATAGCTTCAAGTTTTTTTACCAGTTTAAAAAGTTCTTGGGCCGAAAGCTTGGAGATCTTGTGTCGATAGGTGCTGGCAAGAGTTTCAGCGGCCTGCTGGCAAAATTCGAAATCTTTTTTAATGGCAGGATCATCAAGCCCTTGATAGAGATGGTCAAGTTGCCAGATAACATCCGATGTTTTGAGATCTTTGTTTAGTTGTGAAGACATCAAGCCAGATTAGGGTAAAAGTGAGATTCAGTAAGGAATATAGAATAATACAGCACCTCCTTCTGAATTACAATCTGTGAGCTATGGGCAAGAAAAAATCTTGCGTCAAAGAATAGAACAATATAATTTGTATTCGAAATTTTATGAGACTACGATTCCACTTACCACAAGATTTTAAAAATTTTCATAAAAATCGAGCATTTATAATCTTTGTTTTTTTAAACACTATTAACGAAACAAATTCCGCTAGTTCAATTCCATTGGCTATTTTCTGTGGTTCTAAAAGTTTATACGCCCCTGCCAATGGTCTGAGAACATGCCGTCTTTTCTCATCATGTTTTTCCGTTCTTTGACGCCTTCCCGCCAAGGCGTCAAATGACAGTTTAATTTCTACAGGTATCTTATGACATCCTCCCCAGCATATGATGAAGGCAAGGTTAAAACACTCAGCTCGTTAGAGCATATCAGGCTTCGGCCAGGTATGTATATCGGTCGTTTGGGTAATGGCTCACATCCGGATGATGGAATCTATATTCTATTAAAGGAAATCATCGATAATGGTGTTGATGAGTTCATCATGGGGGCCGGCAAGAAAATCGAGATTACCCTTGAAGACACTGGTGCGGCTTTTATCCGTGACTATGGCCGGGGTATCCCCCTCGGCAAGATCGTTGAGTGTGTGTCGGTGATAAATACCGGCGCCAAGTATAACAGCGATGTCTTTCAATTTTCCGTTGGCCTCAACGGTGTGGGCACCAAGGCGGTTAACGCTCTTTCCACAGATTTTAAGGTTACTGCCTATCGTGAGGGGAAGTTTGCCTCAGCGACCTTTAAGGACGGCACCTTGGTTGATCAGCAAGAGGGTAAGAGTGGTGAGAAAAACGGTACCTTGATAGAGTTTCTTCCTGATCCTGACATCTTTAAAGGTTATGCCTATAATTTTGACTTTATCAAGAAAAGATTATGGCGTTATGCTTATCTCAATGCTGGGCTGAAGCTGATCTTCGATGACGAAGAATTTTTCTCAGATAACGGTCTCCTGGATCTTCTTGCCAATGAGATTGAAGATAGTCAGCTCTATGACCCTCTTCATTATCGTGATGACACCCTTGAAATGACCTTTACCCATATTAATGGCTATGGGGAATCCTATTTTTCCTTTGTCAATGGTACTTATACAAATGAAGGGGGTACTCACCTTTCAGCCTACAGAGAAGGGATACTCAAGGGCTTCAATGAGTTTACCGGCAAGAAATTTTCCGGCAATGATGTCAGGGAAGGAATTGTCGGCACTATTGCCGTAAAGGTTGTTGAGCCTATTTTTGAGTCTCAGACCAAGAATAAGCTCGGCAATACCGACATTCGGGCCGATATTATTAATCGCGTCCGTAAATTTGTCTGTGATTCGCTCTATAAGGACACTGATCTGGCTGAGGTCATGGTTCACAAGATCCAGCAAAACGCCAAGATCCGTAAAGAGTTGCAGAATGTCCGTAAAGAGGCCAAGGCCAAAGCCAAAAAAGTTACCTACCGCATTCCTAACCTTAAAGATTGCAAGTATCATCCCACCAAGAAAAAGCCTTCCAAAAGCGGCCGCGAGAACATGATTTTCATCACCGAGGGCCAATCTGCCTCGGGTTCCATTGTTAGTTCCCGCGACCCAATGCGGCAGGCGGTTTTCTCCCTTAAGGGTAAGCCCATGAACGTCTATGGGCACAGGCTTGATCTACTTTATAAAAATGATGAGATGTATAACATCATGCGGGCCCTAAATGTTGAGGAATCCGTCGGCCATCTTCGTTATGACAAGGTGATTTTGGCCACAGATGCAGATGTCGACGGCCTCCATATCAGAAATCTTCTTCTCACCTTTTTTCTTCATTATTTCGAGCCATTAGTAAAGCTCGGTCATGTTTATATTCTCGAGACCCCTATCTTCAGGGCTCGCACTAAACAGCAGACCATTTACTGCTATTCTGAGAATGAAAAAGAGAAGGCGGTAAAGAAACTTGCTGGCCGTGCCAAGGTAAAGAAACAGGTGGAAATTACCCGTTTCAAAGGTCTTGGCGAAATCTCCCCCCCGGAGTTTAAACAGTTTATTGGTGATGATATTCGCCTACAACAGGTCAATATTGACAGGCTTTCAGAGGTTCCCAAGCTTCTCTCATTTTACATGGGCAAGAACACCCCTGACCGCAAAGAATATATCATGAGAAATTTGGTTTAAAGGCGAGGATACCTATGCATCATCTTGAAGATTATGGCGGTTTGCATCAGCTTTTTGACACAAACTTCCTTGATTACACCTCATATGTCATCAAAGAAAGGGCTATTCCTGACCTAAGTGATGGCCTCAAGCCTGTTCAACGCCGGATTATGCAGACCCTGGCCAATATGGATGATGGTCGCTTTAATAAGGTCGCCAATGTCGTGGGCGATACCATGAAGCTTCATCCCCATGGTGACCAGTCCATTTATGCTGCTTTGGTGAACCTGTCAAACAAAGGCTTTCTTATCAGCCAACAGGGTAATTTTGGTAACATCTACACAGGTGATGGGGCGTCGGCAGCTCGCTATATCGAATGTCGTTTATCACCCCTGGCCAAAGAGACCCTTTTTAATAAAGATTTGACCGCCTTTGCTGAATCTTATGATGGCCGTCTCATGGAGCCGGTTACCCTGCCAAGCAAAATACCTCTTCTTCTTCTGCAGGGAGCCGAAGGTATTGCTGTGGGTATGGCAACTAAGATTATGCCCCATAATTTTGTCGAAGTGCTTGAGGCGCAAAAGGATATTCTCCATGACAAGGAAATAGAGATCTATCCTGATTTTCAAAAGGGTGGCACCCTGGATGTCTCCGGGTATGATGACGGCAATGGTCGTTTAAAATGTCGAGCCTGCATCGAAGAAAAGGATGAGAAAACCATCCTTGTTAAGGAGATTCCTCATTCGACAACCACTCAGTCCATTATGGAGAGTGTTGAGAAGGCGGCCAAACAGGGCAAGATCAAGATCCAGTCCATTAATGATTACACCGCAGAAGAGGTGGAGATAGAGATCAAACTCCCGCGCGGCATTTATGCAGAGGATACGATCCGGGCACTCTATGCCTTCACCGATTGCGAGGTCTCCATCAGCCCCAATCTCACGGTTATTCGCGATGGCAATCCTGTCAATATCAGTGTCACTGAGGTTCTGCGCGACAACACCGACAAGCTGGTTAACGATCTTGAAAAAGAGCTCCTGA
The DNA here is from genome assembly GCA_039715015.1 of Thermodesulfobacteriota bacterium. Taxonomy (GTDB): domain Bacteria; phylum Desulfobacterota; class Desulfobulbia; order Desulfobulbales; family SURF-16; genus BM506. Next base: position 60,028 of record JBDLIE010000003.1, read on the forward strand.
TAGATCTTGATCGCCTCCAGGAAAGGCTTCAGGCCGCTCTCCTTGAACAGATTTTCATAGAAGAACGTCTTTATAAGAAGATTGAGGAATGTGACACCTACCAACTTGTGGTTGAAACCGTTGACAGCTCGCTCAAACCTTTTCGAGATCGTCTGCTACGTGACGTCACCTTGGAGGATATTGAACGGCTTCTGGAGATCCGGATTAAACGGATATCCCGTTACGATATTGCCAAGAAGCAAAAAGAAATTAATGCCACCCGCAAGAAGATCCGTGAAGTTGAAAAGCATCTGAAAGATATGGTTCTTTTTACAACTAATTATATCGACAAGCTGCTGAAAAAATATGGCCCTGACTATCCTCGCCGTACAGAGATTGCCACCTTCTCCGAGGTTCAGGCCCGCAAGGTGGCAATCTCTAACCTTACCTTTGGCTATCAAGTAAAAACAGGATTTCTGGGCCATCAGGTTAAAGGGGATGAGGGATTTTCTTTCCCTTGTTCAGAGTATGACAAGGTCATGCTTGTCTTCAAAAATGGCACTTATAGAGTCGTGCCTGTGGCTGAAAAGGTTTTTATCGGCCACGATATCGTCTGGATGGGCAAGGTTGAAGGTAGACTCGTTTTTAACATCATCTACAAAAACGGTAGTGAAAATCTCTCCTATATTAAGCGCTTTAAAATGCCGAAATTTATCATGGAAAAGGACTATGAGCTGTTTAAGCCCCATAAACGCTCCCTTATTCAGCATATGAGTCTTGGTGATGAGGGGCTTGTCAGGGTCTATTACACCCCGAATAAAAGGGCCAAGGCAAATTATGAGGATTTTTCTCTTGAGGATTTCTTGATTAAAGGGGCGGCAGCCCGAGGGAAAAGGGTTTCCAACACCAGACCGGTAACCAGGGTGAGAGCGTTAACCTCCAAAGATGATAAGTCTGATGAGGTGAAAAACCCGGCAACCCTTTTTGATGCAAAAGATTGATAGTGGTGCACCAGTTTATTTTTGATGAAAATAGGAAATCCCCTTGAGTAAGGCCCCAGCAGTACAAAAAATGTTCGACTCCATCGCCGGTCAATACGATCTGATGAACAGGGTCATGACCCTGGGCCAGGACCAGCGCTGGCGCAAGTTTGTGGTCGCCAAAGCTGGAGATGCCAAGCAGGGGAGGGTGCTTGATCTAGCCACCGGAACCGGTGATATTGCTGCCCTTTATAAAGAATCGTTTCCTAAAGCCACCGTCATTGGAGGCGATTTTGCCCAAAATATGCTGGCTGAGGCAGGCAAGCGCTTTGCTGACCGCGATATCTCCTGGCAGGCCTGTGATGCCAATTTTCTTCCCTTTGGCGATGATTTTTTTGAGGCAGTGACCTTTGGCTACCTCTTGCGAAATGTAGACCATGCCCCCACCGTTCTTAACGAGGTATACAGGGTGCTTAAAAAGGGGGGACGTATTGTCTGCCTTGACACTACGCCCCCTGGAAAAAACATTCTTTACCCCTTTATCCGGGGCTATTTACGTTGGGGAATTCCCTTAATGGGGAGATTGATCGCTAGCGATGAGGCCGCGTATGCCTATCTGACAGGCTCCACCATGGATTTTTACAAGGCGGATGATCTTGCAACAGAATTTCGGCATGCAGGTTTTCAGAAGGTAGGATTCAAGAAGTTCATGATGGGCACCATTGCCGTCCATTGGGGAGAGAAATAAGCTTCATTCCCTCCCCGTCTTCCCTTTAACGTCATTTGCATTATAGGTTTTTCGCTCATGGCGTCAGTTGACAACTCTCCTATTTCTTTTCCTCATACATCTTTAAGATAACCACGTCCTTGTTGGGCACATCACCATACATTCCGCTTTGTCCCCTTGGCACTGAAACAATGGCATCCGCTACATCCATGCCTTCGACAACCTTGCCAAACACTGCATAGCCGTATCCATCCATACGCATGGAACGATGGTCTAAGGACCTATTGTCATTCACATTGATAAAGAACTGGGCTGTGGCACTGTTGATATCCTGGGTGCGGGCCATGGACAAGGTGCCTCTTTTATTCTTTAAGCCGTTATGCGCCTCATTCATGATAGGCGGCCTGGTTGATTTTTTTTTCAGACCGGGCTCGAAACCGCCGCCCTGAATCATAAAACCAGGAATGACGCGATGGAAAATAAGGCCATCAAAGAAACCATCACGCACATAGGTGCGAAAGTTTTTACAGGTAATGGGCGCCTCTTTGTCAAAAAGGGCAATGGTCATATTGCCCATACTGGTTTCCATAATAATTCGAGGTGCGGATTCCTCAGCACATGATAATGCGGGTAAGGAAAAAGAAACGGCAAGAAGAAGCGCAAAGAGTACTTTTTTTGTCATGTTGAAGCCTCATTAAAGTGGTTAAAATTGGGTAAGCATGAAAAAATATTATGAAAATACCATATTTCGATACAAAGTCTTATGAAAGAATTGAGTTTATTCCGTTTTTTGATTTATTATTTTGCTATGCATAAGCCTTTAGATTTACATCCTGACAACGCACTTCAATGTTCCTATTCTGAGACTATTATCTTCGCCCAAAAGATTTTCAGGACAAGCTCTGTTGCCATTGTCACCTGTCTAGTCCTCCTTTCTTTTATCATCCCTCAACGTGATACGGTTTCAGTGGCAAAGGTCCAAAATCCTACTGAAACTCTTACTGTTAAAGCAAATGAAGTTGAGCCCCCTGACCCCTCTGTGCCATCGTATAGTCCATCATCCTCGATGGATCTTCAGCAGACACTGGAGAAGTATGGGCTCTGGTCAATAAAGAATAATTCTACCATTGACCCGGTGCTTTTCACCTCCTTCCCTGATAACCTTCACACCTTATCCATTGCTGACAAGAAGACGACCTTTTTACACACCCTTTTGCCTGTGGCTCTTTATGCAAACCAGATGGTAGAGAATGAACGTTTGCGTCTTTTTGAAATTCTGGCAATGTCTGGTGCTCTGCCTGGAGATTTCTCATTAAAAGAAATTCCTGCAGCATGGCAAAAGATTCTATCAAATAAGGACAAACAGTGGCTTCTTGGTTTGGCTAAACGTTATAAGGCTGAAACCATCGCTCAGCTCAAAAAAAGGGTGCGGCCCGTGCCTGTCAGTCTTCTTCTGGCCCAAAGCGCTTTGGAATCATCTTGGGGAACTTCTCGTTTTGCCAGAGAGGGCAATAATCTTTTTGGCATCCGCACCTGGGGTGAAAAAGGACTTGTCCCTGGCGAAAGAGAGACAGGAAGCAAGTTTCTTGTGGCTCAATACGACACCATTCTTGACTCCGTAAATGCATATATCCTCACCTTAAACAGCCATCACCTCTACGTGAAATTCCGAACCCTTCGCATGGAGAGCCAGGACACGGAGGTGTTAAGTGGAGGCCTGCTTTTTTATTCTGAAAAAAGAAAGAGTTATGTGACTAAAGTTAATAGAATTATACGTTATAACCGACTCAAACGTTTTGACACCCTGCATCTTGCTCGTTATGGAGAGAGCATGGCACCTAAGGTAGCAGTCAATTAATTCTTGGTGTCTATATCCAGCGAATTTCTTTTGTTTCTTCTGTTTTTATGCCATACCCATTAGTCTGTTGCTGAACGAGGAAGGTGTCTCGTTCACTCTGTCCTGCCGTTGTGCATTACAATGATCATAAATCCGAGGTTTTTCATGTCGAAAAGAAACATCCTGTTTCCACTTCTCCTGTTTTTTTTGTTTATGGCGCCAAGCTTCAGTCTGGCAGAAGGTAATGCAACTATTTTAATTTATCATCGTTTCGGAGATGCCCGCTACCCAACGACTAATGTCAGTGTTGAGGCCTTTTCCGAGCAGATGGATTTTCTGCTTGATAATGGTTACACGGTGATTCCTTTTGCCGAGTTAATCTCTCTGTTAAAAAACAAAACAAAAATACCTGAAAAAACTGTGGTCATTACCATTGATGATTCCTATGCCACTGTTTATGAAAATGCCTGGCCAATTCTTAAGAAACATGGCTACCCCTTTTCGGTTTTTGTTTACACTAAAGGGGTTGACCAGGATTATGGCGATTATATGAACTGGTCACAACTCCGTGAGTTGAAGGAGCATGGTGTTGATCTTCAAGACCATACTTTCGGCCATAAGCACCTGGCATTTCGGCAGGAGAATATGGATGAGTTTGGCTACAGGGCCTGGATCAGTGGCGATCTTGTGAAATCCATGGCCCTTTTTTCAAGGGAACTCGGCGATACGCCCCGTTTCCTTGCTCTTCCATATGGCGAGTATAATCAAATCGTTATTGAGGAGGCCAAGGCCTTAGGATATGAGGCCATCTTGACGCAGGACCCAGGTGCTGTCGGCTCTCATTCAGATCTTTTCAATCTCCCCAGGCAGCCTATCCTTGGCGACGAATGGGCTTCCATGCCCCATTTTGAAAAAATCCTTAAACTAACCGATTTCCCGGTAACCGACCTTACCCCCCAGCCCCAGCAATTAGCAGATGCCATGGTAACCAGGTTTCAGGTAACCATGATCAATCCAGAGGATTATATCCCAGGCAGCTTTGGTTTTTGGGTAAGTGGTTTGGGCTGGCATCAAGGTCAAAGGCAAGGGGACACCCTCTATTTTACAGCTGATAAGCCTTTGCAGAGGCCGATAAGCAGAGTTGTGGTCAGCGGTCGCGTAGCCAAAGATAGAAAACTTGCTACCCGGACCTGGATGCTCGTTCATCCTAATGGAGATAAGGCAGGGAAATAGATGGTGCGTGAACTTATAGCTCGATTAGACTGGCCTCTGCTTGTGGTCCTCTTCCTTACCATCGGCCTGGCTCCCTTCACACCACCCCATCTTGTCGAAAAAATAAGGATGTTAAGCCAGGGAACCCTGGAAAAACCGGTGGACTGGTTTGATCTCATCTTTCACGCCAGTCCCTGGCTTTTCTTGGCAATAAAGGCGGCCTACGCTGTTCTTGAGCGCTATTTCCCAAAATGACAGATAGGGTATGTGCATTTCTTGCAGACACTGCACAGACCGCCATGGCCCAACTTGGCAAGGTCGGCACGGCTCATTTTTTCACCGGAGAGTACCCGGGGAAGGACAAGATCAAAAACTGTAATTCGATGAAACATCCCGCAGGCCGGCAGGCCCATAACCGGAATATCACCGATGGTTCCCACCAGAAACATGGCTCCGGGCAGAACCGGGGTCCCATAAACAATGTCGGTGGCACCGGCCTTGGCGATGGCCATTCTAGTTACATCGTCAGGATCAACAGACATACCGCCACTGGTGATGATGAGATCAGCCCCTGCATCAATGCAGCCCCTGATTTCTTTGGCAATTATGTCGATATCGTCTGGAGCAAAGGCCACCTTGATAACCGAAGATCCCAACTCAGCGAGCTTTTTTCTGAGGACGGGTTCAAAGGCGTCCTTGATCCGGCCATAAAAAACTTCATTGCCGGTAATGATAAGTCCAGCCTGGACTTTACGCAGTTTTTTTACGGAGAGAATGCCCTCAGCCGGACAGATTTCAGCTGCTTGGTCAACAACATCTCTCTGAGAGGTCAGGGGGATAAGGCGGGTTGCTGCAACCTGGGTTCCTTTTTTGACCGGCGTATTGTTATGCAAGGTGGAACACATCACCTCGCCGAGTAAGTTGAACTCATTAAGTTTTTCGACATCTATTTTAAGGATGCCATCAAATTCTGCGACTAAACTCAACTTCCCTTCGGTGGGGCCTCCGCTAATGGCAACGCCACTTCCAGCCAAGGCTTTGGCCATGATTTCGGCAGCCTCGTTTTCATGAACCTCGTCATCATCAAGGGAAAGTACATAGATGTGATCTTTACCAAGGCGCTTAAGGTGTTCGACATCTTCGCTCCGGATGATATGCCCTTTTTTAAAGGCTGCCCCTTTGAAAGAGTCTTTTGCGTCGTCTGCCGAACCAAGGGGCCTGATTTCCGTGACGTCGTGGGGGAGGACCATACCAACGGCCTGTTCCACAGGGATTGTTTTTGATGCCATAATTACTCGGAATTTTTATATTATTTTTAAGAGTACTTATTTCACAAAATTATTTTTGTAGAGGTAAGGGGAAGGCAATAATACTAAGCGCTTCTTTAAAAGGCTAGTATATTGACAAAGGCCTCAAATAAGATAGAGTTACCCCGCGATAATCAGTTATTTTTATTCAATTTTACGGAAGTCTTGAACATAAATAAATGGAGAATATTTTATGAGCAGTAGCAGGGGAAACTGGCAGTCAAATCTAGGTTTTCTGCTTGCCGCTATAGGATCGGCCATTGGCCTTGGCAATGTTTGGCGTTTTAGTTATATGGCCCATCAATATGGTGGGGGCGCTTTCCTTGTTCCGTATATCGTTGCCTTGCTGATCGCGGGCCTGCCTATCATGCTCGTCGAGTATGGCGTCGGACATTTTGAAAAAGCGTCTTCACCCTTAAGTTTCAGAAGAATAGGAAGTCAGTATGAGTGGTTGGGGTGGTGGATGCCAGTGGTGGCTATGTTTGGCATTATGCTCTACTACTCGGTCATTATTGGCTGGTGTGTTAACTATCTCTTTCTCTCCGCCTCTTTAGGGTGGGGTGCCGATCCGCAAAGTTTCTTTTTTAGCGATTTTCTTAAACTTACTGACTCAGCCGACAATCTAGGCTCCTTTCGGATGCCCATTCTCTTTGCCACAGGCTTTGTCTGGTTTTTATGCTGGCTCATCTGTTTTCGTGATGTCAGCCATGGAATTGAGCGGGCCAGTAAAATTTTTATGCCGGCCCTGTTTCTCTTGACCCTTATTATGGTGGGCTGGACCCTTACTTTAGATGGCGCCACTGATGCAATCATCAATAATTACCTTTCTGCAGACTGGTCTCGGATCAATATCTTTGCCACAGACCCTGATATCCGCAGCCAGGCCATTAAGACATGGGTGGCTGCCTTTGGTCAGATCTTCTTTACCCTTTCTTTAGGTTTCGGCATTATGATCACCTATGCCAGCTACCTGCCGGAAAAAACAAATATTGGCCAGAATGCGTTAGTAACATGTGTGGTAAACTGTGCGTACTCGCTCATCGCTGGTCTTGCTGTGTTTGGTATAGTAGGATTCATGGCCCAGAGTCAGGGGGTAGCCTTTGATGATGCCATTAAGGGCGGCCCGCAGCTTGCCTTTGTTGTTTACCCTAAGGCAATCTCATTGCTGCCAAGCTTCAATACCCTTTTTGGCATAATGTTCTTTTTAATTTTGGTTATAGCTGGTCTCACCTCAGGTGTATCCTTGATTGAGGCCTTTACCTGTTCTGTTACTGACAAATTTGTCTGGGGCAGGAAAAAGGTGGTGACCGCAGTATGTGTTTTAGGTTTTGTCGGCAGCCTGATTTTTACCACCCAAGGAGGACTTTATATACTCGATATTGCAGATCATTTTATAACAAATTATGGCCTCGTCCTTGGCGGTCTTTTAGAGTGCCTGCTGGTTGGCTGGGTGCTTAAAACAGTGGTACTACGGGACCATTTTGCTGCTTCCGGCAGTAAAATCCCGCTCATCTGGGATATCTGTGTCAGATTTATCACTCCAGCTCTCTTACTTATTCTTGTCTATTTTGCAGTGAACGTTGACTGGAGTGAGAATTATGGTGGTTACTCCTCTAGACAACTCATGCTTTATGGTGGCGGGGCCATGCTTGCTTGCCTCTCAGCGGCGTTAGTTCTTGCCTTTACATCATGGCACCCGGACAAACTTAAACGCCGCCATCAACCTGAAGAGGATGAACTCTTGGTTTAAATTATTATGACACCACCTTCAAAAGAAATTTATCAGCCCCTTGTGGCTGCCCATGATTTTATCTCATCAAGATTACTATATTTCTTTAATAACGATGATTTTGCTGATACTGAGTTTGCTGTAAACGAGTTTGATGTCTTTGCTATTTTTATTGCAACAATAGCCTTTTTAAACAACAAAGAGCCCAGCGAAGAAATGGGTACTGTTGTTGAAGATTTTCATGCCACCATGATGAACGTTATTGTGCAGCGTATCCTTGCAGCCCAGCCGGAACAAGCATCTGTTGACAAGGAAGAAGCTCTTGCCGACCTGATTAAGAAGATCTTTGAAGAACGTTTTCGCCATTATTTTCACATCTTCAAAAAAGGGAGTGATGAAGATGTCCAGCAGATGTATATCAAACTGGCTGACGCCTTTCTTGACAGTGCTGTTAAGGAATCTGGACCTCAGGAAACACTTAGTCGTTTCACATCCTTTGTCATAGAACTGTTTGACGAAGTGTCTGTGTTACTCCAAAAAACTGAATCTCTCGCTGGCTCCTAGCCAGGAGAGCTGGTAGTCATTCTATGAAAAAGATTAAGGCAGGAGTTATCGGTGTAGGATATCTGGGTAATTTCCACGCCCAAAAATATGCCGCCATGGATCATGTTGATCTTGTCGGCGTTTTTGATACGGATATTGGTCGAGCCGAAGAAATTGCCAAATCCTGTCAATGCAAGGCGTATGATGATTATCACGAGCTCATTTCTTTAGTTGATGCCGCGAGCATTGTTACCCCTACGACCTTTCATCACAAGGTTGGTATGGATTGTCTTGCTGCCGGCCTTGATGTCATGATGGAAAAGCCTATCACTGTTACGCTTGATGAGGCTGATGAGCTTGTCGAGCTTGCAAAACAACAGAAATGTATCCTGCAGGTTGGTCATTTGGAGCGTTTTAATCCTGGCATCATGGCCCTTAATCATTATCTTGATAACCCCATTTATATCGAATCGCAGCGGGTCCATCAATTTAACCCCCGTGGCAATGATGTTGATGTTGTCCTTGATCTTATGATCCATGATATCGACATTATCTTAAGTGTTGTTTCCTCACCCCTAAAGACTATACGTACCCTGGGTTCATCAGTGGTCACCACATCCACTGATGTGGCCACTGCCCAACTTATTTTTGAAAATGGTTGCGCGGCCACTGTTACAGCAAGCAGGATTGCCCAGAGCAATGTCAGGCAGCTTGTAATCCATCAAAAAAAGAGTTCGCTCATTGTTGATTACGGCAAAAAGGATATCACAGTGATCGAACGAAGCGGCGGCCAGACAGCAGATGGCTATCCCATGGAAGAGGCCACCCATTTACCCTTTCCCGATCAAGGCGATGCTCTGAAGTCAGAACTGCTTCATTTTATTGATGCTGTTCAAACCAGGAAGCAACCGAAGGTAAGTGGGGTGGAAGGGCGGCAGGCCTTGGCCATTGCCCTTCAGTTAATTGATGAGATGAAAGAACATCAAGCTGTTCACAACTTATAAATGTCTGAAATTCCAAAAACAGAAGTTATGATAGTTTCCGGAGAGGCCTCCGGAGATATGCATGCTGCCCGCGCCTTGCAGGCCTTGCAAAAACGTCTTCCTCAGATTAAAGCTTACGGCATGGGGGGCACAGCCTTACGCCAGGCTGGCATGGAGATTCTGGTCGATGCGGCAGATATGGCCGTGGTTGGCATTGTGGAAGTCCTTGCCCATCTCGGCTCCATTATCTCTGCGCAGAATATCCTCCACAATGCTCTTAAGGAGAGGAAACCAGATCTTCTCATTCTCATTGATTATCCTGATTTCAACCTGATGTTGGCCAAAAAAGCTCGCCGACTTCATATTCCAGTTTTGTATTATATTAGTCCTCAGGTCTGGGCCTGGCGCAGTGGCCGGGTCAAAAAAATCCGTAAACTTGTCGATGAGATGGCGGTTATTCTGCCCTTTGAGAAAGCCTTTTATGCCAGGCACGCTTTCCCTGTAACCTATGTCGGCCATCCTCTGGCTGAACACGTAAAGGCAATCATTGGAAGAGAAGCCTTTTTTGACAAACATGGTCTCCCTGCCGGTAAAAATGTCGTGGGTATTATGCCGGGGAGTCGGCGTAAAGAAATAGCCACCATGTTGCCAGTTTTTCTAAAAGCAGCAAGCCTCCTTCAGAAAGTTCATCCTGATACCACCTATCTCTTACCCCTGGCACCCACCTTGACTATTGATGTGCTCAAGGAAAACGGCCTTGATGATTTCCCTGTAGATATACATGTGGTTGAAGGAGATCGCTATGATCTCATGGCATGCTGTGATCTGGTGATGGCCGCCTCAGGTACAGTTACCCTTGAGCTTGCCCTCTTGCAAATACCCATGCTTGTTTCCTATAAAGTCTCAGCCATGACCCATTTTCTGGGAAAGCGCTTTATCAAGGTTGATTATGCCTCGCTGGTGAATCTTATTGCTGATGAGGAAATAGTGCCTGAGCTTCTGCAAGATGATGCAACACCTGAGAAGATTGCCCGTGCCATGCAAAAAATCTGGCCTGGAAATCAACCCCATACAGAGATGATCTCAAAGCTTGCTGAAATCAAAGATGCCCTGGGCCAAGGTGGTGCTGCCGACAATGTCGCCTCACTCGCTGAAAAATTTTTCCCGAACTGACAAATTGCAGCATTCTCCATCCCTCACTTTTAACTCTTTCTAACCTACTGATAATAAAAGGAAAAAATAAAAATCAGCACACATCTAGGCATTTTGCCTAGGTTGTCTTTAAACGCTGCGCCGATTGAAGCTTCCAGCCATAAGATTTAATTTTAGTTATAAAGTCGAAATTTATTTTTTCTTTACTAGGGAGACTCTTAATGGTTGATCAATATCTTCAACATCTGATGGCCCTCATAGGCAATAATAAGATTTTTGCCAGTTATGAGTTCATGAAAAGTCTTCCACCCAATACCCCCATTCCAAATAAGAACAATCTGTTTAGCGATCTTGAGGTTAAGGTTAACGAGGCCAGACTACTTACCCGAGAGGTGAACAGGCTCCTGAAAAAAGCTGATTACCCTAAGGCCCTTGGCAATTTACTTAAGGCAAAACGTTTGGTGCCAGACTTTCCCAATATACAAAATGATATCGATTTTATAGAAGGGACCATAACCAATCTCCAGCAAAGCCTCAGCGAAGCAGAAAAGGCCGCCAAGAAGGGGAAGCAGAAAAAGGTCAGGGAATTTCTCGATACTGCACATAAGATTGACGGGCGCAATATCGCAATTTCTAGAATTGAGAAAAAACTTCAAAAATCTTTACAAAGAAATAAGATCAGAAACATCCTCTTAACCTCAATGGTTATCCTTACCCCCTTTGTTTACAGCGGCTATGAAATTTTCTCATATATGGAAGGTAACTCCCACTGGACAAAGGCCAATTCATATATTGCCAGGCATGAATATCAGCTTGCCAAATTGGAAATGGAGAAAGTTGAGAAGAATTTGAACAAAGTTCATTTCCTCAATCAGCCTGGAAAGCTGAACCTCCTTGGCTGCACCAAGAACATGATTGCTTCAACACGATTTCAACAGGGCCTCCTTGGCAAGGTTCTCCATGGAGATACCTTTATCGATCTTGCCAATAAAATACAGCTCGATAAGATCGCCTTGTTGACCAAGAAGGCTGAACAGAACGTCACAGACAAGAACTGGTCAGTAGCGCTTACAGAGTATCAGCAGGCATTGGATGTCGCTCTGAAGGATGAAGATTTTCATCATGTTACCATCAATAAACTTCATAAATCTATTCTTGATATTCGCGATATCATGTATGTCCAATATGAGGACGTGGGTAAAGTATCTTTCAGAGGTATGGTGAAACAGGCGGATCTTCTCTTTAATGAAAAAAGATGGGATGAGGCCATGAATTCTTATGGTCAGGCACTCCGTTTTGCTCAGGAGAATAGGGTCTCTGATTATGACCTCGTGACCAGGATTAGTAAGGCACGTCATGTGGCCGATATAAATAATTCTCTTGAAGAAGCCCAGGCTCTTTTAGCCCTTAACAAATCGATTGAGGCAAGAAAAATCTTTGAAAGAATCATTGAGTTCTCAGAAGAAAATGGGGTTACTGGTCTCGCAGCTACTGCCATTTCCCGAGAAATGATCGCCAAAATAGATAAGAACGTTTTCCTTAATAAGATTGACACGTTAGAAATGAAAGCTGGAAAGCTTCGATTAGAGAAAAAGTATGAAGAATCATTAGCCTATTACCATGAGCTTCTTCAAGAAATCGGAGCAAATTCGAATAAACTCCAACTGAACTTAGCTGACCGAGAAAAAATGGTCAAAGAGACAATGGCAGAAATCAGCAAACAGCAGGTTGTTAGTAGCCAGCATAGATTTTTGCTTTCAGCTTATCAGAATATTTTGCGGAAAACTTTTAACCTCTCAAAAAATATCCGCCTAAAACAACCGGAAATTGTTTTCCTTAAAAATGATAACAACGTTTTGATTTATAAGGTTACTGCCCTTGGCACACAGGATTCCAATACATCGGCCATAGACACCAAGTATGAGGTTGACTATAAGTTTGACATGGGCACCGGAGCATGGGCCTTAAATGGTTCCCCAATAAGTTAGATTTATCTAAATATTTTCATCAAAGACAAAGGTGGTTACTGTTATTAGACAGTAGCCGCCTTTTTTATTTGCGATGATTCTTTTCTCTTGCCAGAAGTTGCCTGTCGATCAAACTCCAGAGGCCATGGAGGATACGCACCTCCCTTTCATCAAGGCCGGCCCGATTGAAAATTCTGCGGTATGTCCTTAAAATATGGTCCGGATTTAAAGGATCAAGATATCCTGCCGCCAATAATGTCTTGCGCATGTGCTGGAACATTTTTTCCTTATTTCCAGCCGTGGCAAGTTCAGTTGCCGGTGGGTCTTGCCCCTGTGAGCCGTGCTTGGAAAACGCATAAAGACAGACTGCAACTGCCTGGGCAAGATTAAGTGACGGAAGATCTGGCGAGGTGTCAATGGTAATAAAGGTGTCGCAGAGGCTTAGTTCATCAGTGGAAAGGCCATGGTCCTCTCTGCCAAAGACGAGGGCGGCTTTTTGATCAGAGGGCAGGGCGCTGCATACTTCTTTTAATTGATCGGGCCGGATAAACTCATTTCGATATTTGCCAAACCTGCGGGTGGAGCCAACCACCAAGTGGCAATCACCTATAGCCCCTTCAAGACTTTTAAATTTGCGTGCAGAGCGCAGGACTGTTTTTTTGGCTGTGACCGCCATGTCACGTGCCTCTTTACAAAGATGATCAACACGAGGGTTGACCAGACGCAGCTCTCGGAAACCAAAATTCATCATAATCCGGCAGATAGAGCCGATATTATGACCACCTTGGGGTTCGACGAGGACGATGGCTATATTGTTAAATTCAGTAGTCATCAAAAAAACAAACCCGAGCCTGTCAGCAAGACAAACCCGGGCAACGAAAGTAAATAAAATAATCTTTTAGAGGGCATTGGCGATGGCATCACCCATGGCTGCTGTTCCTACAGCCTTGGTCTTATCCATGGCAATATCAGCTGTGAAAATGCCAGAATCAAGGGCTTTTGCAACGCTTGCGTCTATGGCGTCTGCGGCCTCATCAAGGCCAAAGCTGTAACGTAACATCATGGCAGCAGAAAGGATTTCGGCAATAGGGTTTGCGATACCCTGGCCGGCAATATCAGGTGCTGAGCCACCGGCTGGTTCATAAAGTCCAAACTTATCCTTGTTGAGGCTGGCTGAGGCCAAAAGCCCCATGGAGCCGGTGAGCATGGCAGACTCATCAGAAATGATATCGCCAAACATATTTCCGCAAAGCAAAACATCAAATTGCCTTGGATCGCGAACAAGCTGCATGGTGGCATTATCAACGTATATGTGGCTAAGTTCTACATCGTCATACTCTTTGGCAATTTCATTGACAACTTCACGCCATAAAACCATGGTGGTGAGGACATTTGCTTTGTCAACCGAAGTGACTTTTTTGTTACGAAGACGGGCGGCATCAAAGGCCATGCGGGCGATACGCTCAATTTCCCAGCGCCGATAAACCATCGTATCAAAGGCATATTCATCCATGCCTTCACCTTCACGACCTTTGGGTTCACCAAAATAAATGCCACTGGTCAATTCACGCACACAAAGGATATCAAAGCCGTCACCAACAATATCAGAACGTAATGGACAGGCCTGGACTAGGGACTTAAAAACCTTGGATGGTCTGAAATTGCAAAACAGATCAAAATGCTTCCGTAAAGGCAGCAGAGCTGCACGTTCTGGCTGCTCTGCCGGAGGAAGAGACTCCCATTTAGGACCACCCACGGAACCGAAAAGGATGGCGTCACTTTCTTCACATGTCTTCAAGGTGTGGGCAGGGAGGGCCTCGCCGTGGTTATCAATGGCACAACCACCGACATCTTCGTGCACATATTCGAGCTCAAAGGAGAATTTTTTCTGGGCGGCATCAAGGACCTTAATGGCCTCTTGCATGACTTCCGGGCCTATTCCATCACCCGCTAATACAGCTATTTTTTTCATGATATATCCTTAATTATATTGAAAATTTACTAGAATTATTAATGAGCACTCACCCGCCTGGGGTCAGCAAAGTATTCACGGGTTGATCTAACAACAACACCAGATAGAAAGAGGAGACCAATGAGGTTAGGCCAAGCCATAAGGGCATTAAAAATATCAGAGATTGCCCAAACCTGCTTCAACTCAAAAGTGGCGCCCACCGGCAGTAAAGCACAGTAGAGAATACGGTAGGGCATAATCGATTTCTCTCCAAAAAGATATTCGACTGATCTGTCCCCGTAATAAGACCAGCTCACTGCTGTTGAAAAGGCAAAAATAGTCATACCGATGGCAACGATATATGTACCAATTGTGGGAAGCGCAGAGCCAAAGGCATGGGAGGTTAGGTCAGCGCCGGAGAGCCCACCCTGATAAGCGCCGGTAACAATGATGACAAGGCCGGTCATGGTGCAAATGATAATAGTGTCAATAAAGGGGCCGAGCATGGCAACGAGCCCCTCACGGACAGGTTCGTTTGTTTGAGCGGCGCCATGGGCAATGGGAGCGCTGCCAAGACCTGCTTCATTAGAAAAAAGTCCGCGGGCAACTCCAAAGCGAATGGCCTGGGCTACAGCAGCTCCAGCAAAACCTCCAGTAGCAGCACTACCGGTGAAGGCATCCTTAAAAATCATTGAAAAAGCTGCTGGAATTGCTTCAAAATTTAAGAAAAGTACGGTTAAGGCGCCAGCCACATAAAAAAAGGCCATGACAGGAACCATGCGACTCGCCACATGACCGATACGTTTAATGCCGCCGACAATAACGCAAAAGACCAGAATGGCGATAATAAGACCTGTTGCAAGTTTAGGGATATGAAAGGTGGTGAACAGGGGGGCAGCAACTGAGTTGGCCTGCACCATATTGCCAATGCCAAAGGAGGCAATAGCCGCAAAAAAGGCAAAAAGAATCCCCAGCCATTTTTGTTTAAGACCATGTTCAAGATAGTACATGGGGCCGGCACTGATAGAACCATCCTCATGGATAACCCGATACTTAAGGGCCAGCAGGCATTCGGCAAACTTGAGGCTCATGCCAAAGAAAGCTGTTACCCACATCCAAAATAAGGCGCCCGGTCCGCCACTTGCTATGGCTACGCCAACACCAGCTATATTACCTGTGCCGATAGTTGCAGAAAGAGCTGCGGATAAAGCTTGAAAATGGGTTATTTCACCCTTGTCTTTAGGGTTATCATATTTGCCGGACAATAAACCAAAGCCGTAAAAAAACCTCCGGATTTGAACGCCCTTCATGAGAAAAGTTGTGAAAACACCTGTACCTAGAAGCAAAATAATAGTAACAGGGCCCCAAACAAAACTACTGATTGAATCAAGCACGTTTCTTCTCCATATTATTGAAAAAAGAGGGAAATTTACGGTTGAAGAGATGCTATACCCAAGATTTATCGATGTTTCAAGGGATAATTAACTTGGCAGACAACACCCCAACATTGAAGGGTTGGCAATCTTTAAAATCATAATCCTGATGAACAAAAAACTGTCATCCTTGCCGCACATACGATAGTGTGTCTATGAAATTCAAGGATTATCTTAAAATTTAAATTCCATTCTCTCCCCTGATGTCAAAAATAAAGAAACTGCAGAAACGGCTTTTGGTTGTAGATGACAACCTTGCCATGCGCAAAATGCTAGAGAGCATGTTAACCAGCATTGGCTATAACAATGTTTCTTCAGCTGTTGACGGAGAAAGTGGTTGGGAAAAAATCCTTGAGGGAGAAGTTGATATTGTTATTAGCGATTATATTATGCCGCGCTTAAACGGCCTTGAGTTCCTCCACCGTATTCGTCGCTCCAAGGAATATTTTAACCTCCCATTTATTATGATCACCGGCGCCGATAACTGGGGTGATTTTATGAATACGGTGCAGGCAGAGGTGGATAATTATCTCATTAAACCAATCACAGCAGACAGGCTTGAAGAGGTGCTTAATCAAGTTCACCTACAGCAACAAAGCGCCAGCCCCTATCTGAAGGCTATGCATACAGGTAAACATTGCTATATGAACAATGATTTAGGCAAGGCCTATA
Organism: Thermodesulfobacteriota bacterium; assembly: GCA_039715015.1. Taxonomy (GTDB): domain Bacteria; phylum Desulfobacterota; class Desulfobulbia; order Desulfobulbales; family SURF-16; genus BM506. The sequence continues at coordinate 76,500 of JBDLIE010000003.1, forward strand.
AAAGTTTTCTTCTGGCCCAGGCCATTGAACCGGCGCTGGCTAAACCCTATTTTTACCTTGGCCAAATCAGCAAAGAAAGCGCCAGAGATGAGGAGGCGGTTAAGTTCTTCAAAAGATGCCTGGAGATTGAGGGGAATTACATAAATGCCATGGTTGGTCTTGTGGAGATCTATGCAAAGGCCGATGATTTTGGCCAGATGTTTATTTACCTTAACAAGGCTCTTGAGGTTGCCCCCAACAATATAGATCTCCATATTGATTTGGCCAAGGCTTCGTTTAAATTGGATGACATGGCTACTGTACGTAAAGCCCTGAAAACTGCTACAAAAATCGCCAAAAGCAATAAGGCTCATGTTGAGAAGGTCATAGAATCTTATATAGGATGTGGTTTGCTCGATGAAGCAGATTATCTTTTTGGTAAAAAATTACAGGATGACGACACGGAGACGGTCAGATTTTGGAACAGGCTAGGCCTGGAAGCCAAGGGGATTGGCGATTTCCAAAAGAGTAAATATTTCTATTTGTCAGCCTTAAAGCTACGTCCTCAGGCGAAAGAGGTAAACTTCAATATAGCCATCTTACTCTACGAACAAGGTGAGTATAATAGCTCCATGGCATACACAACAAAGGCGCTTCGTCTCTATCCGGATTTCCTTGAGGCTAAGGAGTTGATGGATTCTTTACGCAAGAAGATAGATCAGATTGCTCCTTAAGAGGGGAGTTAGTTCGCAGAAATCAGAGAGAAAGACCACTCCTTCGCGACTTTCTGGACAATTTACCCATTATCCAACCCACAAGAAAAACACCAAATCCTGCTAAGAACCATAAGATCCTGTCAGTTTGAAGAAGTTCAGTGTTCTCGACTTTTAACATTTCTACCTCTTGATCCAGGTCTTGAACTTGGGCCTTCAAGCTATCCCGTTCGCCAAAAATTTCTTCAACACCTTGGGCTTTTTCTTTCAAGTCTTCGTATTTGGATTCAGCATTTTTTACCGACTGTTCTAAGCCAGTAATTTGCTTTTCTAACTGACCAATCTCCCTTGCTTTATCCTTAAGTTGTCCTTGTAGATCTTTTGCTGAGTTTTTGAAAGTGCCTGTGGAAGATGCTGCAGAGTCTAATCTTTTCTTAAGGGTCTGAACTTTTCCTTTGAGGTCGGCAATAATCAGATCTTTAGGCTTTTCTTCGATAGTGTATTTTTTTTGAATCCAGCCTTTATCGCCCTTGGGGGTTTGTACGAGGATAAACCCATCTTCCTTTTCCTCAATAATCTTAAAAGAATCGCCAGATCTCAGATAAGAGATAATATTGCCGCGGAGAGAAGGGGTATCGCGTAAGGAGACAATGAGGGTGTCAGAAATATACCTTTTCTCGGCACAAACTAATGACGGGGATAAAAAAATAAGAAGAAGGGCCAGGACATAACGCCATTTGGGAGATTTCATTATAATAATCCTTGCTGTTGCCTGATTGCTTCGTAAAGTACTATGCCAGTGGTCATGGCCAGGTTGAGGCTACGTATATTTTCATTAACCATAGGAAGGGTATAGCAGCGGTCCTTATAGAGTTCAAGAACATCTTCAGGGAGCCCCTTTGTTTCTTTGCCGAAAATTAAAAAATCTCCTTGTTGGTAGTGTGCTTCTGTGTATGAATCGTTGACCTTGGTTGTGAAAAAATAGAGTCGTTCTTCTGCTTGAGCATTGAGGAAAGTTTCAAAATTATCCCAATATCTTATGTCAACAAAATGCCAATAGTCAAGACCGGCACGCTTGAGATGCTTATCTGAAGTAGAAAAACCCAGAGGCTTAATCAGGTGAAGTACTGAATTCGTAGCACCGCAAAGACGGGCGATTGACCCGGTGTTTGGTGGTATCTCCGGTTCAACCAGGACTATATTGAATGGTTTACTGCTCAAAAGAATCTACTAAAGCAGGGTGATGGAATCCTGAGGTTTCAGGACAAAGGTTCGAACATAAAGGATTTTCTGGGTGGTAGACTTGTCAAGCATAGCCACAAGTTGATTTGTGGACTGATTGTAATAGGCCAGCTCAGTACCGCTCAAAACAGAACGTGGTTTGAACTTAAGGGCAAAGGGGTTCTTGAACTGATTATTATGAGCAATTCTATAATCAAGATGCGGGCCAGTGGATCGGCCGGTTGAACCGACATAGCCAATAATATCCTTCTGTTTGATTTTAGAGCCATTATGGAGACCTCTGGCAAAACGGGAGAGGTGACCGTAATAGGTTTTATAACCGTTAGGATGTTTGATGATGACCTGTTTGCCAAAACCACCTCTAACACCTCGAAAAACAACCTTGCCATCTGCAGCGGCAATTATAGGTGTGCCGGTGGGTGCAGCCAGGTCAACTCCAAGATGTGGTTTGACGACTCCAAGGATAGGATGTTTGCGGCGCCAGCTAAACCTTGAGGTGACCCGCCCCATGGGAACCGGTGAACGAAGAAATGAGGTTCCAAGCTCCTCTCCATTGGGTGAGTAATGAGCAGATTTACCATTTTGAAGAGTATGATAGAAACCTTCTTGGACATCTTTGCCGGACTTGTCACCATATTTTGCGTACAAGATATTGCCGTAACCTATGAATGTATCTTTTTGGTAATATTCTTCATAAACGATGCTGAAATTATCACCAGGCTGAGTCTCAGTGTTAAAGTCAAGGCGTGAGGAAAATATGTCGGCAAAAGAATAAATAAGCTTGGGGCTGAGATTCAGTTTTTGAAAAGCGGTAAAGAGAGAAGAGTTAACTGTGCCGGTGATACTGACAGTTTTTACCTCAAGGGGAATTTCATCCTGAGCTGCAATAAAGGTGTCATCCCGCTTTACAACAGTATATTTATGAAGTGGATCAGACTCATAAATACAACGTAATAAGTTGCCGTCTTGATCCAAGTCGACTGTAAATGTATCATGGGGGCGTAATCTTCGAAAATCCAAACATGAATCCAGGTTGTTGACTATCTGGTGGCGGACGGTTTCGGGAAGCTCTGCTCGTTTCATGGCAAGCATGAGGGTATCACCAGGTAACAGTTCACCTGCAATGGTTTGCGATATCTTGGCGCTCAGGGGGAGGGGAGGTGGGCTTACAGCTTGAACCTCCATTGGAGAAATACCATTATGGGGACGCCTGGCCTGAAACCCATTTTGGATCTCACCATTACTATCCAGGGACGGGTTAGCCTGATCAAAATAAACGCCTGCACAGGCCAAGACAAGAGAGAGTCCAGTAAAAAAAACTATGTGGGAAGTCTTCACATTTACACCAGGTGATAATGAAATTTGAAAAGTCGAGAAGCTATATTTAGTATCGACCTTATCTCCTTATTTCTTCACAAATTTTATTACAATATATTCTTTTTTGGAACAAGGTTAACATTAGTGGAAAAATCGCCTTTTTCCCTTGAAATCAAAGGGAAACAAGAGGTGTTCTTTATCTTGTGGTTGCGGCCGGCAAAGTTATACACTCTGTAGTGTTCCGCCTTATGGGGCCAGAAGTTCAGCAAACCCTCCAAACCTTATTTTTTTACAAAAAATAAGGTGGTTCTCTTTGTTGATTCTTGTTAGTTATACATGTTTTCAAAATTCACCCCTGCCAAAAACACTTTCATATATAATGAAATAGGGCGGGAATCTTTTTAATAGAGTGTTGTGTGACAGGCCAACACCTCATGCAAAACATAGTTTTTAAGAGAAGTAAGAAAATGGCTCTCATAGTACAGAAATTTGGCGGCACATCCGTTGCCGATCCCGGCAAAATTAAAGCGGTTGCCGACCGGGTAATGAAAAAAGCCCAGGAAGGAAATAAAATGGTTGTTGTGCTCTCTGCCATGTCTGGCGAGACAAATCGTTTTGTTGATCTTGCTCACCAGATGCAGGCTCAACCAGACCCGCGAGAATTCGACATGCTCCTGGCCACAGGTGAGCAGGTCACTATCTCACTTTTTGCCATGGCCGTTAAGGCAGCTGGCATGGACGCTATTTCGCTGCTTGGTGACCAGGTTAAAATTAAAACAGACTCCCGGCACACCAAAGCCCGCATAAAAGAAATTGATACGGAACTCATTAATCAATATCATGATGAGGGTAAGATCATTGTCGTTGCAGGATTTCAAGGAGTGACTGAGGATGACCATATCACCACCTTGGGACGCGGCGGTTCCGACACCACAGCTGTTGCCCTTGCTGCTGCCCTAAAGGCAGATGTATGTGAAATCTTTACAGATGTAGAAGGCGTGTACACCACAGACCCTAACATCTGCAACAAAGCGAGAAAAATTGAAAAAATCACCTACGACGAGATGCTTGAACTCGCCAGTCTTGGCGCCAAAGTTCTTGATATCCGTTCTGTAAGTTTTGCTAAACGTTATAAAGTGCCCCTTCATGTGCGCTCAACATTCACTGATACTGAAGGCACATGGGTTGTTGAGGAGGATCAACAAATGGAATCATTGCCTGTCTCTGGTGTAGCCTATAATAAAAATGAAGCCAGGATAACCATTTCAAAGGTGCCAGATACACCTGGTACAGCTTCTAAAATATTCACCCCCATCTCTGACGCTGGAATTGTAGTTGATGTTATTATCCAGAACACCAGAAGTGGTGATTTGACAGATATGACCTTCACCGTTCCCTTAACTGATTATGATCAGGCCATGGAGATCGTTGCCGAGGTGGCTGGGGAGATTAATGCTGAATACTATAGCGGCGACAAGGATATTGCCAAGATATCCATTGTTGGTGTTGGTATGCGTAACCATGCAGGTATTGCAACCACCATGTTTGGTGTTTTAGCAAAAGAAGGCATCAATATTTCCATGATTTCCACTTCGGAAATTAAAGTTTCCTGCGTAATAGAGGAGAAATACACCGAGCTTGCCGTGCGCAGTCTGCACGATGCATTTGGGCTCGACAAGGATAACCCCGCACGCTCCGAATGAGGTTGATTGACCTATGACCACTGTATCAATATATGACACAACCCTGCGTGATGGTACGCAGGCCGAAAATTTCAACCTCTCGGTTGAAGACAAGGTCAGAGTCACCATGAAACTCGATGAGTTTGGGGTTGACTTTGTGGAAGGGGGCTGGCCTGGTGCCAACCCTGTCTCTTCTGAATATTTCAAAGAGATTAGAAATTACGACCTGCGCTATACAAAGGTTGCAGCCTTTGGATCCACCCGGAATTTCAAGAACAATGCGGAAAGCGATCCTAACCTGCAGGCCCTTGTTGAAGCAAAAACCCCGGCCATTACTATCTTTGGCAAGACATGGGACATCCATGTCTTGGATGCGTTACATATTGAACTAAACGATAATCTGGTCATCATTGAAGATTCACTCCGTTACCTGCGCCCCCATGTCGAGCATCTCTTTTATGATGCTGAGCATTTCTTTGACGGCTTCAAGGCCAACAAGGAGTATGCCCTGTCAACAATTGACCGGGCTGTTGCCGGCGGCGCTGACGCCTTAGTCCTCTGCGATACCAATGGCGGCACCTTGCCCACGGAAATTCCGGAGATTATGACTCAGATCAAAAAACATCTGAAGAACCTGGGAAGCGAGGTGGAACTTGGCGTTCACGCCCATAATGATTCAGAGACCGCGGTGGGTAATTCACTGGTTGCCATTTCCTGTGGCGCCACGCAGGTCCAGGGAACCATGAACGGCTATGGAGAGCGGTGCGGCAACGCCAACCTGACCTCCATCATCCCGGCCCTGGCTCTCAAGATGGGTTTTGAATTTGAGGCTGCCAAGAACTTGCAGAATCTCAGTGAGACATCGCGCTACGTCAACGAACTGGCCAACCTGGCCCACAACCGCTACCAGCCCTATGTCGGCTCCTCGGCCTTTGCCCATAAGGGTGGCATCCATGTCAGTGCAGTGCAGAAAAACCCCTTGACCTACGAGCATATTGAGCCGGAAAAGGTGGGTAACGTCCGCCGTATTCTTATCTCGGACCAGTCCGGGCGCTCCAATGTTCTTCATAAGGCCAAGCAGTTTGGCATTGACCTGAAGAGTAAAGACCCTGTGGTCACGGCAATCCTTAAAGACCTTAAAGAGCTTGAGAATCAGGGTTATCAATTTGAAGGGGCAGAGGCCTCTTTTGAATTGCTCATGCGCCGGGCCCTTGGTACGCAGCGCCGCTATTTTGACCTCAAAGGCTTTCGGGTTATTAACCAGAAAAACAGCCAGGATGAAAATGTCAATGCCGAGGCCACCATTCGCTTGGAGGTGGGAGGCGAAATGGTCCACACTGCTTCCCTGGGTGATGGTCCGGTTAATGCGCTGGATAATGCCCTGCGCAAGGCTTTGACCAGATTCTACCCCAACCTGAAAGATATGTGGCTTGATGACTACCGGGTTCGGGTATTGGCCAGTGAGCATGGTACCGGGGCCAGGGTTCGCGTTTTGATCGAGTCCTCTGACAAGGTAAGTCAATGGGGCACCGTAGGTGTCTCCCACGATATCCTCGAAGCCAGCTGGCAAGCGTTGGTGGATAGTATCAGCTATAAGCTGATGAAGGATGAAATGAAGAAAAACGCTTGATCGGCGTTTAAGAAAACGGGTCGCTTCTCACAAGCGCCCCGTTTTTATTATGACTTAATGACCATCTTCCCAGAAGAAGAAACGCCTCAGAAAAAGCCCTATATCCTGATTCTCCTGCTCGGCTTTTTCATCCTCACCCAGCCTCTTCTGTACCAGTCCTTAAGGGGGGGAGAGTCCACATCCCAGGCAATCTTTAAAGATGAACAGCTATTGGCTGATATCAGCAGACAACAGCCTTTTCTTCTCTTTCAAGCCATACCAATTAATAGGGCGGGCCGTGAGCAATTAGTGGTGGTTCCAGGTATAGGGCCGCAATTATCTCGGCGAATCATTGCCTATCGCTCTTCCCACGGACCTTTCAGCACCCTTGACGAGCTTCTCAAGGTAAACGGTATTGGTCCCCAGAAACTGGAGCGCTTAAAGAAATATTGCCGGCTCTAACCTATCTCCTATTTGTCAATATCCAGAAGTCTATTTAGTGAGGCGGTTCCAACCTCTCCACCCTGACATGCAATAAGGCTGCGAAGTTTCTCCAGGGCCGAACCATCAACACTGGCCCCTTTGGCAAGTACAGTTCCTTTTTTCAAATCATTTTTCCAGGCCATGGCCCCTGGGAGCGCAGGCAGCGCAAAAACTGCTTTTTGATAAGACAGGGCAGGGGGGGGGGGGGAGAGGCAAGGCTACTTGCTTTATCCCATAAATCTTTGGGCAGTGAAAAAATGCTTGTAAAGCCGCCCTCTAAATGCAAACCAAAGAGACGAATGTCTCTGCAGAGTTGAGGTTTGTTTTCGAGGCAAAATTCACAGGAGTTACCTGCTGGAGCAGGCCAAAAAAACAACCCTTGATCCCTTTTTAAGAGTGCCAAGGTCTGCAAGAAGAACACCGCAAAACTCATGACCAAGAACCCTGGCCAACTCCATACTGGCCGGGGGCGTGGAAAAGGCTTTTCCATCTATCTGTTGCACAAACACCACAGGCTTCAACCTTTAGAAGATGTTTAAGCCATAACATGTTGTTTTTTCTCCCATAATCAACACTTCCAGATCACAGCAAAACTCCTTTTTACACCTAGTGCCCCTTTACAAAATCAGTCATATCCTGCCGAATTTTTTCATACTGCTTCAGGGTCAAACCAGCACCGAGAGCCACAGCTTGTGCCATTTGAGCTGTAAGGAAGTCACCCGGACCATGGGCGTCTGCATTAACAGCAAGCTTAGCGCCAAATTTTAAGGCCAGGCTGGCTACATGGCCATTTGTCAGACTATGTCCCTTGCGACCGGAAAGCTCCAGGAAAATCCCTTTGTCTGCAGCGAGTTTGACATCATCTTCACTGATCATGCCTGGATGAGCAAGAACATCAATATCGGCCTCAAGGGAAGCCCGGTTCGTTCCCGGCGCTACGGGTTCGACAACTGTTTCGCCATGGGCAACCACCACCAGAGCACCAATGCTACGTGCCTTGGCAGCCAATTCCGCTATAAGTCCTGGGGGAACATGGGTAAGCTCAATACCTGGCAGCAGCCGGGTGTTGGAGTAAGGATTGAGCTCATTTGCAACCTGGGCAATACGCGGAATAATGAAGTCCAAATTAGATGAATCCGCGTGATCTGTTATGGCAATGGCTTCATAACCAAGAACCTCAACCCGGCGCAAGTGTTCAGCCGGGACAAGCTCGCCGTCACTGAAAAAACAATGGGTGTGCAGATCAATCATGTTTAACTTTCTCCTTCAATGAGTTCAGCCCGCAGGGAATTGAGGCAGCCTTCCGTTACCATCACACTTACCAAGTCACCAGCTTTATACTTTTGTGGACTATAAAAATTAACAATCAGATTGTGGCTACTTCGGCCACTCCACTGGCCCTGGCCATTTTTACTTTCTCCTTCAATCATTAACTCAAGAGGCTTGCCGACAAACTCCTGATGGCGTTCAAGGGAAATTTCCTTTTGCCGATTTTGAAAAATAGCCAGTCGTTCAGATTTTTCCTCTTCACTGACCGTATCCTCGAATTCACAGGATTTAGCAGGAGGGCGGCTTGAATATTTAAAAGAAAAGGCAGAATCATAGCGAACTTTTTCCATAAGATCCATAGTGGCTTGGAAGTCTGAGGCAGATTCACCAGAAAAACCAACGATAATATCGGTGGTTAAGCTGATGTCAGGGCAGGCCTGGCGGAGCCCGGCTACCTTTTCCATATACGTTTCCACCGTATATTTGCGATTCATTTTCTTGAGAACAGCATTGGACCCAGATTGGACCGGCAAGTGAAAGTGATGACCAAGGTTGTCGAGGTCCTTAAAGCAATCCATCAGAGCAGGGGAGAGGTCCTTGGGATTTGAGGTCGTAAAACGAAGGCGAACAAGGCCAGGCACAGCTGCAACCGCGCGAAGAAGCTCAGGGAAACTGGTTCGTTTTGCAGGGTGTTGATCATTGCCGTAGGAATTAACATTCTGGCCGAGCAAGGTGATCTCCCGAACACCGCCCGCAACGAGATGACGAACCTCTGCGAGGATATCTTCCTGTTTACGGCTTACCTCCCGGCCTCGGGTATAGGGGACGATACAGTAAGTGCAAAAATTATTACAGCCCTGCATAATGGTGACAAAACGCTTATGGGCCAAGCCGTGTTTGAGACTGGGTAAAAAAGGCGGGATAGTGAAATTGTCAGACTGGGAGGTGGAAATTATGTTTTTCCTGCCGTCATCAATCTCTTGAAAAAGCTCGGGCAACTGATAGATGGAGTGAGGTCCTAAAATAATATCCACATGGGGCATGCGGGATTTCATTTTTTGGCCCTCTTGCTGGGCAACACAACCGGCAACAGCGATAATAAGATTAGGATTATTTTTTTTAAGACGGCGCAAAGAGCCTATGAAACTGTAAGCCTTCTGCTCAGCCTTTCCCCGAATGGAACAGGTGTTGACAATGACGGCATCAGCTGTCTCCAACTCGCTGCACAGAAGGTAACCATGCTGTTCAAGTAGCTGGAGCATGATCTCTGAATCACGCTCGTTCATCTGACAACCAATGGTTTCTATATAAATATTCTTCATCAGGACAAAGTTACCAATTAATACGATAAAACAACAGGTTGCAAACTAAACATAAAGTAAGACATGGAGTTAGAGCAAGGCTCCCTGACAGGCAAGAGCGGACAAGAGAGCGGTGATTTCACCGCCGCTCTCTGGAGAAAAACGAATAAGTACAATTCCATTCCGGGCATCAACGACCGAGAGTATGGCAAGGCCATCATAGGCCTCCAGAATAAACTTAAGAAAATGTATCCTACTTCTGTTAATCCGCAGATACAACTGGGCAGTATGGGAGTCAACACTCATAAAAAACTAAACAGAAAGCGATGCATCAAAAGAGCCTACAAGGTCTTTGTAATCGGCCAAGCGGGGATCAACAACTTCAGTAAGGTACTCTTCAGTTTGCTCAGGGGCACGACCAACAAACTCACTACCATCACCAACCATAGCATCAAGGTCATCTGCTGTGAATGGTATCCGGTCATCTGCACCAAGACGAGCAAGAAGGTCATTTTCTACACCATCATTTTTAACTGCAAGTCCGGCCTCTACAGAGTGAACCTTAACGACCTCGTGCATTTCCTGACGACTTTCACCTTTTTCCACACACTCCATAAGAATCTTTTCAGTGGCCATAAAGGGAAGCTCCTGGCGCAAATGGCGTTGAATCTGTTGAGGGTAAACAACCATATCAGATGTAATGTTTAGAAAAAGTTTCATGATTGCATCTGTCAGCAAAAAGGCCTGGGGAATGTCCATGCGGCGGATTGCTGAATCATCCAGGGTACGTTCAAACCATTGATTGCTATAAGTTGCAGCAAAATCAGCAGGAAGCCCCATAAGCTTCCGGGCCAGTCCTGTCATGCGTTCAGAGCGCATAGGGTTACGCTTATAGGCCATGGCTGAACTGCCAACTTGATTTTTCGCAAAAGGTTCTTCTTGAACCTTAAGATTAGAAAGCAGACGCATATCAACAGCAAACTTATGGGCAGAGGCTCCGATGCCTGCCAAAGTTTCTGAAGTTTTCATATCAAGCTTTCGGGTATAAGTTTGACCACTAACGGCAAAAAGATCGGAAAAACCAAGCTTTAAGGCAACAAGCTCATCAAGCTTGCGAACTTTTTCATGGTCACCCTTATAGAGCTCTATAAAAGTTGCCTGGGTACCAACTGTTCCTTTAGCGCCACGAGCCTTGACTTGAACCTCAAGATGCTCAATATAGTCGAGATCCATCATAAGATCCTGAATATAAAGAGTATTTCTCTTGCCAACAGTGGTGGGCTGGGCAGGTTGATAATGGGTGTAACCTAAGGTTGCAAGATCTTTGTGCTTGCGACAAAAACGGGAGAGATTGGCAATAACATTAAGAAGCGCCGCCTTAACGAGCTTAAGGGCGTCGCGCTGCAGGATAAGATCGGTATTACAGCCGACAAACTGACTGGTAGCGCCTAAATGAATGATGGGCTCAGCAGTAGGGCATTGTTGACCATAGGCATAAACATGTGCCATAACATCGTGACGAATCTCTTTTTCCTTGGCCTGAGCAATATCAAAGTTAATGTTATCCTTGAAGTTTTTAAGCTCCTCAATCATTTTTTCAGTGACAATATCAGTGAGACCCATTTCACGCTCAGCCTCAGCCAAGGCAATCCAACAACGCCTCCAATTCTGAAATTTGTTTTCTTCAGAGAAAATCCACTGCATCTCAGGACTAGTATAACGACTAACCAGGGGCTCCTGGTAAACTTCACGATTCATTTACAAATCTCCGGATTTACGTATTTATTCATACTTGTGACGTGAAACATTGTAATGTTTTCTGATAGCAATAAGCTGGTATATTTAACCCATTTCCCCATGTTTTTCATGGCATTATAGGCCAAATTAACAAAAATAGTCCATCTAGAGCTGGGAGCGAGGGCTGTCGCCTTCTTCAATACAGCTATTTTGACAATGTCGCATAATATATATTATGTATAATTAACTTAAAGCAAGTAATGTCAACAAGTTGCCGTGCTACAATATTAGGTGGAATAAATTGAGATACTGTGTGGAATAATCGTTCAGCCTGGCCTGCCCTAAAGCCAAGATTAAGTGAGTGAACTGCAGGGACCAAGAAAACCTTGACCATTCTCTCCGCTATCCTGCGCAAATAGAGTTTTATCTAAAGGATTGCCACTCGCTTATCTGGTGAACCGTGGAAAGCGGTATTGTTGTTAGCCGCTTAAAGCTGTTTGTGTTTTCCGGGCTAATCCCTTCTGGGACCAGGCCGACGAACAAGAGACCTGACTGTTTCCTGGGCAGAAACTGCTCACTCAAGTGGTCATTTTCTGGCGAGTCGACTCGTCACAGCGCTTTTTTGTTGTTGGCCCAGACGATCTAGGATGTTGAAGCCGCACGGGGCAACAGTCTTTTTATGGTTTTCGGTATAAATTTTGCTAATAAATTTTTACTATGTGGCAAGATGTCACATTATTTCCTTTGTTTAATTGAAGGATTACTTATGCATTTTGCTTCATTTTCACCTCATGCTTCAACTGACATTGACTACAAGTCTACGACTTCTTGCTTATTTTCATTCTCTCAATCGCTGTTTTATGCCTTAGTAGCAACTTCTCTGCTTGCCCTACTTCCCTCTTTAGCCTTTGCCCGCATGACAGGTCCTTGCGACAATTGCCACACTATGCACAACAGTCAAGATGGTCTTGCAATGGCCACGGTTGGTGGCGAAGACGGCTCTGTGAGCAATCTATTTCTCACTAAGGGCAGCTGTATAGGCTGTCATGCCATGGGCACGGCCAATAAAATTGAGCTTCTCGGCACTACTCCTGTACCTCAGGTGCTTCATGTCGATGGTTCAGGTGATCTGGCTGGCGGAAATTTTGCCTATCTTCTCGGCAATAAAGGCAGTGGCGCCTCTGATGCCAAGGGGCATAATATTGTCGATTTCAACAATGAAGACGCAGACTTATATGGTGCACCAGGTGGCATTGTTCAATCTTTCCACGACGATGGTTATAACGTAAATGATGGGAATTTGACCTGTTCAGGTACAAATGGTTGCCATGGTTATAGGTATGCCAGCACCCCTTTAACCTCTGGAGTGGCTACCCTTTCCGGCGCCCATCACAATAATGTTGAGGGTAAATGTGACCAGGCCACCAACCCAGCCAACAGCTACCGTTTTCTGACCGGCGTCAAAGGCTTTGAGAACCAAACGGATAAATGGCAGAATGTCAGCTCCTCAAGCCACAATGAATATTTTGGTCAGGCTACCCCTATTCAGCTTGGTTGCAGTGGTGGCGCCACTAGCTGCCACAACATAGGAGTCAGTCCTCCAGACAATACCATGAGCCAGTTTTGCGCCACCTGTCATGGTAACTTTCACACCCTGACGACTTCTACATCCGATGGCATAGGCAGCACCTTCACCTCTCCGTTTATCCGCCATCCTACTGATGTAGCCCTGCCTGCATCAGTAACGCCTGGTTCTGATGTGGTCATGTGCCTCTCCTGCCATGCTGCCCACGCCACAGATTTTCCTGACATGCTCAGGTGGGACTATGATGCCATGAAGGCAAACGACGCTTCCTCACCGAGCAACTCCGGCTGTTTCGTCTGCCATACAACGAAAGATGATTGATTTTTTATCCGGATACATCCGAGATGCAGAGTTGAAGTTGCCTTTTGCCCCTAAATTCATTGCCGGCAAGCTGATACACACAATGCATATGGCAACCTGGTACAATTGATTCTGCTGTTTGCTTGCTCTTAGTGCGTGCCCTGAACCATATCGCCCTGAACTTACTTGTGCCCATACATAAAATCAGTTGGAGATGGTCCTTGTCCTTACCGACAAATTTGGCAGAATCAACGCTAAATTCATTTGAGAAAACAGGGTGTTCAAAATGCTGTCCAAAAGGTGCAAGCTTATTAATTTCATCAACGGTAGCAAGATTTATATTTTCCAAGGCCAAGGCCCCATCTGTGTCTAGAAAAGCAAGGCCTTCATTGTCTATCTCCTCACGATCAATGGCCTTGAGAAAATTTTCTCTAAACAAATCAAGCCCTTGCTTGAAAATTTTAATTCCGGCAGCTCCCTTATGTCCACCAAAGGAAATGATGTTCTCCTGATTTGCCCTCTGCTCCATGTCTGCTGTTTGCGCTAGAATATTGAGGATATGCACTCCCCCGCCTGTTCGGCATGACCCGGCTAGCACTTCACCATGAGGAGTATTTCCAAAAACAACTGCCGGAACACCATGTTTTTCAGCTAGCCTTGAGGCCAGAATCCCTAAAATTCCAGGATGAAAATCAGTATGATACGCTACGATTCCCTTACTGGTGTCTGTTTCCTCTAGCAGTCCATTGGCAATATCCCTAGACTTTGCCTCACTTTTCTTGCGCAAATCATTGACTTTGGTTAGTTTTTCGAAATATTGTTTTGCTAAATCACCACCTTCAGCTAGTAAAAAATCCAAGGCCAATTGCGGATCTGCCATTCTTCCAGCACCATTTATCCGGGGACTTACCTGGTACGCCAAGTCTTCTTCAGTCAATTTGCCTACGGGGGCACCACCAAACTGCATGGATCGCCAACAGTGTCTGGCAAATGTGTTGATCTCCTTGAGGCCATACCTGACCACCGCCCTATTGGTCGCACTGAGAAGAGAAACACTGTCAGCAATGGTAGACAAGGCAACATAATCAAGCAGTGAGATAAGGGTTGGGGTCTGAGTCGGCAGGCTGCCATCTTCAACCAGACTGGTACGCACAGCGCTCATAACCAGCCAACATACCATGCAACCTGATATTGCCTTGTCGGGATATAGACACTTTTCCTGTTGAGGGTCAACTAACGTATAGGCTGAACAAGGGAACTCATCTTCTGGAACAAGATGGTGGTCGGTGATAATTACATCAATACCGGCTTCCTTGAGCACGGCTATTCTTTTTTCATCAGAAACGCCGCAATCTGCTGTAATAACAAGGTCTATAGCGGGAGTGTTGGCTAAAATTCGCGAACAGAGTTGGTCTGTTAAACCGTAGCCATCCTGCAGCCTATCGCCAACAAAGCTGTTAATCTGGCCATTATTGCGCCCCAAAAAGCCGTTGAGGGCTTTTTTAGCTACAGCATGCGCCGTGAGACCATCAACGTCATAATCCGTCACCAGGCCAATATTCTCGCCTTTTTTGATGGCTCTAACAATTCGTCCCACAGCCTTGTTACAGTTTTTGAGGAGGTGTGGCGCAGGAATTTCTCGTAGCTTAGGGTCAAAAAAGGGGGTGAGATCTGCCAGGGATGAAACATCTCTACGACAGAGAATGTCGGCCTGGAGATGACTTAAGCCCCCAGAGCGAGCAGCCTCATAAACAGATTTTGACCGTTGGCGTTCCCTAACAATTAACTTTTTCAAAACCCTTCTCGACTGAGGAGATTTTCAATTTTTTGTTGGTCGTCCGGATGAAACCAGTGAATTGCCTTGTCCTTGCCAAACCAGGTAAATTGCCTCTTGGCATAATGCCTGGTATCGCGGGCCAATAGCCTCAAAGCATCCTCCCAACACCAAGAACCGTTGATATAATTCACCATATGACGGTAGCCAATAGATTGCATGGGGGGTAAATCAGGGCCAAATCCTCTCTTCAAGAGCCCTTCGACCTCAGCCAACAAACCCAGCTCCACCATGATCTCTACCCGGGCATTAATCCGCTGATACAGCTCTTCGCGGTCCCTTTGCAAGCCCACCTTCAACACAGTGAACTCCCCATGCTCGGAGTTTTGATCAGCAAGATGTTCAGTCCAGGATTTGCCAGTGGCTCGAAAAATTTCTATGCCCCGGGCCAGACGCTGGCTGTCGTTTTCGTGGATTCGCGCAGCTGTTTGGGGGTCGCAATGGAGTAACTCTTTATAAAGTTTGGCATTTCCGCACTCTTGGAGCTCGTTCCTAACCTGACTCCTAATCTCAGCCGGTATTTCCGGCATCTCAAAAACTCCTTCAAGGAGGCTTTGCATATAGAGGCCTGTTCCCCCAACCAGCATAGGAAGATGATCGCGACTGGCTATGTCTTTAATGGCCTGACGGGCATCCGCAACGAAACGGCTGACATGATAGGCCTCATCAGGCTCGACATAGTCAACGAGGTGATGCTGAACACGGGCACGCTCGGCAACAGTGGCTTTGGCGGTGCCAATATTCATATACCTATAGATCTGCATGGAATCCATGGAGATAATTTCAGCCTTAAATCTGTCAGCAACCCCAAGAGATAGCTCTGTTTTCCCCACCCCGGTGGGGCCAGCCAGAACAACGATTTTTTGCTTATCAAAGGACGGAGAAGGAGGGCTCATAAATGAAGGAGAAGGTGATCCTGTTCAGACTTTTAGACTCGGCTTACGCTCTACAATTTGGGTGACAGCTTCCCATATTTACACTATATTTGCCTTTTTTTGAATCCAACTATTGTAAAAGCATCTTTCTTAAAGATTAAAATTGACCTGCTCCACGCAGATTAATTTTAATCCCGCCCGGATACTTACTAACTTCAGCCTTGAAAGAGGAATTCCTTATGCCAGATCGTATATATAACTTCAGCCCTGGACCAGCGACTCTACCCCAGGAGGTTTTGGCGCAAGCCGCTAAGGATATCGTTAATTTTAATGATAAGGGCATTGGCCTTATTGAACTCTCCCATCGCTCCAAGGAGTTTATGGCTGTTGCTGACGAGACCGAAGCGCTCCTTCGTGACCTGATGGCCATTCCCGATAATTACAAAGTGCTTTTCCTTCAGGGCGGTGCCTCAACGCAATTTGCCATGGTTCCCATGAATCTCATGCGCCCGGACCAAAAGGCAACCTACCTTAACACCGGCACTTGGGCCAAGAAGGCCATTAAAGAGGCTAATCTTATTGCCGAGGCTGATGTCGCCTACTCCAGCGAGGAAAGCTCCTTCAACCATGTCCCTAAAAACGGTGATTACAGCGTTGATCCTGGTGCCGAGTATCTCTATTTTGTCTCCAACAATACGATTTACGGCACCCAGTTCTCTGAGTTTCCCAAAAGTGACAAGATGCTCGTTTGCGATATGTCTTCTGACATCTTAAGCCGTAAATTTGACCTGGCGCCCTTTGGCCTGGTCTTTGCCGGCGCCCAGAAAAATATGGGTCCGGCGGGTGTAACCACGGTTATTGTTCGCGATGATTTGCTTGACCGCGCCCCTGACAGCCTGCCCACCATGCTTCGCTACAAAACCCATGCCGATAAAGGGTCCATGTTTAACACCCCGCCCTGCTTTGCCATTTATGCAGTGGGGCTGGTATGTAAGTGGCTCAAGGCCGCTGGCGGTGTCCAAGCCATGGAGCAAAAAAACAAAGAAAAAGCTGCTGTTTTGTACGACATGATTGATTCCACCGATTTTTACAAGGGTCACGCCCAGGTGGATTCAAGGTCCTTGATGAACATAACCTTCAACCTGCCCACCCCTGAATTGGAAGCTGAGTTTATTGACCAGGCAGGTAAACTTGGCTTGGATGGACTGAAGGGCCATCGTTCCATCGGTGGTTGCCGGGCCTCAATTTACAATGCCTTCCCCAAACAGGGTGTTCTTGATCTAGTCGATTTCATGAAGAAATTTGAAACGAAAAACAGCTAGAGAGCCTTTGACTGTTCCAGTCAAATAAAAAAAGCGCGTCAAGCATTTCAACTTGACGCGCTTTTTTTATTTATAGATTGCCTCAACTCGATGAGACACACTTATAAATGAAAAATTCTTAAGGAGCTGATTGGGCGGCAGCGTCCTCTTTCTCTGAAGTTTTGGCCTTTCCTTTAAGCAGGTGAAGATCACTGGTCTCAACCTTAACCTCACCGTTTAAGGAAGCACCACCTTCCACAAGCAGATTGACCGCCTCAACATTGCCATCAATCCTGCAGCCTTTTACAACATTTAAATTGCAGGCCTTGATATTACCCTTAACTTTACCCTGACAGGTGAAGGTCTCTATTTTAATATCACCAGTAACACTGCCTAATTCACCAAGGATGAGATGCTCTCCTTCGACATTTCCTTCAATGGATCCATCAAGGCGAAGTTTGCCGCTAAAACTGAGATCCCCTGTAAACTTCATGCCTGTGCCAATAATACTGCTAATGGCGACATTGCCGCCTCCTAATTCAAGATCCTGGTTATCATCATTTTTCTTAAAAAAACTCATGGAAACTCCTTAATATTGCCAATCTGGCTGCGGGGAAATAGGTGTGTAAAGGGAATTTACTGATTCACAGAAGGCATATTACGGGCAACCCTGACAAACTTAAGAGGGTTTACGCTTTTGCCGTTATAGAGAATTTCATAATGAAGATGAGGGCCTGTACTGCGACCTGAATTTCCAACTAAACCAATCACTTGGCCGCGTTTAACCTGTTGATTTTTTTCAACAAGGCTTTTTTTCATATGAAGATAACGTGTTTTAAAGCCCTTGCCGTGGCCAACAACTACGTAATTGCCATTCCCTTCCGTATAACCCTTGTCGACAATTTTCCCGTGGGCAGTTGTGATGATCTCAGTGCCTGTTTTATCACTAATGTCTATACCACTATGGAAAGCAACCTTTTCGTTGATGGGGTCAATCCGACGGCCATACAATGAAGTAATAGAGCCAAGAACAGGGGGACCGAGGGGAACAGACTTGATAATATCAAGGGAATGATCAAATTTAAAGAGGAGGTCCTCGTACGAATCTCCAGTAAGAGGCTTGAAGGGGCCACCACTATGTTTGCTGTTTTCCTTGACAGAGGTCTTTATCCCTACTGTTTTCAGGATAGATTCGACAATCTCGCTTCTACTTTTAAGTTCACTGAGGGCATTGTTTAGAAGCTCCTCTCTCTCACTGCTCTTTACATTAAGACCTTCAAGGATACCCTGAAACTCTGATTCTTTGTCGGCAATTTGCTTGGCAAGATGATCCTCAAAACCTTTATTCCACTCCTGGGCAGCGTGGAGATCCTGCTGTGCCTGATCAATGGAAGATTTAAGGTGAACATTCTGGTAGGAATGCTTGAAACCAAGGAAGGAAAAAAGAGCCAGCAAGAAGACAACAGCGAGAGAGGAAAGAACCACCGTGGTCAATGAAGATTTAGGCATGACATAAGATCTAGTTTGATCTCTTTCGCCTGTAATAACAATATGGAGATTACTTTTCATGATGTCCCTTGATGCGCTTTTATTTTTACTTTTTTTCTAATGGGATAAAGAAAACTTTTTACCCGGCTATCCAAACAAAAAACTTTCTAAAACTTAAAGTCAAAACAAAAATACGTCGCAACTTACAACTTTCTCCTTTAATTTGTCAATCCAATTAAGCTTTTATCTCTATCCTTCTCTGTATTTTTTATATTAACAACCAAGAATTAAAGGGTGATGATGTGCATTACGAAGGAAATGTTATTAGGCCGCCAAGCGAGGCCCATTCAATCATTTTGCAGGTAACAGTGGGCTGCTCCCATAACAAATGCACCTTTTGCGGGGCATATAAAGATGTGAAGTTTAAAATTAAGGATGAGGCCATTGTTAGAGAGGATATTGACTTTGCCTCACGATACTGTCGAAGGCAAAAAAGGGTATTTTTAGCTGACGGGGACGTTCTTATCTTGTCCCAACGTAGACTTATCACCCTTTTTAAGGAGATCAGAGAAAAACTTCCTTGGGTTAACAGAATCAGCCTCTATGCAAATGCCAAAGCAATTCTCTCCAAGTCGGAAAAGCAATTACTGGAACTTAAGAAACTTGGACTGCATCGCATTTATATGGGGCTCGAAAGTGGTGACGACAAAGTATTGCAGACCATCAAAAAGGGGGCAAACGCTGAAAAAATGATCCGGGCTGCCCAGCATGTCCGTCAGGTTGATATCTTTCTTTCGGTTACCGTTCTGTTGGGTGTAGGCGGTGTTTCAGGATATAAAAAGCATGCCAGGGAAACAGCCGAAGTCCTCGCAGCCATGTCGCCAAACCAAATAGCAGCCCTGACCCTGATGGTCATGGATAATACCCCCTTGGGGGATCTTGTTAGCTCAGGAGAATTTCAGCTGCCAGACAGCAGAGGCATCCTCCTGGAATTAAGGGAACTGATGACTGCTCTTGAAGTGGGAAGGCCCTGCCAATTCCAAACAAATCATGCCTCGAATTACCTTGCCGTGAATTGTCGTCTGCCAAAGGATAAGGAGAAAGTCCTGAAAGATATTGAAGAAGCACTAGAGGGAAGTCGTGATTTAAGACCAGAACACCTCAGAGCCCTCTAACCGGCAGGCGAGAGTTACCGCCCCTTCCTCCAAGGAGATAGCAAGAGGGGAAGTGTTCCCTCCCCTCTTGCAGCCTATCTCTACGACCAATTACGGACCAGATCTATGAGGGTGCGGGCAGCTATACCGGATGGCCCTTTGGGTATATAGGATTTTTCGGTAAATCCCCAGGCTGTACCGGCAATATCAAGATGAGCCCAAGGCGTATCTCCGACAAATTCCTCCAGGAAGGCTGCTGCAGTAATGGTACCGGCAGGTTTGCCACCAATATTTTTCAGATCAGCCACCTCTGACTTGAGCTGTTTCTTATATTCTGCTCCCAGGGGAAGTCTCCAGGCCGGCTCGCCACTGCGTTCACCGGCAGCAACAATCTTTTCCGCCAGGATGTCATTATTTGACAGCAAGCCAGAGTAGTGATGGCCGAGTCCGATAATGACCGCTCCGGTTAAAGTGGCCAAATCAACAATGGCGGCTGGCTTATACTTTTTAATCCCATATGCCAGGGCATCCATCAGGATAAGCCTACCCTCGGCATCGGTATTAATAACCTCGACAGTTTTACCACTATAAGATGTTATTATGTCCCCCGGTTTAACAGCCGCAGCACCTGGCATATTATCTGTGGCCGGCACTATTCCCACGACATTGACACCTGCTGGTTTTTCCTCGCCAATGGCGGCCATGGCAGCCATTACAGCTGCGCCACCACACATGTCGTATTTCATATCCTCCATACCGGCACTGGGCTTAAGAGAGATACCGCCGGAATCAAAGGTAAGGCCTTTACCGACCAGCAGAAGCGTGTCTGCCTTTTTCTGGGCGCAACGATATTCAAGAATAACCATTCTCGGGCCATTCTCAGAACCTTGATTAACGGCCAGCACTCCTCCCATCTTGAGACGCCGCAGGTCACGATGGGAATATACCGTGCATTTTAGAGGAAATTTTTCACTCAAACTCCGTGCAAAAACCGCAAACTCTTCAGCGGTCCAATTATTACCTGGCTCATTAGCCATATCACGGGCTGTTTTGCCGGCCCGGGCGGCGACTTCGGCCAGGCGAACACCCTTACGGCATTCTGCACCTAACTCCTGAGGAAAGAGGGTTATCTTTTTCAAGAAAACATCCTTGTCGTCATCTTTACTCTTTTTATACCTTGTGAACCGATACTGACCGAGAAGGACACCTTCAGTTAAACATTCACCGAGCTCTTTCATGCCCATGTCGATCCCATACCAAATCGCAGCCAAACTTTCCGCCTTAAATTCAAGGGACTTCTTGCCGATTATGCCGCCAGCTTTGCGAATTTCCTCCCTCCCCTTTTCCTTATCTCCCAAACCGATAAAAAGAAGGCGCTTGCAGGGCAGGTCCTTGTCTGGATAGACCATTAGTGTTTCGTCAATTTTAGCGGTAAAGTCACCAGCCGTAGTGGCCCTGGCAAGATATGACTGAAGAGCGGGATCAATTGCCGCCATACTGCCGTCAGCCTGGACAGATACGAGGACAGCCAGGATATCTCCTGTAAAAACAGTAAATTTCTTATTTGATACGGTAATCATAGATTCTCCGAAATATTATTTACCCCATGTGCTCGACCAATCTTAGATAAAAAGCCTACATGAGCCACAAGAAAATAGTCTAGAAAACATCTTGTTATTGATAAAATAGTCTTTGATCGTTCTTTATATTTTATTAAACATAGAATGAAGAGGCTGTAAACTCAGACAGAGCGTGCAACTTCTTTCCTTATTATTAAATCTTTTTTAAGCTCACCTGGTGACCATCGTGATAACTCAGCTTGTTCTTGCTATTTCCTGCGCCGTTTTGATATCTGCTCTCTGTTCCATTGTCGAGGCTGTTCTTTACTCGGTGCCCATGAGTCATATTGAAATATTGACCCAAAAAGGGCAACGGTCTGGTGAAATCCTAAAAGATCTTAAAAAAGACATTAACCAACCCATTACAGCAATCCTTACCCTAAATACCGTTGCCCATACCATGGGGGCCGCCATTGCCGGTGCTGCGGCTGCCACTGTCTTTGGTGCAGAAAGCATCACCTTTTTTTCCATTGTTTTCACCTTCATCATCCTCATACTCTCGGAGATTCTCCCGAAAACTGCTGGTGTCACCTACGCCAAGCCCCTTTCCTCCCTTATTGCCCGGCCCCTATCCTTGCTGGTGACCATTTTAAAACCTATCACCTTTGCCTGCCACGCCTTCACCATCCTTATTCCTGGTGCTAAAGACAGTGACCTCGTTTCTGCCGACGAAGTCCTAGCCATAACTGGCTTAAGCCGGAAATCCGGCGAGATAGACCAGGAACAAGAAGGCGTTATTAAGAATATTATCGAACTTCGCAAGAAAACAGTACGGCAGGTCATGACACCGCGCACAGTGACCTTTACCCTTGATACGGATCTTTCCATAAAGAGCGCCAGAAAAATGCGCGACAACTGGGAACTCCACAGCCGGGTTCCTGTTTACACAGAGAGCCCAGACAATATCATTGGTATAGTCATGCGCAAAGATGTCCTGCTTCACGCTGTTGATGGGAATGAGCAGCAAAAACTAAAGCTACTCGTCAGTCCCATTCATTTTGTCCCGGAGACAGCCCGTTTAAATACGGTTTTGCTCGATTTTTTCGAATTACGCCAGCATCTCTTCTGTGTTGTGGATGAATATGGTGGTTTTACTGGCGTTATCTCTTTAGAGGACATTATTGAAGAGATTATGGGGATGGAAATCATGGATGAATCCGACCATGACAAGACCATGAGAGAAATGGCCAGAGATAAGTCTCAAGAGTTTATGTCTGACAAGATCCAAATGAGCCCTCAGGAAAAGGTTCCTGAGCCTAAAACAGAGTAAATCGCTTTAAAAAAACATTAAAACCTTCTGCTCTCTAGAAAATAAACCAGAGATAGATAATGAGCAGGAGGCTAATGAGCAGATTAACGCCGATAAAGCTCTTGATGGTGATATAGTCTTCGAACTCGACTATGGCAAAACGCCAAAGGATATAACCACCGGCAATGGCACCATTCAACATAAAAAAGGCAGAGAGAATATGAACCGGAAAAGCTGGGGTGGTAAATGCCAGGTTTTCAAGATACCCTAGGCCAAACTGCCTGCCAATGGTGGGCACAAAATCACCAACACCATCGGCAAAAAAGCTCATCCGGTAGACAAGTTCGCCTGTAAAGGCCAAGGGTATCAAAATTGGCACCATGGGCGACAGGTGGCCACAGATTGGATCCTTGGCCACTCCAAAAAGATTTGCCCCCACCTTGATCACCCAGAGAACCATCAAAGAACAGAATACCAACAGCAGACTAAAGACCAACGAATCCGGCAAGGTGGACATCTCCAGCCAGTGATGATAGGTGGGTTTTTCCCTTAGAAAACGGGCAAGCTGCGATCCCATCAGAAAAGGAACAATATAAGTACAGGTAATATACCTGCCTTGGTTCTTGATGAGTTCTATGTAAGGATTTCTTAGAATGAGCTGCGGCGAATCCCGGTCACACAAAGGCAAACAATGGCCGCAAACCAGGCAGTGGAGATTGTGGTTTACGGAAACCGCTCCCAGGTAGACAGGGCAACCAGTTTTATCATCAATTCCCTTCTTGCAGGCGAAAGTCTTGCACCCCTTGCATTTTTTATGATCTGCCCGAAACTCTGTAATGGACATAGTGGCAGCAGCGCCTGTAATGCGACCTAGTGGGCAGAGGTGGCGGCACCAAGCCTGGCCAGGGAACAGGATGGCAAGTAATGCTGAACCAAGGACAATGGAGAGGACCAGGTAGGATGTGCCGGCCGGCCATTTATTTAATCCGGCGACAATTTCCACCCAAATAATAAAGGCCAACAGAAAAACAGAGAGATAGACCCCGTATTTCTGCAAGAATTTTGGCACGGGCAGATTAAGGCTTAACCCTTTTTTCTGCAAGAACACACCTAACCCTGGGAATGGGCAGATTCCGCACCACATCCGGCCAACAAAGAACCAGGAAAGGACAATGGATGGCCAAAGCAGCCCCCAGGTTAAGAAAACGGCGAAGTTGCTGTTGGCCTCCTGTGGTCCCCAAAATCCGGAAATAACCACCAGAACAAAGAGGACATCACCCAAGCTCCGTAATTGGGCATAATGGTGGCGCGTGGCAAGAAACCTACGAGTGGCCGGAAAAGCTCGAAACAGGTCGAGCCCTCCCCTGTCATCAAAGGCCATCAAGCTTTTTATTGCCTTTTTCCACCAATTCATAGTCGTCTTAGCCCAAGGGCTCCAGAATTAAATCAACCTGAAATTCATCATTTTCACGCACGATCTTCAGGCTGATAGTCTCACCAATCCGGTGCTGTTGAAGGGCAGATGCCAGGTCAGCAGATGAACCAATAGCAGTACCGTTAATACCAATGATGATATCACCAAGGATAAGCTGACCACTGATCTGCCTGGTGCCTTGCAGCCCAGCCTGTTCTGCAGCTGAACCAGGCTGGATTTTTATAAGCAATACTCCCTCAATACCTAGGCGCTGAGTTAGCTGATCATTAGCAATGGTCACACCCAGACCAGGCTTTAACAACTTGCCATACTTGATCAGATCAGGAACAACCATGTTGACCTTATCAACCGGGACGGCAAAACCAATACCGGCACTCACCCCGGCAGGGCTGTAAATTGCCGTATTTACACCGATGAGGCGACCGGCACTATCAAGCAGCGGCCCACCTGAATTTCCGGGATTAATCGCCGCATCGGTCTGAATCATGTCTGAAATAGTATCACCGGTAACAGCGGTTATTTCTCGGCCTAAAGCACTGACGATTCCAGAGGTAAGGGTATGATCAAGACCAAAGGGATTGCCAATGGCAAAAACCTTCTGGCCAACAAGGAGGTTCCCTGATTGGCCGAGGGGAATTGGCTGAAGCTTAGAAGCAGGTGCTGAAATCTTCAACACAGCCAAATCCTTATCTGGAGCAGCCCCCACCAGAACCGCTTTCCAGGTCGAATTGTCTGCCAAGGTCACATGTACCCGGGAGGCATCTTCAATAACATGAAAATTGGTAACAATCATTCCGTCCTTGTTCCAGACAAAACCGGAACCTGTACCTTTGGGGATCTCATAGGCATTAAGGGTAAAAATGTTACGCCGTAACTCAATGGAGGTGATATAGACCACCGAAGGAGAGGTCTTCTGGAAGAGGTCTATGGCATTAATCTCCCCACCGGCAAGATCGCCACGGGCGGTTATGGCCCGGGGTTCAGCATCCTCATAAACCGGGAGGCGAAAAGGTTTTTCAAAAAAAAACCAGGCCACCACCAGCACTGCCATAAGCCATAAAAATGGTTTCAACGAAGGGGTAGAACGCAAAGACATATCAGAATTTACCCAGTGAACTCAGGGTGTCACCTAAAGATTCAAGAAAAATTTAGCAATAAGAAAATAGGCTGAAACGCCTATAATATCGATGGCTGTGGTAACAAAGGGACCTGTAGCCACAGCCGCATCAATATCAAGACGTTTAAGCACCAGGGGAACAAAGGTTCCCACAGTGGCAGCCAGTGTCATGGCAAAGAGAACGGAAAGGCCAACAACAAGGCCCAATTGACCGCTGTCGGCAAAGCTGAAAAAGGCGACGCTGCCAAGCAACAAGCCATATAATCCACCAAGCAGCACACCCACCCGCATCTCTTTAAAAACGACCTTGGATAGCTCATTAAGATTTATGCGGCCTGTGGCAATACCCCGGACGACAATGGTGCTTGATTGGGTACCGATATTGCCACCCATACCCATTACAATTGGGATAAAACCAGCCAGGGCCAGAACCTGCTGCAATTCACTTTCAAAGAAATTAATAATAAAAACTGCCATAAGGCCACCGATCCAACTGGCAAAGAGCCAAGGGGCCCTGGTAACCGCCGTATCCAGGGTGGACTTGAGAAGAATCTCCCGGTCTTTACCAGCACCAGCAAGTTGGAGAAAGTCCTCGGTTACCTCTTCACGGATAACGTCGATAATATCGTCAACCGTAATGATACCAACCAGTTTGTATGCGGAGTCAACAACTGGTACAGCCAAGATGTTATACTGGGAAACAATGTGGGCGACCTCCTCCTGATCTGTATCAGTGGAAACCGCAATCACATTGGTATTCATAATATTTTTCAGCTGCCGGTAGGGCTTTTGGGTAAGGAGTTCCCGCAGGGAGAGAACACCGGCAAGCTGGCCATCGTCGCCGTGAGTGATGTAGAGATAGAAGGCCATCTCCATCTCTTCGCTATTTTCCTGCACCCATTTAATGGCCTCATCGACACTGAGTTCATCATCGAGGGAAAGAAAATCCGGTGACATTCGGCCACCAGCGGTATCAGAACCATACTGCAGGAGTTCTTCAACCTCTTCCCGGTCTTCCCGTCCCATAAGTTTCCTAATCTGGGAGGCAAAATCATCAGGGAGATATTCGAGAAAATCAGCAGCGTCATCCGGGGGCATTCCCTCAACAACCCTTGCAAGATACAGGGGGGTAAGGTTGACGACAAGCTCCTGCATGATGGTACGATCAAGCTCACTAAGGAACTCCCCCATCTGGGAAGTCTGGGAAACTACACTGAAAACATGACTTCTTTCGTGAGGAGTGAGATGGCGAAAAACCCAGGCAGTATCAGCAGGGTGGGTCTTTTCAACTAATTTAAGAAGACGATCTTTGGCATGGCGCCTGTTAAGGCGGCGGATGGTATCAAGGAGAACCATCCCCTCATTACCTATCATTTCTGTTTTGCGTATACTATTCATTGCAGCCAGGCATCGTTATATTCTTGGGATTTGAGGGAACTAAGTAATATAGCGGCAAATATCTCATCAAGTCAATGAAATACCCATCACTTCCAAGAAATTACCATCCATCATCTTGGTGGAACAAGAACGCTATTTATCGGAATGCAACCATTGCTTAACAAGATCGCCACCCTTGTCAGGATCGGATGAGGCAAGTTTGGCTATTTTTTGGTCATCAGTTATGAAGTCGGGGATATCGTCATCAGGATCAATAGTAAGATCTTCAAAATTAACTATCTCATTGAGTTCCATGGCAGCATCAGTGCTCATTTTTTTTTCATCCACCATCTTTTTTGACTCGATTCTCTCCGGATCAAAAATATAAGCAAAAAAAGGGCGCACAAAGAGGAAGAAAAAAAGAAAGAGTAAAAGGCCATAGGTGAGGGGCGGAACAAGCCATTCAACAAGACGAATAATTTGACTGGTAATATTTTCAGACATGAATCGTTGTTTTTTTTGTTAACAGGGAAATCTTTCCAGATTTAAAGTATATATAATTGAAACAAAGCAGGGAACTTGAGATTTTTTTTAAAGCGAGATACCGTTTAGTTAATTTAAGAGTAGAAAATTATGAACGCAAGTGACATCTTCAACTATTATTCCATGATCAGTGACCATATCTGGGCCCAGATTCTCGTTACTGTCTCCATGTACATTTTTGCCACCATTCTAATCGAACTCTTTATGAGTAAAGTAGTTCGAAATCTTTCTGCCAATACGGCCACGAAAATCGACGACCATATTATAGATGCCTTACATAGCCCGGTCTATCAGACAGTATTGCTTGTTGGCATAATCCACATCGTCTCGCTTGCTGATTTTACCCCCCCTATCTCAAACACTCTTATTAAGCTTTGCCAGAGCTTTATTATACTATTGTGGCTTCGCGCCTTCATTAAAATTACTAATTTTTTAGGTAAAACGCTGACTTCATGGCGAGACAGATTGGGGCCAGACCTGCTTAACCTGATCAATAAGGTAATTTTTCTCGTGCTGGTTTTCCTGATGCTGGCCAGCTTGTTTTGGCTCTGGGATATTGACCTTACTCCCATTTTTGCCTCAGCAGGTGTTGCTGGTATCGCAATCGCCCTTGCCGCCAAAGACACCCTGGCAAACTTCTTTGGCGGCATCAGTATCTTCCTGGATAAGGTGTATCGTGTTGGTGATTACGTCATCATTGATAATAAGGAAAGAGGTGAAGTGGTTGAGATTGGCATCCGCTCTACGAGAGTAATTACCCGGGATGATGTCTTGATCAACATCCCCAACTCGATTATGGCCGCCTCAAAAATTATTAATGAGAGTGCCCCCTACCCCCAATATCGCATTAAAATCCCTGTGGGAGTTGCATACGGCACTGACCTGGACTACGCAGAAGGTGTTTTGCTCGATATCGCCGCAAATGATGAGAAGATTGTCAGCCAGCCCTTTCCTAGGGTTCGAATCCGCACTCTGGCGGATTCATCGGTAAACCTCGAATTACTTGTATGGGTCAAAGACCCTCGTGATCGGGGTATTCAAACCCATCTCTTTCTTAAAAAAATCCACAAAAAATTTGCTGAGGAGAATATTCTAATTCCTTTTCCACAACTGGATGTCCATCTCGACAAATAAAAAAAAATATTATTTATAATCTCAAAATGTTGCCTTTGGTTCACTGCTAACTGAAAAAAATTTCTTGTCCTGAGATATTCTTTTTGCGCACAATGAAGTTGAGAAAGGTGTGTTTTTTTATCCCGACTTATCTGTTTCTGGATCGAAGGAGTGTGTCTGCGGGGTGTCCAATGTCTTTTGTTTCACCAGTTCGAGATACATATTGGAGGGGGATCGGATTTTTTATCTGCCTGTGCCTTTGGCCTCAAACTGTAACAGCCGATGACTCTTCCCTCTTAAGCAAGATTTCCCCTCTTATTGCCATCAACAACAACGCATCGGTTTTAGAACTCCATCCTTCGCTCATAAATAAAGGAGAAGCCTTTTCACCTATCTTATCTCAGGTGAGAAATTATCCCCCCTCTGTTAAAAACAGCATGAGTGACCAAG
The DNA here is from genome assembly GCA_039715015.1 of Thermodesulfobacteriota bacterium. Lineage (GTDB taxonomy): Bacteria > Desulfobacterota > Desulfobulbia > Desulfobulbales > SURF-16 > BM506. Next base: position 105,272 of record JBDLIE010000003.1, read on the forward strand.
ATCTTTTCTCTATGGCCCTGGGGGCTCGTTTCCAGATTAGTGAATGGCTTGGTGTCGGTGCTGCCTGTACCGTACCTTTTACTTTAGAGGAGACGGCGGGGAAAGAAGATCTGTCCATAGAGGCTATGGTCACCATGCAATTCTAATTATTTTTTCCTTACTAGCTCATAACAAAGCCGGTGAGGGGAAACAAATCTATAACGTTAAGTGTGTTGCTTCCCCTTACAGCTAAAAAAAACTACTCCAATCAAAATGGCCTTTTCGATATTTGTCGAAAAGGCCATTTTGTATTAATCTCTTTTTTATGTATAGTAACAAGCAGTTAACCTATTTCAAAAAGATAATCACATTAAAATTCTTCTCTTTCCGTGTACATTTATGGACATCCAACACGATGTTAGTCACACCTACAGGCAGACAGTAAATATTTTCCGCAGCACAATCAAGGATCCTTTCTTTTCAAAGATTCTTGTCCATGCTGCTGCCCTCTCTTTTAAATCGACCCTATCGCTGGTGCCCATCCTCGCCTTGGTATTTTCTGTGGGTAAAGGTTTTGGCGTCCAGGAAATCATAGAACCCATCATCATGAAGCATTTTGTGGGGGGAGGTGTTGCCAACGATATCTTTCCCCAGGTCCTCAAATATGTTGAAAACACCAATGTCAAGGCCCTTGGCACCATTGGCCTGCTCTTTATTCTGTACACTGCCATTTCTATGGTCAGTGATGTGGAGGAGGCCTTCAATCTGATCTGGAGCGTTAAACGGGCCCGCTCCCTCTATCGCAAATTCACTGATTATCTCTCTGTACTGGCCATTGGCCCCTTGTTTCTAGGTGTTATGCTCAGTGTTTCACCACTGTTAAGCAGTCATACAATCACTCAAAAATTGATGGAGTATGGCCTTTTTGCCGGAGCCTTTGGTTTTTTTCTCAAAGCTATTCCCTGGCTGGCTTCCATATTTGTCATCACCCTCCTCTATCTCTTTATCCCTAACACCAAAGTAAAGTTGCAGTCTGCCCTTGTTGCCGGGATTATCGGAGGCCTCATCTGGCAATTCAACCAGATTCTTTTTATAAAATTCCAAATTGGCGTGTCACGATATAATGCAATTTACGGCACTTTTGCCACGGTACCCATTCTCCTGCTTTGGCTGCAAGCTGGTTGGGTGATTATACTTGCCGGGGCAATTCTCTCCAACGCCTGTCAAAACAGAAGTACAACCCAGAATTTTAGTATTGAAAGCATGCCGTACGGAGAAAGGGAAAAGCTGCTGCTCCTCATCTTGACTCAGATTTGTCAGCGGTATGATGAAGGCAATGGAGAAAGCGGCATTGATCAGCTTTCATCGGAGCTTATGCTCCCAGAGGAGATGATCAGAGCGGCCTGCGATATCCTTATTGAGAAACACTATCTAGTAAGAATGGAAAAAGAAGACGGCATGCCTGCCTTTATGCCTGAAAAACCGCCAGAGGCCATTGGCTTGGCAGATTTCTTCATTAACCTGAAGAAATCTCAGCAGGATGTTCTGTTTTTTGACAAAGAGATTCTGACCGAGGATTTGAGGGCGACCCTGGATGCTCGCAATGAGGCGATTATTGAGAAATTCAACCAGGACTCCATTGTCTCGCTCTACAAGCAAAAAGAAGTTTCACCAGAAGCGCCAGAAAAGCCTTAAGAGTAAAATGAGCCTATGGAGCCGTACGCTGGCTTACGGTTTCCACTTTCCATCTCCCCTTTTGCGGAGACGAATGGCGATGGGGGTTACCTCAACAAGCTCATCATCGTTAATATAGGCGATACAATCCTCTAAGCTCATCTCGATGTGGGGGGTGAGGACCACTGCTTCATCAGTGCCTGAAGCCCTAACATTGGAGAGTTTCTTGCCTTTGGCGGGATTGACCACCATATCAGCTGGTCTGGAATTCTCGCCAACGATCTGACCGCCATAAACATCAACAGCCGGACCGATAAAAAGTTTGCCTCGGTCCTGGAGGTTACACAGGGCATAAGCCACCGTGGTTGCCTTTTCCTTGACGATGAGTACACCATTTGTCCGGTTGACAATTTCACCTGCATAAGGGCCATACTCTGAAAAAACATAGTTCATGATCCCCATCCCCTTAGTATCTGTCATAAACTGTGAACGAAAGCCGAGGAGTCCACGGGTGGGAATTTTATAGACCAGCTTGACCATACCGTTTTCTGTGGCCATCTCAAGCATCTGCCCCTTCAATTTACCCAGCTTTTCGATAACCGGCCCCTGGTACAACTCATCAACGTTAATGGTCAGCTCTTCGTAGGGTTCCAGCTTCTGACCATCCTCCTCCTTGAAGATAACCTGGGGTCGCGTAACCTGGAGCTCAAAGCCTTCCCTCCTCATATTTTCTATCAAGATGGAAAGATGCAGCTCGCCACGGCCAGAGACCTTGTAACCCACGCCATCGGTGAGGGGCTCGGCGACCAGGGCGACATCGGAAAGCATCTCCCGGCGTAAGCGCTCCTCGATGTGACGGGAGGTAACAAACTTACCTTCAAGGCCGGCAAAAGGAGAATCATTGGGAATGAAATTCATGGAGATGGTGGGAGGATCAATCTCAATGAGGGGTAAAGGTCTCGGATCTTGCGAATCAGTAAAGGTGACGCCCACTGTGACATCATCCATACCGGCAACGGCAACAACCTCACCTACTCCGGCCTCCTCTACACTGACTTTTTCGTTACATTCAAAACGGAAAATCTTAGAGATACGGATTGGCTTAATTGAACCATCACGCCGGGCCACGGCAATATCCTTGTTGATTTTCAAGGTTCCATTAACCACCTTGCCAATACCCAGACGTCCCATATAGGGAGAATAGTCTATGGAATTAACCTGCATTTGCAAGGGAGCGTCGGTCGAACCCGCTGGCGGTGGAATATGTTTGGTAATCATCTCGGAGATGGGTTCCATATTCATGTTGTCGTCATCGGCCTCAAAGCGGGCATAGCCTGACTTAGCTGAGGCATAGACAACCGGGAAGTCAAGTAACTCGTCAGGGGCCTCAAGTTTAACAAAGAGGTCAAAGACCTGGTCAACCACCCAATCGCAGCGCGAGGCAGGTTTGTCAATCTTATTAATGCAGACAATCACCGGCAGATTATTAGCCAGGGCCTTTTTTAAGACAAAAAAGGTCTGGGGCATGGGACCTTCCTGGGCATCCACCAGAAGAAGGCAGCCGTCTGCCATACGCAGTACACGTTCTACCTGGCCGCCAAAATCGGCATGGCCGGGGGTATCGATAATGTTAATGAGGTAATCATTATACTCGTAAGAACCGTTTTTCGAGGTAATGGTAATGCCACGCTCCCTCTCAATATCGCCGGAATCCATAAGGCGTTCCGCAACCTCTTGGTTCTCGCGAAACATGCCGGACTGCTCAAAGAGCTGATCAACCAGGGTTGTTTTGCCATGGTCGACATGGGCTATAATAGCGACATTTCTAAGCTTTTCTGTATTCATAGTATAAAAAGAGTGATGCAGCCCTGATCAGGCTGACAGAGATGGTTCTTATGAGGAAAAGGTAGGGAAAGTACGGGAAGTTGTCAGTAATGTCAACAACTCATTTACCGGCTTATCTGTAGAGATCTCAAGGAAATGATGAGGTTCTATCTCATCGGGGTATTCAAAGACCTCTTTTTGCCTAAGATAGATGTCCCAGGTGCCATCTGATACGGCCTCAGGGTCCTGAGCGCGTAGGTTCAGGCGATTCTTGGTCACCTGTTCCGGGATCTGGCAAAGGATGAAATGAAAGGTACAGTTAAGCTCGGTGCATAAATCCACCAGCCGACTACGCTCCGATTTTTTATGATATGAGGCGTCAAGGACCACCGAGCGGCCGCAATTCAACTCTTCAGCAGCCAGACGTAATAACTCATCATAGGTGAGACGACTGAACTCCGGAGTATAGATGCCGTCAGCAAAGGTGGCGTCACTCTTTTCAGAGGCCTGGAGACCGGCCAGTTTCTTGCGAACAACATCAGAGTTGTAGGCCGCAATGCCTCTGTGCTGGGCAAAGGCCTGGGCCAAGGTGGACTTACCGCTGGCAATAAGCCCCAAAAAAATAAAAAGACACGGTTTAGTTGCCGGCATATTTTTCAGCAAGAATAAAGTATCTTTTGGCCCCTTCCAGGGCGGTCTTAGCAGTTTTCTCGTCTACCTCCGGGGCATGGGCGGTAAAAAGACCAATCTTGCCACGCACGTAAGCCCGGTAACATTTATAGAAATTGAGCATCTTCACCAGATCATTATCGCCTGATTTTTCCATAAAACGTTCGATGAAATAATCAGAAAGATCGGAGAGGTCCTGATAATCAAGATCCATGGCAAGAAAGGCAACATCACTTGCCACATCACAGTAGCGGAAACGTTCGTTAAATTCGATACAGTCAAAAATGTAGGGCGTGTCACCAGCAAGACAGATATTGGCCGAATAAAGGTCACCGTGGCAATCCTTAACCCGCTTCCCAGCACGCTCAAGAAAGAGCTCCTTCTGCTCCAAGAAACCACTGGCATATGCCTTGATGGCCTCAAATTGGCTCTTCGTCAAAGCGCCTTGGTCGATAAAACCTTCAGTCTGCTCGAAATTTTCCAGGACATTCACGGCAACCGAGTCAGCGCTGCCGAACTTCTGGATCTCAGGGCCACAAGCAGCCTTTTCGTAAAAAGGCACCAGGGTATCGACTATCTGATCAATGGTTGCTCGGTTTATGCCTCCGGCCTCAATCACGTCAGCCATCATGCCCTCAAGGGGCATTTTCTTCATCTTGACACCATATTCAACGACTTCGCCGCTGCCACCAAAGGTGAAACCTGAATCAGTCCGGGTGATGGCCACTGTATCAAGATAAATATCCGGGCAGAGCCTGCGATTTAGCAATAACTCCTGCTCACAGAAATGTTTCCTCTTCTCCAGGGTCGTGAAATCAAGGAAGCCGAAATCAACAGGTTTTTTGATCTTATAGACAAAATCCCCGGCGATCAGCACGAAAGAGATATGGGTCTGTACCAAAGTGACATCGCTGACAGGATGGTCATAATGGCCAGGATCTTGAAAAAAAGTTATAAAGGCAGGAAGAGTGCTTTCCGACATGATATGTCCCCGTAGGTCATAAAAAAACAGGATGGTGCCAAAACGACACCATCCTGCAAAGAAGAAACAGAGCTTACAATGGATTAATAACGATAATAATCCGGTTTATAGGGGCCGTCTACCGGCACTCCGATATAATCGGCCTGCTCTTTGCTCAAGGTGGTCAGGTTAGCACCGACTTTCTTGAGGTGAAGACGGGCAACCTTTTCATCAAGGTGTTTGGGCAGGAAGAAGACATCATTTTCCATCTCATCACCCTTTTCCCAGAGTTCGATCTGCGCCATGACCTGGTTGGTAAAGGAGTTACTCATAACAAAGCTCGGATGGCCCGTGGCACAACCAAGATTTACCAGTCGGCCTTCAGCGAGGATAATGAGGCGTTTACCGTCCGGGAAGATGACATGATCAACCTGGGGCTTGATGTTTTCCCAGGGCAGATCTCGCAGGGAGGCTATATCGATCTCACTGTCAAAATGACCGATATTACAGACAATGGCCTGGTCAGGCATGGCATCCATATGGGCCTTGTTAATCACCTCTAGGTTGCCGGTACAGGTAACGAAAATCTCGCCAACTGGGGCAGCCTGTTCCATGGTAACGACTTTATAGCCTTCCATGGCAGCCTGCAGAGCACAGATGGGATCAATCTCAGTGATGAGAACCGTGGCGCCCATGCCGCGCAGGGCCTGGGCACAGCCCTTACCAACATCACCATAACCGACAACAACACAGGTCTTGCCGGCTATCATGACGTCGGTGGCACGCTTGATACCGTCAATAAGTGACTCACGGCAGCCGTAGAGATTATCAAATTTTGATTTGGTGACTGAATCGTTAACATTAAAGGCCGGAGCCATCAGTTTTCCGTCACGGCTCATTTCATTTAAGCGGTGGACGCCGGTGGTGGTTTCTTCGCTGATCCCCTTAATATCCTTCATCAATTCAGGATATTTTTCATGCATAACCACGGTGAGGTCGCCGCCATCATCAAGGATAAGATTGGGTTTCCAGCCATCAGGGCCGAAGATAGTTTTTTCAATACACCACCAAAACTCCTCCTCGCTCTCGCCCTTCCAGGCAAAGGTGGGAATACCGGCATCAACCATGGCAGCGGCAGCATGGTCTTGGGTTGAAAAGATATTACAGGATGACCAGCGGATCTCAGCACCGAGGTCAACCAGGGTCTCCATGAGAACCGCAGTCTGGATGGTCATGTGCAGACAACCGGCAATGCGGGCCCCAGCAAGGGGTTTCTTGCCGGCATATTCTTCCCGGACAGCCATCAGGCCAGGCATTTCGGTTTCGGCAATAGCCACTTCTTTGCGGCCCCAGGCTGCCTCGCTCATATCAGCGACCTTATAGTCGCCTGTATCTAAAACTTTATTGGACATTATGTTCCTCAATATTTGTGAGAATCTATTACTTGAGACCAGCAGCGTCTCTTAACTCAGTGGCCTTATCGGTTCTTTCCCAGGTAAAATCGTCATGCTGACGGCCGAAATGACCATAGGCTGCTGTTCTCTTGTAAATGGGACGAAGAAGATCAAGCTGTTCAATAATGGCCTTAGGACGCAGATCAAAATGGTTTTCCACCAGGACCTTTATCTTGCCGTCACTGATATGACCGCTACCAAAGGTGTTGATATTGATGGAGACCGGCTTTGAGATACCTATGGCATAAGCGATCTGCACCTCCACCTCGCGGGCAAGGCCTGCGGCAACGATATTTTTGGCAACATAGCGTCCCATATAGGATGAAGAACGATCAACCTTGGAGGGGTCCTTGCCGGAGAAGGCGCCGCCGCCATGGGAACCCATGCCGCCGTAGGTATCAACAATAATTTTGCGACCGGTAACACCACAGTCGCCAACCGGGCCGCCGATAACGAAACGACCGGTGGGATTGATGAAATATTTAGTGTTGCCATCCACCATGTCAGCGGGCAGAACCGGCTTTAAAATTTCCTCCATGATTCCCTCTTTAAGGTCATCGTAATTGACGTCCGGAGAGTGCTGGGAGGAAAGGACAACAGCCTCAATGCGGATGGGCTTATTGCCTTCATACTGAATTGTTACCTGGCTCTTGGCATCGGGGCGCAACCAGGGCAGGCGTCCTGACTTACGGATCTCTGATTGACGTTTTACGAGCTTATGGGCCAGGGTAATTGGCATGGGCATCAGTACATCTGTCTCGTCACGGGCATAACCGAACATAAGGCCCTGGTCACCGGCACCCTGGTCAAGGTCAACGCCGGTTCCTTCGTCAACACCCTGGGCGATGTCTGCAGACTGCTTGTCAATACTGGTTAAAACGGCACAAGACTGGGAGTCAAAACCCATTTCAGATGAGTTGTAGCCAATTTCTTTAATCGTATCGCGAACTATCTGGGGCATATCCACCCAGGCAGCGGTGGTAATTTCACCGGCGATAACGACCATGCCTGTATTGACCAAGGTTTCGCAGGCAACACGGGAAGTCTTATCTTCGGCAAGGATGCCATCGAGAATAGCATCGGAGATTTGATCAGCAACCTTGTCAGGATGTCCTTCAGAAACGGACTCAGAGGTAAAAAGGAAGTTAGACATGTGATTCTCTTTGCAAAGGGTATTGGAAAATGAAGCAAAGACGGAACGCGCCGTCGAAAAACAAGCATACACTAGTACATAGACAGCATCAAAAAAGCAAGTTTTTCTAAGGTTGCAGAGGAAATTTCCGCATTTTTTAATTCTTTTGCTCTGTGGTTAGATTTTATCTCTTACCAGACATGATCGAACTTTGAAAAAATCTGGCTCAAAAAAATGAAGATCTCTTTTAAGCTGCCTTACGGGCTCTTTCATCTTGATGAGCAACAAGGGCTATTTAAACTTTTTATGACAAGATTTTTTTTGATTGTTGATTGTGGTGATTAGTTGCGAGGCATCCTGGAAGTTTCCCTCCTGGGCCAGGGAAATTAATTGTTTTATGTTCTCCACTAATTCTTGCCAAAGCGGATGCCACTCACTTTCTGCCATATGCCCATACTCCTCACAAATTCCATAAAATTCATCAACTAAGGCAGTACTTGGCATTTTTGATGCAGCGATGGCATTGCTCATCTGCTTCCATTGCAGCGCCATGGTTTTTTTTATTTTTTTAACTTCATAAGACCTTGATTTCTTTTTAATTTTAGATTTTTTGGTCGCCTTTGTTTTTTGGGGAATTTGACTTTGATCTGTTGAGGGAGGCGCTGAGTCAACCAGGCTTGCCGTCAGACTAACATCAAACTTAACCTGTCCCCCTACCAGCTTTTGCTTCATCTTAAGGGAAACCGTATTGCAAATGGAAAGGGTAACACCGCCGACCGTCACCTGGCCAGTCTCAATCTGGTTAGCTAATTTACGCAACTCATTTGCAACACCCTTTAAATTCTCAGGTGAACAAGATTGTTTGTCCGCTACCATTTTCCCTCCTGCACAAAGAGTTCTTGCTGCTAAAAAGTGTCCAGCGACATCTCACAAAATCTTATTAGTAGCTATTACTATATTTCCATAATAATCTAAAGAGAAACTACAATCATCAGGCACAAGAATGGTCGTATAGTCATCAATGATGAGACACGGTCCCTGGTGCTCCTTTTGGCCTTGCAGACTGCTTCTTAGACGTATTGGAATTTCCTGCCTCCCCTTGTCAAATTCTACCGTGACAAATTGAGAAGTTTTGGTGTCAGCACTCCTTGCCGGAACCTTGGTAAAGGATCTTGCAAAAGGAGTATGGTCCTGCAGCAGTTTCGCAGCAGACCTGATGGCAACGCATTCAATTTGGACATCAGGAAGCGTGTAACCAAAAGCAAATTCATGTTCAGTATGGAATGCCGCCAGGAAGTCTTGACTGAAAGGAACTGTAATCTCAAATGATTGACCAGCATAACGCAGGTCAACAAAAGACTCTGTGCCCATGGAACCAGTGAGGCCCATTGCAGCCATTTCACCTTCCACCCTCTTGTTAAGCTCAAGAATATGCGGCTTAAGAGAATCATAATTTACAGCCCCCCCACATAGAAAAAGGGCCTTAACCCTGTCTAAAAGAGGCTCAGTACAAAGCATTCCCTGGGCTGAGAGAATTCCGGCCCGGGCCGGGATAATGATCTTTTTCACACCTAACTCCCTGGCCAGATCGCAACAGTGGAGACCTGAGGCACCTCCATAAGAAAAAAGGGTGAAATCCGCGGGATCATGCCCTTTTTCAAGGGAAACGGTTCGCACTGCCTTCACCATACCTGCTGTGACAATACGGATAATACCAAGAGCACATTCTGTCGGACTTAAGCCAAGCTTGCCGGCCAAGTCTGCCATGGCCAGATTGCTCCGGCCCTGGTCTAGAGACATTCGGCCACCAAGAAATTGCTCGGCTAAAAGTCTACCGAGAAAAAGGTTTGCATCGGTAACAGTTACCTTCTCCCCCTTGCCATAACAGACCGGGCCAGGATCAGCACCGGCACTCTCCGGGCCAACATGAAGGAGTCCTCCCCCGTCAACGCGAGCTATGGACCCACCCCCTGCCCCTACGGTATGGATATCAAGAACTGGCACCCTTACCGGGTAACCGTCAAGGCTATACTCCGTGGTAAGGCTCGGCTTCCTGTGACAGAGAGAGACATCGGTTGAGGTGCCGCCCATATCAAAGGTGATGATCTTATCCAGATTCTGCTGTCTCGCCAGATAAAAAGCTCCCTTAACACCGCCGGCAGGCCCGGACAAAATGGTATGCACAGCACGTTTTTCAATGCTTTTTGCCGGCAAGACGCCGCCATTTGACTGTTGCACAGAAAGACTCTTACCCTCCATATAGCCAGCAAGCCGGGAGATATAGCTCGACATCACAGGCGAAAGATAGGCATTAATCAAAGTGGTTGAAAGTCGTTCATACTCGCGAAACTCCGGCAGGATATCGCTTGAAAGAATTACCGGGATAGAGAGGTGGGAAAGCTGATCACCAAGAAGCTCTTCATGACAGGCATTTGCATAGCTATGCAACAAACAGATGGCGATGGCTTCAGGTTGCTCTTTTTCAACAACCTGTTTGATGCGCTCTACTTCTTGAGCTTCCAAGGGGACATATACTGATCCATCAGCAAGAATACGCTCCTTAACTCCAAGGATAAGCGCTTCATCACATAGAGCGGCAGCCCTGATTAGATTAATATCATAGAGTTTACTGCGATTTTGACGGCCAATATTGATGACATCCTCAAAACCTTTGGTGGTTATAAGCAGGGTGCGGGCCCCTTTCCTTTCTAAAAAGGCGTTGGTGCCCACCGTGGTGCCATGGATGATCTCCAGATGGTCAGGTATTTCAGTCGGAAAAAAATGGCGAAGCCCCTGGATAATTGCCCGGCTTGGATCATCAGGGGTGGAGGAAACTTTAAAACGGCGCAGATCACTGCCCGCCAGGAGGATGAAATCAGTGAAGGTACCACCTGTATCAACCCCCAGACGCAAGGCCTCAGGAGCCATTAGTCAAGCTCCTTGATGATTTTCAGCAACTCTTCCACTTCACTAACCACCGCTTGATCTGCTGCCAGCATTTTTTTAGCCAAGTTCAAATGATAGGTGGCTGGCTTAAACTGACCCTTAAAATAGAAACTTTTGCCAAGGTTAAGGTGGGACAAGGCCTGTTTGCCCTGACGGGAGTAGATACCGGCAATCTGGAAATAGCCCCCGGAGAAATCGGGCATGGCGCCCACCAGTTGCCTATAAAGGGCAAGAGCTCGTTCATCATTGCCGTTGGTTGTGAGGGTGACAGCAAGGTTATAGGAGGCATACCAATCGCCGGGGTCGATATTCCTGGCCTTATCAAAAAGATTCTTGGCCTCCTGGAGGCGACCGCTTTTGAAATAGATAAGCCCCAGATCACTCAACAGGATCGACTTGCCAGGAAAGGCCGCAAGGACCTTTTTTAACTCTTCCTCAGCCTTGGCATATTGCGCTTGGTCAGAGTAGGCCAGAGAGAGACCATAGGTTGCCATCAGGCGGTCAAATTCATTATCAGCCTTGCGAATTTTTTTTCTATATGATGCCAGAAGTTGCTGTGGTTGTTTTGTATAAGACTTGACCCGGCACTTGATACGATTGAACTCAAACTGATCCACCTCTGGAAAGCTGCCTGGCTGGTTCATGTGGATCAGATCTTCTACATAGCCCATGCGCAGTTCCGGCTTGGGATGGGTAAGCAGATACTGTGGCACCTCCCCCATATTAAGCTGATTAACCCTATACATCTTCTTCAACATCGTAACCATATCTCGTGGGTCACGGTTGGTTTGTAACATATAAGCGTAGGCCTTCCGGTCCGCCTCCTCTTCATCGTGGCGGGTAAAGGCCATTCCCATGGCCGCTCCAGTGGCCAAACCACCGGTTATAAGGGCCTGGGAGACGGCTCCGCCCCCCAGGGCAATACCGGCCAATACCAAAGCCAAGGTGGCGGCATTGATCTTTGTTGAATTTTCGATCCTCCCGGCAATATGGCGACTTACAACATGACCTACCTCATGGGCCAGAACACTATGAAGCTCCCCTTCATTATCCATGGTCTCCAGCAGACCTGAATTCATAAAGATAAGGCCGGATGGAGTGGCAAAGGCATTAAAATCGCGATTATTAATCACGTAAAAATGATAATCGAAATACTGGCTGCCAGCGATGCTGACGATCTCATTGCCAAGCTTATTAATATATTGGTTTATGTCTGGCTGATCCAGCAGGTCAAACTCGCTTCTCACCACGGCAAGCATTTTCTGGCCATACTCCCGTTCCTCCTTGACGCTAAAGGCGTAAAGCGACGAAATCGAGAAAAAATCCCAACAAAGAAGAAGGGTTATAGAGATCGCAATGACTACTTTTTTACAAAACATTGTAATGAAGGGCTCACTGAGCTATGGAGACGTGGATGGCCAGGAAAATCATATATCATATACTATTAACCAACATATACCTTATCATTTTATGTTTACCAGATAAAAAGGACAAAGAGGGTTTATGGACTTCTGCCAATAAATCCTGTATAGATTTTCTGGATCCTCTTTCTTCCCAAACAATTTTGATTAACCCGGCTTTGCCCTTTTCCTTTCTGCCATGCTAAGCGAACTTCACATTGAAAACCTAGCCATCATTAAAGAACTCACCCTTGAGTTCAAGCATGGTTTTACGGTCTTAACCGGTGAGACAGGGGCAGGAAAATCGATCATCCTCCAGGCCATCCATCTTCTCTCCGGCGGCAAGGCCACGGCAAAATTGGTGCGCAGTGGCACCGAACAGGCGATTGTTGAAGCCCTTTTTGAAATTTCGGACAACTCTCCTGTCCGGCAGCTCGCTGAGGAAAACAGCATTGATTGTGATGACACCCTTATCCTAAAAAGGATCCTTTCTGCCAAAGGGCGGAGCCGTTTTTATGTAAATAACAGCATGACCACGGCAAAGGTGGTCGGAATGTTGAGCGAATATCTCCTCAGCGTTGCCAGCCAGCATGACCATCAACAGCTTCTATCCTCCCGGGCCCACCTTGACTTTGTTGATGCTGCCGGTGACCTCTTGCCCCTCCGCCAGACAGTTACAACTCTTTATGAAACATGGAGCGCTGCCAGGCAAAAACTTACAGATCTTCAGGGCAGCGAGCAGGACAAAGAACAGCGCAAGGACTTCCTGCAGTATCAGATTGATGAGATCGAAAAAGCAGCCCTTGTTGATGGTGAAGAAGAGCGCCTGCAAGATGAAAAAAACAGATTACGCAGCTCCACTGAGCTTACAAAACTGGCGTCAGATTCATTTGACAAGCTTTACAGCATCACGGATTCTCTAGCCGTTGTCCGCAAAAACCTGGAGCAGGCAGCCAGCCTTGACCCCCTGGCCTTGACGATAAGTGAGGCCGTTGCCGAACAGAGTTACCTCTTGGAGGATCAACGTTCAGAAATCCGCCATTATATGGAAGCAATTCCCCACGACCCTGGCCGTCTTGAAGAGGTCACGGAACGCCTTGACACCATCGCCCATCTCAAACGTAAGTATGGAGCGACTATTGGAGATATACTTCTGTTCCTGGCAGAAGCACGGGAGGAACACAGCAATCTAGAATCCTTAGATCAAGAAATTTCAGAGACCCAGATTCTCGTCAAAAACTCCCTTCAGGATTTAGAGGATGCCTGTTACGGTCTGAGTTCGGCGCGCAAGAAGGCTGCTGGCGAGCTTGCCACGGCCATCAGCATGGAACTCAAATCGCTCTGTCTAGAAAACAGCTGCTTTGAGATTGCCGTAACCCCTCAAGGTCCATCCCGAACCGGCATGGACCACCTCGACTTTCTTTTCTCCGCTAACTTCGGAGAGACAGTTAAGCCCTTGAGCCAAGTGGCTTCGGGCGGTGAGCTCTCGCGACTCCTTCTTGGTCTTAAATGTGTTCTGGCCAAAAACGATCAGGTAGAAACTGTGATCTTTGACGAGGTAGACAGCGGCATCAGCGGTAAGGCGGCTGAGTCGGTGGGCACCAAGATCCGTGAGCTGGCCTGCCACCATCAGGTACTCTGCATCACCCATCTGGCCCAGATCGCCTCGCTGGCTGACGATCATTTTCAAGTCAGCAAATCCATTGAAGATGACCGGACCGTAACTACTATCCAAACACTCGAAGGCCCAACAATTCATGGAGCACTGGCCGCCATGCTCGACGGAAACTCTGTCACCGATAGCACCCTGGCCTATGTCCAACAACTGGTTGAGCGCAAGACAAAATGACCACTGCCCTCGCCCTTTTTTCAGGTGGCCTTGACTCCATCCTGGCCTGTCGTGTCATTCAGGATCAAGGCATTAAGGTCAAAGCCCTTAAATTTGTCAGCCCTTTTTTTGACTATGACCTCCTGGCCCGGCGCGACGAATATTGCGCAGAGATCCTTGCCAAATATGGAATTGATGTTGAGCTCATTGATATCAGTGAATCTTACCTGCACATGCTGGCAGCCCCTACCTACGGCTATGGCAAGAATTTCAATCCCTGTGTCGACTGTAAGATTCTTCTGGTCCGTGCCGCCAAAGAGCTGATGGCCAAGTATGAGGCCTCCTTTCTTATTACCGGCGAGGTAATCGGCCAGCGTCCCATGTCGCAACGCTCAGACACCCTTCGTATTATTGAAAGAGATAGCGGTACCGACGGTATTCTCCTGCGCCCCCTCTGCTGTCAGGCCCTGAAAAAAACACAGGCCGAGGAACAAGGTCTCATTGATCCCGAAAAACTGCCCCACTTCCATGGCCGCAACCGAACACCGCAGATAGAACTTGCTAGCCAAATGGGGATCAGCGATTTTCCCTCACCAGCCGGGGGCTGTATATTAACAGAACCAATACGGGCCGCCCGTATTCAAACCCTTTACAATATGGGGAAAGAAGAACTTCTTACGCCTGAGAATATCCGCTTCCTTCTCCAAGGCCGTCAATATCTCTTTCCATCCGGGGCCTGGCTTACCATGGGCCGCAACCAGAGTGAAAATATACTTATTGAGTCCCTTCAAATGGACAAGGACTTACTCATTAAGGCCGCAAAAAAACCAGGGCCAAGCGGACTTTTACGATTTAGTCATAACGAGGCGGATCATCAACTGGCCGCAGCCATAGTCGCCCGCTATATGAAAAAAGATGATGATTTGGCCCAGGAGATGCGTGTTGTCGAGTCTGATGGTTCATCAGATATCATTTCAGTTCGCCCTGCTGTGGATAGTGAGATCAAACCTCTGAACTGGTAGATCAATTATTCTTCGTTACAGCGCTCACAGGAGTTCTTGACATGGCTTGGAAATATATTCTAATATCGGAGTCCTGTACCACCTGCGGTGCAGTTTAGTGCAGGTCCAGCAAAAAGTTGCCTATCACACCTTGAAGCCGATGTAACTCAGTTGGTAGAGTAGCTGATTCGTAATCAGCAAGCCAGCGGTTCGACTCCGCTCATCGGCTCCACTAGTTTCAACGACTTACGCAACACAACCAGGGGAAACCTCTTCCTTTTTTCTATTTTTTGTGCCAATATTGTCCCATCAACTTATTTTCTTCCTTGGGGTAATTTTATGGCAAGTATTAGGAAAAGAGGTCCTTACCAATGGCAGGCACGAATACGTAAAAAGGGATATCCAGCCCAGGCTAAAACCTTTTACACTAAAGCTGATGCTGAGGCATGGGTTGCGGAAATCGAGTCGGAGATGGTGCGTGGAGTATTTGTAATGAAGAAAAACTTCTACTTAAATCATGCTCAGCCAAACTTCGCCCTGTCATTTCCTTTGCGATAGAAACTGCGATGAGACGAGGAGAAATTTCAACTCTTACGTGGAACAACGTTAACCTTTCAGATCGTTCTTTTCATCTCCCTAAAACCAAAAAGGGAGAACCAAGAACTGTCCCCCTCTCCCCTACAGCTCTTAATATCCTCAAGGCCTTGCCGAGAAACATAAGCGGATTGGTATTTGGCATTAGCGCCGGAAACATTACAAAGCAAATGAGCAAGACATGCGTAAAAGCAGGAATACAAGACTTACACTTCCATGATTTACGACATGAGGCCACAAGTAGGTTTTTTGAAAACACAGATCTTGATGTTATGGAGATTAAAACTATAACTGGGCATAAGTCTTTGCAAATGCTCGCTCGACATAGTCACCTTCGAACTAGCCGCCTTGCCGATCGGCTGGCGGGAGCAAAAAGGGGTTAGCGTTCAAGCAAACAACTACCCCTTGCCTTAATCAAATCAACTCACTAGTCGAGCCAAATTGATGCAATTAGCGGATTATTTTTTCTCGGCCAGGTAAAATTTATGCTCCCTATCAAGAAATACAACATAGAATGTATTTTTATCAAAAAAATTGCCTGTTTTGGGGTGTGTTTTCATGTGTTGAGATGAGGGGATCTTGAAGCCGACAAGCCTGATTTTCGAACCAAGCCTGAAGCGCCCCCACTCTGCCTGATGCGGCACATGTGAAGGCCTAGTAAAGCTTGATTTGGCAGGAAATTCACCATAGATAGCGAGTACTTTTAGTCCACCGCCGCCAATTCTCTCATGTAGCCAATAATCAAGAGGCTTGGCCGTATAATCTTTTAACTTAGCAAACAGCTCGGACAGCTGCTTGTGGGTCCACTCATTGAAGTTTTGTCCTGCAGGTTGACTGTGGACGAAATACGAAAAATTAAATTTGCAACGAATGGTCAAATCGTTATCATCATCCTCAATACTCGACAGCTCAGCAAGCCCAGCAAGAAAAGCATCTGCCTTTGCATTCTTAAATTTTCTCCTCATATTCTTGGCACTCCACCGATCTTCCCAGAGTTGTACACTGGAGCCAAAAGACGATCATTTCTGACAATATCACCTTGGATTTCATCTAGCCGGTAGCCATAACTTTCACTTTTATCTTTGTTGATAATGACTGTCCTGTACTTCCCCATATATTCAAGGATATCGGCGCTATGGGTAGAAAATAGCATCTGGGCATTCTTGGGATTTATTTCCTCGTCATCAAATTGCTTAACCATAATGGGGAGCATGTGGGGGTGAAGGTCAATGTCAAATTCATCCATAACAAGGAGCCCACCGGTTTTAATGGCATAAATATAATATGGGATAATTTTAAAAAGGGTCTGAGTACCAAGCGACTGGGAAAAGAAAGTGAGAATGTTTTTTTCCACATCTGCATCATGCGAAAAAATAGGAAAGTAGTTTTCTTCTCCCTCCTCATCTTTTTGCGCGTAGACATTGATGTCGGAGATTCCTAAATCACAATTTTTAATAATTTTAATAGCTTTTTTTAATACATCAGGGTTGTTGTAATAATATTTTGACATATATTTATGATTATTTGCGAAGTCTACCCTCCCCTGCCATGAAACATTTGTTATTATTGAGTCAAAAAAACTATAAACTGGTGCAATAGCCAAAACTTCATATTGATTAGCAGTACTTATTATAGATGCATTGCTTCTTTGCTTAAAGGATTTAAGGCGAGAAAACTCTTTCGTGCAGTAGGCAACATTGTTGTCTTCGCGATGAAATAGTAACGTTTCTCGTTTTATTTTCCTAAATAGCTTCTCAGATAAAACACCCTCTTTTTTTAGGCATAATTCATAGCGGTATGTGATATCATAAATAATGAAATCACAATATAGACAGATTGGGTTGTCGTTGTTGAAAAATGAATCAACGACAATTTCATTGTCAGGTTTTTTATTAAATGAATCGCAACAGAAATCTTTCATGAAGGCAATAATTTTCAAAGCGTTAGTCTTCCCTGATCCGTTTGCCCCTTTTATACAGAGAAGGTTTGAAATAGCATTGCCTCGCGAAATATCTTGAGGACACTGAGGGCCAAGCTCTAATGAAATCTCAATTCCTTCTTTAAAGCAAAAAAAATTTTCAGCTCCAAATTTCAATAGCATGTCTTTCTCTTTTTGGTTGTTTTCGGTTTGTTTTGTGAATAAGGGACGCGAAGAAACTCACCTTAACGACTAAACTGACCGTTTTTGACAAAAAAAGCAACCTAAAACGACTCCATCCCCAGACATAAAAATCTTCCTAAGTAGACTTGATCGCTAAATAAGCACCGACATAAATCTACCCATGAGTTTTGGGGAAACGCCCTGATAGCGGAGCGTAGCCTTACCTAAAACGATTTGATGGAAAGCCAGAATAGAAGAGCCGGTCTTGGAAAACTGGACAGGTCGTTAAGTGAAAATGCCGTTCCAATCTGTTAACTTTATTTCAAACAGAAAGGAGCAAAACAATGGCAAAGAGACCACGCAGAA
>JBDLIE010000004.1:0-122990 GCA_039715015.1 Thermodesulfobacteriota bacterium
AGATATTTTTGAAAATATCGCGCTCTTTCAACCAAAGGTTACCGGTAAAGATGTGGTTATCTTCACCAGGCAGCTCTCAACCATGATCGACGCTGGCCTCCCCCTGGTGCAGAGTCTTGAGATTCTTGGCAACCAACAGGAAAATCCCACCTTTAAAAAGATGCTCAATGAGGTGAGGATGGACGTGGAGACAGGGACCACTTTTGCCGATGCCATGAAAAAACATGAAGAGGCCTTTGATAATCTTTACTGTAACATGGTGGATGCTGGTGAGGTTGGTGGTATTTTGGATACTATTTTGCGTCGTCTCGCCACTTTTATGGAAAAAAATATGACGTTGAAAAAGAAGGTCAAGGGCGCCATGACCTATCCTGTCATCTGTTTGGCCATCTCTTTTATTATTACCGCTGTTATTCTTATCTTTGTGGTGCCTGTTTTCTCAAAGATGTTTGCCGATTTTGGGGAGGCATTACCCCCGCTCACGCAATTTGTTGTGGACTTGAGTGCGTTAGCACAAAGTAAGTGGTACGTCGTCGTCGGTATCATGTTTGCGATAAGTATTGTATTTAAAAAAATTTATGCCACGGAAAAGGGGCATTTTGCCATTGATCGTATGTTACTCAATGCCCCAATTCTCGGCACCCTTTTGCGCCGGATTGCGGTGGCCAAATTTACCCGTACCCTGGGCACCATGATCCAGAGTGGTGTGCCGATCCTGGAGTCGCTTACAGTCGTGGGCCGAACAGCGGGCAATAAAGTTATTGAACAGGCGGTTTTTAGGGTTGCTGATAGCATTACGGAAGGGCGGACCATTGCTGAGCCCCTCGAAGAAACTGGGGTTTTCCCCAGTATGGTGGTGCAGATGATTAATGTTGGTGAATCCACCGGTGCCTTGGATATCATGCTGGAAAAGATTGCTGATTTTTATGATGAAGAGGTGGATCAGGCCGTGGAGAATCTGACCAGTGCAATTGAGCCAGTAATGATGGTTTTTCTTGGTGGTCTCATTGGTGGACTTGTTATTGCCATGTATCTGCCAATTTTCAAGATGGCTAGTGTCGTTGGGTAAGGTTGACGCTAAAGGCTAATGTTTTTATTGGTTTTACTGGACAGAGTAAACGAGAATAGATACTCTTTTTTATAGATTAATTTACAAACTCATACCCAAGGGGCTTACCTAGATATAGGGAGGGAAAAATGACTTTGACAAAGGCAGATCTTGTTCAGAAGGTGTATCAGACCCATAATTTGACAAAGGCTGAGGCAGCAGAAACGGTTGAGGCCTTTTTGAAGGTAACCAAAGGTTGTTTGGCCAATGGTGAAAATTTGCTGATCAGCGGTTTTGGCAAATTCAATGTCAAAGAGAAAAATTCCAGACGTGGCAGAAACCCTCAGACTGGTAAAGAGCTTATTCTTGAGGCTAGGCGAGTTGTCACTTTCAAGCCATCAGGGATTTTACGAGACCGTATTAATTCCAGTAACTGATTACAGTTCTACCTAAGACAGTAAAGAGGCTGAATCTCTCAATTGAGAGGTTCAGCCTCTTTTTTTGAGCAGAAAACCGGAGTAGAGAAACGATGGATAAGAAATTAAGTGTGCAAGAACTGGCTATGCTTGTTGGGGGTGAGATCGTTGGTGATGGACTGTTTGCAGTAGCAGGTGTTGCCGACCTTGAGGCTGCCACCGAACATGATATTAGTTTTTTACTCAAAACCAGTCAGGCTTCTCTGTTAGCTGAAACCAGGGCTGGGGCCTTGGTGGTTCCGCTCGATGTGGAACCAGATCTGCCGGCCATTAAGGTGGAGAACCCAGCCTTAGCCATCACCCTCATTCATCGTAAATTTTTAGAAAAAGATTTTCTGCCCACAGGGATTCATGACTCTACGGAGATTGGAAAAGGGGGGCAGATCTCTGAGTCAGTCTCCATCGGACCACAGGTGGTGCTGGCCGATAATGTTAAAATCGGAGAACGGGTGGCCATTGAGGCCGGGGTCGTCATCGGTGATGATGTCGTCATTGGAGATGATGTGACGATTATGGCCAATGTGGTGATTCGTGCCGGGTGCAAAATCGGTAATCGGGTCATTATTCATAGTGGGTCTGTAATTGGAAGCGATGGGTATGGCTATGTTCAGGATGAACAGGGGCGTCATCTCAAACGCCCCCATGTTGGTATCGTTATTCTTGAGGATGATGTGGAGATTGGTGCCAATTCCTGCGTGGATCGGGCAACCTTCGGGGCAACAGTCATTAAGCAGGGGGCCAAGATCGATAACCTTGTCCAGGTCGCCCATAATGTTACTGTTGGTGAAGGATGTTTGCTTGTTGCCCAAAGCGGTGTTGCCGGCAGTACGAGTCTTGGTCGTGGTGTTGTGCTTGGCGGTCAGGCGGGTGTTGCGGATCATATCACAGTGGGTGATGGTGTTATGGCTGCCGCTCAGGCTGGTATTGCCGGCAGTGTTAAGAGGGGAAGCGTTGTTGGAGGCTCCCCTGCCATTGACCACCGAACCTGGCTTAGAGCAAGTTCGGTCTTTTCAAAACTGCCGCAACTTGTTAAAGACGTACGTAACCTAGCCAAGAAAATTGCTAACCTGGAAGAGAAACAAGACAACGAAAGTTAAGGTAAATTTTCTCATAAAATAGTGGAGTAAATAAAATAATGAGTGAACCAACACCCCCTCTTGATATTCAGGAAATATTACGTCTTCTGCCCCATCGTTACCCATTTCTCCTTGTAGATCGAGTGCTTGATTATACCGTCGGAGAAAAGATTACCTGTATTAAAAATGTCACCATTAATGAGCCCTTTTTTCAGGGCCATTTCCCTGTGGAACCGGTGATGCCTGGCGTTCTTATTATTGAGGGCATGGCTCAGGCCGGGGTTGTCTTGGCATTTTTGACTGATAAAGAAAAAGTGGGAGAAAGCTTGGTTTACTTTGCAGGTATTGACAAGGCTCGCTTTCGCCGCAAGGTGGTCCCTGGTGATCAGATTGTTTATGAACTCTCTCTTGTTCGTCGAAAGGGTAAGATAATCAAAATGGAGAGTAAGGCATTTGTTGATGGGGCGGTGGTAGCAGAGGCCCTTCTTACGGCGACCTTTTCGTAAATAATATTTCTGGGAAAATAGAAGAATGTCCATCCATCCTACAGCTGTTATTGATGCCAAAGCTGAATTAGACTCTTCCGTCGAGGTAGGGCCTTATGCGGTTATTGACGCCGGAGTAAAGATCAATGCAAACAGCGTTGTTAGTTCTCACGCCCATATCTCCGGCCAGACTACCATTGGCAAGAATAATACCATCGGCAGTTTTACCTGTATTGGTTTTCCTCCCCAGGATTTAAAGTATCATGGTGAAGAAACCAAGCTTGTTATCGGCGACGACAACCACATCCGGGAGTTTTCTTCAATGCACCGCGGCACTCCGGGAGGCCACGGAGTAACGACCATCGGAAACAATAATCTTTTCATGGCCTATAGCCACGTTGCCCATGATTGTGTTATCGGCGACCATGTCGTTATGGTGAATAACGCCACCATGGGGGGGCATGTCGAGGTGGGGGATTGGGCTATCATTGGCGGCATGACAGCTATTCATCAGTTTATCCGTATTGGCGAGCATGCTTATATAGGTGGGATGAGCGGTATAAGCCTTGATATCCCGCCCTATGTCATGGTCGCAGGTATCCGTAATGAGTTGCAGATTCGTTCTATAAATCGTATTGGTTTGAAAAGGGCAGGTTTCAAAAGTGAGGATATCCGCAACCTCAATAAGGCTTTTATGGTTATTTTCAAAACAGAAGACCTTCTTCTCCAAGACGCCTTGTCCCAGGTAGTGAAAGATTTTGGTGACTGTCCGCCGGTGGCGCGGATGGTTAATTTTTTCAAGGTCTCAAACCGTAATGTTGCCCGTTTAAGCAGTGATGAGTAAAAAAATCGGTATTCTCGCCGGCGCGGGCCAATTTCCCCATCTTTTTTGTAAGGCTGCTCAGAAAGATGGACGTCAAGTCTATATTGCCGGTCATAAAGGTGAAACTTCACCTGACTTGGAAGATTTGGCCGATGGTTTTTGCTGGGTAAAGCTCGGTCAGTTAGGAAAAATTCTCAAATTTTTCAAGAGAGAAGGCGTCACTGAAACGGTATTTTTGGGGGCCATCACCAAGACCAAGATTTTCCGTGATATTTTCCCTGACCTGCGGGGGCTTACCCTTTGGAATAAGATTGATATTAAACAGGACGACGCCATTTTACGTGCCATTGCCGGTGAGATTGAGAAAGATGGCATCAAGGTTCTGGAGTCAACCTGTTATCTTCAGGATCTTTTATTCCCGCAAGGGGTGTTAACCAAGAAAAAGCCGGATGCCAGCCAGCAGGATGATATCCGTTTTGGTTTTCGGATGGCTAAAGCCATCGGCGACCTCGATATAGGTCAATGTGTTGTGGTTCGTGACCAGAGTGTTTTGGCAGTTGAAGCCATTGAGGGCACTGATGCCGCCATTCGCCGGGGTGGTGCTTTGGGCCACGAGAGCGCAGTGGTTGTCAAGGTGCGTAAACCGGAGCAGGATTTTCGTTTTGACCTGCCCGCCACTGGCCTGCAAACCATTGAGTCGATGATTGAGGTTAAGGCCAAGGTTTTGGCGGTAGAAAGGGGGCAGTCTTTGCTCTTTGATGCGGAACGGGTGATTGAGGCGGCCGATAAGGCTGGGATCATTGTGGTCGGGGTCTCACAGGATGCTGCCGGTACTCTTTCCTTCTGATTATCGTTACTCTGGGTATATTCTATGAAAGCTATGGTTCTTGCTGCCGGGCTTGGCACCCGTCTGCAGCCCTATACCCATCAGCGCCCCAAACCTCTTTTTCCTGTTCTTAATACCCCCCTTCTTCTCCAAACTCTGTCTGCCTTACAAAATGCTGGTTTTCAAGAGATTGCCGTTAACTGCTATCATCTCGGCGAACAGATCGAAAAGAACTTAGCCGGAATGAGCGGCGTGACAGTTTTTAGTGAACAGAAGGTCCTTGGTACAGGCGGCGGCTTACGTAATGCCATGGCATGGCTTGGCAAGGACCCTGTCTTGGTGGTCAACGGCGATATCTATCACACTATCGACTATAGAATGGTCTATGATAGCCACCTTAAGGCTAACCAAGCTGCCACCTTGGTGTTGCATGATTTCCCTCGATTCAATAAGGTGAGCATCGACGAGCAGGGCGCTGTCATCGACTTTAATCCCTGTGACAAAGCAGCTGAAATTAAGGCATTCACCGGTATCCATGTCCTTGACCCGCAACTCCTGCAGGTCATTCCCGAGGACTCTTTTTATGATATCATTACCTGCTATAGGCATTGGATGGGTGAAGGCAGGCTGATACAAGGGCTTCTGGTTCAGGGTCATTTTTGGAGTGATATGGGCACCCCGGCTGATTATCTCGATCTCCATGGTCGCCTGCTGACTGATCAATATTTTGGCGCAGCCTCTCCCTTTTGCCTGGATGATGACCTTCATCTGCCCGGGGTTGAGCTTCATGAGTGGGCAGCTATCGGTAAAGGGACAAAGATCGGCGAGGGTGTCTCGCTGACCCGGGTTGTGGTGTGGGATGGAGCTGTGATAGCCCCGGGAAGTCAGCTCATGGATACTATAGTGGTATGATCTTCTCGAAACCAACCAAGAAAAAGAGCCGGACTGGACCTGGGGGAGACTTGAATCTTATTCACGCTCTCCTGTCTGAGATGTCTTGCCCGGTAAATGCCGACCAGATTGTGCCTTTGGCCGGAGATGGATCGGACCGGATATTTTACCGGGTTGGCGGCGATTGTCCCTGTGTGGCAGTGCTTCCTTCCCTCTCGCACCCTCAGGCAATGGCCGAGGCCCAGGCCTGCTACACCATTGCCTGCCATCTTGGCGATCTGAGTGTGCCAGTGCCCAAGGTGCTTGGCCATGACCGCAAAAATCGTCTTATTCTCTTTGAGGATGTGGGGGATGTTCATCTCCACTCTTTGGTTGAGGGGCGGCAGAATTTTAGCGATGTCCAGCCCCTTTATGAGCAGGCTGTCGATGGCCTTCTAAAACTCCAGATCAACGGGGTGAAGGGTTTTGATAGGCGTTGCTGTTGGGATACGCCTCAGTATGATATGGATTTGATGATCAAACGTGAATCCGGCTACTTCCTGCAAGCATTTTGTAAGGAATATCTTGGCAAGATTGTTGATGAGCACGCTCTTAATCAAGAATTTATTCAACTGGCCAGACGCGCTGCCCGGGAAGGAGCTGGTTTTTTGCTGCACAGAGATTATCAATCCCGCAACCTCATGGTCCATGAAGGGAAGGTGCGGATCATCGATTTTCAAGGGGCCCGGCTTGGACCCCTGGCATACGATCTTGCCTCCCTGCTCATTGATCCCTATGCCTCCCTGAGTCTGGAGGAGCAAGAGATAGTCTTTGATTATTACGTTGAGCAGGCAGCCCGGATGCTTGAGGATTTCAATCCTGATCAGTTCCGTCAGGGCTATATCTTTTTAGCCTTGCAGAGAAATCTGCAGATTCTGGGCGCCTTTGCTTTTTTATCTCAGCAGAAGGGTAAGAGGTTTTTTGAACAATATATTATGCCGGCTGCATTCAGTCTGCATCAAAGTCTGCAGAATGTGGCTGATCGTTTCCCAAACCTTACTGAACTTGTTGACGAGATCCAAGGCGACCTGCACGAAGCATCAGCCTTTGCCAAGGTAAGTGATTCCCTGGCGGAATAGAAAAATATGAAAGAAAAAATAGATCAAGATCGCGGCCAGGACACCCTTCTCGTTGCCCTCGTGGGACGGCCTAATGTTGGCAAGTCGACCATTTTCAATCGACTGACAAAATCCAATAAGGCCATTGTCGATCCCACCCCCGGGGTGACCAGGGACCGCCACTATGGGCCGGTGGTCTGGAACGAACGACGGATTATCCTGGTGGATACCGGCGGCATTGAACTCGGACCAGACGATATTATCTCCGGCCAAATTCAGGACCAGACCTGGGCAGCCATTGAGGAGGCTGATATTATCCTCCATGTTATGGACGGTGTGGGCGGTGTTTTGGCGGAAGATTACGAGGTGGTGAATCGCCTGCGCCGGGCCGGCAAGCCGGTCTATCATCTGGTTAACAAGGTGGATGGCCCAGAGAAGGAGGGTGAGATCCTCAGCCAGTTTTACGAATTGGGAATTGATGAGTTGTGGGCGGTCTCTTCTGCCCATGGCTTTGGCATGAAGACCTTTTTTGATTTCTTTTTTGATAGTCTCCCCACAGCTAAAGAGCGTGACGATATCCCCGAAGAGGCCATTCGTATTGCCTGTATTGGTCGGCCCAATGTCGGTAAGTCATCGCTGATTAATAAACTGTTAGGTCAAGACCGGATGGTGGTTTCCGATATCCCCGGCACCACCCGTGATTCGGTGGATAGTCTTCTGGAAAAAAACGGGAAGCAGTATCTTCTTATTGATACAGCCGGAATTCGTCGTAAGGGTAAGGTTCACGAGAAGATAGAGAAATTCAGTGTCATGAGGGCCCTTTCTTCACTGGAACGCTGTGACCTGGCCCTGTTGCTTGTGGATGCTGATGAGGGGATCACCGAGCAGGATACCAAGGTGATCGGCTACGCCCTGGAACGGGGGAGGGCCTGTCTTATTTTGGTTAATAAATGGGATTTGGTTCGGGGCGAGAAGAAGCGGGAAAAATGGATTATGGATGAGGTGGCCATGGCCACTAAATTTATGCCCTATGCGCCCACCATCAAAATCTCTGCTTTGACCGGCATGTCGCTTAAGAAAATTCTGGCCACGGTGGATACGGTCTATCGTCAGTATACGGCTACTTTCTCCACCAATGCTCTCAATCAGGTACTCAAGAAGGCCACGGAGACCCATACGCCGCCTTTGCATAAGGGGCGGCGTCTCAAACTCTACTACACCACCCAGGTTGCGAGCTCGCCGCCTACTTTTGTTCTCTTTGTCAATTATCCAAAGGGAATTCATTTTTCATATTATCGCTTTCTGGTGAATCAGTTCCGGGAGGAGTTGGGGTTGGTTAACTCGCCCATTAAGCTTCTGCTCCGGGAGCGGAAGAGAAAGAAGTATGGCTGAGTTCTTGGCAGAAAAAGCTTTGGTTTTGATAGAGAGAGCGGCTTTTTTATTGTTTTCTCGATAGTTGTTGCAGTAGTTCCTTGTTCCTTTTCGTCCGTTCCGCTGGCTGCTTGCAAAAAGGGCACCTGTAACAATCCCTGGCCTTTGGCGCCACTCGTCTTCCGCCCGAAAAGGGGCACCCTGCTCGTTTGGGTCTGGATGGGGAAAAGATGAATAACCAATAAAAAAGCGGCGTGACCTAGAATGGTCACGCCGCTTTTTTATTGGTAGATGGAGAGAAAATGTCTATTTCACTTCAGCGCTGATTCTCTCCATGGCTGTGACCACGTTCTCGTAGGAGTTGAAGGCGGAGAGGCGGATGTAGCCTTGGCCGCATTTGCCGAATCCTGCGCCTGGGGTGCAGACAACTCCGGCATTATTGAGGAGCAGATCAAAAAATTCCCAGGAATCGCGGCCTTGGCCGTCGATCCAGATGTAGGGGGAATTGTCGCCGCCGACAGAGTCGAAACCGAGCTTGGTGATTTCGGCCTTGATATGGGCGGCGTTACGCAGGTAATAATCGGTAAGTTCCCTGGTCTGGGCTTTGCCTTCAGGGCTGTAGACGGCTTCGGCGGCCTTTTGGATGGGGTAGGAGACACCGTTGAATTTGGTGCAATGGCGGCGGTTCCACAGGGGCTGAAGGGGTTGCTTGTCGCCATAGCTGTCGAAGGCCATGCATTCTTTAGGAACCACGGTGTAGGCGCAACGGGTGCCTGTAAAACCGGCGTTTTTCGAAAAGCTGCGAAACTCAATGGCTACTTCTTTGGCGCCATCTATCTCAAAGATTGATTTAGGGAGAGATTCATCGCGGATAAAGGCCTCATAAGCTGCATCAAAGAGGATGAGGGCCTTGTTCTTATGAGCATAATCAACCCAGGTTTTCAGCTCTTCCTTGCTAGCGGTGCTGCCGGTTGGGTTGTTGGGAAAACAGAGATAGATAAGGTCAACCGGCTCCTTGGGGAGATCCGGTACGAAGTTGTTTGACTTTAGCGAATCAAGATAGGTGATGCCCTTATAGCGGCCATCGCTAAAGACACCGGTGCGGCCTGCCATGACATTGGTGTCGAGATAAACCGGATAGACGGGATCCGGGATGGCTATTTTGACATCGGTTGTAAAAAGCTCCTGAATATTGCCGGTGTCACATTTAGCACCGTCACTGACAAAAATTTCATCAGCGCAAACATCAGCGCCCTGATCCTGAAAGTCATTTTGGGCAATGGCTTCACGCAGAAAGGCGTAGCCTTGTTCCGGGCCGTAGCCATGGAAGGAGGCGTCGTTTGCCATCTCGTCAACGGCGGCATGGAGGGCTGTGACACAGGCCTCGGGCAGGGCCCTGGTGACGTCGCCAATTCCCAGCCGGATGATATCCTTGTCTGGATTATTTTCCTGGAAGGTGTTCACCCTCTTTGCAATGTCAGAGAAAAGGTAGGAAGCCTGCAGTTTCAGATAATTTTCATTAATGGTAATCATGGAAGCCTCAACGGGAAATTGTTCAAGATAGTTTTAAAGCATTCAGCTTCTATATAATACAGGTTCTTTTCTGTCAATTGGGATGGACTTGGTCAGGCCTCACCGCTTCATGCTAAGAGGACTGTTTCGACTACTACTGGAGAGCTTGAATCAGTGATTTTGTGGTACAGGTTGTCCATGAATCACCCTTTGCGGTGTTTGTCCCTGCTTTTATTGCAAAAGGGCCGTGCCAATGATAGTTTGTTAAAGATCAGGTGTAATCCCCCTTTTTTAGATATACCGAAGGAGTAGATTTCCTATCGCCTCCCTGATGTCTTTGCGGTTCAAACATTAATCATCAATCCCCCACCTTTTTTCAGCTTTTCCCTCGAACCCTTTTGATAACTATGAAAAATCCCAATATTTTTCTCATCGCGCCGGCCATGGACTCGGAAGAGCGGAACAAGGCATTCGGCATCAAACTGCCCCTGTTGGGGTATCCGGCCATCAGCCTGCCCATGATTGCAGCCCTGACACCGGATGCATTTAATGTGCGCCTGGTTGATTGTGCCAATGAACCGGTCCCCTATGATCAGTCCTGTGATCTTGCGCTGGTTGTGGGCCAGACCCATCATATGCCTTCGGCATACGATATCTGCGATCAATTATGTGCCCGGGGAACAAAGGTCATTCTTGGGGGGATGCATGTGACCGCCCTTCCCGAAGAAGGGCTTGAACATGCGGATGCGGTGATTCTCCATGAAGGGGAGTCTGTCTGGCAGGAAATCCTGGAGGATTTTACAAAAGGATCATTGAAACAAACCTATGCGGGCGACCCTGTGGACCTGGCAACCCTTCCTCCCATTCGGAGGGATCTTTTTAATAACAGTTTTTATCATCCCGGCGAGATCATTGAAACCACGCGGGGATGTCCGGTGGGGTGTCTGTTTTGCGCGGTCAAAGATTTTTTTGGATCAAAATTCCGGGTTCGGCCACCTGAGGCCATTCGCCAGGAGCTCATGGAGCTCTTTGGACCCAGGCCGCCTCAGGCAAAATGGAAAAACTGGCTGGCATCACACTGGCATCCGGATATCCCCTATTTTGTTGAAAGGCGCCTGTTGTATGTGATGGATTCCAATTTCATATCAGAACCTGCTCACGCCCGTGCCGTGCTTGAGGTATTAAAGGATTGCGACCTCAGGTGGTACGGTCATGCCAGCTTCAACCTCATGCGGGACGAATCCATGCTTGATCTCATGGCCGAATCAGGCTGTATTGGCGTCAACATCGGCTTTGAATCCATCAACCAGACCAATATCGATAAAATGGGGAAGTTTTCCAATAAGACCGAGCGGTATGTGGAATGCATCAAAGCCCTTCATGATCGTGGCATCGGAGTCATGGGGACCTTTATTGTCGGCTTTGATGATGACACGCCCGAGGTGTTTGATCAACTGGCTGACTTTATCCTTGAAAATCAGCTGGAAACGGCTTTTACCCTTATCATGACACCGCTTCCCGGAACAGGCATATACAAACAGATGGCTGCGGAAAAGCGGATTTTCAGTAAAAACTGGCGGGACTATGATCACGGCACGGTTACCTTCTTTCCCCAGAATATGACAGCCGAGCAACTGCACGATGGTATGCGACACGTATGGAAACGGGTCTATTCCTGGAAAGGCATTTGGCAAAGGATTCTCAAAAAGCCTCGTGTTAGGCCATTTTTCTATCTCCCCGTTAATATGGGATTTAGAAAATGCACGAGAATTTTGAGTTCAGAGAAGGTGTGGCCTGCCCCGCGCCTAAAGCAGCCTAATGAATAACCAGAAGACAGGGGGCCTGGTCGGCAGGTACTTGCAATGGAACACCATCTGCCATTATGAAATCAACTATCTTTTCCTATGGATATGTAGCTACATCCATTTGTTGGCAGCCGATTCAATTCGGATTAAAAAAATCTAGGAAAATGAGCTTGTTTTCTGCCTATGCCTGAACAACGCCATCTGAAAAATTTGTCAGCCATTCAATTTTATTTTTCATAAAAGCCCCTTTTGGATTGTCGGTTCAGATAAAAATCAACCGGGAAGCTTTCGGAGATATCTGCACACTCCTTCACCTTCCCGGCTGTCCTATAGATCTTGTTCCAACGAACCAACTAGCAACACTCCTCCATATGGTAATGTTTTCCGTCCGCAGCGACAAATTGAATGCCTGAAGGATGCGGTAGACCAGCAATCTTCCAGGCTTTCATCGGATTGATGAATTTCTCACTCACACATTGTCTTGGCTGATGAAGATTTTTGCAGACGTAGTTTAAAATCGGGAATGCATGAAATTTCTTGTAATACTCTCTCATGAACCTGACGATTTCCATTTTGTCCGAAGAAAGTATTTCAAGGCCTTCCCGTGTTGCAATTTCTCTGGCGATATCTTCATCCCAATCCTCAATGTTTGCCAGAAATCCTTCTGAATCGACGACAATTTTTTTGTTTTTTACCAGGAGCTCTTTCATGTCAGCACCTCCTTGCAGTTCACTTGCCAGCCACTATTGGCCTTGTTGAAACGATGCCGAGGCTCAATTGAAGAAAACCATTTTCTTCTAAGATTAATTTAATCATCCCAACCCCTGCCCGCAAAGGATAACTATTGCCAGATTGGGATATTTAAGGGAGTACACCCAGCCTAGCACCCCTCCTCCTGTAACAGTTAACAGGTTATTTTTTTTGAGAAGGAGAACCTCGTCGGCAAACTCTGGAATATTCTGATTTCTCCTGCTATAGTGCCTTCTTTATTTTGTAGACTTGACTTTATGTTGAATTGTAGAGGTGAACCTTGATGATCACTCTTCTTGACTACGGAGCCGGCAATGTGCGCAGCGTCCGTAATGCTATTAGTAAACTTGGTTTTGAGGTCCGGGATGTCAAGAGTCCCGATGATATCAGCAGTGCAGAAAAGCTGGTTTTCCCTGGGGTCGGGAGCTTTGGCCATGCCATGGAACGCTTGCGCTCTCTCGGATATATTGAGCCGCTGCTGGCCCATATTCGGGCTGATAAGCCCTTCCTGGGGATTTGCCTTGGCCTGCAGACCCTTTTTGATGGAAGTGAAGAATGCCTGGGAGTCTCCGGCTTAGGGGTGATCCCGGGCCAGATTAAGCGTTTTAAAGATGGCGAGCTTGCCGTGCCGCAGATTGGCTGGAACGGTATTCGTATCCACAAAAAGGATACTCCTCTCTTTAAAGGCTTCCAGGATGAAAAACTCTATTTCGTCCACTCCTTTCATGCCCCCTTGCAGGATGGCAACAAGGACTGGGTGCTTACCACCACCGATTATGGCGAGAAGTTTATCTCAGCAGTCCAGAAGGGTAATGTCGCTGCCTTCCAGTTCCATCCAGAAAAAAGTGGGGAGGCAGGGCTGAACCTTTTTAAGAATTTTCTTGAAACTGATAACCTGGAGGCAGCCGGTGCTGCGGATGTCAATCCGGTGAACAGGACCAAGATTGCCCGGCGGATTATTGCCTGCCTTGACGTGCGCTCCAATGATGCCGGCGACCTGGTCGTCACCAAGGGAGATCAGTATGAAGTGCGGGAGGAGGGCGAGGTTCGTAATCTCGGCATGCCGGTGGACCTGGCCAAGCGCTATTATGAAGAGGGGGCGGATGAGATCACCTTTTTGAATATCACAGGTTTTCGTGATTTCCCCATGCAGGACCAGCCTATGATCGAGGTCCTGCGGCGCACCTCTGAGAATGTTTTTGTGCCCCTTACCATCGGCGGTGGTATTCGCGAGTTTACCGATTCTGAAGGGAAGTATTACTCGGCCCTTGATGTCGCTGCTGAGTATTTTCGTTCCGGCGCCGATAAGATCTCCATTGGCTCAGATGCGGTCTACACCGTGGAGGAGTTCCTTGACTCAGGAGAAAAGACAGGAAAAAGCTCCATTGAGCAGATTTCAAACGTCTATGGCGCCCAGGCCGTGGTGATTTCGGTTGATCCGCGCAGGGTTTATGTAAATGACCCCGCCGCAACCAGCCATCATGTCATTAAGACGACTGTGCCCGGCCCGCAGGGGGAGAAGTATTGCTGGTACCAGTGCACAGTGAAGGGGGGCAGGGAGGGCCGTGATATTGATGCGGTGCAGTTGGCCCAGAGCTGCGAGACCTTGGGGGCTGGCGAGCTGCTGTTGAACTGTATTGATAAGGATGGCACCAACTCCGGCTTTGACCTGGAGCTTGTTAATATGGTCAAGGGGGCGGTGTCCATTCCGGTTATTGCCTCCAGCGGTGCCGGTTGTCCTGAGCATTTTTCCGAGGTTTTTAGTAAAACCAAGGCCGAAGCAGCCCTTGCGGCTGGTATTTTTCATCGCCACGAGGTGGAAATAAGCGAGGTCAAGGATCATCTGCGTGAAGAGAATATTGAGCCACGTTGATTTCTGGCCTCTGCCCAAGTGACCTATGAAGCGAGTCTGTTTCTACGTAGTTTCTATTGTTTTCTTGCTGGCTTGCAGTCCTTCGCACAGTTGGGCTGCCAGCCAGGATGATTTAGCCCGACAATGTCCTCAGGCGGATAAATACCGGCTCCAGCGCAGTTTTTATTTTTCCAACTTGAAAGAGGTTGTCAGGGCCCCTGTGTCCGCCAAGGAGGTTGAGGCCCGTTTTGCCGAACTTGCCTCCACCGAAAAATGGCGGCGACAGGCAGCTATATCTTCCTTGGCCCTGGCTGGCAACGTCGTAATGTTAAGCCGCAAAATGATGTGAGCATATGAATATCAAGAGACTATATAGTTGGTTAAGAGAAGTATCCTCTTGGGCATTGGAGGCAAAATTACCATTTTGTTGCTTGGCGGTATTATTGGCAGCTTTTTTATTCTGCTTTACATGGCCAAGTGAAACATCCATAAGGTCATCCGGCTATGCGCTGCAGATGATTGGAATGCTGTTCGCAATTCGAGGTCTTCTGAATATACGTGCCCATTTTAACCAACCTACACTTAAAAAATTATCATTCGCTTGGTTTCGAAGATTTCCAAAATGGGGGAAAACTACTGACCTAACTATAGAGGATCTAACTTGCGGAACCAGTATCTCCGATATAACACTGGCTCAAGTCTGGACGCCAGACAATCCTAAAGATTCGCAAGATAAGAGAATCGATGGAATTCTGAAAAATCTAGATCGGATAAAGCAAAAACAGGCAAAATACGACATAGAAATCCATGATCTGCATGAAAATTTAAAAAACCACCAAAAAGAACAAAAGAAAGAATATGAGAACATTGAAGTGCAATTCAAAATAGAACTAGAGGCAGTACACACAAATGATATTGTCACCTCACTAGTTGGCCTAGTGTGGCTAACTTTTGGGATAACGCTAAGTACCATGTCCAAAGAACTATTATTAATAGTATAATTTGACCTAATAATTCGCTTAAGCACGCTATTTTAATCGGCTTCGTCCAACTTATTACAACCCGAACTTACTCAACCTCGGCTAGGCGCGCGTCTTAGCTTTGCGTTAGGTTTAATGAATATGATTGCACTACCATCTCGGCAAGCTGTCTTAATAGAGATGGCATTTGAAGGCAATACTTTGGCAACCGGAACGGGTTTTTTTATTCGTGGTGCAAGTGGATCGGACTACCTGCTAACAAATCGCCACAACGTCACAGGGCGCGATCAAGTCACCGGCGAATGCATCTCCAAGAACGGAGGTATACCGAATGAGATAGTTGTTCACTTCCGGCCCACTGATACGTCTGGAGCCCCAACTATACAGAAAAAATGGCCGCTACTGGACGGTGATCGTGGCCTTTGGGTGGAGCATCCGATGCTTGGCGATAAAGCTGATTTCGTTGCGTTGCAAATAAAGGTGCCTGAGGAGGCAGAGTTTCACCCCTTTGATCCTTCTCAGCCAGGTGACGAGATCCTCATAGAGCCAGCCGAACCAGTAAGCGTAGTGGGCTTTCCTTTTGGGCTTATCGCTGGGAAGTCATTTCCGGTCTGGGCAACAGGATTCATAGCGACTGATCCGGAAATCGACTTCGACGACTTGCCAGTTGTGCTTATCGATTGCAGAACGCGTCAAGGACAATCAGGGTCACCTGTAGTTGCTTACCGAGCTGGCGGAGCCTTTGCACAAGCCCGCGGAACATTAGCTGTTGCCGACGAATATGCCTGCAAGTTTTTAGGCATTTATAGCGGCAGAATCAACAGAGAATCTGATTTGGGTAAGGTTTGGAAGGCTGCTGCAATATGTCAGCTTGCGGAAACGTTGTGAAACCTAATAATACCCTCAAGCACGACGCGCAAATTTGCGTTTTTTGCTGAACCGGCTTTGGCTGTCTTTAACAATGAAAAAGTCATTCATAATAGAAAATAATGGGGGTAAAGGTCATGAGCAAACTTGAAATAACAAGGGTTGGACGTTGGATTGGCAGCATTTTAAAATATGATGTTATCGTAAACAATATCTGTGTTGGACGAATTGGAAACGGTGAATCATCAATTTTTTCAATAGAGCCTGGGGACAATGAAATTTTTCTAAAGTCTTTTGGGTTCCATTCAAACAAATTACAGGTAGCAATAGCCTCTGGGGACGTGGCAAAAATAAAATGTATCACAAAAATTGGAATTTCTGGTGCTGGTACCCCATGGATAGAGCATCAAATGAATGTCAAAAACGATATAAACAGTTTGCCCGATAAAGGAGATGAAATGCACTGTACAAATTGTGGAAATGAAGTAGGAGAAAAAGCTATCGCATGTCCAAAATGTGGTTTGCCCCCACGTTCAGAAAATAAGTTTTGTTACAGTTGTGGCGTTGAGGTTAACGAGAAGCAAATTATGTGTGTTAAGTGTGGAGTAGAACTGCAAAAAAAAGGGGTTGCAAATTCTAAGTCATGG
Source organism: Thermodesulfobacteriota bacterium (assembly GCA_039715015.1). Lineage (GTDB taxonomy): Bacteria > Desulfobacterota > Desulfobulbia > Desulfobulbales > SURF-16 > BM506. The sequence continues at coordinate 16,507 of JBDLIE010000004.1, forward strand.
AAAAGGAAAACTACAGCCGGCTTATTAGCAATACTTCTAGGAGGCCTAGGTATTCATAAGTTCTATCATGGTAGTTGGGGTTGGGGTCTGATTTATTGTTTATTTGTCTGGACATTTATCCCTGCGATTGTAGGGGGAATTGAAGGTGTTATTTATTTGCTGATGGATGAAGACATTTATGAGGATAGGTATAAAAATAAACATCCTTTTAAATGGTAGTGTTGACTGGTTAGACGCTACATAAACAAACTGTTTACAATGATACTTAAGACAAAGAAGTAGCCCTAAATTTTCCATTCAAACACCTAAGGTCTCCATAGACCTACCCCCCCCCACACACATATATAAGTAACTAGACCCTGTCTTCTTCACTGAAAACAGGGTTTTTTTTTATGCCCCAAGCAAGCCCCTTGGCCATCCCGGTCAAGGGGCTTTTTTTATGTCCAATCAACCAAGGAGGCACACCATGCAGAACCATGAAATTGTCACGAAGCTGTCCCGTATCTACCCTCAAGAAATCGTCTATCAGATCACAATGGAGCCCGTTATGTCAGCCATCGTGGATAGACTTGGAGAGGAAGCCCTAACACTGTCGATTACTGACATGGGACTGGCTAGGGACGAAATCAAAACAGCCATTGATCACAACCTAGATGAGAGGGACTACATCGAAATGGGCCTTGATGCCTGGGAGATTGTCCGAGGTCTGTGATCTGAGGAGCGGCTTAAATTCCATCTTATTACGAAGGAGAACACTATGAGCGAAATCGTAAAGACAGGTACATGTCCGTCATTGTCAGGTCAAAGTACCCTGACCTACACCATTAGCCGTAAAGGCAAGGGGGTATATTTCAGTCTCGTTGAGAATACCCTAAGAGGCCTCTTTTCCAAGGAGCCAATATCCCTAAAGGAGATGGTGCCGACTAAAGGTCAGTCCATTACTTCTGGTTCCCTAAATAAACTGTTCGCTAAGAAGTCCATCAACAGTGGAGGGTTTATGTTGGCTGTCCTGAGACATGAAGGGTTGGTTACGAACGTTGAGGGTAAGAGAGGTAGTTATATCACTACCGATCCCTCAGCTTTTGGTGCAGACATAACACCTAACAAGAAGGTGGCTAGATCATGATGACCTTAACAACTGCATTGGTGGTGGCCGCTATTCTTTCTATGATGCATCCATCGACAAGAAGCGCAGGGATAATTTGTATTGTTGTTCTCTGTATACTTCACCCTCTACCCACGACATTTGTTTTACTGGGGATAGGAGGCGTGTACTACTTCACCAAAAAATGAGGTGGAATTTGGTGCAATAGCCTAACGAACACATGGAGAGGTTGAGGGGGGGAGGGGCAGCAGAAACCGGGAAATTCTGAAAATTTTGCAGCGAGGGGGAGATCGGACACCCCATTTTTCAGGTTTTCAGCATTTTTGCCCCCACCTCCTACCACCTCCAATTTCTGCGATTTGATGTGTCGATTTCCAGTCCCAATAAAAAAAAAATTCTGCTCCATCAATGCCTAACAAAAACCAACACCTACTAAGGTTTATGTATCTTAAACCTTATTAAATTCAAATTTTGCCTAACAAGGCATGCCCAAAAAGCAACGTTATAACAATAGGTTGGCGAAATTAATTCTTGCCATTGATGCCGTCGTCAGTTACGGTTTTAGGCACAAAAGGCATAAACGCTGAGCAAAGGAGATCAGCACGAGGGTGCCACAAAAACATAAGCCTAATACCTCGCCAACTAAAAATTTTAAGAGGAAACACCATGAATAATTTAATTAGCAGAGAAAACTTATGCACAGCTCAAAAGGAAATAAATATGCCAAGTTTAGAAAGTATCAAAAAAACAACTTCGCTTTCCCCAAAAACAACCTTATCAAAGGATGCATTATCGGAAATAACACAAGATTTGACCCCGTATACAGAAAAACTATCAACAGAAAATGTAATCCAGCCGCTGGAGGAGGTGAATTTCCCCAATCAACCTCGCCCCGGATCAAGCAAACTACCCTCTACCATAGCCAACCTTAAACACCTGCTGAGTAGATATGGTGTAACAGTCAAATATAATGTCATTAAAAAGAAGGTGGAGGTAATTGTAAAAGGTCATACTGGTTCCATCGATAATATGGATGAGGTGTTAATGATACACATCATTAGCTTGGCTGCATTGAACGGTATGTCTGTAGGGCAAATTCCAGCCTATCTGGCGGCAATAGCTAATGCGAATCCTTACAACCCTATTGTGGAGTGGATCTTAAGCAAGCCATGGGATGGCCAAGATCGACTTCCTGAAATCGCTGCGACAGTTACTGCTCGTGAAGACTATCCTGAACACCTGAAAGTTCTCTTGATCAGAAAGTGGTTATTAAGTGCTGTTGCAGCTGTCATGATGCCTAGCGGTTTTAGGGCTCGTGGGGTGTTAACATTCCAAGGGCCACAAGGGGTGGGCAAAACCAGTTGGATTATGTCTCTAGTGCCTGATGAGCTCTTACGAGATCAGACGGTAAAGGTCGATCATCATTTTGATAGCAGTAAGGACTCAATCATTGGTGCAGTAACTCATTGGCTAGTGGAAATCGGTGAACTTGATGGCTCTTTCAGGAAAGACATTGCAAAGCTGAAGGGCTTTCTCACGAGCGGTTTTGATAAACTGCGACGTCCATATGCTCGCACTGAATCGGAATACCAGAGGCGAACAGTATTCTTTGCTTCTGTCAATAAACCTGACTTCTTGGTCGATGACACAGGTAACTCACGTTGGTGGACTATACCTGTGACTAAGATCAACTATAAGCATGATGTAGATATGCAGCAGGTGTTTGCCCAACTGGCTGTGGACGTTAACAATGGCAAGGAATGGTGGTTGAACGAGCACGAAGAGGCTCTACTGAATTTACATAATAATGACCACCGCAGTACCAGTGCTATTCGAGAACGTCTTATGGAAATAGTTGATCCTGAGCTTGTTGGTATGGATGGCAATCCTGCAATGTCAGCAAGTGAGGTGTTGAGAAAACTTGGCTATGAAAGGTATATGAATCCTCAATGCAAGGAATGTGGTGGCATACTGCGTGAATTGTATGGTGCCCCAAAAAAGATTAATGGGACATACAAATGGAGGATACCTCTCAGGCGGTCACCAGATCCTTACACATCGATCGATGATGATAACGTGTACTAACACTCTTAGGGGAGCGGCAGACAACTGCTCCCCTAAGTCCTACCCATGAAACACAGGTAAAAGTCGATAGTTTTCGACTGATTGCTCCAAGGGGGGGGAGGTGGTAGCAAAAACAGAAAATTTTGGTGTTCCTCAGGATGAGCCCGACCAGATCTCCCCTGGGCCACCGTTCTCAAAGGTTTTCCCAAAACTGCTACCCCTCCTCCCACCTGCCACCACCTGTTCCCACTCTCTCCCTGCCTTTCCAGCACCAACATCAACCCATAGGGAAGTCCCGAGCGGACGACAGGCTGTCAATCTGGCCACCTCTGCCCCAGTCGGCAAAAAACACAAACTCCTCGAACTTCGAGAAAAACCACAAACAATTTGATGGTATTTAAGCAGCACTCTAATGCCCTTAGACCATCCCTATGCATAAAGGAGGTACAACCATGCCCAAAGTCAAATTATCAGCAGAATTCGTAAACACCATTACTTGTCCTGAAGCCAAGAAGAAGGAGAATTATTATGATACTGCAATTACAGGCTTCATAGTCGAAGTCAGAGCCACAGGTGGAAAGACTTATGCACTTCGTTACAAAGATCCACATGGTCGGCAGTGCCAGCACAAAATCGGTGACTGGAAATCAATTTCTTTTGATAAGGCCCGTAAAGCTGCACAAGTTCTAAGGTCAAAAGTTGTCCTTGGTGAGAACCCCTCAGAAGAAAAAAGAGTTAAGCGTACTATTCCAACATTGGAAGAATTCGCCCGTGATCGTTATATGCCTTTCGTAAAAGGGGACAAGCGAAGTTGGAAGTCAGATGAGAGTTATTTGAGGTGTCATGTTTTACCCCGGTTCGGTAAATACCATCTCAATAAAATAACTCAACAGAATGTAATCGAGTTCCACCATGCTATACGATCCAATAACTATGCAATGGGAACCGCCAACAGAGCTTTGGTATTGGTTAAGTACATGTTCAATTTAGCTCTGAAGTGGAATATCCCTGGTGTTGAGTCAAACCCCGCAGCAGATGTGAAGCTTTTTGAAGCCAACAATGCACGAGAACGCTTTCTTACTTCTGAAGAGACCCAGCGTCTACGTGATGCCATAGAAAAAAGCAAGAACACCCAGTTGAAGTACATTGTCCCTCTTTTATTACTTCTAGGGTGTCGAAAAAGGGAATTGCTCGACAGCAGATGGCAAGACTTCGATTTGGAACGCCGTACCTGGCGTATTCCACTAGCAAAGTCGGGTCGGGCGAGACATGTACCGCTTTCATCTGCTGTGTTATCGATACTAGATCAACTGCCACGGTGGGAAGGTTGTCCTTATGTAATTCCTAACCCTGATACGCTCAAAACCTATGTCAATATTCATCGTTCGTGGAATAATGCGCGGGTGGCAGCAGGGTTACCCGATGTTCGGATGCATGATCTTCGCCATAGTATGGCGTCTAACATGGTGAATTCAGGACGTTCTTTGTATGAGGTGGCAAAGGTCTTGGGCCACAGTCAGTTGAAAACTACCCAACGCTACGCACATCTCTCTCAGGAAACACTACTGGCAGCAGTAGACGCGGCTGCAAATGCCACTGGCACAAACTGGGGATAGGCCCAGACATAAAAAGGTGTAACTAGCTGAAATGACACATCGTACCACCCAACTTGGCCATATGCTGGGTTGGGTGGTGGGTGGGGGAAAACGGTTGCGCCCATCTAGGCAAAGAACTATAACTTTGATGATTGTGTTAATACATACCTGGTACAGTTGGGTGGTAGTTGGGTGAGGGGAGAAAAGAGAGTATGAAATTGCCGTTAGACCTTGAAAACACTCAAGTTTTCACTTCACTTTCCAAGAATTGCTGGTACCAGTGCACAGTGAAGGGGGGCAGGGAGGGCCGTGATATTGATGCGGTGCAGTTGGCCCAGAGCTGCGAGACCTTGGGGGCTGGCGAGCTGCTGTTGAACTGTATTGATAAGGATGGCACCAACTCCGGCTTTGACCTGGAGCTTGTTAATATGGTCAAGGGGGCGGTGTCCATTCCGGTTATTGCCTCCAGCGGTGCCGGTTGTCCTGAGCATTTTTCCGAGGTTTTTAGTAAAACCAAGGCCGAAGCAGCCCTTGCGGCTGGTATTTTTCATCGCCACGAGGTGGAAATAAGCGAGGTCAAGGATCATCTGCGTGAAGAGAATATTGAGCCACGTTGATTTCTGGCCTCTGCCCAAGTGACCTATGAAGCGAGTCTGTTTCTACGTAGTTTCTATTGTTTTCTTGCTGGCTTGCAGTCCTTCGCACAGTTGGGCTGCCAGCCAGGATGATTTAGCCCGACAATGTCCTCAGGCGGATAAATACCGGCTCCAGCGCAGTTTTTATTTTTCCAACTTGAAAGAGGTTGTCAGGGCCCCTGTGTCCGCCAAGGAGGTTGAGGCCCGTTTTGCCGAACTTGCCTCCACCGAAAAATGGCGGCGGCAGGCAGCCATCTCTTCCCTGGCCTTGGCCGGCAATATCGAGATCTTCCAGCAGCTCCTTGCCGAAGGGGATGGCAATGGTATGGCGACCTATGGCGCGAATTACCTGCGTGAGGACGGCAACCTTTGTATTGATCCTCAAATAGAAAAAGCTGTTATTCGTCACTTCCAAGATCCCCGATTCTCCAAGGCTTTTCTCTCCTTTTTTCATAAGAATCTCTACTCAAGCCGCCGGATTTTTGAGACCTTGGCCACACGGCAATTTGACGCGGCAGATCCGGATCAATATGGTCGCCTGGTTAAGGCCCTTTGTGCCACCCGCCTTGCCGGTCTCGATGACCAGATGCTGGAGATTGGCAGGGAGGCCCTCCTTCATGATACGCCTGCCCAGAAACGGGTGATGCCAGGGGTGCATCAGGGCATCATTGGCTATCTGGCCAGTCAGAAGAACCCTGCTTTTGCATATTACCGGACAGTGCTTGCCGTTGAGCCTCGCAGCGAGAGGGTTGCCTACTTTCAAAATAGCTATGCCCAGACACGACTCGCCATTTATCAGGCCCTGGTCCGCTACGAAGATGAAGGGTCATTTTCCATTTTTTTGGAGCAGCTTAATGAGTTGAGCAGGGAGCCATGGGGGCCCTTTTATGTCAATGATCTCAACCATCTCATCACCAATCTGAAAGCCCATGGTTATTTTGAAAAAAATAAAGACAAGGTGTCCCCCTTCCTGAGTCAGATTCTGTCCGCACCTTCACTGCCATGGCAAACTGGCTATACTCCACCCCGTGAAAGGGCAGGGGAACCGGCTTTTTATGACCAGCAGATCAGAAAACAGGTGTACGCCCTGCTGGTGGAGATTGATAGCAAACGAGCCGCAGCTCTTTTGCTTGATGAGTTAGCAGGCCTGTTTCTTCGCCCGGCAGGTGAGAGACGGCAGATTTTGAGCGCGGCTTTACTTCAGGGGCTGGCATCTCTGTCTGAAAACACCCCATTAGATGTGGAGCGCCTTGTTGAGCTTGCTGCCAGGCTTGTTGAACAGACTGAAATCTTAAGGGTTGCTGAGATTCTCGGCCGCCATCACCACCCGGCAGGCTTTCGTTTTGTGACCAACCGTTTTGAGGCTTCGTTTGCAGGGGCGGAAGGGATAGAGAGTGTTGTTGGCCGTAGCCGTCTTGGCGATATCCTTTTTAATATTCTCTTACAGTTTTCAGACCCCAAATATTTGGTGCAGACGAGGGAGAAGATTGACGCCCTTTTTCTGGCAGAGAAGCTGGCGGAGGAGAGATACGGCAATATGAGTATTACTTTGGCCAAGCTGCTTGGCGAGGAATCTTCCACCTATATCGCCCTCCTGCAGGCCAAAAAAGAGGAGGTGAAGGAAAAACGCAGGCAGGAGCTCGTTGCAGCCCAAAACAAGTGGCAACAAGAAGTGGTGGAGGAGTATGCCCGCCAAAGCTCTGATGAAGGGGTTGCCGCAAACATCAAGGCGTTGAGCCAATTTAACGGCGAGGCCAAAAAGGCCGCCTATTGGCTGATCCGGATTGGTTCGCCAATCCTGCCCCAGGCCCATAAAGCGTTGGCAGATTCTGATGCAAACACCGAATCAAAGATGCAGCTCATGGTTGTTTTAGGCGAGATTGGTGATAAGTCCTCTGCGCCCTTTATTATTGCAGCAGCAAAAACGGAGCCTGGGAATACCATGCTCCTGAAAGACGCCTTTTTGGCCCTGGGCAGGATTCCTCAGACCCCGGATGCTATCGCCTTTGCCCAGGAATGTCTTGAGGATGGAGAGAGGAGTAACCGTCATAAAATGAGCGCCTTGGCCTATTTTGCCAGCCATCGTGATAAGCAGGGCCTTGCGTGGAGCAGAAAGTTTTTAGGTCAGGATGCCGAACCCCCTTTACGGGCCACGGCTCTCTATCTGGCCGCCATGTTGGGTGAGGAGGGGGTTAAGGGGCAGATCGTATTAATGCTGGAGGATAATCCCGAGAGAGGGATAGCGCATCTTCTATGGCGAAGCCTGGCTGAGATCAGCAGCCATGAGGAGTATCAAGAAACGGTGGCCAAGCTACAGGCAGACCAGACATGGGAGACCAAGCAAGTTGACCAATACGTTCAATTTCGTACCAGTTCTGGTGAGAAAAAGGTAGAGCTGGCCGAGAAATTACTGGCAGCAAAGACACCTTTTTACGCGGAGAGCGCTATCAGGTTTCTCCTCGAAATCAAGGAATTTGATGTTCTCGCCAGATATTTTCGGGAACAGAGGCCAGGCGCCATGTCGCTGGAGATGGTGCTTTATATGTCATCCGTGGCCCAGCGTATTTTTAGTGAAGCCCGTCGGCAGGGATATGTCATTGAGGAAAAAGAGAGCAAGATAAAGATTTTGCCAGCACAATGAGATTGGCCAACTTTACTGATATAAAGAGGAGCGTATGAAAAGCTATCATAAGGAACTGTGGTTTGAGATCCCCAGCCGGAGGGGACTCGTCAATATTACCCCGGAGGTGGAGGCATGCCTGGCTGAAAGCGGTGTTAAGGAGGGACTCCTGCTTTGTAACGCCATGCATATAACGGCCTCTGTCTTTATCAATGATGATGAGTCGGGACTCCATCATGATTACGAGGTGTGGCTGGAGAAACTTGCTCCCCATGCCCCCACCAGCCAGTACCGTCATAACGGCTATGAGGATAATGCCGATGCCCATTTAAAGAGGCAGGTTATGGGCCGGGAAGTTGTCGTTGCCATCACAGATGGTAAGCTCCATTTTGGCACCTGGGAGCAAATTTTTTACGGTGAGTTTGATGGCCGCCGGAAAAAAAGGGTGTTGGTGAAAATTATCGGTGAGTAAGAGAGTCGCAATCAAAAGTGCTCTATGCGCATAAAAAAACCGCCGCCCTTCGGGGCCTGGCGGTTTTTGCGTTGCCACGCACTGATTTTTCCTGCTGCGAACCTATCCTTTTTGGATAAAGAACCTAAAAAATCCGTTTTCCTCTTTGTCACCAAGGAAGGCATGTCCGGAACGGTCACACCAGTTTGGTAGATCATTTTTGGAACCTGGGTCTGTCCCCATTACTTCTAGGATTTGTCCTGAACTGAGAGAATTAATCGCCTTTTTTGTTTTGAGTAGCGGCATTGGGCAGCTCAATCCTTTTGTATCTAGGACTTGATCCGGTGTGATAGTCTCTACATCCATTCGCAACCTCCCTTTATTTTTATAGGTGTTTGTAGTGTGATACGGCTACTCCTTTTCTCTTAGCAAGATAACGGCCATAGGTTGAGATGAAGCATTTTTTTCTTCTCTTGTTGGAGATCCAGGAGCAGTCTGCGTCCCAGTTTGAGAATGGATCATGGGGGACGATGACTCTAACTATTCGGTATGATTGTTGTTTGTCAGCAACCAGGCCAGGCTGTTGTGGGGAGGTGCGGTTTTTTGTAGCACAAGGGATGCAGGAAGAGAAAACTCAAGGATAGCCCAGATTCTGCACCCCTGCCTGACCAGAATCTGGGCTGGTCGCTCGCATTCTGGTGTCTACTTTTTTAGAGGCTGCAAGGAGATCTTGTCATCATCAACAAGAAGGATTTCGCTATGTTTCATGACACCCTTCTGGATATCAGGCAGAAAACAGATAAGAAGAGGATTGTGGCCTCGATAATCAAAGAGGGTGCGGAGGGTGGTTGGTCCAAAAAGAGCAAATTCAGCCCTTTTAAAAAAATGGTTGCGGTTTACGTGGCTGAAATAGGGGGGGAGGTTTTGAGGGAGTTGTCGGTAGAGCTGCTCCTTGTTCTTTTTAAGGTTCTGGCTGGGAAGATGGGCAGGGAGTTTCCGTCGCCCTGCATAAAGCCAGCTCAGTTGGAGAACCTCTAGGAAGGTTTCTTTGTCTGGACGCGCCTGGCCCACCTCGGTCAAAATTGAACTCATGAGCTTGTGGGTTGCTGCTTGATTAAAGAAATTATGATCGTGGCAGGCGGCCAGCAACAGAGAGAAGAACTGAAAACCGTTTTCTTGCTTGGTACGTAAATAGCTGAAAAGCGGTTTGAAGAAGTGGCAGTTGTAGAATTTCTCCACACATTCTCCAAACCAGTAGTACTCCTTGAGCTTGTCATGGGGTAACCATTTATTTTCCAGGAGTTCGTAGGGTGGTTGCCTGCTGGCAACCACTGCGAAATCATGCTGTTGCCGGGCAAGGGGGGTGTCGGGCAGGATTTTGAGAAGCCCCATCTGGATATAATGGGGGGAAAGGATAAAGAGGTCATTGAATGTCTGCTGGTAGGATTCCTCGGTCTCAAGGGGAAGTCCCAAAATGAGGTCAACATGAAGGTGGATTGTATCAATGGCAACCAGCCTCTTAATATTCCTCAGGGCCTCCTTTATTCGAGTTTTTCGGTTGACCGCAGCTAAAGTAGGCTCATGTGTGGATTGCAGGCCAATTTCGAATTGAAACATCCCTGCTGGAACCTTTTCCAGGAGCTCGAACATTTCCTCGGTAAAAAGATCGGGTGAAATTTCAAAATGAAAAGCTGTTTTTGTTTTTAGGGAAAGAAGATGGCGCCATAGTTCCAGGGTGCGCTGGGGAAGAGCGTTAAATGTCCTATCAATAAAACGGATAATTTGAGGGCGGTGTTGGAGGATGAGGTCAAGCTCCTCTTTAATCTGGCTGAGTTCCAGGTGTCGGACCCCCGTCTCCCCGGAAGAAAGACAGTAGGAGCAGGAGTAGGGGCAGCCCCGGGACGATTCGTAATAGATGTGACGGTTGGCAAGAAGCTCATTAAAGTCTACATCTCTGTACGGTGATGAGAAAGAAGGCTTTGGTTGACATTGATACGTTTCTTTAAGCTGTTTTTTTTTGAGATCATTGAAAAAAATGTCGGGCATTCCTTCTGCCTCACCTGTAATAAGGGTAAGGTTGTCAAGGGCGAGATGTTTGGCCAGCTCCTGGGCCTCCGGACCTCCTATGATAAGAGGAACCATTGGTTTCAAGAGGTTGAGGTCGGCAAGCAAACGGCGGATGAAGGCGTTGTTCCAGATATAAACGGAGAAGAAGTAGCAATCAACGGCTGAGTCGGTGATCCGGGCCAGGGTTTCAAAATAAGAATCGTTGATGGTGAATTGCTGGATGGTGATGTTGCTGGCAGCAATGTTCTTTTCAAGCACCTGGCGTAAATAAAAGAGGCTCAGGGTGGAATGGGTATAGCGACCGTTACAACCAATGAGTTTGATATGCATTACGAACTTTCTATAAAGATTATCGAGAGATTTGGCAGAGCAGTAGGGCTATTTGCTCGCGTTAGCCTATTTTTTATTTCTACCATATCATGCCTATGTTTCACCCTAAATTGTCAGCTATGGCAGGGATTGAAACCTTGACAAGATTTCGGGTGACTGAGTAAGTTAGAGTGCTAGCTTTTAGCCTGGATTTTATTTTTAACACCTTGTAATTACTTGTTTTAAAAGTTTAACTTATTGATTAAAGGCGCCTTTTGTTTAGATGTAGTGAGCTCAAGGCGTTATGGCCATTTTTATGATTGTCCGAACAATAGAGCAGTTGGGAGCAGGCACAGTTTATCATGTCAAGGATCTTGGCCGCATGGCAACCTTTCTTGGCTATACCCTTGCAGGTTGCTTTAAACGCCCTTTCCGGCTGGCTGAGCTAGTGCGTCAGGTGCGGCTTATCGGCGTCAACTCTATGCCTCTTATTTTGTTCATCGGTCTCTTTACCGGCATGGTTTTGGGGCTCCAGGGCTATCATACCTTGCGTAAGGTGGGAATGGAGGGGACTTTGGGGATGCTGGTCTCCCTTAGTCTCATTCGTGAACTTGGTCCGGTGCTGACGGCGCTCATGCTTACTGGTCGGGCGGGTTCGGCTATGTGTGCCGAGCTCGGTATCATGCGTAATTCAGAGCAATTTGACGCCCTTGAGTGTATGGCCATTGATCCTTTCCGCTATCTTATCAGTCCCAAGTTTCTGGCCACCCTCATTGCCATGCCCATTCTAACCACCCTCTTTGATCTCATTGGCATCTTTGGCGGCTATCTCTCCGGAGTCATCCTGTTGGGGGTTAACCCCGGAGCTTATATGAATGGTATTGAGTTAAAGGTGCTTAACGAGGACATCAGCCTCGGTATCTATAAATCCTTTTCTTTTGGACTGCTCGTGGTCTGGATATGTACGGGCCGGGGCTATTTTGTCCAAAAGATTAAGGATGCAGGTTTCGGTGCCGAAGGGGTCAGCCGGGTCACCACCCAGGCAGTCGTTTATACCTCCATTGCTGTCTTGTTGTGGAATTATCTGATTACGGCGGTATTTATATGAAACCGGTGATTCGTTTTGTAGATGTGGTAAAAAAATTCGGAGATCAGCTGGTCCTGGATCATGTTAACGTCGAATTTCAGGAGGGCAAAACCACTGTTATTGCTGGCGGTAGTGGCCAGGGAAAAAGTGTCTCTCTCAGGCTTATCTTGGGGCTTATGGAGCCTGACAGCGGCAAGGTAATGGTTGACGGCGTTGACATGGCCGCTCTGGGAAAAAAAGAGCTTGGTAAGGTACGAGCTAAGTTCGGCGTCTTGTTTCAGGGCTCGGCATTACTTGACTCTATGACTGTGTGGGAAAATATTGCGCTTCCCCTGCGTGAACGCACGAATGTTGATACGGATGAAATGATCCGCAGGGTTGAGGGTGCTCTGGCCCAGTTTGACCTGAGTGGTCATGGCGATAAGTTCCCGGCCCAACTGTCCGGAGGTATGAGGAAGAGGGTGGGGCTTGCCCGGGCCATTATGCTCAATCCAGACATTGTCCTTTTTGATGAGCCAACAACAGGTCTTGATCCGCAGATTGCCATGGATATTTACCGTCTTTTCTTCAAGACCCAAAAAGAATTTGGATACACCTCTATTATTGTCAGTCATGATATCCCGAAGGTGTTCAATCTCGCTGACCAGGTGGTGATTTTGAATAACGGCAAGATGACGGTATTTGAACAGCCGGAAAATATTCAGTATTCCACTGATCCGCTTATTATGAATTTTGTCGAACAAACCATGGGCGAAGTATATACCAGTTCCCTGGAGCTATCATGATATTTCCTGGTCCTGTCAAAAGTACTTTAGGAAGCATTTTCTGTTCCCCTGGCTTGAAACGATCCTTAAATGCGAGTGTTAATTCATGAGAAAATCACGCTTTGATTTCATTGTCGGCCTTTTTTTGCTGATTGGTTTTGGGGCATTTGCCTATATGACCACACAGTTTGGGGAATTTTCCCTCTTTGAATCAGGGAAATATTACACGGTGACTGCTGAATTTGAGAATATTGCCGGCTTAAAAATTGGTGCCAATGTCTCCATGGCCGGTGTCGTTATTGGCAAAGTTTCTGAGATCGAGCTTTCAAAAGATGACATGGCCCATGTTTCCCTCTATCTTGAAAAAAAGGTCAAGATTGCTGATGATGCCATTGCCTCCATAAAGACGCAGGGAATCATCGGGGATAAATTCATTAAAATCAACCAGGGCGGCTCAGAGGATATTGTCAAGGAGGGAGACCTCCTCTTTGAGACCGAGTCTGCCATTGACCTCGAAGATCTGATCAGCCAGTTTGTCTTTGGTAAGGTGTAAAGTGAAAATGTTGTTTGTTGCTCTCCTTAAAAAGTTTTTTTTGTTCCTTTTATTTCTCTTGGTTCCCCTTTCGACGGCGCTTTACGCTGCCAATGCAGACCTGGAAGCGTTGCTTGATGATGATTTCGAAGAGGAACAGGAAATCGTGGTCTATGACCCCCTGGAACCGGTTAATAGGGTTTTCTTTACAATTAATGACCGCCTTTATTTCTGGCTATTGAAGCCGGTGGGAAAGGTTTATACGGCTGTGCTGGCTGACGAGGCGGTACGGGGCTGTATCAGCGCTGCCTTTCATAATATTTTGGCGCCAGTCCGGGTGGTGAACAATCTGCTGCAGGGTAAGTTTAAGCAGTCTGGAACCGAGGTGGCTCGTTTTACCATTAACACTGTTCTGGGTGCTGGTGGCCTAGGAGACCCAGCTGCCGAGGAATTTGGCCTGACCAAGGCTGATGAGGATTTTGGCCAGACTCTTGGCTTTTATGGGCTAGGCGAAGGAATATATATTTGTTGGCCTTTGTTTGGTCCATCTTCAGCCCGTGATACAGTAGGTATGGCTGCTGATTATTTTCTTAATCCAATGCAGTATTTGTTTGCCAGCAATCCTGGCACCAATGCCGGCCTTACAGCTTTGAAGATCGAGAATGCCGCCACGCTTCACGGCAAAGATTATGAGGGGCTTGTAAACGAGGCCTTTGATCCATATGTTGCTTTCCGGGATATTTATTACCAGCATCGGCGCAGTATTATCGGTGGTGTGGACTCTCCGGGCCGTCAGGATAAGGTTGCCCAGAAGGATAAGGCCTTTTTCCAAGAGCAATGTCCTGATGATTATGGTAATGCCTCATTTCGCAATTTGGCAAAGGCCAGAAAATATCAACAATGTCTGGAAAACACGGGGGCGCATACATCGCTTAGCCGCACACTTAAGCAGGGGCATGCTCTTTACCTAGTTGGGCACGATGACCGGAAAGCTAGGGAGCAAGAAGTGGCAATGGTAAAAGGTGTCGTAGGGAAAGATGATTTGGAATAAAAAAATACAAATAGTCCAGGCTCTCCTGATTGTTGTTCTGCTTTTTTGTCAGGGAACTTTGTCCTGGGCCAATGATCCTCAGAAGGCCATGCAGGATACCGTTGAGAATGTCATGGAGATCCTTACCGAGCCGGCTCTGGCAGGTGATGATCACTGGCAGGAACGTCGGGAGATGGTCGCTGAGGAGCTTGTCAAACGTTTTGATTTTGCCGAGATGGCAAAGCGTGCCTTGGCCAAGGCCTGGAAAAGACGGACCAGTGTTGAAAGGGAGAAATTCGTTAACCTTTTCAAGGAGCTCTTAAAAGACACCTATGTTGAAAGGTTAAAAACGTACTCAGATGGCAGCTATAAGGTCGTGTTTGATAGGGTTCTTATCCGTGGCAAGAAGGCAGTGGTTAACTCTCTTGTGACCCAGAAGGGTCGTGAGATCTCTGCAGCGTATAAGATGTACCAGGATGGCAATGAGTGGTTTGTCTATGATGTCGTTATTGAAGGTGTCAGTCTGGTGAGTAATTATCGCAGTCAGTTTGTCAGCGTTATCCGCAAGGATGGCTACGATGAACTTGTCCGTCGTCTTGAGGAAAAAGTGTCAGAATCAAGACACTCGGAAAATTACAACAAGGAGTTGAGCTAATATGGGCTGTCGTCTTGTCTCTGAGGAGGCGCTGGCCAAGAGTTTCCCATATCTTTCGAAGGAGGAATGCAAGGGCCTCTGTAACTATCTGGAATACCGTAAATGCACCAAGGATGAGGTGTTTATCCATCAGGGCGACCCTGGTGATTTTATGGGTTTTTTGTTGACGGGCAAGATGGCCATTAAAAAAGAGACAAGTTTTCCAGGGAAGTTTGTCCTGGTGGCCCTCTTGGAGGGTGGTTCCCTGGTTGGTGAGATCTCCGTTGTGGAAGCTAACCTGCG
This sequence comes from Thermodesulfobacteriota bacterium, assembly GCA_039715015.1. Classification (GTDB taxonomy): domain Bacteria; phylum Desulfobacterota; class Desulfobulbia; order Desulfobulbales; family SURF-16; genus BM506. The sequence continues at coordinate 31,703 of JBDLIE010000004.1, forward strand.
AACTGCAACGGTGGTTGCCATGGAGGAAAGTGAGGTTCTTATCCTCACCCATGCTAAGTCGGAACAGCTTCTTACCGAAAATCCGCTGCTGGCCATCAAGTTGCTTAAGAAGATCGTCAGGGTCTTGGGGGCCAGGCTGCAACAATCAAGTTCCAGGTTGGTCCGGCTCCTTTAATGCCGTAGATTTTAGAGGCCAATTTCTTGTTGTTATAAAAAGCTTGACATGTAGAGGGCTTTTTTTTAATTTGTTGCGCTTTCCATGAGGTGTTGACCTGTAAAGTTTACAGGTAAGCCCCCCTTATTATGGCAACGGTCACGCAGCCTTGAAATAATACTCGGGCAACAGCCTGACTTTGAAAATAATATAGACTGAGAGTCTATTAAATACGTTAGATTATCCCGTTACGGAGAATATACAATGGCCTTACCAAAAAGAAGAAAATCTCACTCAAAGACACGGATGGGACGTTCCCATCATGCCCTCTCTGCCCCTAAAGTCGGTGTCTGCAGTGAATGTGGCGAGCCTAAGATGCCTCACCGTCTTTGTGGGAGCTGCGGCACCTATAAGGGCCGCGAAGTTATTAAGCTTGGCGAAGATTTTGAGTAGGTCGTTTCCTCGACGCCTGTTTTAATCCCTGAAGATCCTTCTGGTTTTCAGGGATTTTTTCTGCTCTCGATCATTTTAGTCAAGAAAATATGGTGTAACCACCTGTTTTGACTTGTGCTACTCTCTATTAAGGGGTACTTTCTGCCCTGCATTATAGTTGATAAAATTTGTCTTTTTCTTAAGGCCATCCTGCATTTCTTTGTTTCCTTTCTGTGTCGAGGCGAAACATTTACGGCCACTTTAAAAGTTTCCGGAGGCAGTCTACTTCTTTTGTGCTCGTCACAGGGTGTTCCTGTTTTCGTAGCCTCTAAAAGTTTCTCATGTTGGTGAGTTCACGTGCATATCGCTCTTGATGTCATGGGTAGTGACCGGGGCGCTGACGAGCTTGTCTCTGGCGCACTTCAGGCACTTCAGGAAAGTTCTATCAAAATCACCTTGGTTGGCGATGAGGAAGCCATTTCTTCTGCCCTTGCAAAACGGCGGCAGGATCCGGCAATCTCTATCTTGCCAACCAGTCAAGTGGTGACAATGGATGACAGTCCCATTGATGCCATCCGTAAAAAGAAAGACTCCTCAATGGTTCGCGCCTTTGAGCTTATCAAACAACAAGAGGTGGATGCCGTTGTGAGCGCCGGGAATTCCGGGGCAGTGATGGCCTCGGCCATTAAATTTCTTGGTCGCCTGAAAAATATCAACCGTCCAGCGATAGCCTCTGTATTTCCTACCTTGAAAGGTCCCGTTGTAATGGCGGATGTCGGCGCTAATGTCGATTGCCGTCCCAAGCATCTTTATCAGTTCGGGGTTATGGCTTCGGCCTTTTCGAAGATTATGTTTGGTATAGATGAACCAAGAGTGGGCCTTCTCAGTATCGGTGAGGAGGGGGGCAAGGGCAATGCCCTTGTCAAGAAAACCCATGAGCTTCTCTCTGCCAGTAATCTCAATTTTATCGGCAATGTTGAGGGACGTGACACCTTCCAGGGTGATGTTGATGTTATTGTTTGTGATGGCTTTGTCGGCAATGTCTGCTTGAAGCTAAGCGAGGGGTTGGCCGAGTCGATGCTCACCATGCTTCGCGATGAGATTGCCAAAACATTTAAGGCGAAAATGGGTTACTTTCTGGCCAAAAAGGCTTTTGGTAATTTTAAGAAGCGGGTTGATTATGCCGAGTATGGCGGTGCGCCTCTTCTGGGGCTTAACGGGACAGGTATTATCTGCCATGGCCGCTCAAATGCCAAGGCAATCAAAAATGCAATCCTGGTCGCTGATGAATTAGCATCTAACCGGGTTAATGATCATATTCTGGCCAATCTTGCCTTGGATGAGGCCGGCTTGAAATCTCCTGAAAAGGTGAATGGTCAATGAGTCTACGGGCGTCGATACTTGCCACTGGTTCACATGTGCCAGAAGGGACGCTCTCCAACGTCGATCTTGAGAAGATGGTGGACACCTCGGATGAGTGGATTACCACCCGTACCGGTATTAAGACCCGCCATATCTCTGGTGCTGGTGAGTACACATCTGTGTTGGCAAGTAAGGCTGCTGAAAATGCCCTTGCCCATGCAAATCTGAGTGCTGAGGCCATTGACATCATAATTGTTGCCACGGTGAGTGCTGAGATAACTATGCCCTCATGCGCCTGTTTGGTCCAGAAAGAAATCGGCGCAAAAAATGCTTTTTCCTTTGATGTCAATGCGGCCTGTTCCGGCTTTCTCTATGCCCTTAGTGTGGCTGAAAAACATATTCTTGCCAGTCCGCAGCTTAAGATTTTGGTGATCGGGGCTGAAACCCTTTCCACCCGGGTAGACTGGCAGGACCGGAATACCTGTGTTCTTTTTGGTGATGCTGCCGGGGCCGTGGTTCTTGGCAGTAGTGATCAGGGTGACGGACTTATCACCGAAAAATTATTTTCCGACGGCACTCTTTTTAATCTCTTATATATGGAAGGTGCCCAAAGCTTGAATCCTGCTCTCCGTAATGAAGAGTATCAAGGCTCTGCTATCAAAATGGTGGGACGGGATGTGTTTAAGTATGCCGTTAGGGCCATGGAAAATGCCGTGCGTGTTGTTCTTGAGCAAGCAGGATTGTCCCTAGACGATGTGAGTCTTGTCGTGCCCCATCAGGCAAATATCCGTATCATCAATAAGTTGATGCAAAAGCTCGAAGTTGATTCGGAAAAAGTCTACATTAATGTTTCTAAATATGGTAATACATCGGCGGCTACCATTCCTCTGGCCTTGGATGAGGCCAATCGCGAGGGACGGTTGCAATCAGGCGATTATGTAATGTTATGTGCTTTTGGTGGTGGTTTCACCTGGGGTGCCACATTGATAAAATGGCAGTGAGTCTCTTAAGCAAGGGACTTTTTTTATAAATTACGAGAGAAAGGTGGGTAGAGTGGATCATTTCCTGACCGAAGATCAGCAGATGATTGTCGATCTGGCAAAACAGATCACTGACGAGCTGGTTATTCCCAACCGGGCAAGGTATGACGAAACAGAAGAGTATCCGCTGGATATTGTCGAGACATTGGCAAAATCTGATTTTTTTGCTCTTTTTGTTCCTGAAGAATACGGCGGACTTGGTGGTGGATGTTATGACTTGGTTTTGGCTTTGGAGCAGATCGGTCGTGGTTGTGTGGGTATCGCCACAGCCTATGCCGCCAGCGCCCTAGGAGCCTATCCTATTATTGTCGGCGGCAGTCATGAGCTGAAATCAAAATATTTACCCGACATTGCCAGCGGCAAGAAAAGGGCGGCCTTTGCCCTGACAGAATCAAATGCAGGCAGTGATGCCGGTGGTATTCAGACCACTGCCGTTTTAGATGGTGATGAGTGGGTGTTAAACGGCACCAAACAATGGATCACCAATGGCGGCCAGGCCCATCTCTATACGGTGATTGCTATTACCGATCCGTCTAAGGGTGCCCGTGGCGCCTCCATGTTCGTGGTTGAGGCAGATGATCCAGGCTTTTCCTGTGGCCCTAAAGAAAAGAAAATGGGAATCCGCTGTTCTGCCACCACCGAACTTATCTTTAAAGATTGCCGCATTCCAAAGGATCGGATGATCGGCCGCCAGGGTACCGGTTTTATTACCGTTATGAAGACTCTTGACAAGTCACGGCCCGGTATTGCCAGTCTTGGTATAGGCCTGGCCCAGGCCGCCGTTGATGAGTCGGTTAACTACGCTAAGGGCCGTTATCAGTTCGGTAAACCCATCATCTCATTCCAGGCCGTCCAGCATATGCTGGCTGATATGGCCATTGAAACAGAGGCGGCCCGCGCCTTGGTTTATGTCAGCGCCCGCCATATTGACGCCCATCCCAAGGATATGTCCAAGGCCTCAGCCATGTGTAAGGTCAAGGCTACCGATGTGGCCATGAAAGTGGCTACCGATGCGGTGCAGGTCCTTGCCGGCTATGGCTACATGCGTGAGTATCCGGTGGAGAAAATGATGCGTGACGCCAAGATTCTTCAGATCTATGAAGGCACAAACCAGATCCAGCGTAATGTCGTAGGCCAGGAACTCAACAAAGAGTATAACTAAGAAGTCCTGGATACGGATGGGTAGATGTTTGTGCCCCTTAACCTAAAAGAAATTTCTGACAAATAGCTATGAGAATTGTTGTCTGTATAAAACAGGTTCCAGATGCCAAGGATGTCCGCCTTGACCCAGAGACAAATACCCTGTCTCGTGAAGGCGTTAAGTCGGTGATTAATCCTTATGACCGTCATGCCATGGAAGAGGGCGTGCGCCTTAAAGAACAGTATGGCGGTACGGTTACCGTGGTCTCCATGGGGCCTCCCCAGGCCAAGGCCATTCTGAGCGAAGCCATTTCCTGCGGAGTTGATGACGCCATTTTGGTTTCTGATCGCGCTTTTGCCGGTGCTGATACCCTGGCCACCACCTATACGTTGGCCCAGGCCATAAAGAAGACCGGTGATGTTGATCTGGTCCTCTGTGGCAAGCAGGCCACAGATGGAGATACCGCTCAGGTAGGTCCCGGTCTGGCAGTTAGGCTCGATATGCCGTACGTCACCTGTGTAAAGAAGATTAATGATGTTAAAGACCAGGTCATTACCCTTGAACGGATGATGGATGACGGTTTTGATGAGCTTGAGGTTGATCTGCCCGCCCTTGTTACCGTGGTCAAGGAAATCAATGTGCCACGCTTTCCGTCCATCAGAGGTTTACGCAAATCTAAGTCTCTTGATATCCCAAGCTATACAGCTGCCGATATCGAAGCGGACCCTGAACAACTCGGCCTGGGTGGCTCTCCCACTCAGGTGGTTAAGGTTTTCCCTCCCGAACCCAAAGGGGAGCGGACCATGCTTGAGGGAAGCCTGGAAGAAATAGCTGAGAAATTGGCGGAAATTTTATCAGACAGCGCCCACGGCGCGTAATCTTACGGTTCTTGCAATATGTTGATTATTGATACTGAAGCCTGTATTGGATGTGGCCTCTGTGAGGATAATTGCCCCTTTGATGCCATTCACGTTGAGGATGGCAAGGCAGTGGTTAATGATGCGTGTACCCTGTGCGGTACCTGTGTTGATCATTGTGAGGTAGAGGCTCTCACCATTGAGGTGGAAGAAAAAGAAGGGGTAGATCTGGCCGGCTGGTCTGGTGTTTGGGTCTATGCCGAGTATCGCAACGGAAAGGTTGCCCAGGTCACCAACGAGCTTCTTGGCGTCGGAACTGAGCTTGCAGCCCAACGCGGTGTTAAATTAGCGGCTGTCTTGCTTTGTGATAAGGCCGGTGATATTCCCCAGCAACTCATCGCATCCGGTGCTGATATGGTCTACACCGTTGAGGATTCAGCCCTGGCTGATTTCACCGATGACGCCTATGGTAATGCTCTGGAAGATCTGGCTAATAAGTATAAGCCTGAAGTTATTTTGGCGGGCGCCACAGCAATTGGCCGTTCTTTTATTCCCAGAGTGGCTACCTCATTAAAGACAGGTTTAACCGCGGACTGTACCAATCTCGCCATTGGCGATGATGGTCATCTCCATCAGACCAGACCGGCCTTTGGCGGAAATATCATGGCCACCATCATGTGTCCGAAACACCGGCCCCAGATGGCCACGGTGCGGCCCATGGTGATGAAGGCAAACTCCCCTGATGAGAGCCGCAAGGGCGAGGTGGTTTCCGAGACTATTGCCCCCAAACGACTGAAGTCACGCTCCAGGGTCGTCCGGACTGTACTTAGTGAAGGAGAACAGCTCAACCTCAGTGAGGCTGACGTTGTGGTTTCCGGTGGCCGAGGCCTTGACACCCCGGCAGGTTTCAAGCTCGTTGAAGAACTTGCTACTCTCCTTGACGGTGCAGTGGGTGCCACCCGCGCTGCAGTGGATAGTGGTTGGATTGGTTACCCCCACCAAGTTGGACAGACCGGCAAGACCGTGGCCTCAAAGCTCTATGTTGCCTGCGGTATCTCCGGCGCAATCCAGCATGTCATCGGTATGAAATCATCTGAGACCATTGTTGCCATCAATCGTGATGCCAAGGCATCAATTTTTGATGTTGCTGATTACGGTGTGGTTGGCGATCTGTTTGAGATTCTACCCAAAGTCATTGAAAAATTAAAAGAGCGTCGCTCTTAAACTGAGGTGACGGATATGGATTTATCAGGAAAGGTAGCCGTAGTTACCGGTGGCAGCCGTGGAATCGGCAAGGCCGTCTGTTTGCGTCTTGGCGGTTTGGGCGCCACTGTGATCATCAATTATGTGAGCCGCCCTGATGCTGCTCAAGAAACAGCTGATGAGGTTGAGAAGGCAGGTGGCAAGGCCGCAATATACCAGTTCAACGTTGCTGATAGTGCTGCCGTTGATGGAGCCTTTAAAAAGATCCTTGAGGACCATGGCCGCATTGATGTGCTGGTTAACAATGCCGGCATCACCCGTGATGGTCTCTTTATGAAGATGAAGGAGGAGGATTGGGATCTTGTCCTTGACACCAACCTCAAGGGTGCCTTTAACTGTATCAAGGCCGTCAACCGGCCCATGATGAAACAGCGTGCTGGCTCCATCATTAATATTACTTCGGTGATTGGTTTCGCCGGTAATGCCGGTCAAGCCAACTACTCGGCAGCCAAGGCGGGCCTTGTTGGCCTTACCCGCTCCCTGGCTAAAGAGCTCGCCTCCCGCAGTATAACAGTGAATGGCGTGGCACCTGGTTATATTGATACCGATATGACCAAGGATCTTTCTGATTCTGTGAAGGAAATCATTTTAAATGAAATTCCCATGAAGTCCATGGGTTCGGCGGATGATGTGGCAGGGGCTGTCGCCTTCCTTGCTTCTGATGATGCCCGTTATATTACCGGCCAGTTTATCCATGTGAATGGTGGTATGTTTATGGGCTAGCTGCCTTGCAAAATTGCTATTTTGCCCCGATTTCTGCCTCACAGCAAAATTAAAAATGCTCACATATGCACGATATGCTGCGCTTTTTAATATCACTGTTCCTTGAACTCGAACGAAATATCTAATTTTTCAGGGCACCTGGTGTAAAAAAAAAATCTGGTTATTGTCTGATCTGAAAAATTGAAGTAATATCGGCTCTTTTCCAGTCGATTGAAAAGACATCCAATTAAGGAGAACTTATTATGTCTGTTGATGAGAAACTTATTGATATTATTGCAGAACAACTCAGTGTAGATAAGGCTAAGGTTGTACCTTCCGCCTCTTTTGTTGATGATCTTGGCGCTGACTCCCTGGACCTGGTTGAGCTTATTATGGCCATGGAAGAAGCATTCGACACCGAAATCCCTGATGAGGTCGCCGAAAAGATCACCACAGTTCAAGCTGCTATTGAGCATATTCAGAAGTTATAAGTGGTTTCCGGCTTTTGCCGGAACTTGATCTCGGTGGATTCATTGTTACGCCTTATCCGTGCCATTACGATGGCATGGTAAGGCGTTTTCTGCCATTTTAGCAGGGAAGATTTTTCGATAACCGGCAGAGTTCGGTTTTCGTGATTTAAAGAGGGATATTATGACTCGAAGAGTTGTGGTCACCGGTGTTGGCCTGGTTACTCCGGTTGGTACCGGCGTAGAGAAAACCTGGGATGGACTGTGCGCTGGCAAATCGGGTGTCGGACCAATTACCCGTTTTGATGCAAGTGATTTTCCTGTGCAGATTGCAGCAGAGGTCGATGACTTTAATGTCGAAGACTATATGGAGGCTAAGCAGGCTAAGCATCTTGAGCTTTTTGTCCAATATGCCCTTGGTGCTGCCCAGATGGCCCTTGATGACTCAGGCTTTGCTGTCACTGAAGAAAATTCCACCCGGGTTGGTTCCATAGTCGGCTGTGGTCTCGGCGGACTTCCTACCATTGAAAAATATAACAAGGTCTGTTTAGAGCGGGGACCTAAGAGAATTACCCCTTTCTTTATTCCCATGGTCATTCCTAATATGGGCGCTGGCCAGATTTCTATCTTTCATAAGGCTAAAGGGCCAAACATGTCCACCACTACAGCCTGTGCTGCAGGTACCCATGCTGTGGGCGAGGCCTATAGGTCCATTGCGGATGGCTATTGCGATGTAGCTTTTACCGGTGGCAGTGAGTCTGTTATCTGTCCCTTGGCTGTGGGTGGTTTTAATTCCATGAAGGCCTTGTCCAAGCGCAATGATGATCCTGAGCATGCCTCACGGCCCTTTGATAAGGATCGTAACGGGTTTATTATTGCCGAGGGTGGTGGTATCCTTATTCTCGAGGAATTGGAACATGCCAAGGCTCGCGGCGCCAAGATTTATGCTGAAATGGCAGGATATGGCCTCTCCGGTGATGGCTATCATATTGCCGCACCGCCTGAAGATGGTAATGGCGCTGTCCGTTGTATGGAAATGGCCTTAAAGAGTGCCAAGATGAACCCTGAAGATGTTGATTATATCAATGCCCATGGCACCTCAACTCCCTTAAATGATGTGGTTGAGACCAGAGCTATTAAGGCTGTGTACGGTGATCATGCAGGCAAGCTTGCCATAAGTTCAACAAAATCAATGACAGGGCATATGCTGGGCGGTGCTGGTGGTATTGAGTCGGTCTTTACCGCGCTTACTTTGCATCACCAGGTTGCGCCCCCCACAGCCAATCTGGTAAATCCTGATCCAGAATGTGACCTTGATTATATCCCCGGCAGTGCCAGGGAGATGAGTATCCGGGCTGCCATGTCCAACTCCTTTGGGTTTGGCGGCACCAACGCAGTTATAATCATGAAACGGTATGAGGGCTGATCGGTTGAAAATAGCTATTGGATGTGATCACGGTGGTTTTGAACTTAAAGAGGAAATTGTCGCCCTCCTGCAGGACATGGGCCATGAAGTGGAGAATTTAGGCACCAACTCTCCGGTTTCTGTTAACTACCCCGATTTTGCCGAGGCTGTCTGTGCGAAGATAACAGATGGAGGCTGCGAACGTGGCATCCTGATCTGTGGAACAGGAATAGGGATGTCCATGGCCGCTAATAGGCATCGAGAGATCCGGGCTGCACTCTGTCATGAGCTTTTTACGGCCCGGATGAGTCGTGAGCATAATGATGCCAATGTTCTGTGCTTAGGTGCACGCGTTGTTGGTCCCGGTCTCGCCCTTGAGATTGTCACCACCTGGGTGAACACCGAGTTTGGCGGCGGCCGCCATCTAAACAGAATTGAGATGTTCTCCTAGCGCTATTTTTCCTGCCAGCCGTTAGGTCTTAAACCTTAAGAATGTAAAAAAAGAGAAAAAGCAGAAAAAGAATTGCTGACAAGTACCACTAGGAATTCTCTGATCATGCCCTCTCATTACCCATACTCGTGCTTCCATGTCTTCATTAAAAAAGAGTGACCCTGAAATTTTTAGAGCTGTCCGCTTTGAGCTTGAACGCCAGACCCATCAGTTAGAGCTAATTGCCTCGGAAAATATCGTTTCCACTGCTGTTCTTGAGGCTCAGGGTTCAATCTTTACCAATAAGTATGCTGAAGGCTATCCAAAGAAACGGTATTACGGCGGCTGTGAATACGCGGATGAGGTTGAGGCGCTTGCCATTGCCAGGGCTCGTGAGCTTTTCAATGCCCCTTATGCCAATGTTCAACCCCATTCTGGCAGCCAGGCCAATATGGCCGTGTATTTCGCCTGCCTCAAGCCTGGTGACAAGGTGCTGGGGATGGATTTGGCCCATGGCGGCCATCTAACCCATGGCGCTTCCGTGAGCTTTTCCGGTGAGCTTTATGATTTTGTCTCTTACGGCCTTAATAAGGAGACCGAACAGATTGATATGGCCGAGGTGGAACGCTTGGCTGAACAGGAAAGGCCTAAACTCATTGTTGCCGGAGCTTCTGCCTATCCTCGCGTCATTGATTTCGCTGGTTTTAGGGCCATTGCCGACAAGGTGGGAGCCCTCTTTATGGTAGATATGGCCCATATCGCTGGTCTTGTTGCCGCCGGTGTCCACCCAACACCTGTGGGCCACGCTCACTTTGTAACCACTACCACCCATAAGACCATGCGTGGTCCTCGCGGCGGCCTGATTCTGGCCGAGGAAGAGTTCGGCAAAAAACTTAATTCAAAAATTTTCCCTGGTATTCAAGGTGGCCCTCTGGTCCATGTCATTGCCGCCAAGGCTGTGGCCTTCAAAGAGGCAATGACTGCTGAATTCAAGACCTACCAGAAACAGGTGGTGGCCAATACAAAGATGTTGGCCGAAAAACTGCAATCCTATGGATTTCGTCTGGTCTCTGGTGGTTCTGATAATCATCTTGTTTTGGTTGATATGAATAATAAGAATATCACCGGCAAGGATGCTGAAGAGGCCTTGGAGGCTGCAGGACTCACCGTTAATAAAAATGCCATTCCCTTTGATACCCAGAGCCGTTTTGTCACCGGTGGTATTCGTATTGGCACTCCGGCGGTCACCACCCGTGGCCTGAAAGAGGCGGAAATGGAAAAGATCGCCGACTGGATCAACCGGGCCATTGAGAATCGCCAGAACAAGGAGGAGCTTGGCCGTATCAGAGTTGAGGTGCGTATGCTCTGTGAAGAATTTCCTCTCTACCCTGAGCTTGCCCAAGAGTATGACGAATAAGAAGGTAGAACAAGAGCGGCCCTCCTGGCACGAATATTTTCTTTCCATCACCGGTCATGTTGCCGAGCGCTCCACCTGCACGCGGCGCAAGGTGGGGGCGATTATTGTCCGGGATAAGAGGATCATCGCCACAGGTTATAATGGGGTGCCGGCAGGCATCCGGCATTGTGATATGGTGGGATGTCTGCGTGATGAGTTGCAAGTGCCCTCGGGTGAACGCCATGAGCTTTGCCGGGGGCTCCATGCTGAGCAGAATGCCATTGTTCAGGCCTCTACCCACGGCGTCTCCATTGAAGGATCATCCCTGTACTGTACTAATATGCCCTGTTCCATCTGCAGCAAAATGCTGATCAACGCTAAGATTAAAACCATTTATTATGCGGAAGGCTACCCGGATGCCCTGGCTGATGAGATGTTGGCTGAGGCTGGGATAAAAGTGATTAAACTGGATTCGGAACGTGCGAGCAGCGAGGAAAAATAGATGAAATGCCCATACTGCGGTCATCTGGAAAATAAGGTGGTTGATTCCCGGCTCAACAAAGAATACACCATTACCCGCCGGCGCCGGAAATGTGAGGACTGCGAACGTAGATTTACCACCTATGAGCGTTTGGAAGTCACCATGCCCATGCTCATTAAAAAGGATGGTCGCCGGGAGGCATGGGAACGCAGTAAGGTGGTTGACGGACTTAAAAAGGCCTGTGAGAAAAGACCGGTTTCCATGAGCCAAATCGAAGAATTTGTTGATGCCCTGGAGCGTGATCTCCAGGATATGGGTGAACGGGAAATCCCTGTGAAGCTGGTTGGGGCCAGGATCATGGATGGTCTACGCAAACTTGACGAAGTGGCTTACGTACGTTTTGCTTCTGTTTATCGTCAGTTTAAGGACCTTAACGAGTTTATGGATGAGCTGAAAGGTTTGCTCGGGGCCAAGGAAGATGAGGCCAGCGACTGATTTAGATCTGCCTTTTATGAAGCAGGCCCTTAAACTTGCCCGAAAGGCCATGGGCCGCACCTCGCCTAATCCTCTTGTCGGGGCGGTGGTGGTGAAAAACGGCAAGGTTATCGGCCAGGGCTATCACAGCAAGGCTGGCACTCCCCATGCAGAGGTTCATGCCTTGCAGGCAGCCGGTAAAAAGGCAAAAGGGGCGACCATTTATGTCACCCTTGAGCCTTGTAACCATACTGGTAAGACACCTCCCTGCACCAAAACTATTGTGGCGTCCGGTATTGCCAGGGTGGTGGTCGGTATGGTGGACCCAAATCCCTTAGTTGCCGGCAGCGGTTGCCGCTATCTTGAGAGCCAAGGGGTGGAGGTTGCCGGTGAATTGCTGGCAGAGGAATGCCGGGCCATTAATCGGCCTTTTATCAAGCATATAACCACGGGGTTGCCCTGGGTTATTATGAAGGCCGGTTGCAGTCTTGATGGTCGCATTGCTGTGGCTGATGGCCGCTGCGCCTGGATAACAGGCGAGGAATCCCGCCGGGAGGTCCACCGCCTGCGAGATCGGGTTGATGCTATCTTGGTGGGAGTTGACACTGCCATTAACGATAATCCCTCCCTGACCACCCGCCTTTCTGGTCGGAGGGGGCATGATCCCCTGCGGATTGTTTTAGATAGTGCCTTGCGCATGTCGCCCCAGGCCGGGATGCTTAAGCAGGATTCAGCAGCGCCAACTTGGATTTTTTGCAGCGCCAAAGCAGATAAAGGCAGACGCCAGGCCTTGCAGGATGCCGGCGCCCGGGTCATGGAAGTGACTGAAAAGGCAGGCAGGCTTGATTTACATAAGGTCCTAGAAATTTTGGGCAAAAAAGGAGTGAACAGTCTCCTGGTTGAGGGTGGCAGTGCGGTCCACACTTCTTTTTTGAAAGAAGAATTGGTGGATCAGGTCAGCCTTTTCATGGCGCCACTTTTCCTTGGCAACGAGTCTATCCCGGTGGTGGGTGACTTGGCCGTATCAGAGGTCGGGGAAGGACGCCGTTTTCAGACCAGCCGGGTGAAACGTTTTGGTGCCGATGTCCTGGTTGAGGGCTTTTTTAGCCCCTAGAGATTTGAGAAAGATAGGACGCGACGTCCTGCAGGTAGGAAACGAATGTTTACAGGAATTATTCAAGGCAAGGGTCGTCTCCTTGAGAAAAGACCCGGTGGTGGCGGCATGATCTTTGTGGTCGAGGCCGATTTTGACTTGCCTGATCCAGAAGAGGGCGAGTCCATTGCCTGTAACGGTGTTTGTCTTACTGCCAAAGAAATCAAGGGACGCCGCTTTGCAGTTGATGTTTCCCCTGAGAGTCTTTCCCGAACAAATTTAGGAGAAAAATCAACCGGCTCTTTACTTAACCTGGAACGTGCCTTACGGTTAAGCGATCGTTTGGGGGGACATATGGTCAGCGGCCATGTCGATGGCGTCTCACGTGTCCTTTCCAGAAAGCCTGAGGGTGACTTTGTCCGCTTTGTGTTTGAGATCCCCAAAGGGTGTGGCCGTTATATCATAGAGAAGGGCTCCATCACCATTGATGGCATCAGTCTGACGGTGAATGGCTGTGATGCCTCCACCTTTAATGTTGCTATTATTCCCCACACCCTGGAGGTAACCAGTCTGGGGGCGCTTAATCAGGGGGCAGAGGTCAATATCGAGGTTGATCTCATTGGTAAGTATGTTGAAAAATTACTCTCTGCTAAAAGTGAGGAAGGGAGAAGTGCCGGATCCGGCATTAACCCGGCTTTTTTGGCGGAAAATGGTTTTTTGAAATAATAATATGAACACCGGATAACGGTGTCCGCAAAATAAATAGGTAAGTTGTATGGCTGTAAGTTCCATCGAAGAAGCTATTGAAGATATTAGGGCCGGGAAAATGATCATCCTGGTTGATGATGAAGACCGGGAGAATGAAGGGGACCTTTTTATGGCCGCCCAGATGACCACCCCGGATGCCGTCAATTTTATGGCAACCCATGGCCGCGGTCTCATCTGCCTGACTCTCACCCCGGAGCATCTGGAGAGTTTACAGATCCCGATGATGGTGCGTGATAACACCTCGCCCTTTGAAACGGCTTTTACTGTTTCTATTGAGGCCAGAACAGGCGTAACCACTGGTATTTCCGCCGCAGACCGGGCTCGGACTATCCAGGTAGCTGTTGCCCAGGATGTTAAACCTTCTGACCTGGTCAGCCCCGGCCATATCTTTCCTCTCCGGGCCCGGCGGGGCGGGGTGCTGGTGCGTACCGGCCAGACCGAAGGCTCTGTAGATCTCTGCCGCCTGGCTGGACTTACTCCTGCCGGGGTCATCTGTGAGATTATGAAGGAAGACGGTACCATGGCCCGCATGCCTGATCTTGAGGTCTTTGCCAAGGAGCATGATCTGAAGATTGTCACCATCGCAGATCTTATTGCCTACCGAATGCAGAAGGACACTCTGGTCCATCGCGCTGCCGAGACCAAGATGCCCACCCGGTTTGGTGGTGAGTTTAAGGCTGTGGTTTATACCAACGACGTTGATAGTTTTGAGCATATTGCCCTTGTTAAGGGTGATATCTCTGAGGATGAGCCTGTTTTGGTCCGCGTCCATTCCGAGTGCTTGACTGGTGATGCCTTTGGCTCCATGCGCTGTGACTGCGGAAGCCAGCTCCATGCTGCCATGCAGATGGTGGGCCGGGAAGGCACGGGTATCATTCTCTATATGCACCAGGAAGGCCGCGGCATTGGTCTTGTCAATAAGATCAAGGCCTATGCCCTTCAGGATGACGGCATGGATACGGTGGAGGCCAACCTTGAGCTTGGTTTCAAGGCCGATCTGCGTGATTATGGCATCGGCGCCCAGATCCTCCGTGACCTCGGGGTGCGCAAGATGAAGATCATGACAAATAATCCCAAAAAGATTGTTGGCCTTGAAGGGTACGGTATCGAGGTTGTTGATCGGGTGGCTATCGAGTCTGATCCCGTTCCCGAGAATTTAGGCTATCTGCAGTGTAAACGTGATAAAATGGGACACCTGCTGGAGTTTGACGACTAGCTAGCCCCTTGAATTTGCAATAATCCACCGCCAGCAAATACAGAAGTCTATGAATATAGGCACAGAAGCCACTAAATTAAAACAATCAGAATTCCGTGCCTATAAGAAAAGAGTACGAGTTCACCAGGCGCTATTTTTTCAGGAAAAGCCCGAACTGTAAGAAATTATTGATTAATCCCTCTCAGGAGAGAAGTAATGGCAAAATATATTGAAGGAAATTTAAGCGCTGGCGGAAAAAAGTTCGGCATCATTGTCGCTCGTTTTAATAGTTTTATTGGCGAACGTCTCCTGGAAGGGGCTATGGATTCCCTGGTTCGCTCCGGTGCCAGTGACGATGATATTGAGGTTCTCCGTGTCCCTGGCGCCTACGAGATCCCCCTTGTTGCCCAGAAGATGGCAAAGTCGGGGCGCTATGACGCGGTGATCTGCCTTGGCGCCGTTATCCGCGGGGCAACGCCACATTTTGATTTTGTTGCCAATGAGGCAGCCAAGGGTATCGCCATGGCAAGCATGGAGGCGGATCTTCCCATCATTTTTGGTATCCTCACCACAGATACCATTGAGCAAGCTATTGAGCGGGCCGGAACCAAGGCTGGTAATAAAGGTGCAGACTGCGCAATGACGGCCATTGAAATGGTCAACCTCCTTGCCCAGTTTTAAGATTCTTATTTTAGGGAACATTCGAAGGGCGCGTCGATTTTACGATTGGCGGGTCCTTTCTGTTTTTTGTGGCCATTGAAAAATATGAAAGGATTACGTAATAAAGCCCGGGAGCTTGCCCTGCAATGTCTCTACCAGATTGACCAGAGCGGCAATCCGGATGCCGATATTGAGCTCATCCGCCAAAATTTTCAGGCCACCAAGAAGGCCGTTGATTATGGTAACGAGCTGGTCAGCGGCGTCAAGAGTAACCTTGATGAAATTGACGCCCTCATCAAGGTCCATGCCGACAACTGGAAGGTCAGCAGAATGGCGGTTGTCGACCGCAATATTCTGCGGATCGCCTTTTATGAAATGCTTCATTGCTCAGATGTGCCGGACGCCGTAGCGGTCAATGAGGCAGTTGAAATTGCCAAACGTTTCAGCACCGATGAAGCACCGGCCTTTATTAACGGTATCTTGGACGCCTTTTGTAAGACCAGGCCCGGTGATAAATAAGCGGAGTAAAAAGATTCATACTGTCCCCGCCCTGTTTTTTCACCACCCCAAAAAATAACAAGAAGAGGATGAATGGCAACTCGCGACGCACAGGAAAATCTTGGTAGTGAATTTCGGCCCCACTTTGGCTTGGAGGTCATTGCTGTCCTCGGCCTTGTTGTTTCTCTTTTTTTTCTCCTTTCTCTGGTCAGCTTTTCTGTGCCCGGTAGCGCCAATGAAATCGCTAACTGGGGCGGTGCTGTGGGCCAGCTTTTGGCCACGGCCCTCATGAGTTTTCTCGGTTTTTCTTCGTTTTGGATACCCTTTCTTCTTATTCTCCTCTCCCTGTCACTCTTTGTACCTGATGCCATAGTTAAACGGCTCCCCTATATCTGCTTGGGGTGCACAGGTCTCATGGTGGCAAGCTCTACAATGCTTGCGGCCATCGGTCTCCAGGAGATATCGTTGCTTGACCGGGTCTATCCCCTCGGCGGCTATCTGGGCAATAAGGTCTATGGCCTGACAGCCGCCTATTTCGGCGGGCCGGGCGCGGTGCTTTTTTCCTCTGCTGTTTTTTTTCTCTCCTTCATGCTGCTTTTGCGTTTTTCTCCCTATCTTGTTTCCAAATGGATTGTTTCGAGCATTAAGGGGATCTGGATCTTTTGGCAGGCCAGGAGAATGGATCATGATGTTGAACAAAGCATGCTTGTTGCTGAGGAGAAACCAAAAGCCAAGAAGGCCAGAGCCCGTAAGAAAAAAGAAGTGTCCCCAGATGGGCCTCGTATCTTGCCTGCTGTGAAAGAACCAATCCGTCTAAGCGTACAGGACGATGATAAGGAATTTGAACCAGTGGTTGTTGAGCCGGGCGAATACCAATTGCCAACCCTGACTTTACTCGACAAGCCGGTCGTTGACGAAATTGTTGTTGAAAAGGAGCATTACCTCTCGGTGAGCATGCTCCTTGAGGCCAAGCTCGATGAGTTTGGGGTGCGGGGTAAGGTAACCGGTATTTCCCCTGGGCCGGTGATTACCACCTATGAGTTTGAACCAGCTGCCGGTGTTAAGATAAACAAGGTTGTTTCCCTGGCCGATGATCTGGCCTTGGTCTTAAAAGCAGAGAGTGTGCGGGTGGTGGGATCCATTCCCGGTAAGGCCGCAATTGGCATTGAAATTCCCAACCCCAGCCGGCAGATCGTCTTTGTTCGTGACCTCATGGCCACCCCTAAGTTCCAGCAGGCCCACTCCATGCTTACTCTGGGTCTTGGCATGGATGTTGTCGGGAACCCGGTTACTGCTGATCTTGCCAAGATGCCCCATCTGCTTATCGCTGGTGCCACCGGTGCCGGTAAAAGTGTGGCCATTAACACCATTATCTGTTCCATCCTCATGCGGGCCACCCCTGAAGAGGTGCGCCTGCTCATGGTTGACCCAAAGAGGATCGAGCTTTCAACCTATGAAGGTATACCCCACCTCCTTCATCCTGTGGTGGTGGACCCGAAGATGGCAAGCAGGGCCTTGCAATGGGCTGTTAAAGAGATGGAGCGCCGCTATTCTCTTATGGAGGAGGAGCGGGTCAAAAGCTTTGTCTCCTATAATGAAAGCGCAGAAGAAAAGCTGCCGCTCATTGTTATCATTATTGATGAGCTGGCTGACCTGATGATGGTCTCCTCCAAAGATGTTGAGGGCTCTGTGGCGCGTCTGGCTCAAATGGCCAGGGCTGCCGGAATGCATCTCATCCTTGCCACCCAGCGACCCTCTGTTGATGTTCTAACCGGCCTGATTAAAGCTAATTTCCCCACCAGGATGTCCTTTAAGGTTTCCTCCAAGATCGATTCCCGCACCATCTTAGATACCTCAGGGGCCGAACATCTCCTCGGTGCTGGTGATATGCTCTTTCTGCCCCCCGGGACCGCACGCTTGCAGCGCATCCATGGGGCTTACATCTCAGAAAAAGAAACGGAACGTATTGTTGAATTCCTAAAGAGTCAAGGAACGGTCTCATATGATGAGGAGATCATTAAATCCGTTGAGGATGAGCCCGGTATCGCCGGTCTTGACGGTGAGGAATATGACGAGAAGTATGATGAGGCCGTGTCCATAGTCTGCGAGACCGGCCAGGCCTCTATCTCGGCTGTTCAGCGGCGGCTGCGTATCGGCTATAATAGGGCGGCCCGGATCATTGAAACCATGGAACGTGAAGGCATTGTCGGTCCGGCCGACGGCGCCAAGCCTCGAGAGGTCCTGGCCCGGCGCAGCTATGACGAGTAGCCAGCCCGAATGTTCGAGTCCAATCGCCTTTAACAAAAAACTTTCTTGAGGCCGTGACAGTTCTGTAATAATTATGCTTTGCTTTTGTTCTGGGAAAATTTGCAAGATTAAGCTTGTGAACTTTGACTTGCTATCTGCCTTGCCATGATCAATCGCCTCATGCTCCCCTTATAAAAAATTCCAGATGGCCCGCTACTGCTACTATGGCTGGTACTCGAACCGCATGCGAGGAGACAGGAATAAAGCGACACTGCTAGCCGAAGCAGACAGAAGAGGGGAGAAGCGGGCTTGAAGTGATTGATGCCTCTGGCTACAAACCGCACCGTATCCCATCTCCTAACTGGCGGGAATGTATCAAAAAGATATGGGAGGTGGATCCTCTTGAGTGCCCAGACTGCCAGGCAGAAATGAAGATTGTCAGCTTTATCACCGACAACAGGGTGATTCGGAAAATTTTGACTTATTTGTACCTATGGCGAGAGCAGCCTTCCCGCAGACCGCCTGCCAGGGCCGGGCCGGAATGTAACTTTCAGCTATTATTCAAGGAGACAGCGTACAACGAGCTTAATGATGAAGGCTGGCCAGGACATGATGAGCCGTATACCACCTATGATTGAGGCCGGGATAAGGCGGTATGGTGAAGTCTATGCCTGCCTTTCCATGATGAATATACTTTAGAAGCAGCCTGTTGCTCATTGCGGAGTGAAAAGATCCAGCCAACAACATGCAGCTAATGGCAGTGTTGCATGATATAGGGTTTAAATACATATACTGTATGAACAGGGTGCACTTGCCAAAGTGAATAAAGAGTCCCGAAACAGCCAGGGTGGGCGGACGAAGTACTGGTTTTCTCTCCCCCTCCCCCTTGCTTGCCACCCGCTGAAAAGCGATTTCTTATCACCTCACCTATCACCTATTCACGAACCAGTGATGCGTAGACCCAGCCTTTGGTGCCATCCGAGGTCTTAATCCGATACCAAGCGCCTTTTTTATCCACGATCTTCAGCTTATCGCCCTGTCTGGCAGTTGCGACAACAGCTGAGCTGGTTGAGTTTGAGGCCCTGATGTTTGCCGTCGGTCGCGCCACTGTGACTGTTTTGGTGCCGATGTTTGTCAGACCACCCTGCAGGGATGGCGCCAATGCACTCCCCATGACGACGAGAAGTCCTACGATGAGTAGGGAACGATAGAGTTCGACAGTGACGAATCGTTTTACTCCGACCCTGTTGAGCACCGAATAGGCAACGACACCGCCAGCGATGCTCACCAACCAGAAGAGAAGGGGCGTCCCCATGACACGCAGGGTTATGACGGCCACGAAAAAAAGAAACAATGACGGCACGAGAATCTTCATATCTTCCTTCATCTGCGGTTCTGAGAAGAAGGATGTGATACTGGCCCAAAACGATAAAGCCCCGGACTCATGTGCACGCCGCGCCATGTGCGCCGTGTGCAGTTCATTCAGTTTCTTGTCGATCTCTTGGAGCTGGCTCAACGCCTGCCGGGCCTGTTCCGTGTGTTCACTGATATCGCTGGTGCAATGGGGGCACTTGTTTGCATTGACGTGCACCAGGGTGGCACAGGCCGGGCAGGGAGTTTTGTCCTGCTTTCTTATGTTGGCCTTCTTATACGCCAGCAGACGGTTTGCCTCCTCCTGGAGGGCCGCGTACTGATTGTCTGCCTCTTTTTGACCTTGATCTTGATCCAGGGTACTCATGGGTTTTCTTCACCTCTGTACTTGGCGGCGCCTATAGCCGCGTATGTGTTGGAAACATCCCTTGCAGGACGGCTGCACCGCTTTTTAACTGATAGCCAACAAAAGCGTTTGATAGGCAAAGGGTCTGGCTATTTCGTTGATACCTAAGCTATAAATTTTACTAAACTCTAACCTTAAGTTATTTTATTAACATCTCACAAAAAACAATATCATACATCACATCACCACCGCCTGCTACAAAATTCAAAGGGGTTGTTCAAAGGGGTCAGGTCTTGAGATATCACATTTCTTCTGGTAGAATCACTCCATTATGGCCCGTCCACTTCGTTTAGAATTTGCTGGTGCAATTTATCACATCACCTCTCGTGGTAATGCAAGGGATGACATCTACCTTGGCGATGCAGACAGGCGTGCTTTTCTCGCAATTCTTGCTCGCACCGTTGACCGCTATAACTGGCTTTGTCATGCCTATTGCTTGATGGATAACCACTATCACTTGCTCATCGAAACCCTTGATCCGAACCTTTCTTTAGGGATGCGTCAGTTGAACGGCATCTACACCCAGACATATAACCGCAATCACAAAAGAGTGGGGCATGTTTTCCAGGGGAGATTTAAATCAATTCTCGTTGAAAAGGGAGAACATCTCCTAGAGCTTTGTCGGTACATTGTTTTGAACCCTGTAAAGGCTGGCATGGTTGAAAAGCCTGAACAATATCAGTGGAGTAGCTATAAAGAGACGGTCACCAATGGGAATGATAGTGCAAGTTTTTTGACCACCGAATGGGTGTTGGGCCAGTTTTCAAGTAATCGTGCAGAGGCACAAAAAAGATATACGGATTTTGTCCATGATGGTCTTACCACGCCAAAAAGTCCTTGGGAGCTTCTCCGGGGCCAGGTTTTTTTGGGGAGCGCCCAGTTTATAGCCAAAATGCAGGAGAAATTGGGAGAGAAAAAGGAGATAGGAGAAATTCCAAGGGAGCAAAGGTATCCAGGACGACCTAGCTTGAAATCTCTCTTTGCTGGGACAACCAACAGGCAAGATCGGAACGAAAAAATAAAAACAGCTCACATCGAGTATGGCTATACCCATAAACAGATCGCCGATGAACTAGAGCTCCACTACACCACAATTAGCAGAGTAATAAATATGCGCTGAGGTGTTATAATTCAAGACCTGACCCCTTTCGCAAGTGGACCCCTTTCAGATCGCCGATGAACTAGAGCTCCACTACACCACAATTAGCAGAGTAATAAATATGCGCTGAGGTGTTATAATTCAAGACCTGACCCCTTTCCCAATGATAAATATGCGCTGAGGTGTTATAATTCAAGACCTGACCCCTTTCCCAATGAGGTGTTATAATTCAAGACCTGGCCCCTTTCCGACCCTTTCCCTCCATGGGACTTACATCTCAGGAAAAGAAACGGAATGGATCGTCGAGTTCCTCAAAAATCAGGGTAGTGTCACCTATAATGAGGAGATCATTAAGTCAGTGGAGGATGAGCCCGGTATCGCCGGTCTTGATGGTGAGGAGTATGACGAGAAGTATGATGAGGCCGTGTCCATAGTCTGCGAGACCGGCCAGGCATCTATCTCGGCTGTTCAGCGGCGGCTGCGCATCGGCTATAATAGGGCGGCCCGGATCATTGAAACCATGGAGAGAGAAGGCATTGTCGGCCCGGCCGATGGCGCCAAGCCCAGAGAAATCCTGGCCCGCCGCGAATACTCCTGATTGGCCCGTAACTGTTCAGTAGCACCTCATCTTTGCCCATTTTGGACTTCTCACATACCAAAGTATGCTTCGAAATCCAAAATGAACAAATCTAAGGCACTTCTGAACAGTTACAGTTCGGAGTTGAGGGTAATTTCTAGCCATCACTGAATAGTTACATTGTCACGGTGATTTTTCCCTTGCCTAATGGAGGAAAGAGAAATATGAGTAATACTCTTTTTTTAAAGGTGCTACGGTCATGCTGAAACGATTTTCCATTTCCCTGGAGGAGGATCTCCTCGAAGATTTTGACGAGTTCATCAAGCAGCGGAGCTACGAGAACCGTTCTGAGGCCATTCGTGATCTGATTCGCAGCTCTTTTGTTAAGGACGAATGGGAGGCGGATAAGGATGTTATGGGGGTGATTACCCTGGTCTATGACCATCATCAGCCTAACCTCCAGGAAAAGGTCACGGAACTGCAGCATGATTATCACCAGCAGATTGTTTCCACCACCCATGTCCATATGGACCACCATAACTGCCTGGAGGTAATCATTGTCCGGGGCAAGGCTGCGGCGGTAAAAGAGCTGGCCAATAATCTTAGCTCTCTGCGTGGTGTGCGTGACGGCAAGCTGGCCATGAGTTCCACGGGCAAGCATCTCCATTAGGAACTCCGGTTCCTATTAACAGTTATCTTTTTTAAGCAACGGTTCCTTGGGGGCCTTTTTTTTAATCGTGCGGTAATACATAAAGATCTTATGTGTTACTCGTGTTTAGGGTAAATTATGCATCTTGCAGAGGGCATTCTCTCTGGTCCCATACTTCTTGGTGGCGGCGTTCTTGCTGTTGCTGGGACAGCTATTGGTCTTAAGAAGATCGACCAGGAACGGATCATGACCACAGCGCTGCTCTCTGCTGCTTTTTTTGTGGCATCGCTGGTCCATGTCCCCATCGGCCCGGGCAGTATCCATCTCCTCTTAAACGGATTAATGGCTCTCCTCCTTGGCTGGGGTTGTTTCCCTGCCATTTTGGTGGCTCTTTTACTCCAGGCCATTTTTTTTCAGTTCGGTGGCTTTACTGTTCTTGGGATTAATGTCGTTATTATTGCCGGTTCCGCTTTGGCTGGTTCCCTTTTTTTTCGAAAATGGCTGGCTGCTCCAGCAAAAAGGCAGGTGGCTGGTTTTCTGGCCGGTTTTTTATCCGTGGCCTTCGCCGCCTTGGCGATGGCCTTGGCCTTAGCAACCAGTGATCAGAATTTTCTGGCCGCAGCCCAGGTGGTTTTTGTTGCTCACCTGCCGGTAATGGCGGTGGAAGGGGTGATCACCATGATCGTTGTCAGTTTCCTGGCAAGGGTCGAGCCGGAGATCCTGGGAATTGGCCGTCAAAAATAAATCCGGAGTAGCTATGAAACGAGATTTGCTGAATATATGCCAGCTGCTGGGGCAAAGAATAGCTGAGGTGACATCTGCCCTTATTCTCCTTATTCTTGTTGCCTCGCCTGCTTATGCCCACAAGGTGCATATCTTTGCCTATGTTGATGGTGATTTGATAAAGACAGAGAGCCGCTTTAACGGTGGGCGTCCGGCCCGCAGCTGCGCTATTACTGTTCACACTCTCTCTGGGCAGGATATTGCCGCCAGTGGTACAAGTGATGATAAGGGCCTTTTTCAATTTCCAGTGGCTGAACTGACTGGCGACCTAGATATCATCATTACCTGCGGTGATGGGCACCGGGGATCATGGCATCTTGAGGAAGATGACTATCTCTTGGCTGGGGCAGAACCCGTTACCCATGTCCATGCCGAATTGCCAGCAGTTGTTGCCCAGAGTGAGGATACTGATGATGATTTGCTGAGGAAAATTATTGCGGAGGAGGTGGAGAAGAAACTTGCTCCCCTGCGTCGTGAGCTGACCCGGCTTGCTGAGCGGCGAACAAGCCTGCAAGATATTCTTGGCGGTATCGGCTACCTCTTTGGCCTAGCCGGTCTTGCTGCCTATATGAAGTATAAGAAATCAACGTAGTGTTTATTCCTACTCTTTTTTAGACGGTACCATTTTCCCATGAACCTTGAATGTTTCAGCGCAGGCGCTTCAATCTTACATCGGGTGGACGTACGCCTTAAGTTGATCAGCGCCTTTTTTTTCAGTGTTGTGGTGGCCCTCTGTCACTCCTTGCGGGCACCCCTGATCGCTTTGCTGGTAGCCGCTGTGTTCGTTTTTGTAGCTCGTCTTCCTATGTTAAAGGTAGTCAGGCGTCTTTTTATGGTGAACCTGTTTACCCTCCTTTTCTGGCTGACCTTACCTCTTACTGTTCCGGGTGAACTCCTTATCAAGCTGGGGCCTCTTGTCATCAGCAGGCCGGGGGTCGATCTCGCTGGACTTATTACCTTGAAGACGAATGCCATTGTCCTGGCCTTCCTCGCCCTGGTCGCAACTTCGGGTGTAGCTGATATCGGCCATGCTCTTGCCTCTCTGAAGCTGCCCAATCGTTTCTGCATGCTGCTGCTTTTTACCTATCGATATATCTTTGTACTCCAGCAAGAGTACCAACGCTTGCGACGGGCCGCCCTCTTGCGCGGATTCAAACCGATGACCTCCATGCATACCTATCAAACCTATGGCAATCTCTTAGGGATGACCTTGGTGAAGAGTTGGCAAAGGGGGATTCGGGTACAGCAGGCCATGGTGCTTCGCGGTTTCCAGGGGAAATTTTATACCCTCGAGAGTCGGAGCCCTATGGCTGCAGACTGGTCTCTTTTTGCCCTGATTTTCCTTGTTGCTGTGGGCATTGCTTTAATGGAGTCTCTCAGTACTGCCGGAGGCTGGTGATGACCACGGTGGTTCTAGATGATATTTCCTTTCGTCATAATGGCGGAAGCCAGCTTTTCCATCACCTGAACCTTACCATAGGCTCCGAGCGTGTTGGCTTTATTGGCCCCAATGGCAGCGGCAAAACCACACTTTTTCATATCATTATGGGGTTGCTGAAACCGGATGGCGGCAAGGTTGTTTTGGATGGCAAGGTTGTCGCAGACGCAAAAGCGTGGCGACAACTTCGGCGGCAGGTTGGCTTTCTTTTTCAGGACGCTGACGATCAGCTTTTTTCTCCCACCGTGCTTGAGGATGTGGCCTTTGGTCCCCTGAATATGGGATCCTCTGGTCCAGAGGCGAGTAAAAAGGCCATTGCCACCTTGGCCAGTCTGGGGTTAGCTGATTTTGAAAATAGGATTACCCATCAGCTTTCTGGCGGGGAAAAGAAATTAGTGGCCTTGGCAACTATACTCGTTATGGCGCCGGACATTCTCCTCCTTGATGAACCGACAAATAACCTTGACCCAGCCACCAGAGAACGTCTGGTGGCCATACTTGATAATCTCAACCTGCCCATGGTAATAATCTCCCATGATTTTGACTTCCTCTCCAAGACCACGGATATCATTTATAGTCTAGAGCATGGCCACCTCCACAAGTCAGAGTCCATCCACCTTCATTCGCATCCACATGCCCATGTCTATGGCGACCATCCCCACGATCATGGTGGTTGAATAATGGTCTTTGCTCTGGATGAAATAGATCTTAGCTCGGACGGCCATGTGCACACCAAGCTCTGCCATCATGCCGAAGGAGAGATGGAGGAGTATGTCCAAGCAGCCCTGGCCTGCGGCCTTGAAGAGATTATTTTTTTGGAGCATTTTGAGGCAGGGATCAACTATATGGAGGCCACCTGGCTTACAGACGATGATTTTCGTTTCTACCACACGGAATGGCAGCGATTGGCCCAAAAATATGGGGGCCAGATACGTGTTGGTGGGGGGGTAGAAGTCGGACTGAACCCAAAGAGGCTGGCCGAGATAGCGGATTTTATCAATTCATACCAATGGGCCAGAGTAGGGCTTTCCTATCATTATTTTGAAAGTGATGGCGAGCACGTTAATATGCTGAGTCGCAAACAGGAAAATATCCAGCGTTTCGACTGCCTGGGCCATGAGCGCGTTCTCACCCAATACTTTACTGATCTCCTTGCTGCCCTTGAAGAGATCGAGGTGGATGTGGTTTGCCATATTGACGCCGCCCTCCGCTACTGTCATGGCGTGGAGTTTGTCACGGAGCACTGGTATCTCATTGATGAAATTCTTGCTGAGATGGCCAAGAAAAAGATTGCCCTGGAGGTTAATACCTCAGGTTTTGCCGTGCGTGGCGAGCCGTTCCCCGGCGCCGCGATAATTGATCGGGCCCGGCGCTTCGGGCTGAAGTTTGTCGCAGGCTCTGATGCCCATCGTCCCCAAGATGTCGGGCGCTATTTCGATCGCTTGAGAAAAGGGTTGGACTAGAGGTTCCTGGGGGCGCATAAAAAAGCCAGGTAACAGAATCTGTCACCTGGCGGTCAGTACTTTGAAAAAATGGTAAAAAGAAGGAGGGTGAGAAGAAGCCCTCCTTCAGGCCTGGATCTAGTTGAGGGTGATCACCAGGGGAATCTGGTGGAGGCTTTTGGAGGTGGAACGGGTGGAACGCAGGCTCCAAGCCGTGGCCTCATAGTGGTCACCTAAGATTCCGTCCACCTCTTTGACCACTCCGTTGATATTGATAATGGGATGGCGGGAAAAGACCTCTGGCAGACCATAGGTCAGGTTGCAAGCCAGGCAGCAGCCAGGCCGTTCAAGAAGGTTGAGCTCAAAATGAAGTTCCTTGGCGCTTTGGTCAAAACCGGCAAATTTTAATTCAATATCATAGGATCCTTCACTGGCATCACCAAAGAGGGCATCGAAAAAGGCGTCAGCCCTATCGGCGGGAAAGATTTTTTTGCATACGTCATCGGTAAAAAGTGTCTGCATGTCTGCCATGGGGTGTTCTCCGTCTATCTCTGTAAATTCCCATAAGGCGGGAAGGTATTTTTTTGCTGTGGAATGATGGCCGCCGTGAAAGAAGACGACTCCAAACAAGAGAAATTACACTACCCTGCCTGCCCTATGGGGTCAATAGAAATCAGGCTCCAGCTCTTGCCGGGATGCATCTCTGTTCTTCAAAAAAAACGAGGCCTATGGTAAGGTGCGGCCATGCGTCAACCATCTCTTTTCCCTCAGAAAGCCAGTCTCCAGAAAACCGGCAAGTCGACAAGTATGGCCGGCCTCAACCCTTCTCAACTTGAGGCTGTTACCACCACCCAAGGCCCGGTTCTTGTCATTGCCGGGGCCGGTAGTGGCAAGACCCGCACACTTGTGCACCGTATGGCCTACCTGGTGGAACAGGGGGTGGCTCCTGAGTCCATCTTGCTCCTGACTTTTACCCGCAAGGCCGCCCAGGAGATGCTGGGCCGGGCCGCGGTTCTCATGAATGATTCCTGCCAGGGCGTCATGGGCGGTACCTTCCACGGTGTGGCCAACCTTCTTCTCCGTCGTTACGGGCGCTATATCGGCTACCCAGCCAATTTTACCATTCTGGACCGGGGTGATTCTGAGGGCATTATTAATCTGCTTAAATCTTCCTTGGGCCTCAGCGGTGCTGGCCGGCGTTTTCCGTCAAAACGGGTGATCATTAATATGATCAGCGGCGCGGTGAACAAAAATATCGATTTTGACGAGTACCTGGAGGAGCGCTATTTTCACCTCCTTGAGTTCAGCTCTGATGTCAAGACCATCCGGGAGCATTATCATAATTTTAAGCAGGACCATGCCCTGATGGATTACGATGACCTGCTTGTCAAATTCCGTGATCTTTTGCGTGACCATCCCGAGGTGCTAGAGGAGGTCGCAAGCCGTTTTCATTATGTGATGGTGGATGAGTATCAGGACACCAACCGTATCCAGGCAGAGATTGTTTCCCTGATCAGCAGCAGCCATAATAACGTTATGGTGGTGGGTGACGATGCCCAGTCCATCTATAGCTTCCGTGGCGCTGATTTTAAGAATATCATGGAGTTTCCTGATCTTTTTCCCGGCACCAAGATTGTCCGCCTGGAGGAAAACTACCGTTCGGCGCAGCCCATCTTAGAGGCCACTAATGCCATTATTGCCCAGGCCGCTGAGAAGTATGCCAAAACTCTTTTTTCCAATATTCCCGGCACGGAAAAACCTTATCTGTTTCGTGCCCGGGATGAGCAGGAACAGGCCCGTTATCTTGTTGAGAAGATAGAGAGTTTTCAAAAGGAAGGGGTGTCTCTTAATGAGATGGCCGTTCTGTTTAGATCTGGTTTCCACTCCTACAAGTTAGAGCTGGAGCTTGCCAACCGCCAAATTCCTTTTGAGAAAAGGGGCGGCATGAAGCTCACCGAATCGGCCCACATCAAGGATGTCCTGGCCTATTTGCGGATTATCTGCAACCCGGCAGATCATCTGTCCTGGAACAGGATTCTCCTGCAGATTGAAAAGGTGGGGCCAAAGACTGCCGAGAAGATGCTTGCCGCTGTCCGTGCTGCCGGCAGTCCCCTGCAAGCTCTAGAGATGTATAAGGCCGGTAAGAGCTGGCAGCAGGGCTTGGAGAGGCTGGTGGATTTCCTCCGCAGTCTCGCCAGGCTGGATCGGCCCGGGGCTCAGCTTGAGCATGTTTTGAGCTATTATCAGCCGATCTTTGAACGTATCTATCACGATGATTATCCGAGCCGTAGCCGGGATTTGGATCAGCTCTCCGAGCTGTTGACTGGCTATGAAGCCCTTCAGGATTTTATTGATGATACGGCCCTTGATCCTCCTGAAGAATCACGTTTGAAAGATGGCGGCGCTGACCGGCTTGTTCTCTCCACCGTTCATTCTGCCAAAGGTCTGGAGTGGAAAAAGGTCTTTATCCTTAATCTGGTGGAGGGGAAATTCCCCTCGGGCCAGGCCCAGCTCCCAGAAGAACGTGAGGAGGAACGTCGCCTGCTCTATGTAGCTGCTACCCGGGCCCAGGAACATCTCTTTCTTATTGCGCCTCGACTCACTGCCGGGCCTGATCGTATGCCGCAATCAGCCATGGTCAGTGAGTTTGTCTCTGAGTTGCCATCCGGCCTTTTGGCCGGGCCCGCCATGGGGCAAGCCATGCCATCCTTTTCATCGCCCCCGGTTTTGAGCACGGAAACCGAGAGTGGTCCAGGAAGCGACACCCTTACCATCGATGAGTTTGCAACGGGCCGGGGGGTCCGCCATAATTTCTTCGGCGAGGGCAAGGTTATAAAGGTATGTCCTCCCAAGACAGTGGAGATTTTCTTTCCCCGCCATGGTCTGAAAAAATTACATCTTGATTATGCCAAATTGGAAGTTTTATAAGGGGCGCCTTTCACATTTTCCTTGGAGGTGCAGTGATGAAAGAAGAGCGCAAGAATTTTCTGAGCATCCTTACGGTTGTGGCCCTTATCGTGGTGGCTTATATTCTCAGCGGCATTTTTATGAAACCGGAACCAGGTAAGCCGGGTAATGAGCTGCGGCCGCCAGTGAATCGGATTGAAAAGATTAGAGAAGGATTTGTAGAGAAATAAGATCTCTGCTTTGATCCTAAACTCCTTAAAAAAAATCTACTTGAAATGCCCATATTGATGAATTGCATACTTGCCCACGGAGAGGCCCACCCTTGATGGACTATCAACAGGCCTGGGCCTATCTCGACAATCTCCAATTTTTTAAGATCAAGCTTGGCCTGGACTCCATGTCTGAGTTCCTAGGGCGGGTGGGTAATCCTCAGGACAAGCTGCAATGTATCCATGTGGGCGGCACCAATGGCAAAGGTTCGGTCGCCATGAACCTGCTTACCCTGTTAAAGGCAGGGGGCTACAGGGTAGGTCTCTACACCTCTCCTCATCTGAGTTCGGTTCGGGAACGTTTCCGGATTAATGACGATTATATTTCAGAGGAGGATTTTGCCGCCATTGCCACAGAGATTGCCACTGTTCTTGGCGACAGTCAGATCACCTATTTTGAATTCACCACAGCCTTGGCCCTTCTGTGGTTTGCCAACCAGAAAGTTGACCTCGTTATTCTTGAGGTGGGGCTTGGTGGCCGTCTTGATGCGACGAATGTTGTCAAACCGCTGGTCTCGGTAATTACCAATGTCTCCATGGACCATGAGGCCTATCTGGGCACGACCTTGTCGGAGGTTGCCTTTGAAAAGGCCGGCATTATTAAGCCCGGAGCATCGGTGGTGAGCGGCGTTGATCAAGATGTCAGTAGGGAGGTTGTTACGGCCCGTTGTGCTGAGATGGGGGCAGAGCTTTGGATATTCGGCCGGGAATTTAGCCATGAAGATAATGGTGATGGGAGCTGGACCTATCAAGGTGTCAGTAAAAAGATATCCGGCCTCAAATGTGGGATGCGCGGCGATTACCAGCGCGATAATTCATCCCTGGCCCTGGCTGTGTGTGAGCTTCTTGAGGGCAAAGGCTGGCCCCTTGGCGACAACGTTGTCCGGGCCCAGCTCAGCAAGGTTTATTGGCCTGGTCGCCTGGAGTATTTTTGTTTGGATGAGGAGGGGCGGCGGCTGAACGAGGAGACGCTGACAGCACGTGGCAGAAAATATTTGCTTGATGGCGCCCATAACCCTGCGGGGATGGAGAGTTTGTGCACCAGCCTGCGCAATGAATTTTCCTATAAACGCCTGATTTGTGTCTGGGCTGCCATGGCGGATAAGGATCTTGGCACCACCCTGGCTGCTATCTCCCCCTTTTGCGACATCATCATCTTTACCCGGCCTGAATCGGAGCGCTCTGCCACTCTGGAGCAATTACGTGGGGCCTTGGAGGATTTTGACGGCGAGATTTTTGAAGAGCCGCAGGTAGAGGGGGCCTTGCAGAGTGCTCAGGATCTGGCAGAGTGCGAGGATCTCATCCTGGTTGCCGGTTCCCTTTATCTGGTGGGAGCGGCCCGCAGTCAGCTGCTTGGGGAGATTGTCTGATGACTCATTTCTATTTTGACGGGGTGGATGAAACCATTATCCGCCAGGAACGGGACAAGGCCCGTAAACTCCGTAAAAGCGGCTGGTGGCAGAAGAAGATTGCCAGTGGTCTCTGCCATTACTGCGGTGGGCAGTTTAAGCCCAAAGAGTTGACCATGGATCATCTCACCCCCGTTGCCAGGGGAGGTGCGAGCAATAAGGGGAATCTGGTTGCCGCCTGCAAAGAGTGTAATAATAAAAAGAAGAACCTGCTGCCCTATGAATGGGATGAGTACATGGAGACGATCCGGCAGGGCAGCGAAAAAGAGTAGGCAATTTTGAAAAAATGCACTGTCAGGCACGCTGGAGGATTGCCCCGCTAGAGTACCTTCCCATTCGGCACATTTCTGGTTGTTGACAAGAAATGAGATGCTCAAGTTGTTTGAGTTTGGCAGGCAAAACCGTTTGCCGACTTCTCAGTGCTCCCCAGTTCACCGACTTCCCCCATGCAGATACCGATCTCCCGGGCGGTTTTTACCCGGTTACCATCCCGTGGCACCTGTTTCCTGTTTCTTATTGCATCGGCCAAGGGCACGGATGTCATGGCATCACCGGTCAGAGCCACCATGTGGTCAAATTTTCCTTCTTCAACAAGGCGGACGGCCATGGCCCCGAAACGAAGGGCCAGCAACCTGTCAAAGGTGGTTGGCGATCCACCCCGTTGGAGATGACCCAAGACCAGGGAACGGGTGTCCTTGCCGGTGCGGATGTTGATCTCTCTGGCAACCCACTCGCCGATACCGCCTAGGACCTTTTCCGCCCTGCCTATCTCACCATTTCCTTTATGGATAACCTCTTGGTTCTGGGCCCTGGCCCCTTCGGCCACGACAACGATTGCATAGTCCTTGCAATGCAGCTCATTATCATCAAGCTTCTTACAGACCTCGTCCATGTTAAAGGGGATCTCTGGAATAAGAATAATATCAGCACCACCGGAAATGCCGGAGTTCATCGCTATCCAGCCGGAATCTCGGCCCATGACCTCCACCACCATGACCCTGTCGTGCGATTTTGCGGTGGAGTGGAGTTTGTCCAAGGCCTCGGTGGCTGTTGAAACCGCTGTGTCAAAACCAAAGGTGAGCTGGGTGGCCTCAAGATCATTGTCAATGGTCTTGGGAACTCCGACAACCGGCATGCCTTTTTCCTCAGCAAAACGATGGGCGATTTCCAGGCTGCCATCACCGCCCACGGCAATATGGCAGCAGAAGCCCATGCGTTTAAAATGTTTCACAACCCGTTCTGAAACATCATGGATCTCAATCTCACCGGCCAGATTCTCGATGGGCATGGCAAAGGGATTGCCCTTATTGGTCGAGCCAATAATGGTGCCCCCGGTGGAGGTGATGTCTTCAACCATCTCAGGGGTCAAGCGGATCATCTCTTCAGAATTTAAAAGACCGAGATAGCCGCTGCGGCTGCCGTACACCTCCCAGCCCCGCGCATGGGATGCTTTAACCACAGCATAGATAACGGCATTAAGCCCTGGTGCATCGCCACCGCCGGTGGAAATCACAATTTTTTTCATAACAATCACCCAGTACGAAATTCTATGCAAAAAAAAGGAATGTATATAAAGGGAAAGGGTACCCTTACGTAGTTACTTCTTTGCAAAGTATAAAGAATGCTTGCAGGTCAGACAAACCTTAAAAGCAAAAGAAGGCAAAATAATAACTTTTTGTTGTAGTCAATTGATTGACATCGTTTAAGTTTCCTCTTAAATTGCTATAAATTGATGAATGGGGGGTTGCTTCTGACGAACAATGGATTATTGTATGTCATTATTAAATGCAACAAATGTGTTGTTGTTGGCAATTCTCTTTGTTTGCTGTAAACGACGAAAATAATATGAACATGCCATGGTTGGCAATTCATAGGAGGATTTTATGTTAAAGATTACCGATATGGCTATTGAGAATTTAAAGTCCTATCTGGAGCAGAATAGTATTGATTCTGCCATCCGGATAGCGATGATGCAGGGCGGCTGAGCTGGCCCTTCATTGGGATTGGCTCTGGATGAGCCAAAAGATAATGACGAAGTTGTAGATCAGGATGGCCTTAAGTTTCTTGTTGAAAAAGGCCTGCTGGTCACCTGCGGCGAGATTCTCGTTGATTTTGTCGAGGCTGGACCCCGTTCTGGATTTTCCATTACCTCAAAGATCCCCTTGGCAACCGGTGGTGGTTGCAGCAGCGGTTCTTGCAGCAGTGGCTCTTGTGGTTAAGTAGCAAGATCTATTTCTTTTTGGATAAAAAAACCCCCGGTCTGTTTTCAGACCGGGGGTTTTTTTTATGGTTTATCTTGGTTGGCCAACTCTTGGCAGATTCTATCCTGCCATTGTTCAATCTGCTCTCTGTAAAGTTTGGCACCAGACTCCATCCCGCAGGACCTGCAGGTTATGGTGGCATGTGCTCAACGCCCCTTTAGAATTGCCTGTCCTCCGCAGAAGAGGCATTGTAAAGAGTTTTCCAGATCGGCTGTTGTTCGGTTGTTTTTTGGGCTGCTCATAGGGGGGATAGTAGAATAAAAAAGGCTCTTTGGCGAAGTCCGGGAAATGTTGCTTATCAAACACAAAGGCACAAAGGCACAGAGGTCTTCTTCATAATAATCCCTCTGTGCCTTTGTGTTTGGAAAAATGGTTAGGTACAAGTTGGAAGGCTAAAGTTTTTCCACTTTATGCCGGTTTTTCCGTGGATTCCGCGGCAAAAAACAAAGTCATTCCTGCCAATCGACGAAGAACCAAAAAAAAAAGGGATCACAGGTCAAAACCTGTAATCCCTTTTGATATTTTAATGGGGTGAGCGATGGGACTTGAACCCACGACCTCCGGAGCCACAATCCGGGGCTACCACCAGCTGAGCTACGCCCACCATGCTTTTTCGCTGCCAAGGCATGCGAAAAGAACAATCCGTTTATAATAGATTGGTTTTCTTATGGCAAGGAGAAATCGCTCTCCTGGAACTCCTTGCCGCAGTGTTTACACTTGATGGCCTTGTTCTTGACAATCTCCATACAGTCAGTGCATTCCTTCAGGAAGTTGTTTTTGAGAAGCTCGGTAATGGCCAGGTTTTTCTGGTGCTCCAGGTTGCCGTCCTTGTATTCTATGTTGCGTAGGGCATCAATACAGGAGGTGTCGTTGAGGGGCACAAGGAGGCGGCAGGCCTTCATCCTGTTTTCCAGGCTGGCCTTCTCGTCAAGAAGGATACCCATAACCGGGGTAAGATTCTTATCGGCAACACAGGTGTCAAGCTCTTCGACCCATTCTTTCTCCTGCTGATAACGTTTGTTGGATGCGATGATTACATCTGGATCCAGGATACTGCCGGTGAAGGCCATTTTGTTACCCACCATCATCAGTTCGCCTTTTTCTTCGTTGTGCATTCGCATATAGCGATAGGAACCGACATGGCCGTATGATGCTTCAATATGGTCCCAGCCTTTAACAAAGGGTGGGCATTCATCATTCAGGCAGACGAACATCACCTCGGCGCCCCAGCCCAGGCCGTCGCCAATATGGAACGGCGGAGTTTCGCAGGGGGAAAGTCTGGTGTCGCAATGGGGGCAATAAAACTCCATTTCACAGTAACGTAAACAGTCGTCTGCGCTGAGCATGGATAAATCTCCTCGTGGTGGGCCCGTTTATAAGGGCCTCAATGTATGTAAAACCTTCCTAAATGCGTAGCAGAACATTCTGTCATCGGATGCAGAAGGCGCAAGAATTTTTGATAATAAGCATTGAAATCTACTTGATCAAGCCTGGAATAGCAATAAGAGGGGCAAAAAGGGCAGGGAGAGTCGAACGGGCTAAAAGAGGTAGAATCCCTAGTATGACGTCGGTCTATCGTTTAAAAGGACAGTGTGAACAACAAAATATGATAATTGCTTTATCTGGGAAGAGGTGAGGTCGTCAAACATCACTCCGGCCTCTCGAGTAAAAAGATTGATAGAGTTGATAGATGGGAAGATGGGCTCTGAATCTTCAAAAGAGACAATTTTACAGGGCAGGTTGTCAATATAGCGGTCCCCGGTATTATTAAGGAGTGATATGCTAAAAGAATGTTCAAATAAGTCGTTGGGGCGGAGTAGGTATTCTATCCGCAGACCGCCCATACTCAAATTGATGACCTGCCCTAAATTCATGGTGTTGATAGCAATAATGTTGCCCAAAGAGTCAAAACGATGATGATGCCGCCGTTCTTTTTTTATCTTCATCGGAATGTCTCCAGGCTAAAAAGGAAGTATTAAAGAAATATAGGTAAAATAATAAAGCAAGCATAGTTAAAGATCAACCCGCTTGTTAGAAGTTCCGTGTGACCATAAAAAAATCCGTGTCTATCAGCGGATGGTAGGTAAGGCTGGTAATAGCGGCCTTTTTTGGAAATGGAAAAAAGGTCAAATCTCCAGGCAGCATGTGCGGGGGGGGACAGTTTGAAGTTTCTGTATGAAAGAAATCTATGCGCTAGGGACGCTGTTATAAATGAGAAAATGATCCAACAGATCTTTTTGGGCTGGAGTTAAGCCAAGAAACATGACGCCAGCTTCCCGGATGAAGAGGTTGAGAGGCGGACATATAGGCCCAGAGTCGGTAATATTGACAACTTTACAGGATAGTTTGTCAATATAGTGATCAGCGGAGTTGTTGAGCAGGGAAATTTCAAATGATTTATGAAAAGGATCATTCCGGCGCAGAAGATATTTGATCCGCAGACCTCCCATGCTCATATTGATCACCTGGCCAAAGCTTAAGGCATTTAAGGCAAGAACATTATCCTGAGCTTGAAAACGTTTATGTTTTCTGCGTTCTTCCAGCGTATCCATAGGGCCGCCGTAAAAATCTCGTCCTGAAAATGTATGTTAAAGGAAATCATATTAAAATTGCCCGCCGGAATCAAATTGTTTGTCAGGGGCGCTTTGTGATGGCAAGGTGTTAAGGGTGTTTGGGAGTGATAATGCTTACAATATCAAAGTTCTTGGCGCTTTTTGCCAGTCTGAACAAGTGGCAGAGCAACGATTTCAGGAGTTGGATTTTTGAGGCGGGAATGAACTATGGTGACCAGGAATTTTGGTGGCCGTCACAGAGACAAAAACGTCCTGCCAGTCATGAAGGAATCGATTTTTTCTGTTATGAAGATGCTCACGGCGGCAAAAGATTCTTAGATCAGGCCAAGGTGCCCTGCCCATCTGACGGGCAGGTTGTCGCTGTCTGTAAGGATTTTCTTGGCGAGACTGTTTTTGTGGCTACTGCCGACCAGACTGACCCCATTGACCTGTTTGTCTTTGCCCATCTCGTTCCCCGGATAGAATTAGGACAGGCCGTGCGAGGCGCTGACGCTGTTGGTGTCATCGCGCCGGGTTCAGATAAGGTGCCTGGCCATCTTCATGTCTCTGCCTTGCAGGGAGATTGGCATGATTTGCCCCGGGATTTAAGCTGGCCAGCCCTTAACGCGCAAAAAAAGCTTCAGTTTGTTTACCCCTTTTTACAATAATTTCAGATATGGACTTGTTAAATTATGGCGGATGATAAGAGAAAAATTGAGAGGAAGTTTATTCCCAGCCTGCGGGAAGGGGTTGATGTGGTGCGGATGATTTTCTTTAAGCAAATGCGCGATCATTTTGCTGAAACGTCCCCAGGTCAGGAGCCACAATTCTATGGGATGTTGGCTGGCGCTGTAATGAATGAGCTTTTTGGTACCCCTAATCCCGAAAAGACATTTAGCGCTTTTGTTGCTGAGAATAAGGAGAGAATTGATGAGGAACTCTCCAACCTGGCCACGAATTTCAAGGAGCTGCGTATTCCTCTCACAGATGCCTTACGCATCCATTATTTATGTAATTACCAGGAAGAAATTGATGGCGATGAGGCCGCTGTGCTGGCGCGGGCGCGGGACATAGGCGTTCTCATGGAAGAACGTGATGTTCCCCTTCCCAAGGGTTTTATGGAACTTGTCTACAGGGTTGGCAAGGCCCATGGTCTCATTAAAGAACAGGCTCCCTCCTGAGAAAAGAGGAGGCGCGAAACTATTGTTCCTGGGCCTCCAGGCCTGCTTGTAGTTTCTCCAATTCGTCCCAGCGCACGTAAAGATTATCAACCTTTTCCTGCCAGGTGGTGAGTTGGCTGCACCAATGCCCGAGGCTTTCTGGGTCAGCCATCACCTCCGGGTCCTCAACCTTGTTCTGGCAGGATTCTAACTCCTGCTCTGCTTTGAGGATAACGTCTTCTATTTCATCCAGCTCCTTTTGTTCTTTGTAGGAGAGCTTTTTCTTAGGGCCCTGTTTCTTCTTTTTGACAACAGGCTTTTTGGCCTTTGGCCGCGACTCATCTTGTTCAAGACTTGTCAACCATTGGCGGTAATCACCAAAAAGGTCAGCCTTATGGCCCTGCCTGCTGAAACCAATAATCTGGTTTGTAATATTATCGAGGAAGGTTCGGTCATGACTGACCAGGACCAAAGCGCCGGGGAATTCAAGAAGGCTTTCTTCAAGGACGTTTATCGAGCTGATATCCAGGTCATTGGTGGGTTCATCAAGAAGGAGGATGTCTGCCTCTTTTAGCATGAATCTGGCAATGAGGATACGGGCCTGCTCGCCACCTGAAAGATGGGAAACAGGCATTTCCAGCTGGTCTGCTTGGAAAAGAAAACGTTTTGCCCATCCCGCCACATGAATGCTCCGCCCCTGGTAAATGACGCTGTCCCCATCAGGGGCCAAGGCTCGTCGCAACGACTGATCTTGGTCAAGATCTTCGCGTTTTTGGTCAAACAGGGAAACCTTGAGGCCATCTGCCCGGCTTATCTGGCCCCTGTCGCACTCAACTGTGCCAAAAAGAATATTCATCAAGGTTGTTTTGCCGCAACCATTGTTGCCGGCCAGGCCCAATCGAGTACCTGGACCAAGGTCAAAAGAGAGGCCTGAGAACAGGATATTTTCCCCCACCTTTTTTTCTATTTCCTGGGCAGAGAGGAGTTTTTTAGTCCGGCGTCCTGTTCCGCTGACATCGATTTGCAGTTGTTTTTCCGACTGATTGCGCTGACGCACTTGTGAGAGTTCGTCCTGCAGACGGTGTGCCTCATCAATACGATATCTGGCCTTGGTTGTGCGTGCCTTTGGTCCGCGCTGTAACCATTCCACCTCCCTTCGCACCTTATTGGCAAGGCTGGCCTCCATCTCTTGCTGCGATTCCAGAAAGAGGCCACGTTTTTCTAAAAAATGGCTGTAGTTGCCTGGAAAGCTGAGAAAGCCGTCAGGGTAGCAACGGTTAAGTTCAATGATTCGGTTGCTGACATTTTCCAGGAAGAGACGGTCATGACTGACAAGAACAAAGGCAAAGGGTGCATCGTGCAGTATTTTCTCAAGCCAGAGAATAGAGCTGATATCCAGGTGGTTTGTGGGCTCGTCGAGAAGAAGAAGATCCGGTTCCTGGGCCAAAGCCCGGGCAATACTTAAGCGCTTGAGCCAGCCGCCAGAGAGTGATGACACCTTAGCCTGAGGATCAGGAAATTCAGCCTGGCTTAAAGCCATCCGGGCCATGAGTATCCTTTGATCATCTTCCTGGTCGGCAAGAGACTCTTCAATAATCTCAGTAACGCTTTTGACATTATCGAAATCTTCATTTTGGCTGAGGTAGACCACTCGCATTTGTTTTGATAAGAAAAGGTGGCCATCGTCTGGTTCAATGATACTGGCCAGAATGGCAAGGAGGGTCGATTTGCCGGAACCGTTGGGGCCGATCAGGCCGGTTTTCGTTTTGAGCTCAAAGCTGAGCGAAATACCAGTAAACAGAGTATGGGCGCCAAATGATTTTTTGATGTTTTGGCAGCTAAGTATATGGGACATGAATTGCGAAGTAAGAAAAAGAAGAATTGGCTATAGGCTTGGAGTGCCATGAGCAGGGAAATATTTACCTGAAATGTAAATATTTTTTTTGTCCACTGCCATAATAAAGTAGAATAAATTACTGATTGCCACTCAATTCTGCGAAGGAGCCCCATTTTTATGGGCGTTTGTTTGGCGGTTTTGAGAAAAAAGAGAGAAACGCTCTTAAAAGAAAAAGGTTTTATAAAGAAAAAATTCCGAGGAGACCATGGCAGAACCAACCGTTACCATCGATGTCATAGCGAATATTTTTGCCCTTGCAGCTAAAAAGACCTTAGAAAAGAGCACCAAAAAGAAGATTACCTATTCTTCCACGTTTGTTGCTGTTCCAAAGGTGTGCTTGAAACCGGATCTTGGCAGTTTTGTCCAATTTTCAGGAGACTATATGGGGTTGGTGGTCATGAATTTTACAGCTGAGGCGGCATTGGATCTCTATCGCAGTTATATGCTGACCATGGGACTTCCGGAGAGTGAACTTGCCAAGGAGGCCACCTCAAGCGAGGTGGTGGATACCATTGGTGAGCTTACCAACCAGATCATGGGGCGTGCCATGCAGATGGTGGAGGCGAAATTTGACCTTACCTCCTATTTTGGCCAGCCCAAGGCACTTTCCTTAAACAGTGCCATTACCCTAACGCCTGATCTCGATTATCAGGATAACCGCCGGGTGGCCATGAATATTGCCACCAACCGCTTCCAAATCGAACTGGCTTTGGAAAAACTCGAATTTATCGCCACTGGCAAATAGAATATTAGCTTTAAAGATAAAAGTTGTCCCTGCGGAAGACAACTCTGTGAACCCGGCTTTGGGCAATGACTCAAGCCGGTTTTTTTTATGCATTTTTTTCATCGCCATGGGCCCAGAAAATGGCTGGACAATAAACGTTATTGTCTTATTGTTGAATGATCTGATAATTGGTGCATTTATGATGGTAAGACCTTGTTTTAGCTATTTTAAAATAGGTAAGAGTGCAGTATATTTTCCCCACGTGAATCAAATGGCTGTAATTTCAGGTCATTACCAATAATTCGAATTCAATTTTTTTATTTTTAGGCCCCTGCTGCACAGGTCCCAGGAAGGACTTAAAAAGGTCTTTTCGGGGACTGTGCCAAAATGCCCAGTTAGATAGGGCCTTAGGGTCGATACTTTTTTTAGGAGGTAGTACCATGGCAGGATGTGGAGGCGGCTCCAGTTGCGATAGCGGCAGCTGCGGTTCGGTAGACGCAAGTATAGCCCAGCAGGACATGGCAATTTCGTCATCCCTCGGGCGCATTAAGAATAAAATACTGGTTATGAGTGGTAAGGGCGGGGTGGGAAAATCCACTGTGTCTGTCAACCTTGCCCTTGGCCTGGCTAATCGCGGCTATAAGGTGGGGCTGATGGATGTTGATCTCCATGGGCCTGATATCTGCCGGATGCTCAACCTCACGGAGCGGCTGATGGATGCCAATATCAAAAAGGATGGCTTGCTCCCTCCTATGATGTATGGCGAAAATCTCAAGGTTATTTCCCTTGAGTATATGATGGAAAATCGTGATGACCCTGTTATCTGGCGCGGCCCTTTAAAGGTGCAGGCCATCAGGCAGTTTATTGCCGATCTCGACTGGGGTGATCTTGACTATCTGGTCATTGATGCTCCTCCAGGAACCGGCGATGAGCCTCTTTCCGTGGCCCAAAATATTAAGGATGCCCAGGCCGTTGTTGTTACTACTCCTCAGGAGGTAGCCCTGGCAGATGTCCGCAAATCTTTGAACTTCTGTAAGCACGTCAAGATGGATGTCGTAGGTATGGTTGAAAATATGAGTGGTTTTGTCTGCCCCCATTGCAGCAAGACCGTGGAAATCTTCAAGAGCGGTGGCGGTGAAAAAACAGCCAAAGATTTCAAGTTGAATTTTCTCGGTAAGATTCCTGTGGACCCAAAGGTAGTAGTTGCCGGTGATGATGGCGCCCCCTATCTGAGTTCAAAGGGCGACAGCCCTGCCATTACCGCCTTCACACATGTTGTTGATAATGTCGAAAAGGTGTTTAGTAAGAAAAAAGTGTCTCTGGCCATGGCTGACTCTGGTTCCGACTGCGGCTGCGGTGGCACCTGCAACCCCGATACCTGCGACTGTTAAAGTCGATTTCGTACGTAGGTTTTTCCGGCCACCAGGCAGATAAAGTTCTTTATCTGCCTGGTGGCCTCTTCAATTTTTAAGTTCTAGAGGTGAAAAGACCGTGTTGATCAGACAGAAAGTGGTGGGGTCCATGGCCGTATGCTGTTACGTCCTGGGCTGTGAGGAAACCAAAAAGGGAGTCGTTGTTGATCCAGGTGGTGATGAGGAGAGTATCCTTGCTCTTTGTGAGCAGGAGGGCTTGAACATTGAATATGTCATTGCCACCCATGGCCATCCTGACCATGTCTGTGGTAACCGGAAAATAAAAGAGGCCACCGGCGCCCAGATCATTATGCATGGCGACGACGACGCTTTTTTTGGCAAGCCGGAGGTTCAGCAATATTTTTCAATGCTGGGGCTTGAGGCTTCACCACCCGCCGACATTCTCGTAAAGGATGGCGACACCATTACCTTTGGCAACCAAAGCCTTAAGGTCTTTCACACCCCGGGCCATACCCCTGGAGGCATCTGTCTATACAGCGGCACCGATCTTTTTACCGGTGATACCCTTTTTGTCGGGGCCATTGGCCGCACCGATTTCCCTGGTGGCGATATGGGGCAATTCATGAAATCCATCCAGGAAAAGCTTCTCACCCTTCCTGACGACACCGTGGTCTGGCCCGGGCATGGCTATGGCGGCTCCAAATCCACCATCGGAGAGGAAAAACGCTCCAACCCCTTCATAACCGGAGCTTAAGATGCGGGAGATCGTCCTTGGCACAGCCGGTCATGTTGACCATGGCAAGACAAGTCTTGTCCGGGCCCTGTCTGGCATTGAGACCGACCGTCTTAAAGAGGAAAAAAAGCGCGGAATCACCATTGAGTTGGGTTTTGCCTTCCTTGATCTGCCCTGTGGCCACCGGCTGGGAATTGTTGATGTGCCTGGCCATGAAAAGTTTGTCAAAAACATGGTGGCCGGTGCCAGCGGCATTGACCTGGTGGCCTTTGTCATTGCTGCCGATGAAGGCATTATGCCCCAAACCCGGGAGCATTTTGAGATTTGCCGCCTGCTGGGTGTTGATAAGGGGCTCATTGTTGTCACCAAAAAGGATATGGTTGAGCCTGATTGGCTGGAGCTTGTTGAAGAGGAGATTCGTGATTTTTTCAACGATACCTTTCTCGAAGAGGCGCCCCTGGTTACAGTTTCTTCAACCACGGGCGATGGTATTGATGATGTAAAGAGTGTCCTTGATTCCCTGGTGTCCCAATGTGATTTTACAGAGGCCCATGGCCCTTTTCGTCTTCCTGTGGACCGCGTTTTTGCCATGAAGGGTTTTGGCGCTGTTGTCACTGGTACTTCGATCAGTGGCCGCATCAATGTCGGTGATGAGGTGGAGATTTTTCCCCATCATCAATATGGTAAAATTCGCGGTATTCAGAGTCATAGCCAAAGCGTTGATATGGTGGAGGCCGGCAAGAGAACCGCCATCAACGTCCAGGGTGTCGAGAAGGAGCATATCCATCGCGGCAATATGTTGGTGACGCCCGGTTGCTTGGAACCCACCTATATGCTTGATACCAGTTTTCTCTATCTCTCATCCTGTGAGAAACCCCTGAAAAACAGGACCAGGGTGCGTGTTCACCTGGGATCTGCAGAGATCATGGGCCGGGTGGTCTTGCTCGAAGACGAAGTGTTGGCCCCAGGTGTGGAAACAAATGTCCAGATCCTGCTTGAAGAGCCCGTTGGTGTCTGGCCTGGGGATCATTATGTGGTCCGCAGCTACTCGCCGGTGGCCACCATTGGCGGTGGCGTGGTTTATTCCGTATCGCCTCGCAAGCGTCGCCGTTTCAAACCGGAAAATGAGCAGGCCTTTAAGGTCTATGGCCAGGATGACCAGGAAGAACTCTTTCTTCTTCACCTGCGGGAAAGCGGCTATAAAGGCCTGACCATGGCTGAGCTTGGTGTCAAAACCGGCATCTTTGGTAATCGTCTCCAGAAAATGCTCAAAACACCCATCTCGGCCAGGAAGATTATGGTGATCGACTCCGAGCGTAAGCTCATGGTGAGTCAGGACCGGTTTGACGACCTGGCCCAGGCCATTACCGAGGCCCTTGCCTTGTATCATCAGGACAACCCCTTAAAAACAGGTCTTGCCAAGGAAGAGCTGCGCTCCAAGCTCTTTGGGGCTCAGGAAAACAAAATTTTTCAGGCTGTTTTAAATAATCTTCTCAAAAAAGAGGTGATTGCCTCAGAGGATTCCTTGGTTCGCATGGCCGATCATAAGGTGGTCCTTCAAGCCGATGAAAAAGAGGTGCAGGCCGATATGCTAGCCATGTACGAGAAGGCAGGTCTCACCACGCCCACCTATAAAGAGGTTCTTGCCCGCTTTGCCGACCTTTCCCCTGATTTTGTCAAGGAGATGGTCGGCGTCCTCGTCAAGGATGGGAAGCTGGTGAAGGTAAATGAGGATCTCTATTTTTATAAGGATCATCTTGGCAAACTGCAGGATGATCTTATTGCCTTTATTAAGGCCGAAGGCGACATTGATGCCCCTCGTTTTAAAGGCCTCACCGGCCTGACCCGCAAATTCTCTATTCCGCTCCTTGAGTATTTTGATAAGGAGAAGGTGACGTTGCGGGTGGGTGATACCCGCATCCTGCGCGACAATTAAGAGCAGCTCCGGAGATAAGGACATCGGCAAGATCAGCGGCAACACATCGGGACTAAAGACTGCCCAGTTACGACGCCTGGAGCGTCTATCCAAGCGAAGAGTTCCCCCGGAACTGGTGATCAGTCCGGAAATGGCGCGGGAGATGGCAGAGATTTCCACTGAGCTTAACCGCCAGCTTGGGGTTCTTATTTCTCGAAACGGTGAGGTGGAGACCGTCATTTTAGGCGATCACCGTCAGATTGTTATCCCTATTTTAAGCCATCTGCGCTCCACCAGCGGCCGCTTAAAGGGGGTGCGCTGTATCCATACCCATTTGGCCGGAGAGAAAATCAGTCAGGATGACCTGATGGACCTTCTCTTTTTACGGCTTGATCTCATGTCTATCATTATGGTCAGCAATGGCCTTCCTGATAAGCTGCATAGCGTCCATCTCGTTCCCAATCCAGGTCAGGGGGAAGACTGGCATTTTCTGCCTTCGGTTGCCCTCAGCGCCCAAGGCGGCGATGTCCGAGAGCTGATCTCCTCACTGGAACAGGAGTTTTCCCGCTATAAGCCGATCAGGGAGGTGGATAAAGGCACTGATCGGGCCATTTTGGTCAGTGTTACCACCAGCAGCAAGGCCAAGGCGCAGGAATCCATGGATGAACTCTGCGAGTTGGTCCGTTCAGCCGATGTCCAGGTCGAAGAGACAGTTATTCAGCGCCGTCATAAGATTAATCCCCGCCTCATTCTCGGGAAGGGCAAGCTCAGCGAGATTATGCTTCTTGCTCTGCGTCACAATGCCAATCTGCTTATTTTTGACCAGGAACTTAATCCCTCTCAGGTCAACTCCATTATTACCCATACTGATCTGCGGGTTATTGACCGTACCCAGCTCATTCTTGATATTTTTGCAAGCCGAGCCCTGAGCCGGGAAGGCAAACTGCAGATTGAAATGGCCCAGCTCAAATATCTGCGGCCCCGTCTTGGTCTTCGTGATGATTCACTTTCCCGTTTGACTGGCGGTATTGGCGGCCGCGGACCTGGTGAAACTAAGCTTGAGATTGACCGGCGCCGTATGAATGACCGGTTGGCACGACTAAATAAG
The DNA here is from genome assembly GCA_039715015.1 of Thermodesulfobacteriota bacterium. Taxonomy (GTDB): domain Bacteria; phylum Desulfobacterota; class Desulfobulbia; order Desulfobulbales; family SURF-16; genus BM506. The sequence goes on from JBDLIE010000004.1 coordinate 75,841, forward strand.
GAGTTAAAGAAGGTTGCCAAAGAGAGATACCGGCGCCGGTCCAGACGGCGGAAAAAGGATCTGCCGGTGATCAGCCTGGTGGGCTATACAAATGCCGGCAAGTCTACTTTGCTTAACACCCTTACTCAGAGTAAGATCTTAGCGGAGGATAAACTATTCGCCACCCTGGACCCGACAAGCAGGCGCCTACGTTTTCCTGAGGATGTTGAGGTCGTGGTCACCGACACAGTGGGTTTTATCCGACATCTCCCTGATGAGCTGCTGCAGGCATTTAAAGCCACCCTGGAAGAACTCCACGAGGCAGACTTGCTCATCCATGTTATTGATATTTCAAATCCTCGTTTTGCTGATCAGATAAAGGTCGTGGAGGATATTCTCCATGATCTCGATCTGGGTGATATCGCTGTGCTGAAAGTTTTCAATAAAATTGATCAGGTGGAATCTTCCTATGTCAGGGACCAGCTCCGCATCCATGGCGGTATTGCCATCAGTGCCCTTGATTCCAGCACCTTTACAACCCTGATGCATGAGGCTCGGAAAAGGGTGATGAAGGAGTGGCTGGCATGAGGCTCGGCAGAAGATTCCTGCAAAGAATTTTTCTCATGCTTTTGCTGCTGTTTTCAGTGGCTTTTGCTGAGGCCCAGGGCGCTGAAAAGGCCCGCATCAAAGAAAGCTTTGTGGTCAACTCGCATACGGAACTGCTTCTCTATTTTACCCTTGATGGGGCCATAAGCTCTGAAATGGAAAAGGGCATCTTAAATGGTATCCCTGTGACCTTTGCTTTTTTTGTCGAACTCTATGAACATGTGGAGGGCAAAGGCCCTGTGCAGCTGGTCACGAGAAATCTTCAGCACACCCTCTATTTTGAGACCTTGAAAGAGGTTTTTACCCTGGAGCAAACAGAACAGAGTGGGAAAAGCACTCTTTATAAAAATCTAGACGAGGCCACCCTGGCCTTGCTTCGGGTTCATGACTTGCCAGTAACTGACCTGGCTCTTTTGAAGCCCGGTTTGACATATAGTATCAAAATCAAGGCTGAACTTGCGAAACAGGGAATGCCGGAAAAATTTAAGAACGTCATGACATTTCTGAAGATCTGGTATTTTGAGACAGAGTGGAAGGAAGTTTTATTTACCATGGCGGCCGGAACATCTTCGGAGCAATAAGAGCGTGAATGAGAGCTTTTATGGCTCTATGGGCCAAGCAAGCTGAGAAATCATTGTGGAGATAAGCGACCTTTCAGGGGAAGAAGAACAGAGGGCTCACCGCAAGAAAAGACGGATATGGTGGATTATTGCCATCTGCCTTTTGCTCATGGCGGGACTGACCTTTCTTGAGACCAGAATCCTTGAGCTAGGCACGGTTGATTTTCCGGTAAGCGGTAATGTTCTTGTCTATGTGCTTATCAATTTCAATGTTCTTCTGCTCCTGCTCACCGTTTTTCTGGTATTGCGTAATCTGGTCCAGCTTGTTTTTGACCGCAAGCGGCGGATTCTCGGCACCAAGCTCCGGACAAAGCTTGTTATTTCCTTTATGTCCATGGCCCTCATCCCCACCAGTATTCTCTTCTTCCTGGCCCTGCAGTTTGTCTCCACCTCCATGGATTACTGGTTCAATATTAATGTTGAACAGGCCCTGGAGGAGTCTCTGAAAATTGCCAGAAATGTGTATCGTGAGGAGCAGAATGTTGCTGCCCGCCTGGGCAGAAATATTGCCCTGCAGCTGGAATCGAAGCGCTACCGCCAACTCACCGATACCTCTCTGGATATTTTTCTGGATGATATTGTCGAAAGCCGGGGCCTTGCTTCCCTGGCCCTGGTCAGCCAGGATCATGGCATCAAGATAATGGCTTTGTCTGATGAGCTTGATTCTGGTGAAGAACTTCCTCCCATGCCTGATTCCCTTATTCGTAGAGGGCTGAAGGGGGGTAAAAATCTCGATATTATCCAGAAAATTACCCTGGGCGAACTGGTGCGTAACGTTTCCCTTGTTCGCCTTGGGCGTGAAAGGCAGGAGCGTCATGTCTTGGTGACCTCGCTCCTCATTCCTCAAGAAAAGATCGAGCAGCTCCATAAGATATCCGGCGGACTGGAGGGCTATCGCCAGCTCATACTTCTTCAGCAGCCCATTAAAACAAGCCTGCTTGTTATCCTGCTCATCGTCACTCTGCTTGTGATGTTTTCCGCCATCTGGTTTGGATTTTATGTGGCCGGCGGCTTGACCACCCCCATTGGTAAGCTGGCCGATGCCACCCTGCGGGTTGCTGATGGCGAGCTTGATTTTGTAATTGAGAAGGACTCCGGCGATGAAATGGGTACCCTGGTGGAGTCGTTTAATAAGATGACCCGCGATCTTCTTGTCGGTAAGAGGAGCCTTGAACAGTTTAACCTGGAGCTGGAAAACAGGCGGCGTTACACCGAGACGATTCTGCAGAATGTACCTGCCGGGGTTGTTTCTTTAGACAGCAAGGGCCGCATTACATCGATAAATACCTTTGCTGAGAGCCTGCTTAATATTGACCCGGAGCGCCTCCTCGGCCATGATTATAAGAATGCTCTTGCCCCTCAGCATAGCGCTATCCTCGATCAGTTTTATGAAGAGCTGTCCCGTACCGGCAAGATGTCTCTTGAGAAGCCCCTCCAGCTTTCGGTGGGTACTGAGAGCTTTTCGCTGCGGGTCAATATCACCCGTCTCCATGACGAGAGCGGTGAAGAGCTGGGCGTGGTCCTTGTTTTTGATAACCTTACTGAGCTCGAAAAAGCCCAGCGTATGGCGGCCTGGCGCGAGGTGGCCCGCAGGATCGCCCACGAGGTAAAAAATCCCCTGACACCGATCCAGCTTTCTGCCCAGCGATTGCGCAAGCGATACCTTGACAAATTGGCAGGGGAGGGTGATATTTTTGATCTTTGCACAAAGACTATTATCGGTCAGGTTGATGAATTAAAACATCTAGTCAGTGAGTTCTCCAGTTTTGCCCGCATGCCTGCGGTTCAGAAAACAGAGAGCTCTCTTGAGGAGATGACCAGGGAAACCCTGGTTATGTACCAGGAGGGCCATAAAGACGTTGTCTTTAACCTGCTTTGTAATCAGGAGATTCCATCCTTTCTTTTTGATCGCAAGCAGATGGAAAGGGTGCTGATTAATCTCCTGGATAATGCTGTGGCAGCGGTTGCCGGTAAAAATGGCGAAGTGACTGTGGAGCTTAGAGCAAACCAAAGCCAGAATCAGGTATTTGTCGAGGTCAAGGACAATGGTCCAGGGGTTAATGACGAAGACAAGCTGCACCTCTTTGAACCCTATTTTACCACCAAGAAGACAGGAACAGGTCTAGGTCTTGCCATTGCCACCACGGTTGTTGCCGATCATGGCGGTTATTTACGTATCAAGGATAATATTCCCACTGGGGCACGTTTTATTGTAGAGCTTCCCCTGGTGGACTAGGAAGAGTATGGCTAAAAAAATTCTGATAATTGATGACGAAGAAACCATTCGCGAGTCCGTGGCCGGTATCTTAAGCGACGAAGGTTTTGAGCCCCTCACTGTTGCCAGCGCCCCAGAGGCCTTTGCCGTCCTGGAGTCGGAAGCCGTCAAAGCCGTTCTCCTTGATATCTGGATGCCTGAGATGGATGGTATGGAGGCCTTGCCGAAGATAAAGGAGTTGTATCCCAGTCTGCCGGTGATCATGATCTCCGGCCATGGAAATATTGAAACCGCTGTCCAGGCCACAAAAATGGGAGCCTTTGATTTTATCGAGAAACCCCCTTCGTATGATAAAATCATCCTGGCCGTGAACAATGCCATGAAGTTTTCTCAGTTGGCCCGGGAAAACGAGATCCTTCGCGCCCAGCAGAGCAAGAGATCGGAACTTACTGGTATATCTCCTGCTATCACCGCCATCCGTGAACAGATTCTTCGGGTGGCGCCTACACCGGCCTGGGTGTTAATCCGCGGCGAGCACGGCACCGGCAAGGAGCTTGCTGCCCAGATGATCCATAGCCATTCAGCGGCCAAAGATAAGCCGATGATTGAGGTCAATTGCGCCGCTATCCCTGAGGAGCTCATTGAAAGCGAGCTTTTTGGCCATGAAAAAGGGGCGTTCACCGGTGCCACTGCCAGCAAACGAGGCAAATTTGATTTGGCCGACGGCTCGATTTTGTTTCTTGATGAGATCGGCGACATGAGCCTGAAGACCCAGGCCAAGGTACTGCGTATTATCCAGGAACAGAAGTTCGAAAGAGTGGGCGGTTCCAAAACTATCACCGTTGATGTCCGGGTCATTGCCGCCACCAATAAAGACCTGGAGGCAGAGATTGAGGCAGGTAATTTTCGGGCTGACCTTTTTTACCGACTTAACGTGGTACCCATAATCCTTCCTCCCCTGCGTGAACGCCTTGAGGATCTGCCACTCTTAGTGGAAGATCTTATGGAGGATTTCCACAGAAAAGGTTTTGGCCGCAAGAAATTTTTGCCCGGTGCTTTCCATGCCATGCAACGCCATAACTGGCCTGGCAATGTCCGCGAGTTGCGAAATTTCCTGGAAAGGATCTCCATTATGTGCCCGGGTGCGGATGTCTCCGGTGAAGAGATTGTCTCTATTTTGAGAAGTGGAGGGGCCGGTGCTGTCGCCGAGCAAGCCCAGCCGACAATGCCGCCATCCCTTAGCGACAATGCCGCGTTGGCTGATGATATGACCTTTAAAGATGCCAAGAAACAGTTTGAGGCGGATTTTCTGCAGGCTAAAATTGCCGAAAATGATGGGAATATCTCAAAAACAGCCGAACAGATTGGTATGGAACGGAGTCATCTTCATAAGAGAATTAAGGCTCTTGGGCTTGATTGATCTCTAAAAAAGTCGGTAGGCGCGCTGTTTGAAACAAGGAATAAGGTCTTCGAGAGATATGAGTGACGATAAAATGAGCTTGCCCAGCGAAAAAGATTTGGAACGTGAGTTGGGTGATTATCTCAGTAATAAATATGGTGGCCAGGTGAAGATAGTTTCTGCCGGAATGCTGCCCCTTGCCAAGAAAAAGGATGATGTGGAGCAGCAGGCCGAGCGCACTGAAGAAGAAGGGTTCAATTTCAACCTCAAGCCTGAAGAGCTGGTGCGCTACCTAGATGAGTATGTTGTGCAACAGGATGAGGCCAAGTCCGTGCTTGCCACCAAAATATGCACCCATTTTAATCGAATTCGCCATGAGCTTGAAACAGGCCGGGCTGTAAAAAAACAGGTTGGAAGAATTAAGTCCAATGTCCTGCTTGTCGGCCCTACGGGTGTCGGAAAAACCTATCTGGTGAAGCTTATTGCCCGGCGGCTGGGTGTCCCTTTTGTGAAGGGTGATGCCACCAAGTTCAGTGAAACCGGTTATGTGGGCGGTGATGTTGAAGACCTGGTTCGTGATCTGGTCCGGGAGGCGGATGATGATATTGCCAAGGCAGAGTATGGCATCATCTACGTGGACGAGGTGGACAAGATTGCCGCCAGCTCCAATCGTCTTGGCGCTGATGTCTCCAGGGCCGGGGTGCAGCGTGCCTTTTTAAAACCCATGGAAGACACGGACGTGGAACTTAAGGTGCCCCATGATCCGGTCTCTCAGCTTGAGGCCATGGAGCATTACCGGTCCACAGGCAAACGGGAAAAAAAGGTGGTCAACACCCGAAACATCCTCTTTATCATGAGCGGTGCCTTTGCCGGTCTCACCGAGATTATCAGAAGGAGGAGTCATGAACACTCCATCGGTTTCGGCAGCAAGGTTGAATCGAAAGATGGCGGCAGCCGTTATTTTCAGGAGGTTATGGCTGAGGACCTTATCGCCTATGGCTTTGAAAGTGAATTCATCGGCCGCCTGCCTGTGGTCACCGCCTTAAACGACCTGAGCAAGGATGATTTTGTCCAAATTCTCTCCAAACATAATTCTGCCGTAGTTCTTGGTAAAAAGCAGGATTTTAATGCCTACGGGATCAAGCTCGGCTTCGAACAGGATGCCTTTGAGTCCATTGCCGCCAAGGCGGTCTTGGAAAAAACAGGGGCCAGGGGATTGCTCAGCGTTATGGAGAAGACCTTGCTGCCCTTTGAAAAAAGTCTACCCTCCACCTCTTTACGATATCTGGTATTGTCTGGGGCCATGGTTGAAGACCCGGTGGCAGCCCTAAGTGAAATGCTTGCCTCGCAAGAGAGCGATTATCACCAGCAACGCTATAATGAGTTGCGTTTGCAGGAACATGCCTGTCTTGTGGAAAATATTGAGGCTTCTAATGGTGATTTCCTCCGTGAAGAGGGGGTCGAGATTACCCCGGAAAGACTGGAGATGATGGCAAGTTACTGCCTGGAAGAGTTTGTAGATGTCCGGGATGCCTGCCAAGATTTCATCGAGATGATTCATCATATTCGTGATTATGCCGCCACGGTATCTGTGGACTGCAATATCAATATCTTTTTTGAAGAGGCGGCCATTGACCGTCTGATGGCAAAGAGCCGTTTGACAATTTCTTCGGTGAATGAGGTCTGTCAGGACGTTTTTGCCGCCCTTGATTATGGTTTGCGATTGATTGGCCAGAAAAGGCTTGACGGTGAACTCATCATTCCGGTAGAGGGGGTGGAGTCGCCTGAAACCTTTATTAACGAAGTTCTTGATGAGAATTTTAAGTTATAAAAACAGAATGTAAAGAAGTTAGAGAAATAGAGACGGTAAAGAAGTCAAAGACCTTCCACCGATACTCTAACTCCTTTAACTTCTCTATTTCTCTAACTTCTGCAAAAAAAGGAGCCCCCCCATGGTTTTTCCTGAATATCGTCCCCGCCGGTTACGCCGGAACGCTCAGCTGCGTTCCCTGGTCAGAGAAACACGACTTTCGCCGGAACAGTTTATCTATCCGCTTTTTGTCATGGCCGGCAAGGGTAAAAGAGAGGAAGTTCCCTCCATGCCCGGGGTTTTCCGGATGAGTGTCGATCAGCTCGGTGCTGAGGCCAAGGAATTGCTGGGGCTCGGCATCCAACATGTTATCCTCTTTGGCTTGCCTGAGAAAAAGGATGCCGCCGGATCCGGCGCTCATGCCAAGGGCGGCATTATTCAGAGTGCCATCAAAGAGCTTAAGGACAAGGCGCCTCAGCTTATGGTTTCAACGGATGTCTGCATGTGTGAGTACACCGATCACGGTCATTGCGGCATCCTTGAAGGTGGCCATGTCAATAATGACGCCACCCTTGAGATACTCGCCAAAATCGCCCTGTCCCACGCCCAGGCCGGTGCTGATATTGTCGCACCCTCTGATATGATGGATGGCCGGGTCGCCGAGATCAGGGCGGCGCTCGACGAAAATAATTTCGACATGGTACCCATCATGAGCTATGCGGTGAAGTATGCCTCGGCCTTTTACGGCCCTTTCCGCGATGCAGCTGAGTGCGCACCCCAGGAGGGCGACAGGCAGGGTTATCAGATGGACCCAGGCAATAGCCGCGAGGCCTTGCGGGAGGCCACCTTGGATGTTGATGAGGGCGCCGATATTTTGATGGTCAAGCCTGCTGTGGCCTATCTTGATATCATCCGCTCTCTGCGTGATGAGTTTGATCTACCCATTGCCGCTTACCATGTCAGTGGCGAGTATGCCATGATCAAGGCGGCAGCAGCCAACGGCTGGATTGACGGCGAGCGGGTCATGCATGAAACCCTGCTCTCCATCACCCGGGCCGGAGCCGATATTATCATCACCTATGGCGCCAAAGAGATGGCCAAGCTTCTTAACGGCTGATTAACTTTTCCCCATCCTGTCCAAACAAACAGGGTGGGGGAGAGCTGCTCTGTGCGGATGCTCTTTCTTGAGTCTCTATCCCACAGTCAGGCGATTACGGCCTGCTTTTTTGCTTTCATAAAGCAGGGTGTCTGCCCGTTTCACAAGGCTGGCAATGGTGTCGTCGTTGCTGACCATGGTGGCCCCTAATGAGATGGTGACTTGCAGTTTGTCTTTGCCGTGGTGAAGGTAAGAGTTTTGAACAAGGATCCGGAGTTTATTGCCAAGGTGCAGGAGATCCTTGTCCTGGATATTACGGATGATGCCGATAAATTCCTCCCCACCCCATCGGCCATACAAATCAAAGGGCCGAGAAGATTTGATAAAGGTCTGGGATACGAATTTTAAAACATTATCTCCCACATCATGGCCATAGGTGTCATTGAATATTTTGAAATTATCAATGTCAATGAAGAGAATGCCAAAGGAAATTTCAAAGCGTTTCTTTTCCTGAAGCCTCCCCTCCAGCTCTTTTTCTATATAGTTCCTGTTGGCCAGCTGGGTCAGTTTGTCCAGCATGGCCATTTTCTCAAGCTCTTTTATCCGCAGTTCACTGGCCTTCTGGTTGCTGATGTCGGTGAATAGCTCCACGCCGCCGATAGTATTGCCAAGATCGTCCTTAACAGCACTGATGCGTACCGAGACCGGAACGCGGTGGCCATCTTTGTGGTGTAAATAGACCTCAGCTTCACGAGGTTTACCGTCTGCGATGGTCTTGGCCAAGGGGCAGAGGTCAAGGCAGAGAGATTGTCCATCTTCGTCCACATGGGTCAGGATATTCTCCGCGCATGATTTGCCAATGACCTCATCAGCACTAAATCCTGAGATCTGTTCAGCGGCCTTGTTCCAGTAGGTTATTATTCTCTTGGTATCGACCAAATATAGGCCATCATAAAGGTTGTCGATAATTGCGGAGTAGGACGGGGAAAACATCATCGTCTGCTCTCGCAATTGTGGATTTGTTTTCTTCAATATTTTGGCACCATGTAATTGTAGTCTGTTGTCGGAATGAATGTTCTTGTCATAGTATTCCAGAGCCCTTCATCAACACAAGTTCTCCTTTGTTTACAGAGATATTGCTCTGTTGGTAGATGTGGGAGCCAACAATGGGACATTTAACCGTAAGTAAAAAATAAAGAGGTGCTGTCACCTCTGAAAGAGTCTCGTAATTACCCTGACCTTTGCTGAGGATAAGATCTGCATCAGCAAAAATGTCTTGAAACTCTTTGGGACAGCTTGAAAGAGGGGTGCCTGGGCAACCTGTGCCATTGCTTATAACCCGACAGAGATTAGTAAGTCCGCAGTCGTGAGCGTCTTTTAGTAAGGCGTCATTGATGATGGGGTTCTCTTTGACCACAAAGGTAATTTCTTTACCCGGTAATAGATGCTGAATTGTTTCAATAACCAGCCGGTCAAAAATTATCTCACCGGCGTTGTCCCCCAGATAAAGAATGCGAGAACTCATCTCGAGGTCTTGGCGTAATTTTGTGTAATCGTTGATGGCAAGGGGACTGGTGAGACATTTTCTGATGGCTTGTTCGGCATCAAAATCCTGTTGGGAGCCATAGTCAATAATATTGCCGGCAATGGAGAAGATGATGGCGGTAAAGATGGGGTCTGGGCTTTCAGTAATAGATTTATTGATTTCTGCCATCAAGCCAAGGGCAAAATTGTTTGATTGGTCTTTAAGGGACAAGAAGGGGTCGGAACATCCTGACAGCCGGGCAATGGTCTCATAAACCGGGATGGAATTTTCAGGTGGAGATTTTTCTAAATCAAGGCCGGGCAGGAGGCGGGCAATGGTATTGAGAATTTCTTTTTGCAGATTTGTATCGTCTGTGCTGAGGGAGGCGGCCTTAATGGTTTGCTGAAGAAAGCAGGGCAGGCAGGGCAGGCTTGATTTCATCTCATTTGTCCTTTTCATGCAATGAATGATCAAGGAGATAGTCAGTCTTGACGTTGCCCAAGGCCGCGAAAATTGTGCCCATGAGCTGAGGGTCTTGTTCGTAAAGTTTAGCCATCATCTCACGGATAGTCTGCCTTTTTGTGCTTTCTGTCAGGGGGCAAGGGTTGGCAACTGGGGAGAGGTCGAAAAGGTCGGCCACCTCTTGGACCTGTTTTTTCTGCAAAAAGGCCAGGGGGCGGATAATGGCAAGCTTGCCGTTAAAAAGATCCTGCCGGGGCACCATGGTGGAGAGATTTCCTCCGTAAAAAAGGTTTATGAAAAAAGTCTCAATGATGTCTTCCTTATGGTGGCCAAGGGCCAGTTTGGTGCAGCCCTTTTCTTTGCCAATATTAAAAAGCTGAGTCCGGCGGTTGCGGGCGCAATGAAAACAGGCTGAGGAATTTCCCCCTTGCAACGCCTCTTTGCCAATGGTGGTCTTGATGATTTCATACGGTATGCCGATAGCGGCCAGCTCCTTATCCACAAGCTTATGCTCCCCGGAGCCAAAGCCCATATCAAGATGGACAGCCTCAATTTTGTAAGAGATAGGAGCTTTTTTTTGCCAGAGTTTGAGGGTGGCAGTCAGGACCAGACTGTCTACTCCTCCGGAAACAGCAACCAAGACATGATCACCATCCCTCAACATCTGATACGCATGCATGGCCTGACCAATGAGGCGATTAATTGAGTTTGGCAGGTGGAGCATGGAGTAAAAAGGGTATTTTAAGGAGTCAGGAGGTTGAAGAGGAGTGTAAGAAAACGAATTTGTTAGCTGCTCTTTCTGGCAGCAGGAAAAAGGACCTGGCAGGCGGCAAGAATAGAGGTCATTCAGCGGCTAGATAAACGCAGGCGCCGAATTTACTCTCCACCCCTTCCCGCAGTAGGGCGTCAGCAGAAACAAATTCGAATTTGCGTTTAGAGGCCTTGCCAAAGGAGAGAAGATCGGAGAAGAGGGTCTTTTGGGTTTCTTCATAAGTCCCCTTGCACAGGGTCTTGCCGCTTTTCAGGTGGATAAGGCTGTAATCGAAACTCACGGAGGCTGGTTCATTGGCACCATATTTCTTGCCGTCCAGCTTTCTGTATCTGATGAGTTGGGTAATCAGTACGGCATCCCCTTTGGCCTGCATGCCTATATAACGGGCTCTTTTGCGGAGGTTGCCGATAAAGGTGCCGGTGAGAGATTCTTGCTGCATGACAGAGAGAATGTTGACGTTCTCCTTCATGGCAAAATACTCGGCAATAATGGTACTTAACTGCCTGCTGCCTTCTGTGAGATTATGGGCCTCAGTACTGCCGCTTTCATGCTCTGTGGAGTCAAATTCGCTTTGTAAAATGACAATGGAATTCAGGGTCAGATCGTCCGGATCGCTTTTGCCCATTTCAGGACTTGGTTGCGATGTCTGGGCAGCACAGGCTGTCAAAAGAGAGAGTGTGAAAGCAAGGAGAAAACCACGTGGTCGAATCATGACTGTTCCCGAGAAGGTTGACAGGGTTATAATGTACCTTTTGAGGAAAGGGTACCTTGGACTCTTGGGTCAACGGAAGTGGCTTGATCAAGGGTTCTACCAAGGGCCTTAAAAATTGCCTCGATTATATGGTGCGTATTACTACCATATTTCACTTCCACATGAAGTGTCAATCCACAGTTAAAGGCAAAGGCCCTCAGGAATTCTTGGACCATGGTGGTGTCAAAGGAGCCGGATTTCTGATCCAAGGCAACAACATCGTAATGAAGAAAAGGTCTGTTGGAAAAATCCATGGTAACCCGGGCCAGAGTTTCATCCATGGGCAGGGCAAAATTCCCGTAACGACTTATAGAGGAAAAATCACCTAAGGCTTCTTTAAAGGCCTGACCAAGACAGATGCCGATGTCTTCGACGGTATGATGGTCATCGATTTCAACATCACCTGAGGCCTTCAGGGTAAGGTTGAAGAATCCGTGGACAGCAAGAAGGGTGAGCATATGGTCAAAGAAAGGGACAGCTGTACTGATGTCTGCCTTTCCCTTGCCGTCAAGAGAAAGCTCAAGATTGATAGAGGTTTCTTTGGTTGTTCTGGTAATGATACTTGTACGGGTGGGGGCAGAAGCCATGGCTTTACTTACTCCGAAATTATTAAGGAAGTGGAATGTGCCTATATAATGATGTAAGGATATGTTTTCTTTCCTCATTCTTATACCAGCATCCTTAAGAGTGTCGCAAGGACAAGATAGGAATATCAAGGAAAAAGGGGTCTGGGAAAACCCTGGTGGACAAAGTGTTAGACGGCCCTTTTCATGACAGGGAAACCGTAAATTTTTTATTGACAAGGGTAACGAGTTCCGATATAACTCCCCCTGTTTCGCACTACTAGACAGTAAATAGGCGGGAATAGCTCAGTTGGTAGAGCACAACCTTGCCAAGGTTGGGGTCGCGAGTTCGAGTCTCGTTTCCCGCTCCATATATACATTAATAAGGTTCGAAGGCTCTTCGAGCCTTTTTTCGTCATAGAAACTGGTATGATCCGGGTCTCCCTGGGTTGGCTTGTTTCTATATTATTTTAGAGGAAAGTATCATGACCACTTACCTGACACCGGTCAAAGAAATTGAGCATAAATGGTATGTCGTTGACGCCCAGAGCTTGGTTCTCGGTCGTCTCGCATCTGAGATCGCTACCCGTTTGCGTGGCAAGCACAAGCCTAACTATTCAACATTTCAGGATGTTGGCGATTTTGTTGTTGTTGTTAATGCCGATAAAGTTAGATTGACTGGTCGCAAGCTTGAAAACAAAATATACTATCATCATTCCGGTTATATTGGCGGCCTGAAAGAGTGTACAGCCCAGGAACTCCTCGATAAGGATCCTGAGCAAGTCGTTTACACGGCCGTAAAAGGAATGCTTCCAAAAAATTCCCTTGGTCGTACTCAGTTAAAGAAACTAAAGGTATATGCTGGCGAAAACCATCCCCATGAATCCCAGCAGCCTGAAGAGCTCAAGTTATAGGCCGGAGAAGAATGATGTCTGAACAGAAATTCTATGCAACTGGAAAGCGTAAATCTGCAATTGCCCGCGTTTGGCTCACTGCCGGAGATGGCAGCGTTGTTGTGAACAAGAAGCATACAATGGCCGAGTATTTTGGCGGATCCATTGACGAGCGTCTTATCCTGAAGCCCTTCGCCCTCACCGATACCAGTGACAAGTTCAACGTCATGGTAACCCTGAAAGGCGGCGGCAAGTCTGCCCAGTCCGAGGCCCTGCGGCATGGCATTTCAAAGGCACTTACTGAGATTGACCCGGAAAACCGTGGTACCCTTAAAAAGGCTGGTATGTTGACCCGTGATTCCCGCGTGAAGGAACGTAAGAAGTACGGACAGAAAGGTGCCCGTGCCCGTTTCCAGTTCTCCAAGCGTTAAAAAAATCCAGCCTGGTTGCTGGTTTTATATTCTTACACAAGGGAAGAGTGATTTTCGGGTCACTTTTCCCTTTTTTTTTGCCGAGCAGCATTGTCGTTGCCGTTTTGCTGCATCGGCTTTTCAAGATGATAGGTGCAGACCATGTACAAAATTGGAATTGTTGGCGCTTCAGGCTATACAGGCGTCGAGTTGGCCAGACTGCTGGCCAATCATCCTGATGTGGAGCTTACTGTTGCCACCTCACGGCAATATGCCGGCCAGAAACTTTCAGATGTTTACCCAAACTTGCGCGGGATTACGGATATTGTTCTGGAAGATGTGGTAATAGAGGATCTCGTCCAAAGGGCGGATCTTTTTTTTACGGCTGTGCCCCACCAGACGGCGATGAATATCGTTCCTGCTTTTCTTGAGGCCGGCAAGAAGGTGGTCGATCTCAGTGCTGATTTTCGCATTGACGATGCCGATGTGTATGAAAAATGGTACCAGGCCCATATTGCTCAAGAGTATCTTGCCGAGGCTGTCTACGGTCTGCCGGAAATCAACCGTGACAAGATCAAAGGCGCACGGCTGGTGGCCAATCCAGGCTGCTACCCGACTAGTATTATCATGGGCCTGGCTCCCCTCTTGAAAAACGGTATTGTTGACCCTGCTTCCATCATTGCCGATTCAAAATCAGGTACTTCCGGGGCTGGACGAGGTGCAAGTACTGCGACGCTCTACTGTGAAGTAACCGACGGTTTTAAGGCCTATAAGGTGGGTGGCCATCGCCACACTCCGGAAATTGAACAAGAGATTTGTAAACTTGCCGCACAGGGAGTTACGGTCTCTTTTACTCCCCATCTTGTTCCCATGGTCCGCGGCATTTTAAGTACCGTCTATGCCGGGTTGGTAAAGGATGTCAGTCAGGCTGAAGTAGATAGCCTGTACCAGGAGTTTTATAAGGATGAGCGTTTTGTAAGACCCTGTACTCCTGGGACCTTTCCTGCTACTCAGTTTGTCCGCGGTAGTAATTATTGCGATATCGGCTGCAAGGTGGATCCGCGCACCAAGAGGGTGGTCATCGTTTCTGCCATTGATAACTTGGTGAAAGGTGCTGCCGGACAGGCCGTTCAGAACATGAATCTTGTTCTTGGCCTTGAAGAGTCTGCCGGCCTCGGTGTTGTGCCTCTTTTTCCATAATCCATGCGTAATATCAAGCTTCTCATTAGTTTTGACGGCACCGATTTCTGTGGTTGGCAGCGCCAGCAAAATCTGCCGACAGTACAAGGTCTTATTGAAGAGACGCTTGCCATTATCTGTAATCAATCCATTATATTACATGGGGCAGGGCGCACCGACAGCGGTGTACATGCCCTGGGTATGGTTGCAAATTTTTTGACCAGTTCAGATATTGCTTGCTCCGGTCTGCAAAAAGGGCTTAATAGTCTGTTGCCTGAGGCGATTCGGATTCTGGCCGTGGATGATGTTGGGCAAGATTTCCATGCCAGAAAAAGTGCCCGGGCCAAAACATATTGGTACCATTTTTCAACTGAACCCATGGTTCTTGCCACAAGTAGGCTCTATGTCACTTCTCTGCCCGGTCCTTTTGACGGTAAAGAGGTGGGAAGATGTCTTAAGACTATCTTGGGTAACCATGATTTCTCCTCTTTTGAGGCCACGGGTTCCAGGGATATAAGCCGGACATCGGGGCGGGGAGCGGTGCGCACTATTTTAGATGCTTCCCTGGTTCTGGGCCAAAATCCTCACCAGTTCAAACTGATGTTGCGTGGGGATGGATTTCTGCGTAAAATGGTGCGCAATATTGCTGGTACGTTGTTTGAGGTTGGTCAGGGACGGATGACTGCACAACAGTTTCTAGAAGTTCTTGAGGCCAAAGACCGCAACCTGGCAGGACCAACCGCACCGGCATGTGGTCTTTTTTTGAGTCATATTGAGTATGACGGGACTGAGGCAGCGAATTCAGCTCCTGTTGCTAACAATAAATTAAAATAATTTTTCTTCTCTAAAAGGTAGAGCAATGAGCGAGCAACCCATCTCCTTGGCAGCCAGGATGTCTCAGATTAAGCCTTCTCCCACCCTGGCAGTAAATGCCAAGGCTAAGGAGATGAAAGCTGCTGGGGCTGATATCCTTAACTTTAGTGTTGGTGAGCCTGATTTTCCAACCCCTGATCACGTTTGTGAGGGCGGTAAACAGGCCATTGAGGAGAAATTTACCAGGTACACGGCAGTACCCGGAATTCCAGAACTGCGGGAAGCCATCGTTAAACGTTTTAAGGATGATCATGGCTGGGAGTATGAGGCTGACCAGGTCCAGGTCTCCTGCGGTGGTAAGCATGGCCTTTATAATATGGCCCAGGCCCTTTTCGGCCCTGGTGATGAGGTGCTTATCCCGACGCCCTATTGGGTTTCCTATCCACCCATCATTACCCTTACCGGGGCAACTCCTGTGCTTGTTTCCTTGGATGAGAAGGACGATTTTGATCTCACCGAGGAGAATCTTAAGAAATTTGCCACTGAGAAAACCAGGGGCATTATTCTTAACTCCCCATCCAACCCCACCGGGGCGGTTTTTTCTGCAAAGGCTCTGAGGTTAGTGGCGGATATGGCCCTTGCCAATGGCTGGGTGGTCATCTCTGATGATATTTATGATACCATTGTCTACGGCGACGAACCCTTGCCCCATATCCTCGATATCGCCCCTGAATTAAAAGATCAGGTGGTTATCTCAAACGGTGTTTCCAAGTCCTTTGCCATGACCGGCTGGCGTATCGGCTACACCCTTGGCCCTAAGCATATCATTGCGGCCATGAACAAAATTCAGAGCCAGTCCACCTCCAATCCATCCTCCGTAGCGCAACGGGCCGCTTTAGCCGCTGTTTCCGGCCCCCAGGATTTCCCTGCCACCATGAAGGAGTCCTTTGTGCCGCGGCTCAATTATATCCTCTCAGAGATGACCTCCATTGAAGGAGTTACCTGTGTGGTGCCAAAGGGAGCTTTTTATGTTTTCCCAAATCTCTCAGCCTATTACGGTAAATCGTACGATGGCAAGGTCATTGAGGGGTCGGTGGATATGTCAGCCTATCTTCTAGAAAAGAGCTTCATGGCCACTGTACCTGGTGCCGCCTTTGGTGCTGACGAGTTTGTCCGCTTCTCCTTTGCCGCTTCCATGGATGATATCAAGGAAGGCATGAAGAGACTGAAAGAGGCCATTGCTAATCTGAAGTAAATTTCTGACTGGTCCCAGCACATAAAAAAAGGCGATTCTCAATAAGAGAACCGCCTTTTTTTTATGAATAACGATAATAAGGGCAGAGTAGTTATCAGTCCTCTTCACTCATCGCCCAAGTCCATTGGTCCAAGGGTTTTGGGTTGGAGACAGGTTTTGAACCGTTGCTCTTATAGCATTGATACACCCAGCTTCCGTCTTTTGTATAAATTTTAATCAGTCCAAGCGAGGGATGCGTGTACATCCCATCTTTATACGACCCGTCCATGCTACTCTCTCCTGCTTTTTTCTTTGTTTTACCGCCTAAAAGGTGGACTCATTTATAGAACAATTCCCTCTCCTTGGAGAGAGGGTCAGGGTGAGGGGGAAATACATTGGCGTAAATCCCTTAAATTTATTCCTCTTTCTTATCCAGGCATGTAGCGATACATGCAGAGCAATTATCCTTGGTCTGGCCAGTGGCACAGAAATCGCTAAAGCTCTGTATCCAGTCTGCACCACCTCGGGGGCATTCTTCAACAAATTTTACAAAATTTATCATCCGGTCAATGATTTTTCTGGGCGCGGCATGCTCAATTTTGCAAGCGCCTTCGTCGGCGGTCTTCTCATCTACAGCCAGCACCTTGATGAAAAAATCTTGAAGGGCCTGGTGACGGCGGATGATGTCAGCACTTACCTCTTCACCTTTTGGGGTAAGGGTAATCACTTCGTAGGGGGCGTAATTAATCAGGCCTTTCTTGGCCAGAGAACGGAAAGCCTCAGTCACCGAGGACCGGCTGACGTCAAGTTCAGCGGCAATTTCCTTGGCACGGGCAACCTGTTTTTCGGCGATGATATGGGCAATGACCTCAAGATAATCCTCAAGGCTGGCACTGAGTTGTTCATCATCCTGCATCATGGATAACTCCTGTGTTTTGCTCCATTAAAATAATTCCTGAATGATTTACATTACTTTAACTAAGACTACCTGTGCCACAGGATAATTGCTACGATTTTGTCGATGATTTTTGAGCATTGTTTTGACAAGAGAAATCGTCATATGACGTTGCAAGTGATTTGTGAAATAGGAGAATGTACTCTTTTTTTATGGGACAATTTTAATTTTCATTAAATTATTCTGACTCAGTTTTAATCTGCATTAAAAAACATGAACTCAACAAAAATGATATGCCTGATTTCCTTTGCTTATTAGGAATTACTATGAGTAAAATTCTTGCGAATGAGCCGCTGTTTTGTTATAAGTACTTGAAGTTTAGCCTAAAAACACCATGAGTGAGTGGGGCATCATCCTTAAAAATTGTGAAAGGTGAAAGTATGAATGAAAAAGGTTTTACACTTATCGAACTTATCGTCATTATCGTCATTCTTGGTATCCTGGCGGTGACAGCAATTCCTAAATATCTCGATATGACAAATGAGGCGCGTACGGCAAGTGTACAGGGTCTTGCTGGAGGATTAGCTGGTGCAAATTCTATAGTTCATGCAGCATGTTTACTTGATCCGCTTTGCGATGTTTCTATTGCTGGGCAAACCGCTACAGTTAGCGGCCAAGCTGTCACTGTTGATTTTGGATATCCTACAGCTGATGCTGCTGGTATCCTCGCTGCCATGGATATTACGTTAGGTAATTTCTCCACAACAGTAGTTGCTGGTCCACCAGACAATCTAGTCTTTCACTTAACAGCTGCCGCTGGTAACAATTGTGAGGCTGTATTTACTGAAACAAATGTCGCAGGTACCGCAGCAACCATCACGACAGATACAACTGTTTGTAATTTCTAAAGTCAAATTTCTCAGACTTGGATTCATAAAAAAAGCTGCCCCTGTTAAAGGGGCAGCTTTTTTTATATCTGATGAACACCTAGATTTTCAATAGGTGTTCTCTTTCTAGCGCCAGAAGTTAACTGCTGAACAATTGACATATGATCAATAGGTAGTTGGCTCTGGGATTAAATAGCATCGCAGTTTGAGATCACCCCCCCCGCATGACCGACATCAACGACCACATGGGAGTGAAGATGGCCAGGGCGATAAAGCCGACCATGATACCCATGAAGAGCAGGAGCATGGGCTCAATGAGGGTGGAGAGATTTTTGATGGTGTATTCGGTTTCCATCTCGTAATAGTCGGAGACCTTGTCCATCATTTCATCCACACGGCCCGATTCCACACCGACGCTCACCATCTGGGTTATCATTTCCGGAAAGAGGTGCTGGCGGGCCATGGCCTCATCAAGGGCGATACCTTCCTCTACCTCGGAGGAGATCTCGGCAAGTTGATCACGGAGAATGAGATTCTCCAGGGCTGCGGAAGAGAGACCAAGTGTTTTGATGATATCAATGCCGCTTCTGGTCAAAACAGCAAAGACCCGGCTGAAACGGGCCATATAGATCTTGGTGTACAGATCACCAAAAACGGGCAGGCGGATGGTTATTGAGTCGCGAAAATGGACAAAGTCCCTGTACTGGAGCCCCATGCGGTAAAGAAATACCAAGCCCACCACAAAACCGATGATAAGAATATTATAGGTGGCACAAAAATCACTTATAGTGATGAGTAGTCTGGTGGCAAAGGGCAGCTTTACTTTGGCATTGGTAAAGAGGGTCACAAATTTAGGGACTACATAGCTCATCAGGAAGAAAACAGCGGAGAACAGGGCTATGACAACTATTTTCGGGTAACGGGTGGCTGCCTTGATTCGTTCCCGGATCTCTTTTTCGTTCTCCATCAGGTCTGCCATATAACCAAAGGAGGTGTCGAGGTTGCCTGACTCCTCACCGACCTTAATAATATTTCTATAAAGTACTGAAAAGATTTTTGGCTGCTTTTCGAAGGTGTCGCCAAGACTTTCCCCCTGCTCAACCTCAATCCGTATTTTGAAAATTACCTCGCGCAGAAGGGGATTGGTGACCTGCTTGCCAAGAATTGTCAGAGTACGAAGCATGTCCACCCCGGCAGAAAGAAGAGTAGAGCATTGCCTGCAAAAGAGGATGTGATCTTCGAGGTTTATTCCCTGCCATTTCTCAAGGAGGGATACCTTGTGTTCTGCCCCCTCATCAGCTTTGCCATTTTCACCCGCAGCAATGATACTCACCGGAGTAAGACGTTGGGCCATGAGCCATTTTTCAACGTCCGTGACAATATCGGCCTCGTGGGTGCCGTGCTTGGAGACGCCGCGGCTATCTATGGCTTCGTAGTAGAAAGCAGGCATGGCTACTCTTTATGCTCCAGAGAAAGACGCAGCACTTCGTCAAGGGATGTGACTCCTGCCAGTACCTTACCCAGGCCTGTTTGGCGTAGATTCTGAAAACCTTCAAGGGCTGCCTGGCGAGCAATCGCCCGGGAAGAGGCCTGTTCCATGATCAGTTTTTCGATCTCTTTAGAAAGTTCAAGGATCTCATAGATCGCTGTTCGGCCCCGATAACCTGTTGATTCACATTTTGAGCACCCTTTTGGGCGATAAATGACAATCTCATCCTGAGGGGTGGTAGGGAAAAGATCTGTGATTGAGGGAGTGATTTCCTGCCTTTCTTTACAGGAGGGACAAAGCCGTCGTGGCAGACGCTGGGCAAGGACCAGGCCAAGAGATGAAGCGATCAGGAAGGGCGGGATACCCATATCAATAAGACGAGCCACAGCCCCGCAAGAGTCATTGGTGTGTAATGTGGAAAGTACCAGATGGCCGGTGAGAGCTGCCTGAATGGCAATCTCAGCCGTCTCCACGTCACGAATCTCACCAATCATGACAATGTCAGGGTCCTGGCGGAGAATGGAGCGCAGGGCAGAAACAAAGTTGAGACCAGCTTTGAGATTCACCTGCACCTGGTTGACGCCGGCCAGGTCGTACTCCACCGGGTCTTCAACGGTGATGATATTTTTTTGCGGACTGTTAATCTTATTGAGGGCGCCATAGAGTGTGGTCGTTTTACCACTACCGGTTGGGCCGGTGACCAGAATAATCTCATGGGGCATGGCAAGATGGTCGCGGAAGATTTTTTCCTGGGCCGGTTCAAAGCCAAGGGCAGTAAGTTTAATCTTCACCTTGCTTTTGTCCAGCAGGCGCATAACCACCTTTTCGCCGTTTCTCAAGGGGAGTACTGAGACCCTGATGTCAAATTCCTTGCCGGAAATGGGAATTTCAATACGGCCATCCTGGGGTTTACGGCGTTCACCAATGTCCAGCTGGGCCATGATCTTGATTCTTGAGATCAGGTTGGGATGCATTTCCATGGGATAAGAACGGATGTTTTTCAGAAGACCGTCCACCCGGCAGCGCACTCTGACATCCGCGATATCCGGCTCAATATGAATATCGCTGGCCTCGGCACGAACAGCCTGGATGAGTACATCATTAATGGCGGCCACTGCCTCACTTTCATCACCCTCGCCGGCAGGTATTGTGCCCGGTAAATCCGCCATACTGCCATACTGTTGATCGATAGCGGTGGCAAGAAGCGACTCCATAGCCACACAGGGAACCAGGGTGCCTTGGAGGTGTTGGGCAGCTGCGTCAATTGCAAAGATGTTAAATGGGTCAGCCAGGGCGACTAAGATTTCGCCAGTCCTTTTGCCAATGGCCAATAATTTGTTTTTGCGGGCGACACTTTCGGGAATGGTGGCAACAATTTCCGGATCAAGGACAATTTTGTTGAGGTCAACATAAGGGATTTGCAGCTGTCTCGACAGGGTGAGAGCAACTGCTTCTTCTGTAACAAAGCCCAGGTCAAGAAGGGCCTGGCCCAGCTTGACGTCATTTTCGCGGCCAAACTTCAAGGCCTGCTCTAACTGAGAACTGGTTATCAGGCCACCATCAACCAGGATGTCGCCAAAACGTTTTTTTGCCATTGTCTACAGGGTATCCAAGTAAATTGTAGTCAAACGGAAACCGGCCGCAATCTGCCCCAGAAGTTGAGAAGAGGTCTCATCTCCAGGGATTCGGCGGCATCTTTAATGCTTTTTTTGTCAATATGCTGGTTACCTGAAGCATAGGACATGAGCAGGGCACGGGACATCAGCTTGTTAATCAGCCGCGGCGTGCCGTTTGTGTAGCGATGAATTATTTTATGAACGCTGGGTTGAGGAGCAAGGTCTGCTCTGCCAACCCTGTTAAGCCTGAAATTAATATAGGCAGCCATTTCACTGCGAGATAAAGGATAAAGCGTCTCAGAAATGGTGATTCGCTGCCGGAGCTGGCGTAGTGACGATTTGTATATTTTCTCTTTAAGCTCTGGTTGCCCCACCAGGAGGATTTGCATGAGCTTTTGCTTATCTGTTTCAAAATTCGACAAAAGCCGCAGCTGTTCGATTGAGTCTTCCGGCAGGTTCTGTGCCTCATCTATGATGACTAAAAGCCTTTTCCCAAGAGGGTTACGGTTTAAGAGGTAGTCGTAAATTTTTTGAAAGAGTGCCGGGGCGCTTAGGGAGCTTGTGTCCCCGTTAACCTCATCTAGATCTTGCAGGATGGCGAAAAGCAGGTCGCGGGGGGAGAGCTGGGGGGAGATAATATAGGCGGTGTCGTAATGGCTGTGCAGGTAGTTGCTCAGCTTACGGAGCAGCATGGTTTTTCCTGTTCCCACCTCACCATAAATGATGAGAAACCCCTCACCCATATCAAGGCCGTAACGAACAACCTCAGCAACAGCGGAGTGGGACCGGGAAGGAAAATAGAAGTCGCGGTCCGGGGTAAGGCGAAACGGTTCTTCCTTTATGCCAAAAAAGCTCAGGTGATTCATTGGTCAAGATTATTCTTCATCTTCCGGTTTTTTATAGGTCTCAGGCAGGAATTTTTTATGGACATCCTTGCTTAAAGTCTCATCAACAAGTTTGTCGCGCTCCTTGGCCTGGGAAGCAATCTCTGCCATGGAAACTATGGTTGGGGTCAGGAAAATCATCAGTTCATAGTTCTCCTGGGTACGTTCTTTGTTCTTAAAGAGATTCCCTAGAATTGGGATGGCGGCTAAACCTGGAACACGGCCCTTGTCTATATCATCTCCGCTGACATGGATGCCGCCAATGACCACGGTGACCTTGTCCTCAAGGAAAAGGTTGGTGGTGATTTCCTGGCGGTTGATGAGGGGCTCACCGCCGACGTCATTGGTCTGGTCAATGCTGTCGTTGGTAACGCTTACATCTAAATTGACAAAGGCATTCTTGATGATCTTTGGTGTCACTTGCAGGCTGAGGTTGGCCTCTCTGAATTCGGTGTTAATAACATCTCCTGACTGGGAGGTGTATGGAACTTCTTTGCCTTGCTTAATCTCTGCCTCGTGGCCGTCAAGGACCAGCAGAGACGGCGTTGAGAGAACATGGAGCAGGTTGTCCTGCGCCAAAGCCTCCAGGTCAATGTTGAGGTTGACGTTATCCCAGATAAAACCGATATTCATGGCCGAGCTGGCTGCAGCAACACCAAGATCAGAGACAAGCTCACCAGTGAGGTTGACGGGGGAGCCGTTTTTCCAGCCCACCCTTAAGGGGTGACCAATGTTGTCTGCGCCCCACTTGATACCGAGTTGCTGCTTGCCCTCTTTGCTGACCACAACCACCCGTGCTTCAATATGGATCTGGGGAATGGGGCGGTCAATCTGGCTCAACATCTGTTTGATGTCCGCAACATTTTCTTCCTGATCCTTAATAATTAAGCAGCTGTCATTATTGGTAACAGTAATGATGCCCTGGTCGCTTAAGAGCTGATCGAGTTGCTCTTTAAGCTTGGCACTGTTGCCGTAATCTGTACAGATGCGTTCGGTGATAACGCCTTTGCGGGCCTTATCATACTCCTCTGTGGTTTCAACGAAAATGGCGCTTTTAGTTTCTGAAAAATGAAGTTTTTTGGCCTCTACGATCAGTTCGAAAACGTCGTAGAGAGAGACATTGTTCATCTCAAAGGAGATGGTATCTTTGATGGCATCGGAAACGTAGATGTTGATTCCTGATTGGCGGCCAATGGCGCGGAGCAGGGTAGATACTTCAAGATTTTCGCATTGCAGGGTGGCTGGGTAGTCCCGTAATTTCTCCACCAGGACATTGTCCTGTGCGGCACCAGCAAAGGGCAGAGTGGTGAAAAAGAGAAGAATGGCAAGGCAAGTGCCAAGAGTATAAGAGGGGTTACTTGGTGTCATCAATGTTTCCCTTGGCATGAGAAGATCTGCCAAAATCTATATCTAATGTATCAAATTGCATAAGGTGGGCCCTGCCGTTTTTGGTCAGTGAAACGCGGGTTTCGGTAATATTGACGACCAGCGCTCCATCTACCATGTCTCCGATGGTGGATAGTTGACTGTTAATTACGGCCTGCGGAACCTTTTTACTCCAGACAATGGCCTGGAGGGTAAAGTCTGCAAAAATATCCTGTTCTGCCTCGGCAATTTGGCGAAGACGGACACGCTGGGTAGGAGGCCAGTTAAAGGGGTCGCGCTCCGGAGCTTGGCTGGCAGTCATCATGTTGCCCGGCGTAAGTTCTACCATTTTCAGCTTGTCGTTTGAGGCGCCAGTGGCCCAAGACAAAGGAGCAAATAAGAGCAGGATGCTTGCGCTACTCATCACCGCCCAAAAACCCTTATTGTGCCAAAGCAGGTTCTTAAATATCATTAGCAACCTCCAGCCGGCCCAGATCGACTTTGAAATTCACCTGGGCCTTTACGGCAGGATCATCGGACTGCATTGCCATTTCTACCTTGTCAAGAAAGCCTATTTCAGGGCTTGTTTCTAAAAAGGAAAGATAAAGAAAAATATTTTCAAAATAGCTCTTCCCCTCAAGGTGAACAGGAAAAAGGGTGAAGCCTCCCATGGAGCGTGATGTCTCCTGGCTCATCTTAAGAAGGTCCTTTTGCATGTCCACAGGGGCTGAGGTAGCCAGAGTGAAAATTACCTGATGGAAACGGTCATCATTTCCCTGCTTGCTCCACTGTTCACGAAGCAGCTTTTCCTGCAGGCTAAGAATTGCCAGGGTGTGCTCTTTTTTCTTGATGTCTGCGGCAAGTTTCTGAAGATGGGCGGCAAGCAGTTCAGTCTGGCCAGGAGTGGACTGGGATTTAATTTTTTGCACATGGCTTTGCCTTTTGGCCACAGTCTCCTGACGTGGCTCAACAAAAAGAACATAGGCACCATAGGCGCAGGCCAGCCCAATAAAGATAGTGAGGATAAGCTGGCGTACCTGCAGGGCAAGTTCCGGGTCGGAACGCATAAGAAAAAAGCCTTTTTTAACGGCTCCTGCTATGTCTTGTCCTTTTAGTGCCATAATTTCTGTATTGTTAGCTCCGGTTAAGCAAGCACGGCAACAATGGTAAATTCAATTCGTTCTTGTTCTTTATTAGTCGCCCTATCTGTAACAGAAAGAGAGACCTGTTTGAAAACGTTCAAGCTTTGCATGTTTCTGACCAGCCAGATTAAATCGTCATAATCCAGAGCTGTACCCTTAATTTCGCCGTTGGAGTCTTTGAAGGTGATAGTTTTACAGCGTACACTCTCAGGAAGCAGTGAAGAGATCAGGCTTAATGGCTGGCTGAATTTTCTTTTTTGACCCCGTATTTTGGAAAGTGCAGCAATCTGGACACTTTTCTGATCAATGGCCTGGTTTTTATTCTGCAGCCGTTTTTTTAGCGCTGTAACCTGAGTGCTTAAAGCTGCGGCCTGGTTGGTTTGTTCTTCAATGCGGGCGATGGTTTTATCCAGGTCGGCAAGACGGATATTAAGGATCTGCACCCATGAAAAAAAGATAAGCAGAATGAAAACGACCATGCCACCGAAAACAATGGGGATCAGGTCCTTAATTCTTTCCGCTAAAGGTTTCTGGGGAACCAGGTTTATCCGTTGTTGCATAATCTGATCCTCTAACTCAAGGCGCCAATGCTGACTGCCTCAAAAAGAGCGTCATCCATTGAGGCCCGTTCCGGGTCTACAAGGCTTTCAATGTTGAGACCAAGGCTGCTTTCAAGTTCAGCAGAAAGAGCCGGCCATAAACCCTCACCACCGCCTACAAATACAGTTCTTATCTGGTTCCCTTTAACCACGGAGTTGAAATAGTCACGGGTACGCATGAGCTCCAGGGAGATCTGATTTATATAAGAAGGGCTGCTTTGCACATCTGACATTGAGGCTTGTGGTTCTTTAAAAAAAATCTGGGAGTCGAGAGATGGTTCTTCCTTTCCAGGAGCTGACGCGACCTCATCAGCTTTGGTCTCAATTAGGAAATTGGCGAGCAGGTCATCATGGTTTGACTCATAGAGAGAAGGAGATTCTTTTTCAGGCTCTGTTTCCATTTCTGGAATAGTAAGTTCTTGCTCGGAGATCTCGTCGCTTGGCATTTCCTCAAGATCTTCCTCCCTGCCCACTTCAGGCTTTTTGGCCTGGACATTACGATTTAAAATCAGGCTCTCTTTGTCGTAAATGGCAATGGAAATTGAGTGGGGCCAGAGCAAAACAATCATTGTGGCTTCATCGCTGGGAAGCTTGGTGCGGGATTCGAGATATGCACAGGCAGAGAAAACGTCGGGCTCAAGGCTAGAGGGGGTTAACTTGTAATGCCCTAAGATAGTACGTAAGTCACTGAATGCCTTGGCAGGGTATAGGAAAACGTTAATCTGCAGCGAGTCTTTATGCTCTTTTACAATCTGCCAGTCATGGATGAAATCTGATAAGGGCTCATCAAGAACTTTGCTGACGTGGAAGGGGAGAATTTTGGCCACGACCTCTCTGGGTACTTTGTTGATGGAAAGGCTCAGGATTTCAAACTGCTCAAGGGGTAAAGATATTGCCACCTCCCCCTTAGGGTTGGAGATGTTGGCCATGAGCTGATGGATGCTCTTTGCCTCCTTGAGAGAACTGTCTGCCCATCCTAGAGGAGTGGCCGCAGTAACTCCGGTGGGGCTAGGGGTCTTTGCCGCCAGCAGCGACCGCTTTCTGTTGCCAACTAAGGCGTAACGGTTCGTATTTTTAGTAAAAGGCCACTGCATAATTTAATTTTCTTCTATGCCTGGAACCGGCATCGTTTCATAAAAATCCGGGGGCAGTATCTGCTCGGCAATGGCAAGTTCAATGGCCTGGAGCAGGTAGTCATTCTCTGGGGCAAGCTGGTACGCCTCTTTAAAAATCCGGGCAGCAGGAAAGCCGAGATCCATCTGTGTCAAAACAATAGCCATATTAACAAGCGGTTCCGGTTGCCCAGGTGCGAGTTTGCTGGCTTTGTCAAAATAATAAAGGGCTGCCCAGGCATCCCCTCTCTGGGTGAGAGTAACGCCATGATTGTTGAACTGTTCAACCTGCTGCGGGCTGGGAAGGTTTGTCGTCACCGGGATGCGGCTATCAGCATGGGAGATCATGGGAGAGGGAGTGACGGCAGGGGCAGGAGTGTTCTTATGGATCTTGGCAGGTGATGGCAAAATGCTCTTTTTTGCATGGGGGAAATATTTTATGCCGGCAAAAATGGCAACAATGACAGTTAGACCCACCAAAAAAGGAAGATAACGCCCTGTCTTTTTAGCAGACAAAGGAGAGGCAGCCTGTTCGGCATGGGGCCGAACATTTTCCTGCTCCTGTATTTTTTCGAGGGTGTCAAAAAGTTTACTCAAGGAGTTTTACCTGGCGGTTTAGAAGTCTGGCTATTTCCTGAGAAACGCAGCTTAAGGGCGGATTAGAAATTTGATGGTTCTCGACCAGAGCCATCAACATTATCTGTGAATGGCCGATCATCATTGACATAGAAAATTGCGTCAACAACATGGCCGTTAGCATCACGCTCGTCGCCGGGATAGTAAGCCCATCCAGTGGACTCGCTGGCAATACGGGAGGAGTTGGTGGCCTCGGTTAAGGAGCGGTCGGCAACACCGGCAGGACGCGTAGCCATGCCCGTGCTCATCTCTGGGAGGTTAACGGTTGGAAGCGCTTTGTCCACCTCGTCGGAGTAGTCGTTTGTTCTGACAAGACGAAGGTTGCGCAGTGGTTCGGGGCGGGTGGAGAGGACCAAGGCGTTGCGCCTGACCTCTTCCAGGGTGGGCCAGTCAGGATTGTCGCCGCTGGGACCGGTGTTGACTCCGGAAACTAGAATCTTGGCATGGGCCAGTTCGATTCCTCCCCGGATTGCAGCCAGTTTTCCCTTTACAGAGGCGATCTTCGCCTCTTTCTGCATATTGAGATAGTATGGGATGGCCATGGACGAGAGTAGGCCAAGGAGAATGATCACAATGACCATCTCGATGAGGGTAAAACCTCGTTCATCTCGGTGAAGCTGCATAGTTGCCCCCTTTCAGCTTAAAGAAATGTATCTAAAGTCTACTACCGCTGTAAATTATCATACTTGAGAAAGAATCCCAAGTATTCTTATGGGCTAAGAGGTTGAAAAGGCGAAAAAAGCGCGCATTATGTGCGAATGCACAGAGGCTAACAGGTAAAGGGGGTAAAATGGTTATTGGAATCTTATTTCAATGGTGCGGCTGATGTTGGCACGGGTAGCCTGGGATATGATTTCTTGGATAGATGAACCGCCGACCGGGGCGGGAAGAGTGACTGATGTTGTAAAGGTGTTGATGGTCGGCGAGGCGTTCCAGGGAGGAAAGCCGCTCCAGCCTCCAGGACCACCGCCGTCACTTTCCAGGATACGCAGTTGAGCGGCTGATTCAGCGGCATAAAGAGCCTGGCTCCAGAGGTAGTCCTCTGCGGACGATTGCGATGAAACCATGGTGTAGCGGGCAATGAGAACCCCGAACATGGCCACCACCACGATAATGAAAATGGCGGCAATAAGGCCGATCCCGTCTTGATTCTCCAGTGGTTTACGGAACATTGCGCACCTGTATCTCTTTATGAAAGTCAATGCTGATTCCGTTGCTGGCCAAGGTGAAATCGATTTGCACCAAGGCGTTTCTGGTCAGGCTGCTTGGAATGTAGGTGAAGAGGATAGGGTTAGGGATAGTTGTGTCAAGATTGCTGAGTAGAGGATAACCGGCCAAGGAAGTCAAAGTAGTTTCAAAAGGGTTGGGAGCTAAGGTGACAGATGTCTCTGCACGAAAGAGAGTGTTGCCGTTACGAAAGTAGCGAATCGCCTTTTCTACAGGGTAGTAGCGCCTGGTGGAGGAGTGGCCTCCAATTACTGCTCTGTCTAAGGTCATTGAGCCTGGAGGTGCTCCTGTTGTTGTGATGTCATATATCTTTCGTTCCGTATTTAAGTTAGAGGTGAAATCGTTCCAGTTCGTATTATAGATCGATAGTAGAGTAGAGGCCGCGGGCAACGGGTTGCCACTGAGATCTATAATTTTTGAGGAACCGCCGATTGGATTATATTGGCCGGTGATAGCTGGGGCTGCAGCTGTCAGAGTGTTCACATCTATAAGGCCAAAAAGAATTGAGTCGCTTGTCGGGGTGTCTACGGCATTGGGCACCATGTGATGGATTTCTCGCTCCATTCGCATCAGGGCAAGCTTTCCTTCCTCGAAAAGCTCCATGGTGGCATCGGTGTCGGAAAAGCCCCTGAAACTTGAGGTGATGATGTCAGCACCCATCACGCCGATAATTCCCAGCAGGAGGATCACGGTGATGATCTCAACCAGGGTGAAGCCTTTTTGGCGAGCGTTTCGCATTATGTCAAGACTGCGCGCTAAAAATTGCATTTGACCGCCACGAGTTGAAAGGTTTCGCCAAGGGGAGAGGTGACAGTGACAACGATTCGTTTGCTGTCAGTAGCAAGTAACAACGAGTTGCCGTTACCTGGGATAGCGGCATCAATGGGATCTGTACTGCTTATAATATAGTTTACTGTCACAGTGCGCTGGAAACCGGTCCAGCTGCCGGGCAGTATATTGCCTGTTTGATCAAAAAAATTGACGCCGCTCGGTTCTCCTGAGCCATTATAATCATCCACGTCGTCCCAGCCGCTTCGATCGTCAGCGGTAAGATTTTCACCACCATCGGTTCCCAAGCCTCCTGGGGCGGTGGCGGTGGGGGTAGCTGCCACTGTCCCCCTGGTTCCCGCCAGGGTCTCCGAATTGATAAGCGGTCCTCCGCCGATGGCTGTGTTCTCGTCCCATCTTCTGGAGAGAATTTCATCCATCATGGCCTGCGCCAGGGCAATGGCTTTTTCTCTGATCACCGGATCAGGATGATGGCTGACGGAGGTGAGATAGGGCGTAATGATGATAGCAGCAAAAGCCATGATGATGATGGTAAGGATCAGCTCGATGAGAGTGAAGCCACCTGTTTTTTTTGGGAGTTTATACTTCATCACGGGCACCCTGCATTTTCCACAACATAACCGGTTTGCGGGCAGACAAAGAGGCTGGTTAGAGCTACTGAGCCGGCAATATCGTACTGCATGGTGGCAAGGGGAGATCCGCCTCCATCAATGGGCTCTCCCAAGCCGTTGAACCAGAGATCACCTGGGTTACTAAGGGTAATGGTGGTGTCTTCTATGAGGTTTCTGTTTGCAAAATCGGTAACGATGGTGCCCGTTTGGTTACGGATGGTGTAACGGTTGGTGGCGGCGTCAACCATGAGCCCCCATGCATTGCCCGGCACATACTGCCTGGTCATGGCATGGTGCTGGGCATAACGGAGAGCCCGCTTAAATTCTTTGACTGCAGCGTCTTCCCTCATGTCGCCTGGCCATCTTGCTGTGGCCACCACAGAGATGACGCCGATGAGCAGGATGATGGTGATAAGCTCGATAAGGGTGAAGCCAGGGCAGTGGTGCTGGGTGGAAATCATTTGACGATCTCCCGCCAGTTGATGATCCGGTCATTGCCACGATAGATGCCAAAGGTGAAATCACCGCATTTTTCGTTTATCGCCCCGCAACCGGCAAGGGAGGTGAGCTTAGCAGGGTTTATCGGGCACACCCTTACGATTCTGGAAAAATTAGCCGGATCATGGCCAACAGTTATAGTGCCGGCGCCACTCACAAATGAGCCAAGTGAACCTGCGTCAAGGCTGACTGCATGGTTGGCATTATCGGTACAGAAGCCGATGGATGCCTCGGTGGTACAGCTTGTAGCGTCTTCGTTGGTGTTGATGGCCCACTCATAATTAGTATCCCAATCAAAGTCATCCCAGTATTGTATTTCGAAAGGTGCAGTGGTGATGTCCTGGGTTTCAGGGCCGAAACTGTTAAAGACCTGGATTTTGCCATGGCGGAGGTTGGCGCCGGTAATGCCGTTGACGTTAAAGCCTTGGCAACCAGCGCCTGTGTTGTAACAGGTGCCGTCGCTATCGGTGAGTTGGAGATTGTTAACAGCCAGATCAACGGTTGCCGCAAATGGAATTTTCGGGCTGGCAACCGGAGGCCGGGAATAGCTGAAGGTATCGGTCAGCGGCAGCGGGACAACGCCGTTGCAGTCGGTTGTGTCAGCACCAATCGGGTTCACACTATTGCCTGCAGGGGTAAAGGTGAGGCCGGAACCTGAAGCGTCGTTGTAAGTGTAAGCCAAATTCATAGGTGCGGCGAATTTCCAGAAACCGCCGCAGTCGTAGTTTGCAGTCACCGCGGCAGGGGTCGCAGCATTGTATGCTGTGATAATTATATTTGGGGTGATGGCATAGGGGAACGGCTCGCCGAGATAGGTGAAGTTGCCGGTGACACAGCTGTCTGTAAATGCAGGCGGACTCGGGTTGATGGTCACGTCAAAATAGGCAGGTCTAAAACGACCGACATGGCCTGAGCGCCCCGTGGCCTTACCGGCACCGAGATAGCTGTTGTCGGTGAGATTGGCGATGAGCTCAATAATACCCACCTCGTCATAACGGACATTACTGGATCCGGCCCCAGCAACGAAGCCTGAGACCGTGGTATTTCCTGCCAGGCCAGGGTTGGTGCCAGCAGGCAGAAAGAGGTATGTGGTCAATAACACATCTTCAGCGGTGGTTTCCTGGCCGAAGTTGAGAGCAGCTGTATTGTCTAAAAGGTCTACGTTATTGGCCGGATTAGTGTCGGTATGGTTGTCAGGTATGCCGTCATTGTCGCTATCATCCGCGGCCTCCCAGAGCACGGCGCGGACGTTGGCGGCAAAGGGGGTGCCGGCAGATGTATATACCGTGCCGACAGCGGTGGTTGTGGCTGGAAGCGGATTGCCGCTGGCTGTCACATCAAAGCCGAAGGGGCGCACCACAAAATTATTGCTGGAGCCGATCATCAGGTTGCCGGAACCAAGGCCGCTGCCAAGAGGAATATCGTAGCGGGCATGGAGACGAATCTGGCCTACATCAGGGTAGCTCATGGTAAATGTTGCTGTTGTGTCTAAGTTGGTGCCGAAATCAAGGGTAACCCCGGTGTATGAGGCCACTGCGCCGTTATTATTGGCGGCAATGTTGGTGCCGCTAATATTGACAAGATTAGCGGTGCAGGTGGTGGGATCAAGGCATTCAAAGCCCAGGTCAATCGTGTTAATGCCCACAAGAGCTGCCTCGCATTGGCCGGTGAGGTCGTTTGTCCGGATCCCTTCTATCTGCAAAACCTGGTTGCCTGGGGCAGTGCTAGAAGGCTTGGCGCCGATCTGGTTGCCGATGGCATTACCTACGCCACCTGCGAGGAAGTTGAAACCGGCCTGGGCAAAGGCGATATCAAGGTCTTCAGTGAGTGGCTCAGCCGTGCCGCTGAGTTCCGTTGCTGTGCCGTCACTGATATTGATGTTCACCGTTTCAACAAAGGTATCTTTGAGGCCCAGCACCACAACGCCTAATTCGCTGCCGTCAAAGGTGTAGGAGCCGTTGCCGTTGCCGATGTTGACCAGGTTAGACGGATTGCCGCTAATGACCGACCAGTCGCCGTGGCCGCTGCTGGTGGATAGGGTTATGGCACCTGTGTGGCCGGTGAGAACGGCATGGGCCGCATCATGGACGCTGATTGTAACCGGCTCTGCCTGGCAGTTGATACCGAATTCATCATGGCCGATTGTATAATGATCAACCCCTGGACAGGGAAGAAGTGCCGAAATCTCGACAAAATTCACCAGAAACTGTTCGTTACTGCCACCATAACGGCCGGAAACCCGGAACCGTATTCTGGTGTTTACCGACATGCTGGAATCAACAGTAACGTTGTAGCTTCTCGAACCACTGGTTGCCCCGGATATTCCGGTGAATGTTTCAAGAATGGTCCAGCTGCCACCACCATTATTCGAGACTTCAACTACCACCGCATCATTGTTGTCGACTCCAGCAGTGGTCTGATAATCAAATGAAAGAGTAGCGTTGGAGTAAAAGGAGAGATTGACCTCTCTTGCCAGGCTTGGTTCTCCACCTGTATTTGGACGATCATCCAGAACTAAACTTCCACCTGTAATTTGAACATTGCCAGTTCCGGAGCCAGCGCCTGCTCCGTCAACCTCAATCCAGTCCCCTGTCCAGGTGGCGCTGCCATCATTATTGTTAAAGGCACTTACGTTAAAATCATCTCGAAAGGTATCACCTGAGCCTGAAAAGTTTAGGTCATTATCTTCACCAGGGTCCTCAATTGTTGTTCCGTCAAATATATTGATGTTAACGATTCCAGTTGCAGGGTGGGTGAGACCTAAAATGACCTGACTGTTATCCCCTGCTGCAAAAGCATAGGTGCCGTCTCCATTGCCCAAGTTTGTAAGAGTTCCACTGCCTGAAACAAGCGACCAGTCGCCAGTGCCGGTTGAGGTGGAGAGAGTAATGGTGCCGGTATAGGGTGTTTGAATATTGTGCAGGTAGTCGTGGAAACTAATGGTGATGTTCTCGGTTTGACAGACGTCGCCGATACCGTCGTGGCTAATGGCAAAATGAGCGGCCCGGTAAAAAAGGATGGCATCGCCGTTGCTCACGGTGTTTGAGTTGTAGGAGTACTGGGTGAAGTCGGTGTCGCTGACTTCGACGCCGATGGTGGCGCTGGAACCATTGGCATTGCCGGCGCCGTATTGGAATTTGAAAGCGTTGCTCGTTTCATAAAGGATGACCTGGAAGGTGTAGCTACTGCCAGCGCCATAACGGGGAACGCCGAGCCAGGAAACAACAAATTGTCTGTTTGGCGCGCTGCCCATGGTCTCGTAGGTGACTTGGCCGCCGCCGCTCGGATCCAAGTCTTCCCAGTAGGGGGCAATCACTCGGTCAGCGGCGCTTTCAGCGCAGGGGCCAGCCCCTACCTCTGTAATCGGCATAGCTTCGTTGGTGTAATCCTTGTGGAAGCCTTGGTCAGCCCCGAAATGGAGAGCGCCATTGCTCAGGATTCGAACCTGAGTATAGTCAATATCTGCAAAATTAAAGGTAAAGCCAATATTGACCAGTTGTTGGTCGTCATCGGCCAAATACGTTGTGCAGGTGCCACTCCATGTCACATTGGTGGGCGAAGATGACTGCCATGAATAGGCGACGGTATCATCGTATACATAGGTGGCAGCCCAGCTGGTAGGCGTGAGGGTGAAAAGAATGAGGGCTAGAAAGGTGGAAGCCGTCAGTAAAGGGGCCATGGGAACATCCTGGCTTGCATGATTGTAAAGGCGAACTGGTAATAAAGTAGCCTCTAGGGCCTCTTCGGTAAAGAAAAAAGGCAGTATGTCGCACGATTCTAAATGTCGTTGTTGAGATTTTTTATGTATGCCATAAGCGCAACAAAACTCTTCTGGTCAAAAATCTTTTTTCTGAAAGTGGAGCTGCCCGGGATGCCCTTGATGTATTTTCCAGCGTGATTTTTTATTTTGCCAAGCAATCTCTCGGCAGGTAGGTATTTGTCGATGAGTTGCAGATGACGGTGTAGTGCTTTTAGACGCAGAGAACGTGAGGGCGAGATGTTGATTTTTGGCGAAAATATCCAGGGCGCGCCCAGGGCGGAGCGGCCTATCATCACCCCGTCGCAGCCGGTTTCAGCCATCAGCTTTATGCCGTAATCATAGCTGTTGATATCGCCGTTACCGATCACCGGGATGGAAAGGGCCTCCTTGACCTTGCTGATAACCGAATAATCAACCTCGCCCGAGAAGCCGTCGCTCCAGGTTCGGGCGTGAATGGCGATCGCTGAGGCCCCGGCTTCCTCTGCCATTTTGGCAAATTCTGGGGCGTTGATGGAGTGGTGGTTCCAGCCAGTGCGGATCTTCACGGTTACCGGTTTTGATGTATTGGCCACCACCTGGCGGATAATTTCTTCAGCAAGGCGCGGTGTCTGCATCAGGGCGCTACCTGCCCCTTTCTTGATTACCTTCCTCACCGGACAACCCATATTGATATCGATCATGGCCACCGGTTCTTTATTGATAATGGCGGCGGCCTGGCCCATGATCTCCGGTTCGCTGCCAAAGAGCTGGAGGGCAAGGGGCTGTTCATCAGCAACCGTGGCAATCATTTCCCTGGTTTTGTTTTGGTCATAAACCAGGCCGTGGCAGGAAATCATCTCAGAATAGACCAAGCCCGCCCCAAATTCACGGCAAAGCAAGCGAAATGGCAGGTCTGTGTAGCCAGCCAGGGGAGCCAAAACAAAAGGATGTTCGATGGCTACCTGACCAATGGTTAAGGATGATGGATTCATATTTTTTCACTCGCGACTTCCGGCAATAAGGGGTAAGATGGCGGCCATTTTTCAAGTATAAAATGCTTTGGATCAGGTTTTTAAACCACAAAGCATCTTTTTTGTATATATAAAGGCGATTATCCTTTGATTTTCACAGGCAGCCTGCAGAATTTATCGCTGCCGCTCATAAAAATGGAGAAAAAATAATGGCACTGGAGCTGAATCTTCAAAATACAGAGCTCACCGGCGATGAGATTGCAAAGTTGGCAGAGATTCGTAAAAACTGCGCCCGCCGCATCCTTCTTGCCACATCTCTGGCGTCCTCTGGTCATCCTGGTGGTTCCCTGTCTACCCTGGATATGCTTTTGGTTACCTATGGCTGTATCAAGCATAATCCAGCCGATAGCCAGTGGCAGGGCCGTGATCGGGTAGTGATGAGCATCGGCCACGTCTCTCCTGGTGTCTACTCCGTACTTGCTGAAAATGGTTACTTCACTGAAGAGGATTTCCTCACCGGTTTCAGGCGGGCTGGTTCCGGTTTTCCCGGCCATGTCGAGCGCGTCGCTCCAGGTGTGGAATGGGATACCGGTAATCTTGGCCAGGGACTCTCCACAGCCGTGGGCATGGCCCAGGCCTTTAAAATGAAGGGGCTGGACCAGAAGGTTATCTGCTATATGGGTGATGGTGAGCAGCAGAAAGGCCAGATTGCCGAGGCCATGCGCTATGCCAACAAGTATAACCTCAATAACCTTATTGTCATTGTTGACCGTAATCATATCCAGATCTGCGGCACCACTGAGGAGATCATGGACATTGATGTCGCTGGTCTTTTTGAGGTGTCTGGCTGGAACGTCATGAAACTAGATGATGGCCATGACACCAATAAGTTTTTTCAGACCTTCCGCAAGGCCTACCTCGGTGAGGTTGAAAAGGCTGACAAGCCTACCATGATTGAGGCCCGGACCGTTATGGCTAAGGGTATTTCCTTTATGGAAGATCTGGCCAAATATCATGGCTCACCCCTCAATCAAGAACAGCTGGCCGAGGCCTTCAAAGAGCTGGAGGTGGAAAATGATTTTGACAAATGGGCAGAGCTGCGTAAGGCCCCGGTTGCCACCAACACCAAGTTGAAAAATGTCGTCCGTTATCCGGATATCATGGCCGGCGAAGCGATCACCTACGACAGTAATACTGATTGCCGCTCCGCCTACGGGAATGCTCTGCATAGCCTGGCCCAGGCCAATAATGTTGGCGGCGTCATGAAGATCGCCGGTATCTCTTGTGACCTGGAAGGCTCGGTGAAGATGGGAGATTTCCATAAGCATAGCCCCACCGCCTATTTTGAGACAGGCATTCAGGAACATCATGCCGCTTCCATGGGCGCTGCTATAAGCCGGGAAGAGGTCGCCTGTTTCTTTTCTACCTTTGGTGTCTTTGCTGTTTCCGAGGTCTATAACCAAAATCGCATCTCTGATATCAACGAGACCAATTTCAAGGTTGTGGCTACCCACTGCGGGCTTGATGTTGGCGAAGACGGCCCCACCCATCAGGGCATCGATTATATCGGCCTTATGCGTAATTACTTCCGCTTTAACGTCTATATCCCTGCTGATCCTAATCAGACAGACCGGGTTATTCGCACAGCTGCTGTTAATCCTGGCAATGTTTTTGTAGGTATGGGACGCTCTAAGATGGGTATGGTTCTTGCCGAGGATGGCAGCCCCTTCTTTGGTGGCGACTATCAGTTTACCCCAGGCAAGGGTGACTGGGTTCGGACTGGAAATTCCGGTACCATTATTACCTATGGCGCTGTAACCCCCAATGTTATGGAGGCATGGCAGAAATTAAAGGATGAGGGCGTTGATGTGGGTGTTCTGGTGATGGCCTCTGTTGCCCCTGTTGATAAGGATGCCATAATTGAGGCGGTTAAAAAGGGGCCAGTTCTCACCGTTGAAGATCACCATGTTGACACTGGTCTTGGTTCCATTGTGGCAACGGTTATTGCTGATAATGGTCTGGCTGCCACCTTTAAACGTCTTGGTGTTACCCGCTACGGTGCTTCCGGTAAGCCTGCAGACCTTTATGCCGCTCAGGGACTTGACGGTGCTGGTATTGTCAAGTCTTTCAAGGAGATGTTGTAAGGGAGCCCTGCAATAGCAGTAAAAGAATCAGAAAGTTAAATTCACTCATTATGGGGACAAGATCCCCGACATGGGTGAATTGAAATTACCTTGAAACAAAAAGAGCCGGTTGGAGAATTCTCCAACCGGCTCTTTTTTATGGGTAAAACTATTGTGAGAATCTACCAGGTTTTGATCTCCACCTGATAGATGGTAAGTGGCTCATTGCCATCGCGGTAGGAGAATTCTACCTTATACCTACCTTGCGATTTAATGAATTGGGAGATGTTTGTCTTAATCGCCTGAACATCGTTGGCTCCCTTAACACCGTAATAATTGGAGGCCTTCAACTGCTCGGGAGACCAGCTTGCCACCTGGTGACGCTGTCCAGCAGGAGTGATCAAGTAGACTTCGCCGAAGGAGTGGTTGGTTTTCCGGCCATAACCGTTAAAAGAGAGCCAGGATTGATTTCCAAAAACCTGGATGTCAAAGGCGTAAATATTGTTGGAAATATTGGAGCCGGAACCGGCAAGACCCTTGGTGTTGCTTCTATAGCTTTTGGGATTTGTGGCACTCAGCTTGGCAGCAGCCTTCTTGGTCCTCTGCTTCTGGACAGAAGCAGCCTTTTTAACCGGGGCGGCTTTTTTCCTGGCAACCTTTGGTACAGCGGCTTTTGCGGCAGGAGCAGCAGCAGTAATGCCCATAGATTTATTTCTTTCTGTCTGGACAACAAGAGCACCGGCCAGTTTGTTTTGGCGAATCAGTTTGTCCTCAAGACGTTTTAGGTCAATGATGTACTGATTTTTGACATTTTTGCTGGACTTGTTTTTGAAGTTGTCAAAAACTACCTGGTATTTACGCTCTACTGAATTCACAGCCTCTTTTTTCAATGCCATAATCCGCTCGTTGTAGAGTGTCTGGATTTTTTTTATCTCAATATCACGGGCATTTTCCAGTGAGGCAACCTTTTTAGTAAAGGCTGGGGACTGCAGGCTTTTGGCCTTAGCACCCTCAAGCTCTTTTTGGAGTTTTTGAAGCTTCTCGGGAGTGGAAGCATTTTTCATCTGCTTCTCATAGGTCGCTCGCAGTTTTGTGAGCTCAGCGGGCTCTTTGTCGATGGTGAGTATTTCTGCCTGCAATGGTGTAGTGAGGCAAAAAAGAGAAATTAAAAGAAAGGAAAACTTTCTATACATTATGGACCCCCATGCGTGCGTGTTTTTCTTTAGAGAATGCCGGAGTCAATTTTAGGACCATAGCAATTTAAAAGAAAATTTTAAGATTGGTTACTAAATTTTAAACAAAAAAAAGGATTAAACTTTTCATTGGTCAGCTCAATAAACCAACCTCTTTGTAATGAAAAAAGTGTGGCATAATACATTGTTTTTCCACATTTTGCAAGTGGTAGAACAATGTTGGGCCGGCCAAGATGTCCTGGCGCCGGAGAAAGTTTTTATCAGCTGAGGTTAGTCGAGTGCCTCAATGTCATCCGGAGGGACGAGGTCTTGGCTGCTTTGTGAAATGCCATCCCTGGTGAAGAGATAGAAGAGTTGGATATCAATATCGTCTGCAAGGTCCTTGGCAAGTGTAAGGAGGGCAATGTCCTGGTTGCTCTGGGTTTGAACAGCATCACCACCCACTTGGAAGGTCTCACGCTTTATATATTTATCCTTTTGGAAGATAACCTTGCCTGTTGTGGCCTCCCTGAGCCGGTAGCCAAGTTTCACTTCAGCCCGAACCTCAACAGCCCTATCAAAGGCACCATAGGACAAACCTGGAATCTCAACGGAGTAGAGGGTGCCGTCAAGGATATAGTCTGCGCTTGCCTTGTTCTGGGTGAGATAGAGCCGGTTTGATTTTGTGAGTACCTGAATGAGACTCTGTTCGACATGGCCCTGGAAGCCAAGCAGGTTAGTGTTGTTGCTCCACATGGCCAGGAAAATTCTTATCTTGCCATCGCCGTCCTTGTCAAAAGTTGCGGTTCGGGTATGGGGGGTACTGTAGCCGCAACCTGTTGTGAAGAAAAGAAGTTGGGTAGCAACGAGGAGAAGGGCCAGGATGGCGAAGGTGTGTTTGGCGGATGTCATGGGGAGGGCCTATACGACAATGCTGATCAGCTTATTTTTAACGATGATGACTTTGCGGATATCCCTGCCCTCAATGAATTTCTGGACCCTGTCATCGGCCAAGGCCATTTTTTTGATGGTTTCTTCGGCGATTCCGGCCTCTACCTGGAGACGGCTACGCACCTTACCGTTCACTTGAACTACCAAGGTAATTTCATCCTCTTTGGCGGCATCTTTATCGAAACTGGGCCAAGGTGTCATTGTCAGCTCTTCTTTATGACCGAGGAGTTGCCACAATTCTTCAGTAAAATGAGGCACCATGGGGGCAAGAAGTTGAAGAATAGCATCAACCGCCTCCGTGATAACGCCTTTTTCCGGGACTTGTTTTTGGTCGCCGCTGGTCATGGAGCTTAAGGTGTTGTTAAGCTCCATGATGGCTGAAATTGCCGTGTTGAAGTGGAACTTGCCATCAATGTCCTGGCTAACCTTGGCAATGGTTTGGTGGGTCTTACGGTGAAGCGCCTGACCTGCTTTGGATAGTTCTGTTGGCAGGGAAGGGTTGTTCTTAAGCAAATCTTGATTGCTGATAATAAAACGGTAGACGCGATTTAAAAAGCGGTAGGCGCCGTCCACGCCCTGGTCATTCCACTCCAAATCCTTTTCAGGGGGCGCCGCAAAGAGGGAAAAGAGACGAACCGTGTCAGCGCCATATTGGCCAATGAGTTCAGCCGGATCAACAACATTGCCCTTGGACTTGCTCATCTTGAAGCCATCTTTAATGACCATCCCCTGGGTAAGCAGGTTGGTGAAGGGCTCATTAATGGTGAGATAGC
The DNA here is from genome assembly GCA_039715015.1 of Thermodesulfobacteriota bacterium. Classification (GTDB taxonomy): domain Bacteria; phylum Desulfobacterota; class Desulfobulbia; order Desulfobulbales; family SURF-16; genus BM506. The sequence continues at coordinate 115,647 of JBDLIE010000004.1, forward strand.
CGAGGTCGCGGAGGATCTTGGTGAAAAAGCGGGAGTAGAGGAGGTGGAGAATGGCATGCTCCACGCCGCCGATATATTGGTCTACCGGCAACCAGTAATCAACAGCCTCTTTTTTCAAGGGGCCGTCCGTATAATCAGGGCAGGTGTAGCGGGCAAAATACCAGGAGGACTCCACAAAGGTGTCCATGGTGTCTGTCTCCCGCCGTGCTTGGCCACCGCATTTGGGACAGCATGTTTTGTAATAACTCTCCAGGGAGTGCAGGGGAGATTTGCCGGAGGAGTCAATGGATACATCCTTGGGCAGGGTGACCGGCAGATCGTCCTTGGGAACCGGTTGTACCCCGCATTTTTGGCAGTGGATCATGGGGATGGGGCTGCCCCAATAACGCTGACGGGATACGCCCCAGTCGCGCAGTCTGTAGGTTACCTGCTGCTGGCCAAATCCTTCTTTGTCGGCCTTGGCCGTGATGGATTTTTTTGCCTCTTCGGAGAGCATACCTGAGAAATCGGCTGAGTTGACGAGCTTGCCTGGCCCTTCGTAGGCCTCTTCCATGCCAGCTGGGTCAAGGGCCTCTCCCTCAGGCTGGATTACAACCTTTATCGGGATATCGTATTTTTGAGCGAACTCAAAGTCCCGTTGGTCATGGGCCGGAACAGCCATCACCGCCCCGGTGCCATATTCCATGAGGACAAAATTTGCCGTGTAGATGGGAAGTTTGTCGCCGGTATAGGGATTGATGGCATAGGCCCCGGTGAACACGCCTTCCTTGTCTAGCTCCTCGCCGGCTTTTTGCCGCTGCTTGGCGATGGTGGTGCGTTTGACAAAATCTGCAACCGCATCTTCCTGCGCAGTGCCTTTCGTGAGAGCGGCGACTAAAGGATGCTCAGGGGCGATGGACATAAAGGTAGCGCCATGAATGGTGTCTGGCCGGGTGGTGAAGATTGTCAAGGTGTCATGACGACCCTCAATGGCAAAATCAACCTGGGCACCGATTGACTTGCCGATCCAGTTGCGTTGCATTGTAAGGACCTTTTCAGGCCAGCCTTGAAGATTGTCGCATTCGGCCAGTAATTCTTCAGCATAATCGGTGATTTTAAAAAACCAGCCGTTCATCTCCCGCGGCTCAACGCCTTGGTCGCAACGCCAGCAACAGCCGTCAATAACCTGCTCACGAGCTAGGACGGTCTGACAGGTCTCACACCAGTTGACCACGGTGATTTTTGGGTAAATGAGGCCTTTTTCATACAGCTCGATAAAGAAAAGTTGTTCCCAGCGGTAATAATCATCGTTGCAGGTGGCAAGTTCCCGGTCCCAGTCGTAGCTCAGTCCCATCTGGCGAAGCTGGCCACGCATATAGTCAATGTTTTCGTAGGTCCATTTGGCCGGGTGGGTGGCGTTTTTGATGGCGGCATTCTCCGCGGGCAGGCCAAAGGCATCCCAACCCATGGGGTGCAGGACGTTATAGCCCTGCATGCGTTTGAAGCGGGCCACAACATCGCCGATGGTGTAATTGCGGACATGTCCCATATGAATCCGGCCGGAGGGGTAGGGGAACATCTCAAGGAGATAGTACTTCTCTCTGTCTTGGTCTTCACTGACCTTAAAAGTGTTTTCCGTGAGCCATTTTTGCTGCCATTTACTCTCAATGGCGGCAAAATCGTAATGGGCGGTATCGGCAGTGGCCATAATATATATCCTTAAAAAGAGGGAGTAGCTATTTTACGAAAGAAAGAGGAACCGCAGAGCTGGCAGGTCTCTGAATTCAGGCATCTTCTTACCATATCAGCCGTGAAGTGCAACAGCTTGCCCGTGGCAGAAAGACAAAAAAAATCAGCTGGAAGGGGGGGGCTGGCTATCATGCTGAAAAGCGAGATTCTCAAAGGTGGTATAGCGGCCGATAAAAGCAAGCTCCACCGTACCGGTGGGACCGTTACGCTGCTTGCCGATAATTAGTTCGGCCAGACCCTTTTTGGGGTTGTCTTCGGACTTATTATAGACCTCATCACGATAGATAAAGCAGATGACGTCGGCATCCTGCTCAATGGCACCTGATTCGCGCAGATCTGAGAGTTGTGGCCGCTTGTTGGGGCGGCTTTCCAGGCTACGGTTAAGCTGGGAGAGGGCAATAACCGGGATATCAAGCTCTTTGGCCATGGCCTTGAGGGAACGGGAGATCTCACTAATTTCCTGTTCACGACTGTCACCTCGGCCTTTCATGAGCTGGAGATAATCAACAACAACAAGGCCGATATTGTGCTCAATTTTTAGGCGCCGGGCCTTGGCGCGCATCTCAAGAACGGAAATGGCGGCAGTGTCATCGATAAAGATGGGGGCCCGGGTCAATTCACCAGTAGCGCGAGTTAGCTTGGGCCAGTCCTGCTCCTTGATGTGACCCGTCCGGATATCGTTGGAGTCCACCCGTCCCACTGAACAGAGAAGGCGCATGGCCAGCTGATGTTTCGACATCTCAAGGCTGAAAACACCCACTGGCACATCATATTGCATGGCTGCGTTCTGGACCATGTTCATAGCCAGGGCGGTTTTGCCCATACTGGGGCGACCGGCAAGGATGATTAGGTCAGATGGCTGCAAGCCTGCTGTCATCCGATCAAAAAGATCGTAAGCCGTGGGGACGCCGGTGATGAGTTCCTTGCGTTCAGCAAGCTGAGTCACCTTGTCAAAGGTACCCTTCATGATCGAGGTCAGAGATTCAAATTTAGAACCGCTCTTGCTGCTGGAGATCTCAAAAACAGTGGTTTCGACATCGTCTAAGAGGCGGTCAATCTCATCTTGCTCGTCATAACATCGCGAGGCAATGGAGGTGGTGGTGCTGATGAGTTGGCGAAGGATTGATTTTTCGCGAACAATTTTGGCGTAGTGAACAATGTTTGAGGCTAAGGGGACGGTATCAGTGAGAGTGGCTATATAGGCTGCTCCGCCCGCAGCTTCAATGGCATTGGTACTGGTCAGATGATTGATCACCGTAACCATGTCTTGAGGCTCATTGCGGTCAAAGAGAGTGACCATGGCCTTGAAAATGTTTTGGTGGTTGTCGAGGTAAAAATCGTCAGGGGTAATGAGGTCAACGGCCTTTGCCATCATTCCTTTTTGCTGAAGAATGGCACCGAGAACACATTGCTCCGCTTCTTTGTTTTGGGGGGGGAGGCGGTGGCTGACAGGGGAGGTTTCTGGTTGTTCCATGGGCGTATGGCAAGGGGGTCGGAGAAATCTTGGAAGTGACGATTCATACTAGCCGCTACGGATTTTTATGCAAGAGGAGCATAAAAAAAGCGACTCTTTTAATGTAGAAAAAAGAGTCGCTTAAAAAAAGAACGGAGACAGGATAGATACTATTCTTCGGTCCCGGCTTCCTCGACTTCTGGGCTCTCTTCAACAGCCTCAGTCTCGACAGGCTCAGATGCTTCTTCCTGGGCGTTTAAAGAGGTGATGAGTACTCTGAACTCGCCGACAACCTGGTAACCGGCCTTGTAAGAAACCGTGAATTCACCAAGGCTTTTGAGTGGCTCTTCAAGCATGATCTTGCGCTTGTCAACAGTGATGCCAAGCTCTTCAAGTTTGGCAGCGATATCAGAAGTTGTTACAGAACCGTACAGCTTGTTGTCTTCGCCGGAACGCATGGTGATAGTCAAGGTAGTGCCATCCAGCTTTTTGGCAATGCCTTCAGCGTTACCACGTTCGCTCTCAAGGCGGGCCTGGATAGCGGCCATGTTGCGATCACGTTCTGTCATGGCTGCTTTGGTGGCAAGCACAGCCTTTCCTTGGGGGATAAGGTAATTGCGGCCATAGCCAGCTTTTACATTGACCAGGGCGCCCTCTTCACCAAGGGTATCTATTGTTTGTGTAAGAATAAGTTCCATAATGGTCACCTCAGGTGTATAAACCTGTTGTCTATTTGATCTCGCAAGCGAGATATGTTTTTTTTCTCAAAGAGGAGGGCAGTTGTTTACGGCGCCTCTTCTTCCTTGTAGATCTTTCCTAAATCTTTCCAGACATCTAAAATCCCAAGAACTGCAAGCAGAACTACGGAATAGGTCTGGATAAAGATGAAAAAATATATAAAAAATCTGATAGGTTTTGGAGCATCCCATCTTGCCAGCATGGCAAAAAGTACGGCCAATCCCTGCAGAAAATAAATGCTTGCCAGGATGAGTAGACCGTTGATGCCCAGGGTTTTCAAGCCTGATACCGGCAGGATCATAAGAATGCCTGCCAGAATCACCAACCAAACCAGATTCTCGGGCAGTCTCCAGAAACGGTATGGCGGCCATACCGTGCGTTCCGGGGCATGACGCCCAAGTAATCGATTTCCCAGAGCCATGTTAAGCCAACTGATAATGATGGCTGACATGATGAGCAATGCCGGGAAAATTCCTGGCAGTTTCTGGCGGGCCTGGTCAAAGCCCCGCTCGATATCTGCCACAACATCCGGGGAGAAATCTCCAGATGTCTTGTACATTTCTGCCATGTCGGCAAAGGCCTGGTCCATGGCGTTTAATCCTTCACTATATGGGTTAAGTCCGGTTGACTGCCAAAAAAGCAGGCCACCAATGAACCACCCCAGAAGGACAAGCAGAGTTGCCGTTAATCCTGCCCAGGCAACTGTTTTTCTTTTTTCCATTGCCCACGCCAACATCAAACCCACCGGAAAGAGGGTGAGTGGAAAGATGGCGTTGCCGATATCCTTTGCAAGCAATGAAACAAGGCCGGCAATGACAAAGGCAATAAGGCAAACGTGACGACCGGCTTTCTGGCCCAGGGATACACTAAAGTAAAAGGGTGCCAGAGGTATAAGGGTGCGGAGCCACTCAAAAACCGGACTTAAGGCCGGAAGTATACAGAGCAAGGATGTAAGAGCAATCGCTCGCCACTGCTTCTGCGGTTCTGAACCGGTGTTAATCACATCCGGCACGAAGTACTAACCCTGTGGGTTGCCGGCGTAAGGTAAAAGGGCGATCTGACGCGCTCTTTTAATGGCCTCAGTCATCTGACGCTGGTGCTTGGCGCAGTTTCCATAGATGCGGCGAGGAATGATCTTGCCGCGTTCAGTAAGATAATTTTTCAGGGTTTTAACGTCTTTATAGTCAATGGTAAGTTCTTTGTCGGCACAAAAGCGGCACACTCTGCGGCGCTGGAAAATCCTTTTCTTTTTTCTCATGGTCTTATCCTTTATCGTAAATGGACTTGGATGTCAGTTTGTTTTGGGGCGCTGTTATTGGTCTTCAGTTTCTGAAGATTCGCTGTCCTCATCCTGATCTGCGTATGACTTGTCTGTCAGGACAAAGTTTTTGTCGAGCTTGATGGTCATGTATTTCAAGACATTGTCATCAATCTTAAAGATACGTTCCATCTCGTCGATTCCGGCGCCATTGCCAGAGAAAACAGTGTAGACATAGTAGCCGTTGGGCTCCTTTTTAATAGGATAGGCCAACTGCTTGAGCCCCCATTGGTCTACCTTGAGGATTTCACCGCCGGCATCTTTGATGATGTCCGCGGTTTTGTCACTGATGGCCGCAATGATGTCTTCGCTGACATTGGGCCTGATGATAGATATTGTTTCGTACTTTTCCATAGGTCCTCCTTATGGACGTAAGGCCCCACCAAGGGGCAAGAAGGTGACGGGTTAGAAATTCCGATTCGTTAATGAGTTCGAAATTGACCCACATCAAAATATAAAGTTGTCCTAATTACCATGGCTTCATGCTTGCTGTCAAACGGTTTTTTGGTGGCTGACAGCCTATGGCGACAAAATGAAAAAGACAAATATATTTTCTTGGGAAGAAGTTTAAAAAAAGTTAAGTAACCACTCTCTTTGTTGTATAGTGTCCTTATGTCATACAATCTGTTGTGTGCTTCATCTTCATAATTTGATTGACTTTTCTTCAGGGGCTGGAGTATTTAGATGTCCTTCTCCTCCCTAAGGAGTGCCTTAAGGCACAGGACATCTTGTGGACTGTTTCATAAACTTGGTGTCACTCTTAGAGAATTTTTCGGCATCAAAGGCCGAGCAGAGCACATACCAAATAATTCAATAACTATAAAAAAATGAGCAATTCATCCTCCTCACGTTACGCAGAAGCCGGCGTTGATATTGATAAGGCAAACGATTTTATCGATCAGATTAAGCCTCTTGTTTCTTCAACATTTAGACGGGGTGTTTTGACCGATATCGGTGGCTTCGGCGGCCTTTTCGCCTTGGGCGGTGATCGCTTTAAAGACCCTGTGTTGGTGTCCTCCACTGATGGTGTTGGTACCAAACTCAAGGTGGCCAGTCTCTGTAATGTCCATGATACCATTGGCATCGACCTGGTAGCCATGTGTGTCAATGATATCGTTGTCTGTGGTGCACAGCCGCTCTTTTTCCTCGATTATTTCTCGGTTGGTAAGCTTGAGACTGATGTTGCCACCGATGTTGTCAAGGGTATTGCCAAGGGGTGCGAGATTTCCAAATGTTCCCTGATCGGTGGCGAAACTGCAGAGATGCCTGGTTTGTATGACGCTGGTGACTATGACTTGGCCGGATTTGTCGTTGGTATTGCAGAACGTGACAAGCTTATTGATGGTTCTGAGATAAAGGTTGGGGACAAGATTGTCGGTCTTTCTTCCAGTGGAATTCACTCAAATGGTTATTCCCTGGTGCGCAAAATTTGTTTTGAGGAGCTTGGCCTTAAGGTTGATGATCACGTCGATGAACTCGGCTGCACTTTAGGAGAGGAGCTTATTCGCCCCACTCGGATTTATACAGAGCCCTTGCTTAATCTTTTTAAGAATTACAAGGTTCGTGGTCTGGTCCATATCACTGGCGGCGGTTTTGATGATAATATTCCCCGTGTTCTGCCAAAGAGCTGCAAGGCCGTGATTAAAAATGGCAGCTGGCCTATTCAGCCTATCTTCAAATTCCTGCAGGAGAAAGGGAATGTGCCTGTGGATGAGATGAGGCGTACCTTTAACTACGGTATTGGTATGGCCATAGTTATTGATGAAAGGGTGGTTGATGATGCTGTTCAACAGCTCATTGCCCTGGGAGAATCTCCCCATATTATCGGCGAAGTTGCTGCCCGTGAGAATGATGAAGAGTCAGTTGTTTTTGTTTGATCAACGTCTAGGTTGAAAAGTAAAAAGGGCCGCGGAGATTTTTTCTCCGCGGCCCTTTTGTTTGGTTCATCACGGATTACCGTGGAAACGTTGGTTTTAAATGTTTTGGTTTTGTCTTTTCCCCATTCAGGCCTGAACGAGCAGGGAGCTGGGCAAGGGAAAAGCATTGTGGACTGTCTGAGCGAATGCGAGACATAATGTCTGTCAGCAGAAAATAAATGACCTGCCCC
>JBDLIE010000005.1:0-108459 GCA_039715015.1 Thermodesulfobacteriota bacterium
GTAATGCACGGAGAATGGCCTGGTTTTTAGATCGCGAGGACATGCAACAGCCCGTTGGGAAAATAGGCTACGATGATATTGAGAAAAGATTTTCAAAGAGTAGTTTGTCGCCAGCACTTTTTGTCCTTTTGCTAAATAAGAGGGTGCCGGAGGACGTCGAACTGATGGATGCTTTGTCCCAAAAATATCCACTGACATCGAAGGTTTTTGTCGGGCCTGAAAAAAATAAGCATATTATCATTGCCGTTTGGAGTGTTTCGGAAAATAAGGGGGGGTGAATTAGCATTTTTTCAGGTATTCCCTTCGCTAACCCTCCTGATTCTCCCCTTCTGCCGCTTCCTTCCTCGCTGGAGTGGGGGTAATAACCATAGTTTGTATTGATTCTTTCTTATTACGTTGGTAGGTGAAATTATGTTTAATAATCTCGTACGAGGCGTCTTGCTTAATCGTTTTGTTGCCTTTTTTCATGATTTATCTGCCATCCCTTTTGCTTTGGCCACAGCTTTCTGGTTCCGTTATAATTTTGAATCTGTGCCGAACTGGCAGGTATTCTTGCAAATAGTCTCAGTCGCCCTCCCTGTTCAAGGTGTTATGTTCTGGCTGACGGGTCTTTATCGGGGAATGTGGCGTTTTGCCTCTATGCAGGATCTTATTCGTATTTTGAAGTCAGTTTTGTTGGGCACGATGTTAGTTATGTTAGTGCTATTTCTTGCCACCCGTCTCGATGGTATTCCCCGTTCGGTGATTTTGCTTTATCCAGTTCTGCTTATTGGTATCCTTTCAGGATCTCGTCTTTCTTATCGCTGGTTTAAAGATAGGCGGTTTTTCTTTCAAGATAAGGATAGCCAGAAAGTTCTGGTAGTTGGGGCAGGGCAGGGGGGGGAGCTTTTGGTTCGAGATCTTCTCCGGCATCCTGAGTATGAGCCAGTCGCTCTGGTTGATGATGATCCTGTAAAGAATGGGCGGGAAATTCATGGTATTCGAATACTGGGGACTATGGATGACATTACGGCATTGGTTGAGATGCTCGGTGTTAATCTTGTACTGATTGCTATACCTTCAGCGCCCCAAAATATTTTCAAGCAGGTCGCTTCGATATGCTCTGAGGTCGGTGTTGAATGTCGAACCTTACCGGCCATAACTGACCTTGATGACCAGGATGTTGCTGTAAGTCAGCTTCGTTCCCTGACTTTGGAGGATTTGCTTGGCCGCGATCAGGTTAAGCTGGATAGAGAATCTATCTCCGTCTTTCTTCGGGCAAGGCCTGTGTTGGTGACTGGGGCAGGTGGGTCTATTGGTTCAGAGCTTTGCCGACAGGTTGCTAAGGAGAAGCCGTCAAAGCTTATAATTTTTGATCATGGTGAGTTTAATATCTACGCCATTGACCATGAACTCAGAAATGCCTTTCCTGATCTTGATATTGTCACCGTGCTTGGTGATGTGAAGAATTATGAGAGGGTGGATTGGGTATTTAAGAAGTTTCGGCCCCAAGTTGTTTTTCATGCTGCGGCATACAAGCATGTGCCCATGATTGAGCTGAACCCTGCAGAGGGGGTGGTAAACAATGTCATTGGTTCGCGTATTGTCGCCGATGCGACTGATCGTTATGGTGCGGATGCCTTTGTCTTTGTCTCCACAGATAAAGCAGTGAATCCGGCCAATGTTATGGGGACCACCAAGAGAATTGCCGAGATTTATTGTCAGAACCTGGCAAAGCGTTCTGAGACCCGTTTTATCACCACCCGTTTTGGTAATGTGCTTGGCTCGGCAGGTTCCGTGGTGCCGCTTTTTGAAAAGCAGATTCACGACGGTGGCCCGGTAACGGTGACCCATAAAGAAATCACCCGTTATTTTATGACCATTCCTGAGGCGGTGAGTTTGATTCTTCAGGCCGGTGCTATGGGTGAGGGAGGCGAGATTTTTGTTCTTGATATGGGTGAGTCTGTTCGTATCCGTGACCTTGCCGAGCAGATGATACGCCTCTCCGGGTTGACGCCTGGGAAGGACATTGACATTGTTTACACGGGATTACGTCCTGGTGAGAAACTGTTTGAGGAGCTTCTTCACAAGAGTGAGAATCTGCGCGGCACACAACACCCAAAGCTCTTTTTGGCGGGCAGCCGGAAGGTGGATTGGCAGTGGTTGGAAGATGAGTTAGAGGAGTTAAAAGGGGCGGCCACCAGCAGGGATGTCGAAAGGCTTATTGGTCACTTGCGAAGGATTGTGCCCGAGTATGAAGGACCACATCTCAGTGATGTGAGTGAGGAGGCTCCGCAGGCGCTGAAGCTTGTAGGGGCGAAGAAGTAGAGAAGTTTGAGGATGTAAAGGAGGTAGAATGTCGGGGAGGTTGAGGAGGTTGCACTGTCAGGCTAGGGAGAGGTTTGCCAGCCATTCGGCGGCTGAGCGTATTTCTGTGCCATCAGGATAGGTTGCTTCCCGGTTAATTTTACTGACGATCTGCACTTTTTTTACATCATCAAGTTGTTTGGCAAAGACTGCAAAGTTACGGCTTGGTTTGTTGTCTGACCATTTCACCTCGATCATCATAGTAGGACGTTCTTCCTTGGTGATCAGAAAGTCAACTTCTCTACCATCCTTTCTTTTGAGATAATAGAGTGACAGTTGTTCACCGTAACAGTCCTCTTGTCGGTGGATTTCTTTCAGGAGGGCGCAGGCTGTCAGGTTTTCAAGTTTTACGCCCGCATCACCCAGAACCTGCCCGTTGTCGTAAAAGTAGTACTTTGGTGCCTTCAGGATTGCCCGGCTTATGTTTCGGTGGAATGGGGGCACCCTGAAGATAACGTACATGTTTTCAAGTATTGCCAGCCATCTCTTGATCGTTTTGTCTGAGCACTGAAGGTCCCCGGCCAGCGAACGATAGGAAATCGGGCTGCCTACCCTTTTTCGTAATAGCTGGATAAGGGTTTCTATGGAAGTGATATCTTGAACGTTTTCAAGATCAATGAGATCCTGTTTCAGGATTATGCCCAGATGCGAACGTTTCCATCGTTTGTAGAACCTTTTGTCACCTTTGAGGAAGGGCTCGGGGAAGCCGCCTAGATCAAGAAAGCGCTGCAAGGCTTCTTGTGAAGTGAGGGAATGAGTTGTCTGTTTTACTTCCTTCATGTCAAGAGGATGCAACCTGAACTGAAAGAAACGTCCGGCCAAGGAGTCGCCAACCTTTTTGTAGGTATCGAGCCTGGCGCTGCCGGTCACAATTATCGAGGGAGGAATGCCTTCGGTGTCATAAATCCCTTTGAGCCAGGACTTCCAGTTTTTCAATTTGTGCAATTCATCGAATATGATCAGGTTTTTTGCCCTGTCCCAGGACCTTTCGGCAAGACCCAGTCTGTGTTCCGGGTTGTCGAAATTAAGATAATCAAAGTTGTCTGTCAGCATCTTTGACAATGTTGTTTTTCCAGACTGCCGGGGACCGGTCAACAGAATAATTTTTCTGGGTAAATCATCCTGAATATACGTTTCTAGAGAGCGCTTCATTATGTCTTTCTATGCCTGGAGTCCGAAATGGTCAAGTCCTTTTCGTATGATATGCCGAAAAAGACAATGTTGTGAGTGGGGAGAAAGTGATGAAGATTAGAGAGGTTAAAGGAAGAGAGAGGTAGAGGAAGTTACGAAATAGCTCTCTTTTTGGGAAAGAGCTTCATGTGGAGGAAGCCGGAAGTGGCGATCATTAGTAGGGTGAGGGAGAGCTCCAATGTGCCGTGGTTTTTGGGGAGGATGAGGGAGAGGGTGGAGAGAACAAAGAGATACTGATATCCCAGGCGGTGGAAGCGCAGGATCTCTTTTAAGATGTAGATGTTGATAATGGGCACCACCAGTCCGGCCAGGAAGGCGACGTCGAGCTTGCCGAAGGAAAAGAGGGTGATAAGCTCCTTGGCTGTAACAAAGGCAAGAATAAGGGCAAGTACCAGGTTGACAATCTGAAAGTTCAGTCTGTCTTTTAGGCTGGCTTTATTGTTGAGGTAAAACAGAGCTTTTTCCGGCTCTGCATCGTTTTTCATATCCTGCCAAATATCTGCTTTTCTTTGTCCTGCCAGCAGCCTTTGCTCTATTCTTCTTTCTATGGGGTCTGCCATGGTATCCTCTTGTTTTTACAAAACATTACTTGGCCACAATTCTATTATGACTTTTCGGTAAATCTAGTTCTGCTTGTCTTGCAGGCCTGATTTATTTGGGCTATAGTAACACGCCTCTAATAATTAATGCTTCGTTTACTCAAGCAGTCGTTATCCGTAAACGGTTGATCCAGAATTCTGACTCCTTATTCCATGCCAAACCTACCAGAAAATCAGCGTATAGTCATTACCGGTGTTGGCCTTGCGGCACCTAATGCCTCAAACCTGAGTGAGTATCGCCAGAAGCTTCTAGATGGTAAAAGCGACATCACAACCATTGATTTGCGTTATATGGGAGAGGCTCCAGCCGGTGTCTGTACCTTTGATGAGACAAAGTACAGGAAGAAGAAGGAAAATAAACGGGGAACAAGGGCAGGCTGCATAAGCGTTTATTGCGCCCAGGAAGCCATCCATGATGCCGGTATTGATTTTAGCGAGTATGGCAAGGACAGGACCGGCGTTTATGTCGGCCTCACCGAGCATGGCACGGTAGAAACTGAGAACGAAGTCTTTAGTATCAGTCAGTTTGACTATAATACCGACTATTGGACCCATCACCATAATCCTCGGACCGTTTTAAATAACCCTGCCGGTGAAGTCACCATGAGTCTCGGCATTACCGGGCCCCATTACTCTGTGGGGGCCGCCTGTGCTGCCGGTAATGCAGCGCTTATTCAGGGCCTGCAGATGCTGCACTTAGGCGAGGTTGACCTCGCCCTCTGTGGTGGTATCTCCGAATGTGTTGGTTCCTTTGGGATTTTTGCAAGCTTTAAGGCCCAGGGCGCACTGGCCGAGCATGAGGACCCCACTAAGGCAAGCCGTCCCTTTGATACCGCTAGAAATGGCATTGTTATTTCTGAGGGAGGGTGCGTTTACACCCTGGAACGATTGGATAAGGCCAAGGAGCGTGGTGCAAAGATCTACGGTGAAATTGCCGGTTATGCCATGAACTCCGATGCCCGTGATTTCGTTTTGCCCTTTGGAGAGCGCCAGTCTGAATGTATGGATCTTGCCTTGAAGCGGGCGGGGATGAACCCCGAGGACATCACCATCATTAACACCCATGCCACAGGTACCAAGCAGGGTGATGTGGAAGAGTGCAAAGCCATCCGCCAGATTTTTCAAAATTGTCCCAATACCTTTATCAATAATACGAAAAGTCATATCGGTCATGCCATGGGCGCTGCCGGTGTTCTTGAGCTGGCCGGGAATCTGCCAGCCTTTGATGATAATATGGTCCATCCGACAATTAATCTCGACAACCTCGATCCTGAATGTGAACTTCCTAATATTGTCGCCAATCAGCCAAAACAACTTGACAATATTGAAGCAATCTTGAATAACTCATTCGGCATGGTTGGTATCAACTCTGTTGTGATCGTTAAAAAGTATAAAGATTAGAAATCAGGAGTTGAGAAGTAAGAATTTGAGTAATAAGAATGGTGATTCGATTATGAGGATTATCCACCTTCTTACTTCTCAACTACTTATTTCTCAAATTCTCCATATAGAGGCATCCCATGACGCGCGATGAAATAAAAAATTTAATCCTGGATATCATTGCTGATATTGATGAAGACGCAGAATTCGATGGTTTGGACCCTGATAAACCTCTTCGCGATCAGCTTGACCTTGATTCTATGGATTTTCTTGACATCGTTATGGAACTCCGCAAGCGTCATCAATTACAGATTCCTGAAGAGGATTATCCTGAGCTTGCCACTCTAAATAGCTGTGTCAACTATCTCGAACCAAAGCTGAAAGACAAATAAGAATTTGGCTGACTACCAGCTTGTCATAATCGGCGCAGGTCTTTCCGGCCTCGCCTCCGGCATACGTGCTGCCCGTTTTGGTTTAAAGACCCTCATCCTTGAGCAGCATTCACTTCCCGGTGGATTAAACTCCTATTATTTCCGTAAAGGTTTCTTGCTTGAAACCGGCCTCCATGCAATGACCAACTATGCAGAGGCTGGCGATAAACGTGCACCTTTAAATCGTCTCTTTCGGCAACTGAAGTTGTCGCGCAAGAAATTCGCTACCCACCAGCAATTCTCCTCCCTGATCCGCTTTCCGCATACATCTCTGCAGTTTTCAAACGACATTACTCTTCTGCAGGCTGAGATTGATGAGCATTTTCCCCATTGTCGTGATTCCTTTCAGGATTTGCTGACCAATGTTGCTGATTACGACCCTTTTGCTCCGTCATCCTGGCGCTCTACCCGCCAATTTCTTAACAATCTGATACCTGACCCCTTGCTCATCGATATGCTTCTGCTGCCCCTTATGGTTTATGGCAATAGCGAGGAGCATGATATGGACCTTGGCCAGTTCGTCATTATGTTTCGCTCAATATTTCTTGAGGGATTCTTCCGGCCTGACGACACCATGAAGGAGTTCCTTGCTATGCTTGTTGAGCATTATAAGGGCTTTGGTGGAGAGCTGAGATACAAGGCTAAAGTCGAGTCTGTTGAACGAAAAGATGAAGAGGTGAAGGGGGTCCGGATCGCTGGGGGTGATTATGTCAGTTGTGATACCTTGCTTTCGACGGTGGGTGCACCTGGCACGGCAAAACTTGTTGACTGGCCTAAAGAGCCCGCAAACTATGAAGGGCGAATGAGTTTTGTAGAATCCATCTCGGTTTTACCTTCTGCGCAGCGGCGTGTTCTCAATGCCGACCACACCATCATTTTTTATAATAGTCAGCAGGAACTATCATATGCCAGACCGCAAAGAGCTTTGAGTCCGGACTGGGGTGTTATTTGTTTCCCTGAAAACTTCCATGACCTGCCTAAACAGGATTTTTTTCAGGTTCGGGTTACCAATGCAGCAAATTATGATATCTGGAAGCAGACAAATTCTGAAGAATATCAACAGTTGAAGGTAGATGCGGAGGCTCAGACCTTTGCAGTCGTATCTGAAATAATTGGGAATTATCAGAAGAATAGAGTATATCAGGATAGCTTTACACCGCTTACCATTGAACGTTTTACATCCAAAGCTCAAGGGGCTGTCTATGGAAGTCCCGTCAAAATTAAAGACGGCTTAACTCCATACAGCAATCTCTTCGTCGCTGGTACTGACCAAGGCTTCTTGGGTATTGTTGGCGCAATGTTGAGCGGGGTAACCATCGTGAATCAGCAGGTCTTGAGGTAGAAGTTGAGAAATAAGAATTTGTGAAATAAGAACAACAGCTTCTTAATTTACTTCGTCAGCAAGGCAAGTTAAATGGCAGCAGCTAAAAGTTTTCAGGATTTGGTGGTTTGGCAGAAGGCGCACACCTTTGTCTTACGAGTATATCAAGTAACTACTGAATTTCCTGCAGATGAACGCTTTGGATTGACTTCACAGTTTCGCCGGGCCGCAGTTTCCATACCTGCCAATATTGCCGAAGGTTTCCGTAAGAGCGGTAAAGCGGATAAGCTTAGATTCTACAACATCTCCCAAGGCTCCCCTTGAGGAATGTCGATATTATGTTCTTCTAGTAAGTGACTTAGGATTCGCCGAAGTTCCCGAACTTGAGGTCTTGTTAGAGGAGGTGAGTAAATTGCTAAATGCTTACAACCGATCCATACGGACATCATAAATTTTAAAAAAGATGCTCCACTACTTTTTTTACTACCTATTTGACAAATTCTTACTTCTCAACTTCTCAGAAAACAATGCCTTTCACTCCTCTTAACGAAACAAAAGATAAGTATGATGTCATCGTCATCGGCTCCGGTCTCGGTGGTCTTACCTGCGCCAACCGTCTAGCAAGTGTTGGTCACTCGGTTCTTCTTCTCGAGCATCATTTTAAGCTCGGTGGTCTTGCCACCTGGTTCAAACGTAAATCCCATGTTTTTGACGTGTCCCTCCATGGATTTCCTTATGGGATGGTCAAGACTTGCAAAAAGTATTGGACAAAAGAAATTCGTGATTCCATTGTCCAACTTAAGGATATCGTTTTCGATAATCCGCAGTTTTCCTTGAAAACAACCTTTGACAAGACAAATTTTAGCGATCTGTTAGTTAAGAAATTTAAAATTGCCAGAGGTGTGGTGGATAATTTCTTTGAGACCGTCAATAAGATGAATTTCTACGACGATCTCTCCATGACAACCAGAGAGCTCTTTGAGAAGTTTTTTCCCGGCCGGACAGATGTCCATCGTTTTCTCATGGAGCCCATCACCTATGCCAACGGCTCAACATTTGACGAGCCAGCCATTACCTACGGCATTGTCTTTTCAAACTTCATGAATAAGGGCGTCTTTACCTTTAAAGGCGGCACAGACAAGCTCATTGGCCTGATGGGCGAAGAGCTGCAGCGTAACGGCGTTACTATCTGCACCAAGGCCAAGGTGGATAAGGTCGTTGTTGAAAATGGAAAGGTCACAGGGGTTGCTGTGGGTGGCCGAATTATTAATTCCCCGTGTGTTGTCTCAAACAGCGGAATAACTAATACCATTTATAATCTTGCCGGCCGTGAGGCCTTTTCCGAAGATTTTTTAAACCAGATTGACACGGTCAAGGTCAATAACTCCAGCTGTCAGGTTTACTTTGGTCTGAAGCCCGGCGAATCATTCCCTGCTGTTGGTGACCTTCTCTTTACCTCAACCTCTGAAGAGTTTTCCTCCCAAGAGATGCTGAAGGCGGACACCAAGAGCCGCACTTTCTCTGTCTATTATCCGAAAACAAGACCGGATGGCAAAGAGGATTATACCGTTGTGGCCTCCATGAACGCCGATTACGATGACTGGGCGAACATGACTGACGCGCAATACAAGAAGGCCAAGGAGGATATGATAGAGCGTTGTTTTGATGATCTTGAGCGCTATATCCCCGGCATTCGCAATAAGTGTGACTGGGTAGAGGCCGCTACCCCCATGACTTTTAACCGTTATACCTTGCATACCAAGGGCACTTCCTTTGGCACCAAATTCGAGGGCCTTGATGTTTCTCGTAATCTTTTCAAGGTATTACCTGGCCTTTTCCACGTTGGCTCTGTGGGTATCATTATGAGCGGCTGGCTCGGTGCCATCAACTACGGCGTCATTGTCGCCAACGATGCAGATGCCTATCTGCGTAGTTAGCAGCTTCCAATTTTATCATAGAAATTATGTCAGATTTTAATGACCAGAAAATAGTCGTAACCGGCGCAACACGGGGAATCGGTGCCGCCATCTCCTTGGCGTTTCTTAGCCAGGGGGCTACTGTTATTGGCCTTTATGGCGGTAATGATTCGGCAGCTGAGGCCTTTCGTGGCCAATGTGGTGATAATGCCCAGCGTCTCCATCTCTTTAAATGCGATGTCAGTGATTACGCTGCTGTTGAGGCCTTCTATACCGATATTGAATCGCGGTTTGACACCATTGATGTCTTGGTCAATAATGCCGGGATACGCCGTGATGCCGTTCTTGCCATGATGAAGGAGGAAGATTGGCGCCAGGTTATTGATATTAACCTTACTGGCGGCTACAACATGAGTAAATTCGCTGTCCAACTCATGATGAAGCAGAAGTATGGCCGTATAATTTTCATCACCTCACCCATGGCCCATTTGGGTTTTGTTGGCCAGGCCAACTATGCTGCATCCAAGGCCGGCCAGATTGGTATGATGAAGTCTCTTTGCAAAGAAACGGCAAAGCGTAAAATTACGGTTAACTGTGTGTCGCCAGGCTTTATCGCCACCGAGCTTCTTGATGATCTAGAGAAGGAACAGGTAAAGGCCTATAAGAAAATGGTGCCGGCGCGGCGTTTTGGTAAACCAGAAGAGGTTGCTGATTCTGTTCTTTTCCTTGCCGGACGCAATGCTGCATATATCAATGGCGCTGTCCTGGAAATTACCGGCGGTCTGTAAAATACCGATACAGAACGCAGAATTCTGAATTCAGAAATGCCTTTGTGAAAAAAATGGATATACAAGACTCTGAATTCATTACATCACGTATTCCCCACAGGCCTCCTTTTCTTTGGCTTGATTCTATTATTTCTCTCACCAATGATGAGATTGTAGCTGAAAAAGAGATTGCTGCTGATCTTGATGTCTTTAATGGCCATTACCCGGATTATCCCATAATGCCAGGGGTCCTTCTTTGTGAGGCTGTTTTCCAGGCAGGTGCTCTGCTCATATCTGAAAGTCTCAATAAAAATGAGGTTGAGGCTCCAGAAGGTGTTCCTGTCCTTACCCGGATTCTCGGGGCTAAATTTAAACGTGAAGTGGTGCCGGGCGATACCATTACCCTGACCGCTGCTCTTGCTGAAAAAGTAGGGCCAGCCTGGTTTATGAAGGGGTCGGTAAAGGTGGCTGGTAAGGTGGCCGTCAAGGTTGAGTTTGCCTGCACCTTAAAAAGCTAGAAGGTAAAGGAGGTACAGAAGGTAAAGGAGGTACAGAAGAGATGAGTGATTAAAGAAACTTTTTTTGCCTCTTTACATTCATCTAACTTTTCTAACTTCTTTAACTTCTCATCTGAAATGAGTTTTCTTGGACTGCATGGTAAAAAAATAATTGTCTTTGGCTTGGCAAACAAGAAGTCTGTTGCCTGTGCTATAGGTAAGGTACTTGTGGAAGAGGGCGCGGAGCTGGTCCATGTAGTTCGCAGCGAGGAGCGGGCCCAGACTGCTCGGAAGCTTTTTCCCAAAAGTCCTGTTTTTATCTGTGACGTTGAGGATGAGGAAAACATTGTCCGGCTCCGTGATGAGATTAAAGGCAAAATCGATGCCCCTATAGATGGCATCGTTCATTCCATTGCCTTTGCCAACTACTCTGAGGGGATGAAGCCTTTTCATGCCACCTTGAAAAAGGATTTTCTTCAAGCCGTGGATATATCCTGCTTTTCCTTTATTTCCATTGCTAATCATTTCAAGGACATGCTTGCTCCTCATGGTTCCATGGTGACCATTTCCATTTCAGCAACCCGGATGGCAGCTGAGAATTATGGCTATATGGCCCCGGTAAAGGCCGCCCTTGAATCCTCGCTTTGTTTTCTCACTAAGAGTTTTTCAGCCTTTTCCGAGGTTCGTTTTAACGCAGTTTGCCCCAGTCTGTTAAAAACGTCGGCTTCAGCAGGAATTCCGGGCTATATTGACAGCTATCTCTTTGCCGAAAAAGTCATCCCCCGTAAAAAGGCCCTCAAGACTCAAGAGGCTGCCGATGTTGCCGCCTTTTTACTTTCTGAACGTTCCTCCGGCATGACCGGTCAGTGCCTGGTGGTCGATGCTGGTATGTCCCTTAATTATTTCGATGCCGCGGTGGTGGAAAAGGTCGTAAGTTAATGTTTGCCACGGAACCCACGAAATTGTCCGAAGAAGTTAAAGAATATAAAGGAGGTAAAGAATGTAGAGGAAGAAGATGAGAATTGTTAGGAGTAGGGGGCAAGGTGCTTGTTTTTCCTTTACCTTCTCTACCTTCTCTACCTTCTCTATCTTCTCTATCTTCTGTTTTCTTCATGAAATATTCCCGCGTTTGTCTCCATAATCCTGGCTATGCCCTGCCGCCCAATGAGGTCTCTTCGTCTGCAATTGAGGCTCGCCTTGCCCCTGTTTACCAGCGTCTTAAATTACCTGAAGGCCGTCTTGAGTTGATGAGTGGCATTAAAGCTCGCCGTTTCTGGAACAAAGGAACACGGCCCAGCGATGGTGCTGCCCTGGCCGGCAAAGATGCCATAGCAAAGGCCGGAGTTAAGCCTGATGAACTTGAGTGTTTAATATTTACCTCTGTCTGCCGGGACATGATGGAGCCTGCTACTGCCGCCTTTGTTCATCGTCAGCTTGACCTGCCTGAAAGATGCCAGATCTTTGATCTCTCCAATGCCTGTCTTGGCTTTTTAAACGGCATGATAATGCTGGCCAATATGATTGAGCTTGGCCAGATAAAGAAGGGGATTGTTGTTGCCGGAGAAACAGCCGAGGACTTGGTGGAATCAACCATTAATCATCTCCTTCAAGACAACAGTCTGACCCGCAAATCCATCAAGCCCGCCTTTGCCTCCTTTACCATTGGTTCCGGTGCCGTAGCCCTGGTGATGCAGGATAAACAATGTGCTGACACCGGCCACTATCTGGTTGGTGGTGCCTGCCGGGCCAATACAACCCATAATGATCTTTGCCAGGGCGGCCAGGCCGGTACCGAAGGCGTGCTCATGGCCACTGATTCTGAGCAACTTCTCCAAGAGGGCGTCGACACCGCTGCCCTTTGCTGGCAGGACTTTCTGCCAGAGCTTAATTGGCAAAAAGATGATATAGATCGTTTTTTCTGCCATCAGGTGGGCAGGGCCCATGCCCAGCTCCTTTTTGAGACCCTGGATCTTGACCCTGCCAAAAATTTTGAAACATTGCCTGTGCTGGGCAATGTCGGTTCTGTCTCGGCACCTATTACCATGGCCATGGGTATAGAGCAGGAGGTCCTCAGGAACGGGGACAGGGCCGCCCTGTTGGGTATTGGCAGCGGCATCAACTCCCTTATGCTTGGCATTGACTGGTAATGGAGAATCTAGCTCAGTATCCCTTTTCCCCGAAGACCATCACCATTAATGGCAACCGTCTTTCCTACCTTGATGAGGGGCAGGGGCCTGTTTTGGTCATGCTGCACGGCAACCCTTCCTGGTCCTATCTCTACCGGAACCTGGTCAGTCATCTCCGTGATCGTTTTCGGATCATTGTCCCTGATCACATGGGGTGCGGTTTTTCTGATAAGCCCCAGGATTACGCCTATACCTTACGAACCCATATTGATAATCTCACTACGCTGCTAGATCATCTTGATGTAGAGCAATGTAGCTTGGTAGTCCATGATTGGGGCGGAGCCATAGGCATGGGTTGGGCCGTTGATCATCCGGAGAAGGTTGATAAGATTTGTGTCTTGAACACCGCCGCCTTTTTGTCCAAGCGCATTCCCCTGCGTATCAATATCTGCCGTATCCCTGTTGTCGGGAAGATGATTGTGCAAGGCTGTAATGGTTTTGCCTGGCCGGCGACCTTTATGGCGGTGACAAAAAAAATGACTAAAGAGGTGGCTCAGGGATTTTTATACCCTTATGATTCCTGGGCCCATCGAATAGCCACCCATCGTTTTGTTCTGGATATACCTTTGCAAAAAAAGCACCCATCCTGGCCAGATCTGGCCCATATTGATAAAAGTCTGGCTAAGCTTAAGGGCAAACCCATGCTCCTGTGCTGGGGCGGCAAGGATTTTTGTTTTAATGACCATTTTTACAAGGAGTGGCAGCACCGTTTCCCTGCTGCCCAATGCCATTATTTCCCTGCTGCCGGTCATTATATTCTTGAAGACGCCTTTGATGAAGTGGCTCCCTTGATTGACAAATTCTTTTCCAATTCAAAGAGTAGTGCTGATGAATTTTAATATCGCCCAAACCTTCGCCGATGTAGCCGCCGAGCGACCTGCCGAGGTTGCTTTGGTTCAAGGAAAGAGGGGTAGATATCAAGAGTGCACTTTTAAAGATCTCCACGAGCAAAGCGCCCTTTATGTCGCAGCCTTAAAAGGGCAGGGGATTTGCCCGGGGCAGCGGGTTATGCTGATGGTGCCCCCGTCGCTGGAGTTTCTCTCCCTCACCTTTGCCTTGTTTAGCCTGGGCGCCACGGTTATTCTCATTGATCCAGGTATGGGGTATAAGAATCTTCTACGCTGCATTGGTGCTGTCAGGCCTGATGTCTTGATCGCCATTCCTAAGGCCCATATCTTTAAGCTCATCTTTCCCCGGCCTTTTCAGACTATCTGCACCAATATCTGTGTTGGGAGATCCTTGGGAATCTTCGGCCATTCCTTGGCCACCATATGCTCTCAGGTTGAACCTGATTTTAAGGTCTTTGAGGCCGGTGAAGATGATTTGGCTGCTATCATTTTCACCACTGGTTCCACGGGGCCGCCTAAAGGTGTCCAGTATAGCCATGGGATTTTCCATGCCCAGCTTGAGCTAATCCGCTCCTATTATAAGATTGGCCCGGGTGAAATCGACCAGCCTGCCTTTCCCCTCTTTGCACTTTTTTCTACAGCTCTCGGCGCTAGGGCGGTCTTGCCCGACATGAATCCTGCTAAACCCGCCCAGGTCAATCCTGAGGAATTTATCCGCTCTCTTAATGATCAGGGTGTGACCTATTCTTTTGGTTCTCCTGCAATCTGGAGCGTTGTGAGCCGTTATTGTCTGCAAAAAAAGATTGTTTTACCTCTTAAAAAAATCCTCATGGCCGGCGCCCCTGTTTCCGGGGAACTTATTGAGCATGTTCTAGAAATTATGGCCCCGGGGGGAGAGGTACATACCCCTTACGGTGCCACTGAGAGCCTGCCTATTTCCTCTATGGCCGGCACTGAGGTCGTTGACGAAACATGGGCCCAAACTCAGATTGGCAAGGGAACGTGTGTTGGCAGACCGTTACCCGGGATCACCATCAAAGTCATGAGGGTTGCGACAAGGCCAGTGGAAAATTATAGCCAGGTTGCAATTCTCCCAGTTGGTGAAATTGGTGAAATTATTGTTAAAGGACCTGTGGTGACTCGGGCCTATGATCATAATCCCGAGGAAAGTTACGCAGCTAAGATACAGGATGGCGATTCATTCTGGCACCGCATGGGCGATATGGGATATTTTGATGATAAGGGCCGTCTCTGGTTTTGTGGACGAAAGGCCCATCGGGTCCTGACTTCCCACGGGCCACTCTACACTATCCCCTGCGAGGCGATTTTCAATGTCCATAAGGATGTTTATCGAACAGCCCTTGTGGGAATAGGCCCGGCGGGGCGCCAGACCCCGGTTCTATGTGTCGAATGCCGAGATCAAAAGTGCGACAAGGAACGGCTTGCCATGGAGCTGCGGGCCCTTGGTATCCAAAATAAGGTGACAAGAGGGATAGATGAAATCCTCTTTCATCCGGCATTCCCGGTGGATATCCGTCATAATGCCAAAATCTTCAGAGAGAAGTTGGCTGTTTGGGCTGCTCGAAAATTAGGGTAAGCAGGGAGCAGAGAAAAGATGAAAAATGTCCTGGTAACTGGTGGGGGAGGGTTTATCGGTCTTGGTATTGTCCGTTCCCTCTGTAAAATGGGAGTTCGTACCTTGGTGGTGGGCCGCCATCGCTATCCTGCCGTTGAAGAACTGGGAGCCCATTGTTTAGTCGGTGACATCCGCGATAAAGAGTTCATGGTTCAGGCCTGCTGTAATGTTGATACGGTCTTTCATGTGGCTGCTAAGGCTGGTGTTTGGGGAAGTTGGGACGATTATTTTGGCATTAATGTTAAAGGCACAGAGAATATTATTGCCGCTTGCCAGGAAAATTTGGTCTCCCGTTTGGTCTATACCAGTACCCCTAGCGTTGTGTTTGATCGTGGTCATTTGCGCGGTGTTGATGAGACAGTACCCTATGCAGAGGATGTTCTTTGCCATTATGCTCGGAGCAAAATCATGGCAGAAATCCTTGTTCTTCAAGCCAACAGTCCCACCTTGAGGACCACAGCGCTCCGCCCTCATCTTGTTTGGGGACCTGGCGATACGAATCTCATCCCTCGCCTCATCAAGCGTGGTCGTGCCGGCAGCCTGAAGATTGTCGGTGATGGCCGAAATAAAGTTGATATATCGTATATCGATAACGTAGTGGATGCCCATATTCAGGCTGCTATTAATTTAGAGCGATACGGTACGGCAGCAGGTGAGATCTTTTTTATCTCCCAGGGAGAGCCTGTTAAACTCTGGGAATGGATTAATGATCTCTTTGTTCAGCTCGCCATTCCGCCAGTGGCCAAGTCCATTACCTTTGATAAGGCCTATAAAATTGGTTTTCTTCTGGAGAAGATCTATGGATTCCTGCGCATCAAAAGGGAACCGAAGATGACCCGTTTTGTTGCTGAGCAGCTCGCTAAATCACACTGGTTTTCAATCAAAAAGGCAGAAAAGGTTCTGCCCTATACCCCAAGGGTGTCAACCGCTGAAGGAGTAAAAAGGGTAGTGGCCTGGGTCCGTGAGGTGGGCCTGTGAGAGGAAAATGTGGGGGGCTGCTTGTTGCCTGCCAGTTTGTTTTTCTCGCCTTGCTGATTGCAACAACCAGCTGGCGCGATCTAAACCTCCTTGCCCTCCCATTTTTTCTTGCCTCACTCTTTTTGGCTGGCTGGGCCATCAAGGTGATGCGCCTTGGTCATTTTAATATCAGGCCGGCAATAAAAGAGGGCGCTATTCTTGTCACCCATGGTCCCTACCGCTATATCAGGCATCCCATGTATGCCAGTATCTTGCTTGCCGGTACCGGCCTTCTTCTGATTACTTTTAATTGGCTTCGTCTCTGTGCGTTTTGTCTTTTGTGGCTTGTTTTATATCTTAAACTTCGTATGGAAGAAAAACTTTTGGAGCAGCATTTCCCCGACTACTTATCCTATAAAAAACGTTCTCGTTTTTTTTCTCCCTGGTTCTGAGAGTTTAATTCTCATTTTTCTTGCTATCTAAGGTAAAAGAGCTAAGATGACCACCTGGTCATCTTATGGATTTTCACAAACTTGAAAAAGGCACATTTGCCAATTTAGCCGACGAAAAGCAGCATGCCATAATGAAGGCGGCGATCTTTGAGTTCGCCTCTCAGGGCTACCAGAAGGCGAGTTGTAACAGTGTCGTTAAGGAAGCTGGAATTTCTAAGGGCTCCCTGTTTCAATATTTCGGCAGTAAAGAAGGCCTCTTTCTTTTTGTCTTTGGCCGCTTTATTGGCAAGGTGAAAGCTTCGGTGAAAGAGGCAACCACCAGGAAGACAGATTTTTTTGATCTCGTACAGGCCATTTTGGTAGCTGGTTTGCAGTTTGTTGATAGCTACCCGCAATATTTTCAGATGTACCTCCGGGTTCTCTTTGAGCAGGAGATCCCGCGCAGGGAGGAGCTGTTGGCTGAAGTCCGCCTCTTCTCCAGGGAGTATTTCGGCCCCCATTGCCAAGCTGCTCAGGAACAGGGCATCATTCGCAATGATATTGCGGTTGAAATGGTCATCTTCATGCTTGATGCGGCTATTGATCGTTTTTTGCAGGCCTATGCCAGGCCCTATCTCGACAGTGGTCTCGGCCTGGCTGGTTTGAGCAAGAAAGAGCTGCAGGAGAGGGTGGCGGAATTACTCATTGTTTTAAAGGATGGCTTAAGGCCTGCCACTAAATAAGAATTTGAGGAATAAGAAATAAGAAGTTGAGAAGAAGGTACTTTTCTTTATTGATAACCTTTCCTTCTATTTATTTCTCAACTTCTCAAATTCTTGTTTCTCAAATTCTCAACAATAATTCAACATAGATAGAAAAATGGAATCACTAGTAATTAAAGCAGGGTTAGGGGATATTCTTGACAAGGTGAAGAGTGGTGAGCGTATCACCAGAGAGGAGGGGGTTCGTCTCTATGAATGTCCTGATCTCCTTGCTGTTGGCTATCTTGCCAATTTGGTGCGGGAACGCAAGAATGGCCATAGGGCTTACTTTATCTACAATCAGCACCTCAACTATTCAAATATCTGCACCAATCTCTGTAAGTTCTGTGCCTTTGGTAAAGAAAAGGATACCGACAAATCGTACGAGATGACTGTGGACGAGGCCATTGGCAAGGTGCGTGACCGTCTTGATGAACCTATCACGGAGGTTCATATGGTGGGTGGCATTCATCCTGATCTCCCCTTTTCTTACTACACCGATATTCTCAAGGGCATCAAAGATGTCCGCCCCGATATCCATATCCAGGCCTTTACCTGTGTTGAGATTGATCACCTGGCCAAACTTGCCGAAAAGCCGGTGAAAGAAACCCTGGAAATCCTCATGGATGCGGGTCTTGATTCCATCCCCGGGGGCGGTGCTGAAGTTTTTAGCCCCCGCATTAGGGAAAAAACCTGCCCGGATAAGCTCTCCGGTGAGGGGTGGCTCGAGGTGGCGAAAACCGCCCATCGTCTTGGCTTAAACACCAATGCCACCATGCTCTACGGCCATATCGAAACCATAGAGGAACGGGTCGAGCATCTTGCCGCTCTTCGTGAGGCCCAGGATGAAACTGGTGGCTTCCTGGCCTTTATTCCCCTGGCCTTTCATCCCAAGAATACCGAGATGGACGATCTCTCCCGGACTTCAGGTGTTGATGACCTGAAGAATATCGCTGTTTCCCGGATCTTCCTTGATAACTTCCCTCATATCAAGGCCTATTGGGTCATGATCGGCCCCAAGATGGCCCAAGTTGCCCTTTCGTTTGGCGCTGATGACGTGGACGGCACTGTCAAGGAGGAGATCATCACCCATATGGCAGGAGCTGAAACCGAACAGGCCATGGCCATTCCTGAGCTTGTCCGGATCATCAAGGAGGCTGGCCGCACTCCTATCCAGCGCGGCACTCTGTATGATGTTGTTAAGGAATATTGATGGCCACCTTGTACTCATACAAAATGGCTAATTTTTTGAGACACCCTTGAGAAACTTTTTCAAAGAGGAGAATGAAGAAAAACTCAGAGTTAGAAGATCGTTCTCTTTTGTTGTGAGTAATAAAAAAAATGAAAGAATTGATTACAAAAATTTTAGATGGTGAACGAATAACTAGGGACGAAGGGGCAAAGCTCTTTCGTGAGGGCAGTTTTTATGAACTCGGTATGCTCGCTGATGAGATTCGTAAACGCAAGCATCCGGAACCCATCGTCACCTATGTCATAGATCGTAATATCAACTATACCGATATATGTCTTTCAGCCTGTAAATTCTGCGCCTTTTTTAAAGCTCCTGAAGATAAGGCTGGATCCGTGCTCTCCTTTGAGGAGCTTGGTAAAAAGATTGAAGAGACCCAGCGCCTTGGCGGCAACCAGATTCTTCTTCAAGGCGGTCTGCATCCTGATCTGAGTTTGGAATATTATGAAGATATGTTGCGCTTCATGAAGGGCTATGGAGTCCATGTCCATGGTTTTTCTCCACCCGAAGTGATGCATTTTTCCCAGATTTCTGGAAAATCCATGCCTGAGGTCCTGATCCGTCTGCAGCGAGCTGGTCTTGACTCCATTCCCGGCGGTGGTGCCGAGATCTTAAATGATCGGGTGCGTCAAGATACAGCGCCAAAGAAATGTTCAGCAGACGAATGGATCGCTGTAATGGAAGAGGCCCATAAGCAGGGCATGCGCACCACAGCCACCATGATGTTTGGCCATGTTGAGACGTTGGAAGAACGACTTGAACATCTTCAGCGCCTTCGTGATCTGCAGGATCGCACGGGTGGTTTTACCGCCTTTATACCCTGGCCCTTTCAACCTGACAATACGGTCTTTGATGACATGCCAAAGACCACCGGTCATGAGTATCTTAAGATGCTTGCTCTGTCTCGTATCTTCCTTGATAATTTTGACAATATCCAGGCCTCCTGGGTCACCCAGGGGCCGAAGATTGCCCAGATCTCCCTCTTCTTTGGAGCCAATGATTTTGGTTCCACCATGATTGAGGAGAACGTGGTGGCGGCGGCAGGGGTCAGTTTTCGTCTCTCCGAGGATGAAATTCGTAAATTGGTGACCGCAGTGGGCATGACCCCTGTGCAGCGCCGGATGGATTATACCCCGGTCTGATCATGATTACTCTCCACCGGGCCCCCTGGGTGCTACCCATTTCATCTCCTGCCATTGCTGATGGTGCTGTTGTCGTTGATGACGAACAGATTTTGGCGGTGGGGCCTTACGCTGATATGCGAGATGAATCACATGATACGTTTGTTGATCATGAATCGCGCATACTTATGCCGGGTCTTGTGAATGCTCACTGTCACCTTGAGCTTTCTCCTTTTGCCGAACTAAGCCAGCATCCGCTTGAGCCTGGTAATATGCCAGCCTGGATTGCCGATCTACTCGCTCTGCGGGATGGCATGGATACGGATGAAATTGATAGCAGTGTGTGTCTGGCTGCCTTGGCCGCTCAATATGCTGATGGAGTTGGCCTATTGGTGGATATCGGCAATGCGC
Source organism: Thermodesulfobacteriota bacterium (assembly GCA_039715015.1). Lineage (GTDB taxonomy): Bacteria > Desulfobacterota > Desulfobulbia > Desulfobulbales > SURF-16 > BM506. Next base: position 20,049 of record JBDLIE010000005.1, read on the forward strand.
TTTCTCCGTCAGTCGGTGCTTATAGCGGTGTGGATGTTCACTATTTCACCGAATTACTGGGGCTTTCTAAACAGGGTACAGCCCATGGTTTGCAGATAATGGCTAAACATGGTCCAGACCATCAATTTACCGGTCACGCGCCCTATTCAACAAGTGGTCCATTGCTGCAAGCTGTTAAAAAGAGAACGCAACAGACAGAGCAGCTTTTTCCCATCCATGTTGCTGAGTCCCTTGATGAGGTTGATTTTTTAAAGAGTGGCAAGGGCCGATTTCGCAGCTTTTTGGAAGAGCGCGGTGTTTGGGACGGCTCTTTCACAGCTCCTGGCCTGGGCCCAGTTGCCTATCTTGATCAACTCAATCTTGTCGATGAAAAGACACTCTGTGTGCACTGTGTGCATCTTGATGACGAGGAGATTGCTCTTTTGTCTCGTAGAAAAGCCAAGGTCTGCCTCTGCCCTGGTTCTAATCGTTTTCTCGGGGTGGGAAAGGCTCAGGCTGATATGATTGTCGATGCCGGCATCAGGCCCTGTTTAGGGACGGATAGTCTGGCCAGTAATCCTGAACTTTCCATCTGGCGGGAAATGACGATTCTTGCTGAGGATCATCCAGGCCTTGACCCTGAAATAATTGTCGCCATGGCTACCTATAATGGTGCTGAGGCTGTTGCTGACCCAAGAAGGGGAAGGCTTGAAAAGGGGTGTTGCCCGCAATTTCTTGAGATTGGTTATAATGGTACGGCGCCATTTGACTTTCTGGCTTGCGAGCAGGGTGCAAAGGCCATTGCCTGGATCTGACCATGAAAGAAGATAAAAAATACACTGCCCGGATCGGCATGGTAAATTTTATTAATACAGCTCCTTTTTATGAGGTGTGGCGCCGCAGTGTCCACCGGCCGGAATGGCATGTTACTGAGGCTCCTCCAACAAAGCTTAATGAGATGCTCTACCATGGAGAGCTCGATCTTGGATTTATCTCATCCCATGAGTATGGGGCTCATCCTGAATTATATAAGATACTGGGTGGGCTTTCCATTTCCGCCACTGGGCCGGTGGGCTCTGTTTTTCTCTTTTCCAGAGAGAAGGCCGCAGATCTTCAAGGCAAAAAGGTGTTGCTTTCAGCCCAGTCGCAAACCTCTGTTGCCTTGGTTAAGATTATTCTTGAGGAGTTTTATGGCGTTCAACCCATTTATGAGCAGGGTGCTGTTAATTTGGCTGAGGTGAGTAGAGAGTATGCAGCCGTCCTTGCCATAGGTGATGATGCCCTCCGTCTTAAAGAACAGGGGAACTATCCTGTGCAGATGGATTTAAGCGAGGTGTGGCACCAGCAAACCGGACTTCCTTTTGTCTTCGCTGTTTGGGCGGTAAGGGAAGAATTTTGCCAGTATGACCCTGTAACCGTTGTCGAAATCCATCACGAATTGCAACGCTGCATTCAAGAGGGGAGGGATGATTTGCTCCAGATCTGTGAATTGGTTGCCCCTCGTATTCCCATGGAAGTGACGGCCTGTCATACCTATTTGCAGGGAATGGAGTATGATTTAGGCCCACAGAAGGTGGAAGCCCTGGAGAGGTTTTTTGAGCTTTTGGTCCAAAGGGGTGAGATGACTGCGAGCTCTTTACCTTTAAAAATTTGTGAATAAAGGTTCTACGATGAAGGATAAAATTATAGTTGCCATTACCGGTGCCTCTGGAATGATGTATGCCAAAGAGCTGCTGGCCATTCTTGATGGCACGGATGTCGAGATCCACGCCATTATTTCCGAGGCTGGGGAGCAGGTTTTGAAACTTGAGCTCGGGATGCAAAAGAGTGATTTTCCCAGGGTGCGCTGGTGGGACATTAAACAGTTTACGGCCCCCATGGCCTCTGGTTCTGCCCGTTTCCAAGCCATGGCAGTGGTTCCTTGTACCATGGGCACCCTGGCCGCCATTGCCAGTGGTCTGTCGACAAATCTCATCCACCGGGCCGCTGACGTCATGCTGAAGGAAAGACGTAAGGTTGTTTTATCAGTACGCGAGACTCCTTTTAACCGTACCCATCTGCAAAATATGCTCGCCGTCCATGATGCCGGTGCTACTATCTGTCCGGCCATGCCTTCTATGTATCAGAAGCCGCAATCCATTGAAGAAATGGCCCGGAACTATGCATCTCGAGTTGTCGAGACATTGGGCCTTGAGGTGGACTATCCCCGCTGGCAGGGTGAGTAGTTGCACCTTTCTGCATCTAAATAACAATAGAGAAGATCGAAAAAATGCTAAAGAAAATCTCCACACTCCTTGAAATGATCAAGTTCAAGCACACGGTATTCGCACTTCCTTTTGCTTTCATGGGTGCCTGGCTTGCCCAGGGCGGAGTGCCTGGTGGCATGGTTTTTATGTGGATTGTCTTGGCCATGGCCGGAGCCAGAACAAGCGCCATGGGTTTTAACCGGATTATTGATGCCCGTTTCGATAAGGAGAACCCCCGTACGGCCAGCCGGGCTATCCCAGCTGGAGACATCAAGATGGTTGAGGCCTGGGCCATGGTTATTATAGCGACCATTCTTTTTTTTGTGGCCTGTGCCCAGCTTAACCCCCTGACCCTGAAGCTTTCCCCCTTTGCTTTGGGTCTCACCCTTTTTTATTCATACACCAAGCGCTTTACCTGGTTTTGCCATGTGGTTCTCGGCGTGGCTTTGGCCTTTTCTCCCTTGGGTGGTTTTGTTGCCGTAAAGGGTTCCTTTGACAATTTTCCTTGGATGCTTTCGGCAGCAGTTCTCTTCTGGGTTGCCGGTTTTGATGCTGTTTACGCCTGTCTGGATGCCGATTTTGATAGGAAGCGAGGGCTTCATTCCATGCCAGCCCGTTTCGGGAGAGAGGGTGCCTTTAAGCTGGCTGTTCTCTTTCATGCCATCGCCTTTGTCCTCTTTACCTATACAGGGTTATATTGCCGTCTTAATATCTACTACTTCCTTGGTGTTGCCATCACTGGCCTGGCCCTTTTTTATCAGCACCTCATTGTTAATCCAAGGGATCTCTCCAATATCAGCATGAGTTTTTTTACCATGAATGGCATTATAAGTGTCACCCTCTTTGCTGCCACTTGGTTGTCCATCCTCACCTCTTAAAGATCTTTTCTTGGCGCATTCTTTAGGCCGCCTCATTTCAGCATTGATTTTTAACTGCCTTTTATGACAACATTAAAATGTTGTTAAGCAGAGGTGTCGTCATAAATAAAGGCCAAGGGCGTGAGGGAGAGTTTTATCAATGAGTCAGCAAAGTAGCTTGAATCAATCAAAGATTCTTTTAGAGGTCGGTACCAATGAGCTTGAGGTAATTACCTTTTATCTAGAGTTTGTCGACCCGAACACAGGAAAACTTACCAAGAATGCCTTTGGGATCAATGCCGCCAAGGTGCGTGAGTTAGTCGCATTGCCAGATGATGTTACAGACGTAATTAATAGTCCTGACTGTGTGAAGGGTGTTTTCTTGTTGAGGGACGCCACCATTCCTCTGGTGGACATAAGTGAGTATTTTGGCTTCGAGGTTGAAAATACCCCGGAGTTCCAAAAGAAATGCGTTGTAATTGTTGCTGAATTAAACGGTAAGGCCTTCGGTTTCATTTCCCACGGCGTGGATAAGGTCCATCGTATCTCTTGGAGCCAGATAACTCCTCCTCCTGAAATTATTGCTGCCAATGCCTCCATCACCGGTATCTGTTTGCTTGATGGCCAGACCATTCAAATGGTGGATTTCGAGAAGATTACCGCAGACATTGACCCATCAATGATGATGCGCAGCGATCGTGACGAGAAACAATCGTCATTAATTGAAGATAAATATTCCAAAGAGGTAGTTGTTGCTGATGACTCCCGGGTGATCTTGATGCAGCTCTCCAGTACCTTGCAGAAGGCCGGTTTCCATGTGAAAGCCCATCCAGATGGCCTGTTTGCCTGGGAATATTTAGAGGGTCTCCGGGAGGCAGGTGAACTTGATGAAAAAGTCTTGGCAATCATTTCTGATATTGAGATGCCCCGGATGGATGGACACCATTTTTGTATTCAAGTAAGAAAGAGCGCGGCCTACAGTAAAATCCCAATAATTCTTTTTTCATCGATGATCAACGATGCCCTGAGAAAGAAAGGGGTTGCTGTGGGAGCAGACGATCAAGTAACAAAGCCGGAACTTGACACACTTATAGAGCGCCTTGAGCAGTGCGTCTCTCGACGTAATCCTGAATATGATAATTGATTAGGGGCTGTCTGCACTCATTCTTGCTCAGAGGAGCCCTATCTCAGCGAGCATGGTTTTTGCTGTCTCGAAAAGGTCGTTCTTGCCGTTCTCCGTCCTTGATTCGACGTAAAATCGAACCTTTGGTTCAGTGCCGGAGGGTCTAATGAGCAGCCAGCTCTTGTCCTCAAAGATAAGCTTGAGGCCATCAATATCTATCACATCTGATACATTCTTTGTTTCTGGGCCAACCTGAATGGATGACCCTTTGTTATACTTTTTTAACTGATCAAGGGTTTCTTGCAGTTCTGTTCCTTGCTGGCTGACAACAACTCCATCCTTTGCCGGGAAAAAGGCCCCATACTCACTGGTGATTTCTCTAAAATAATCACCGAGATTTTGTTTGCGGCTTACCACCATGTCTATGGCCAACATAAGGCCGACATAGGCGTCTTTTTCCGGAGTGTGGCCGATGACAGTGATTCCGTCAGATTCTTCAAAGCAGACCAGAGCCTTATCTATTACCGGCTTAAACTCTTTAAATCCCACCCTGGGTTCAAAGACTTCTTCTTGAAAGGCTGCGGCAAGGGCATTGGCCATATTGCTGGTGGCAACGGTTTTGGCAACCATACCTTTTATCCCTTTCCCTTCATGGAGGAAATGGTAGGCCATGGCGCCGAAGACATTCATGTCGATTTCAGTGGTGCCGTCAGTGAAGCGAATCCTATCGCCGTCAGGATCCATAATAACGCCGATCTTAAGGGGCTGGGGCTTGTCGTTTAATGCCTCATTGACCAAAACCATATTGGCTGTTGATGGCTCTGGGGCAACCCCTCCAAAGGTGGGGTCAGCATTGGAACGGATTTTGACGAATCTCTCAGGGGGAAGAGACTTAAAGAAGCGGTCAATATGTATTCTCGTCGCACCATGAACAGGGTCCGCCGCCACAACAATGTCAGGATTATCAGCCAAGCTGGCCATTATCTCGTCGTAGTTAAGGCCGTGTTGATGACTGCTCTTCTTGAAGCGATCAAGCCAGAGATCCAAGGCATTACAATCCTTTATGAGGTTTTTATCGGGAACAGGTTCAAACTGCACCTCTTGGTCGATGAATTGCTGGGTAAGCTCAGTGATGCGCGTGGTGAGAATAGGGGCTGCCGGTCCACCATCCGCTGCGTTATATTTAAACCCAGCGTACTCCAGGGGGTTGTGACTTGGAGTAAGGTTGATGGAAAATGCGGCGCCAAGTTCGAGAACGGTTGCTGATAGAGCACCTGTTGTCGATTCACCTGCGTAATGAACTGTGAAGCCAAGAGAGGTGAGAACATCACAGGAAATCCCTGCAAACAGGTGACCGCCAAAACGGTTGTCGAAACCGATGACAGCCCCCATTTTCCTCGCTTTATCAAGGGAATCTACTCCTAGCTGACCGGCGAGTTCCTGGTTGTGCTGGAGGTCAAGATACATCTGGGCTATGGCACGCGTTACGAGCTTAACAGTGTATAAATTGATGTCTTTGCCAATGATGCCTCGCCAACCAGAAGTGCCAAATTTGACAGGGGTGCGTGGCGGTTTATCGTTGGATTTAATTTCCTTTTCTATTTTGGTGTAGACCTGTTCGATTTTTTCTTGGCAGGAAAGATAATCCTTTGATTCGGCAACTGTCTTATTGCGTTCATTCACTAGCATTTTAATGATTTGAAAATAGTCGTGGTCGGCATGACTACCCTTGTTTAAATCTGTAAAAAGTTGATTTAGTTTATCTCCAGCCATAATCGTCCCCTGATAATTTTAAAGAAAAAAGCTTGTTATGATTTTGCCGACAATATTTCCGGGAATCAAGTTTAAATTATTGTCGAATTTTGTGCAGGTGTTTATACGTAGCACCTGACATCTTTATTGCGTATTGAAAGGGCTTCATTGATTGAGAAAAAAGAAATGGTAATAGTTGTCCTAAAAAGGCATGGGCCTAGGTGTATATGCCTAGGCGGTATGCTGGTGAGGAAAAGTTATTTTATGGGTTGCCACCGTAATCAGAAATCACCCTATAACCTCTTGAAAATAAAGTAAAAAAAATCAAGTTTGTTTTTGACAAGATTGACCTGGTTTTCTTCTCTTAAAAACTCAATGTTTTCGCACTGTTTAGGGTTGACCATGCGGTTAAGATTAGCTATATGAGATGTAATCTTTAGTCGGATAAATAAGACATCTTGATTGCTCATTTTCCACGAGGGAGCAACATCGCTTTACATCCTCTTTCCATCCAGCTAGAGTTTTTAACTCTACACAGTCTTTAGTAAACAATATCTATCGTACAAATTTAACCTTTTCAGGAGTAAACGAAATGGCAGATAAACATGACGAGGCCTTCATCCTTTGGTTTGATGACATCGGCATTGACGATGTCCCCCTGGTCGGCGGCAAAAATGCCTCTTTGGGCGAGATGTACCAACATCTCACTGGAAAAGGAGTGGCAGTTCCCCATGGCTTTGCTATCACGGCCTATGCCTATCGTTACCTTCTGAAGCACGCAGGCATTGAAGACGATATTAAGGAGGTTCTTTCTGATCTTGATACCGAAGATATGCATAATCTTGCTGAGCGCGGCGAAAAATGCCGTAACATCATTCGCCACGCTAAGTTCCCGGATGATCTTCGCGATGCCATCATTGAGGCATACCAGAAAATGGAAGCCGAGTATGGCGAGAATGTTGATGTAGCGGTTCGTTCCTCGGCCACGGCTGAGGATCTTCCGGATGCCTCTTTTGCCGGGCAGCAGGAGACCTATCTTAACATCCACGGTTATGAGAATATCATTGAGAATTGCCGGAAATGTTTTGCCTCTCTCTTTACCAATCGGGCAATCTCTTATCGTAAGCATCAAGGCTATGGTCAGTTTGACGTCTATCTTTCCATTACCATTCAGAAGATGGTTCGTTCCGACTCCTCCTCCTCCGGTGTTTTGTTCTCCATTGATACCGAGTCTGGTTTTCAGGACGCCGTTTTCATCACCGGCGCCTGGGGACTTGGCGAGAATGTTGTTCAGGGTGCGGTGAATCCTGATGAGTATTATGTCTACAAGCCTACCCTGAAAGAGGGTAAGCGCCCCATCGTTTCTAAGCGTGTCGGCTCAAAAGAGATCAAAATGATCTACGACAATGATCCTTCCACCAATGAACCGGTGCAAAATATTGACACCACCCCTGAAGAGCGCAACTCCTTTGTTGTCAATGATGATGAAATTCTCCAGCTTGCCAAATGGGCCTGTATTATTGAGGACCATTACGGTAAGGGCATGGATATTGAGTGGGCCAAGGATGGTGATGGCGTTAATGTCGGTACCGGCAATCTTTTTATCGTCCAGGCCCGTCCTGAAACTGTTCATTCCCAGGCCTCCAAGCGCACCATGGAGACCTATAAGCTGCAAGAGACTGGCGATGTCGTTGTTGAAGGGCTGGCCGTCGGTGCTAAGATCGGGCAGGGTACAGCGCATTGTATTGATGATGTTGCTGATATCCATACCTTCAAGAAGGGAGAGGTTCTTGTCACTGATATGACCGATCCTGATTGGGAACCGATCATGAAGATCGCCGGCGCCATTGTCACCAACCGTGGTGGTCGTACCTGCCATGCTGCTATTATTTCCCGCGAGCTTGGTATCCCCTGTGTTATTGGTACCGGTAACGGCTCTGTCCTCATTAAAAATGGGCAGGATATTACCGTTTCTTCCGCTGAGGGTGAGACAGGCTACGTCTACGACGGTATACTTAAGTTTGATATCGAGAGGCTCGATCTGGATGAGGTCCCTGAGACCAAGACTAAGATCATGATGAATGTCGGTATTCCTGAGAAGGCCTTTACCGAATGCCAGATCCCCAACGAGGGCGTTGGCCTTGCCCGTGAGGAGTTTATTATTAACTCCCATATCGGTATCCATCCCCTTGCTCTCATGAATTATGAAGAGTTGAAAAACTCCGATGATCCTGAAAAGCAGGCCGTTGCTAAGCAGATTGACGAGCGCACAGGCGCCTATCCAGACAAGAAGCAATTTTTCATTGATAAGGTTGCTGAGGGTGTGGGGCGTATTGCTGCTGGTTTCTATCCTAAGGATGTCATCGTCCGCCTTTCCGACTTTAAGAGTAACGAATATGCTAACCTGGTTGGTGGTCAATTCTATGAGCCGGATGAAGAAAACCCGATGATCGGCTGGCGTGGCGCTTCCCGTTATTACGATCCCAAATATCGCCCTGCCTTTGAGCTTGAATGTGAAGGACTGAAGAAGGCCCGGAACGACATGGGGCTCAACAACATCAAGCTTATGGTTCCCTTCTGCCGCACCCCGGAAGAGGGTAAAAAGGTCATCGATGTCATGAAGGACTGCGGTCTTGTTCAGGGCGAAAACGGCCTGGAGCTCTACGTTATGTGCGAGATCCCCAGTAATGTTATTTCAGCCGATGCCTTTGCCGACATCTTTGATGGTTTTTCCATCGGCTCCAATGATCTTACCCAGCTTACCTACGGACTTGACCGTGATTCCGGCCTCATTGCCGGAATTGCTGATGAACGTAATGAAGCGGTTAAAGATATGATTAAGATGGTTATTGCCACTGCTCAACGGCGTGGTAAGAAGATTGGTATCTGTGGTCAGGGTCCTTCTGATTTTCCTGATTTTGCCACCTTTCTTGTTGAGCTTGGCATCGACTCCATGAGTCTTATCCCTGATACCGCCATCAAAACCAGATTGGCAGTTCATGAAAAAGAAAAGGAATTGGGCATTGCTCCCTGATTCTAACTTTCTTGATAGTGCAAATAAAAAAGGCTTATTCCTTAGCGGGAATAAGCCTTTTTTATTTGTCCATCACGGATTACCGTGGAACTTCTGGTTTTAAAGGTTTTGATTTTGCTTTTCCCCATTCAGGCCTGAGCGAGCAGGGAGCTGGGCAAGGCGAAGAGCATTGCAGCATGTCTGAGCGCAAGCGAGTTCCTGCAATGCCGCCTGGCACAGCGGAAGGCGAGTGGTGCCGAAGGCCAGGACTGTTAGGGGTGCCTTTTTTGGTTCGTTTTTGGGCAAGCAAAAATGAACAAAACAACATTCCTTGTAGAAAGGTAATACAGGGCACAGGCCTTCCCACCGTAATCCGTGATGATCCTTTTTATTTGCTGTGCAGCACTTGTCTTAGAGTGGCTTTGAAAGTTCTAGGAGGTTTTGGTCAGGGTCTCTGAAATAGATGGATAAAAGGGAACCTTGGGCTCCAAGCCTCTGCACCGGGCCTTCAATAATTTGCACGCCATTTTCCTTTAGGAAAGAAATCACCTCGGCAAGTGAGGTTGTCGTCAGAAAGCAGAGGTCGGCTGAGCCTGGCGTTGGTGCGTGGGCTTTGGGTGAAAATTCAGCCCCTTTCTTGTGAAGATTTATCTTGTGAGTGCCAAAGGATAAAGAGACCCTGTTGTTGGCAGAAACAACCACTTTCATGGCAAGGATCTTAGAGTAGAACAGGCAGGTCTCCTCAATATCCCGAACAGTAAGAACGAGATGATCTATCTCACTAATTTCTATCAATTCTCATGAACGGTTCTGATTACCACCATGTTTCAGCCATTATCTCATCATCAAGCGACAAATAGGGATCTTTAGAAGCTTCACCCCTGTGAGCAATGGACGGCCTGACGAGTCACAATTGTCTCTTTAATCGCCCGGAGGGCCGGGTGCCCCGCAGGAGATAAGCGAAGACTTCGAATACCCTTGGGGTGCTCCTACGGCATCATCCTGGGAAGGTGGCTGAAATTCGATGGTGATCAGATAAACGGTACAATAAAACCGTAGCCACCGGTAAATTTTACTGCAGCTTGCCTAAAAGCTTCTTGGCCTTGGCGGCCTGTTCCGATTTTGGATAGTAGGTAAGAATGTCCTTATAGAGTTTTTTCTGAACCATCTTGTCGCCGAAATGTTCAAAGGCTTTGGCTTGTTTAAGCAGGGCCTCAGGGGCTTTGGGGTGGCCTGGATAATCGGCAACGATGTTCTGGAATTCAAGAACAGCACCGCTATAATCACCACTCTTTAAAAGGCCTGAACCTAGCCAAAAGCGGGCATTGGGCACCAGCTTGCTGTTGTGGTGCCTGTCCAGAAAGGTGGTGAAGCTTGTAATGGCGCCCTTGTAATCTTCGCTACGATACTGGCCAAGCCCCAAATCATAAAGTTTTTCAGCAGGAGTCTTTGCTGAAGCTGGAACAGGGGCTGGTTGCTCTGTCTGGACAGGTGTTTTGGTGGAGACCGAAGAACCTGTCTTCTTCTTTTTATGGATACGCGGAGTAATTTCTTTAGTCTGGTCAGAAGCTGTTGCGGTAGCCGCCTGGGCGGCAGCTGCAACAGCAGCCCTTCTTTTCGCGTCTTTAGCAGCCTGCAAGGCATCTAGGGCTCGTTGTTCTGCTTCTTCAGCCATTTTTGTCTTTATTTCAGTGATATTATCACCGAGTACTACAAGCTTTGCGGCGTTAGTTTGGCCCATGGCCTCAAGATTCAGGAGCCTATTGTCTAATTCTTGTTGGAGGCGAAGGTTTTCTTCCTGCAAGGTTCTGCTTCGATGTCTTGCCTCATCAAGTTGACCCTTAATTTGGAGAATTTCCATTGAAAGGCGCTCCAGTTCAGAAGATATAGAGGCCTGCTGTTTTTGCACGGACTGGGTGGCGCTAGTCCCGCCGCTGGATATTTGCTCCATCTGATTTTCAATGTCAACAAGGCGATTATCCTGATTGCGAACGTTAAACTGGAGGTTTCTGAATTTTTGGCCGGTGACACAGCCGGAAAGCAGAGGAAGCAGAGAGAGAAAAAGGGTGCTACGGAGAAGAATTTTTTTTGTCATGATATTTATTGTCTGCGCTGAAGTGAGAGGCAAAAGTTATAAATTTCTACCTGACAATTAGTAAAATTTCAACCTTTGCGACCACTGAGGGCTTGATTGGCTGCCATCCAGAACAAAAAGTACCTGAAGCCACTGGCCCTCGCTGGTTATTGTGCAAAGTTTGCTCTTGCCATTTCTAGTCTGTGTAAAAGCGATTTGGCGCGAATCTGGTGACCAGGTTGGCGACTCGTGGCTGCCCCAGGAGGCAGTGAGTTGGATAGGCCGTCCACCTGACTCCTTAATCTTGTAAATTTGATAGCCGGCGTCACCGTTTCCTGTATAGGCAACCCATTTTCCATCCGGTGACCAGCTAGGCGTCGTGTTTTCTCGTCCTTCATAGGTGAGCCGTTGGACGCGGCCACTGCTAAGTTCCATGGTATAAATCTGTGGTTCGCCGGTGCGGTCAGAGACAAAGGCAATTTTACTTCCATCTGGAGAAAAAGAGGGAGAAACATTAATACCGGCATTTATTGTTAGTCTTTTTAAAATGAGGCCGGTGGGAGCAATTTTATAAAGATCCGGGTTGCCGTCTTTACTGAGGGTGACCACAAGAAAAGAGCCGTCAGGCGCCCAGGCCGGAGCATAATTAATCCCTTCCCGTCGAGAGATGGCCCTGGTCAGTTTACTGGATTTGGTGAAGTCGATGAGGTAGAGGTTAGGATTGCCGTTATGATATGAGGTGTAAACAAGCTTATTACTGTCGGGGGAAAGTCGAGGGGTAATGGCGAGATTCTGATGGCGGGTAACCTGGCGAATATCATCTCCCAAGGCATCGGCGATATATATTTCCTTATGGCCGGAAGTGTCTGACACAAAAGCGATCTTGCTTGAGCTTATGCCCTGTTTCCCGGTGATCTTATGAATGACTTCATCACAAAACTTAAGGATCATCTGGCGCTGTTTTTCCCTTTTGTCACGAAAACGTTTGCCCATGAGCATCTTGCCCGTGGATGCATCGACAAGACGGAACTCAAGAACAAGGCGAGGCCCTTCGCTGATGTATTTGCCAATCACCACATAATTTGCCCCCAGCATGCGCCAATTTTGGTCCTGACCACCGCCATAAACCTCCGGACTTATAATGTTGATAAAGCCGTGGAAATCTAAGCCCTTGGCAAGAAGTTCAGCCATGGATTTTCCTGAGTCGTGATCCTGCTCAGGCCGATTTTTGTCGGTAAAATAGGGGACCGCAAAGTTAACCTTTTTGATCGCCGCATCAGTGATATCAATATCAATTACCTGTTGGGCGTTTGAAGGTAAAGGTGTGCCGAAAATTAAAATGGCAGCAAGAAAAACAGTAGATGCGAAGTGGAGTTTCTTAATAGGCATAGTTAGCGACAAAGCTGAAAATAGAGGGAAAATCACATCATACCCTCAGGGTAGAATTTAAGGCGTAAGGGGCGGTGTGGTATTTCTTCAGGGAAGGGTGGTAGAGGAGAAGACTGTTCAATGGTTTGCATGACGAATTTATCGAATTGGCCGTTTGCTGAAAGTTTTTCAAAGCTGCTTTCCGTTACAATTCCATCAAGACGGACTTCGATGATAACTATGGCCCGAAGATCTTTCGGCCAGATTTGACCTTCCGGCAGGCTCCAGAATCTGCCGATATGTTGGGCAACAAGGGCCTTATATTTTTTAAGGGCCGTGTTGGCAGCCATACCCCTTTGTGAGCCAGAGCCTGTTGGAGTTCCGGTCTTGGCTGGGGCAATGATATCCATAACAGGCTCAGAGGCTGATTCTCTGGCCATGATCGATTGACGAATGGCCTTGAGGGCCTTTTCTTTTTCTGTCACCGCCTTTTCTTGCTGCTGAATACGGTCTAAGGCGGCAAGTACCATGGTTGGGTCCATGGGCGGCAGACGGACATCCTTTTTAAGAGCGCGTGGGCGGATCAACTTAATCTCTGTGGGAGCCTTGGGAATAGTCCGGGTCGAGAGAAGGGGCTGAAGGCTTCGTGAGTTTTCTGTTGGGGCTGCATTCTCTCGCGGCGCAGGCTCATAGACATCATCGGGGGGGAGGGGGATCTCGTCTAGATCAATGAGGTCCACTGAATAAATTTCCGGAATATTGCGGCTGAAAAAAAATAAGTCGCTGGGCAAGAGGGCAATACAAAGAATGGCCAGATGGATTGCAGCAGAAAAGAGAAAGGGATTACGCCATTTCTCGTCTTCCCATCGTGTTAGGAAGAAATCCTGCGGTGAAAATTTGAGTTGGCCAACCATTTTTAGCTTAAATAATTCCTCTAGTGTCAGGTGAAACAGCAGCTATGCCGGAGTTTTTATTCAAAGGTGAGTGAGTTACCGTTTCTTTTCTACAGGGATAGTTACCATGCCCAGGTTGTCGAAGCCTGCCCTTTTGATATCGGCCATGACCTGGACAACAAGGCCATACTCCACCTTTTTGTCCGCCTTTATAAGGATAGTTTTTCCGGTATCATGGGTGGCAAGTTTGCTCAGTTCCTGGCGCAGAAGTTTGCGGTCTCCCTTAATCTTATCTATGCCAATGGCACCATTCTTCTTTATAGTTATAACAACAGGTTTATCATCCTGACGCAGGGCTTTGGCGGTTGTTTCGGGGAGATTGACCTCCAGACCTTCGGTCATCATGGGAGCTGTAATCATGAAAATGATGAGCAGCACCAGCATAACATCAACAAGGGGGGTGACATTGATGTCAGCCATCAGCCTTTTGCTGCCCCTGTTCGCTGTAAGGGCCATTATTTTTCACCCTTTGAAATAAGATCACGCTCAACTAGATTGAGGAAGTCTGCTGAGAAGTTTGCCATGTCACTCTCAAGATAGCCTAATTTGTTGGAGTAAAAGTTGTAGAAGATAACAGCAGGAATGGCCACGGCTAGACCGGCGGCAGTGGCCACCAGTGCTTCGGAGATACCCGGTGCGACCACAGCAAGGGATGCCGAGCCATGGGTGCCGATTTCATTAAAAGAAACCATGATGCCCCACACCGTGCCAAAAAGGCCAATGAAAGGGGTGGAGGAGCCGGTGGTGGCCAGAAAGGGCAGATATTTGCCGATGGTAACACTTTCAATTGCCTCTGCCTTTTGCAAAACGCGTTTAAGGTTATTCATACCGGCGAGTCTCATTTCCAGGGTCTCCTGGCCATGCTCCCTGGCGCGTTCAATTTTCTGCATTTCGGTATAGCCAGTCTGGAAAATCTGGGCTTCGGGGCAAGGGCTCTCCTTGGCTATATGGAGGGCTTCCGTTAATGTTTTACAGAGCCAGAAGGAGGAAAGAAAGGTCTCAGATTCTTTTTCCAGTTCCTTGAAAAGAATAAATTTCTGGTAGACAATGAACCAGGAATAGCCTGAAAAGGTGAGAAGGACGAACATGACAAATTTTACTGTGAAACCTGCATGCCAAAAGAGTGTAAAGATGTTGAGATCCTGCACTGTTAGACCTGTTGGGAAGTTGAATTAGATATAATGATGGATGTTCTTGGAGCAAGATGTAAATTGATTATGAATCTATATCGTTTTTTTTGTTGATTATAAAGGAAATTCTTGGCTTCTGGGCGTGATAAAAACGCCTTGGTGCCTTTCAGATGGAAATTACCCTGCCATCCGCCTAAGTAAAGTGAAGGAAAATCCCCAAAAGGTTCCTTTTTTTCTTATGTCGTGTGGCTTTTTGCCTGTTTTTTTAACGGGCGATTTTTTTTGACACGTTCTTAAGCTTAATGGTAAATGATAAAATTCCAACAAAACTCATATTTTAATCGTTATCCCATAGATATTGCAGGTAGATTACCCCACCAATGAAGACAATACATATCGGCATGATCGGCTTTGGCACCGTTGGCAGTGGTACGGCCCAGGTACTTCTTGAGCAGAGTAAGCGCATAACGCGCCGCACCGGTGTTCAAATCTGTCTAAAAACCGTTCTGGTTCGTTCTCCCCGGCAACTACCTGAAGAATTTGCAGATATTACTGTAACCTGTGAGCCGGATGATCTTTTTAATGACCCGGATATTGATATCATCGTTGAGCTTATTGGTGGCATCGAACCTGCCCGTACCTATGCTCTCAAGGCTATTGAAAAGGGCAAGCATGTGGTTACCGCCAACAAGGCCCTGCTTTCAGAGTGCGGTATTGAAATCTTTCAGGCTGCTGCCAAAAATAATGTTGAAGTAGGTTTTGAAGGCAGTGTGGCTGGTGGGATCCCGGTTGTTAAAACCATTAAAGAAGGTCTTGCAGCCAATCGTATTGTTTCCCTTATGGGTATTTTAAACGGTACTGCTAACTACATTCTTACCCAGATGACCGATCATGGTTTGCCTTTTGCTGAGGTCTTGAAGGATGCCCAGGGCAAAGGCTATGCCGAGGCCGATCCTACCTTTGATATTGAAGGTATTGATACGGCCCATAAGCTGGCAATTTTGGTTACCATGGCCTATGGCATTAAGGTCAATCTCGATGATATAGCGGTGGAAGGGATCAGTCGTATTGAGCCCATTGATATTAACTTGGCCCATGAGTTTGGCTACCGCATTAAGCTGCTGGCAATCAGTTGCAACCATGGTGATCATGTCGAGCTGCGGGTTCATCCTACTTTGGTTGCCGAATCCCATCTCCTGGCATCAATTAATGGTGCTTTTAATTCCGTTCATATTCAGGGAGATATGGTTGGTGATATTCTCCTCTATGGACCTGGGGCGGGCAAGCTTGCAACCGGTAGTGCTGTTGCCGCAGATATTGTCGACATTTCCAGGAATATCGTCCATGGCGCCATTAATCGTGTCTCGTGTCTCTCCTATCTTCCCGAGCATATAGAGTCACGCAAAGTTACTCCGATCAGCCAGTTGCGCTGTCCCTATTATTTCCGCTTCACCACCCTGGATCAGCCTGGTGTGCTGGCAACCATTGCCGGAATTTTAGGGAAATTCAATATCAGTATCGAGTCCGTTATCCAGAAATCCAATCATAAAAGCAAGACCGTGCCTATTGTTATGCGCACCTACGAGGCAGTTGAGGCTTCCGTTGTTGAGGCCTTGGCCGAGATAGACAAGCTACCCATGGTTGCAGCTGAAACGGTGAAGATTCGAATCCTGGCTCAAGGGGATGAGGACTGATGAAGACTGTAATTTTGGTGGGGGATGGCATGGGGGATTACGCCCATGAGGATCTTGGTGGTAAGACCGTCCTTGAGGCTGCTCGTACCCCTGGCATGGACCATCTCGCCCAAAATGGCAAGATGGCCCTCTTGCAAACAGTTCCTGATGGGATGCTGCCTGGCAGCGATGTTGCCAATTTGTCTCTGCTCGGATATCGGCCGGAGGAGTTTTATACCGGTCGCTCTCCCCTTGAAGCTGCCAGTATGGGGGTTGATCTTGGTCCTGAAGATATTGCCTTTCGCCTTAACCTGGTGAATGTCAGGGAGAAAGACGGGGCAATGACCATGATTGATTATAGTGCCGGTCATATCTCTACAGCTGAAGCCCATGAGTTGATTGATAGTCTGCAGGCCGCCCTGCCAGCTGAATACCTGGCCCTATATCCCGGTATCAGCTATCGCCATTTGCTTGTGGTGGATGCCGATATTGCGGACCTAAAGACAGTACCGCCCCATGATTATCCAGAAAAGGATGTGACCCCCTTTTGGCAGAGTTACTCCTCAGTGCCTTTACTTGCTGATTTTATCCGCAAGGCAAAGATCATTCTTGCCGATCATCCGGTTAACCTGAAACGCGTTAGTGAAGGAAAATTGCCAGCTAATTGTGTCTGGCTTTGGGGACAAGGCAAGGCACCAGCCATGCTGGACCTGCAAGAGCTCTACGGAGTGAGCGGGGCCCTTATCTCCGCAGTAGATCTCCTGAAAGGCATAGGCGTTTATGCCGGTATGGAAGTGCTGGAAGTTGAAGGGGCCACCGGATATCTTGACACCAATTACCAGGGCAAGGTTGAGGCAGCCTTGGATTCCTTAACGCGCCATGACCTAGTTTTCGTCCATGTGGAAGCGCCTGATGAAACAGGCCATCAAGGGTTGCTCAGAGAAAAAATTCAGGCTGTTGAAGATTTTGACAGCAAAATTGTCCGGCCTATTTTTGCCGGCCTTGAGAAATTAGATTCCTTTCGCCTCGTTGTCTGCATGGACCATTTTACCCCGGTTTCATTGAAGACCCATACCAATGACCCGGTGCCGGTAGCTATCTATGATCCCAGCCAGCTTGGGCAGAATGATTTTTCTTCTTACACCGAAGAAAGCGGCCGTCAGGCAGGAGTAATTTATAATGATGGTGCACAGTTCATGAAAGCGGTGCTTGCGTGACAAGAAAACTTACCATGTCTATGTCCGAACCTGTCAAGAAAAGCCAGGTTCGTGTTCTATACGGCGATACCGATGCTGGTGGTATGGTGTATAATGCTACCTATCTTCGCTATTTTGAACAGGGACGTGGAGATTTAATGAGGGAATGCGGTCTTCCCTATAAACTCCTTGAGGAAAGGGGCTATATTCTTCCCCTTGTTGAAAGTTATCTGCGCTACAAGGCGCCGGCGCGCTATGATGACCTGCTTTTGATAGAAACCTGTTTGGCCGATCTCTCTCCTTTTTCCTGCCGTTTTCATTGCCGTATTAAAAATAGTGAGGACGGCAGGCTGCTCGTTAAAGGATTTACCCATCATGCCGCAATTAACCGGCAGGGAAAATTAACACCGTTGCCGGATGATGTTATTGATGTACTGAGTGGCTATCTTTGCGAGAAGTAGGATCGTGCTTTTTAAGGGACGATCTTGAGTTGATGGCATAAAAAAAGGCTAACCTAAAAAAAAGGTTAGCCTTTGGAAGTACATGGTAGCGGGGGCAGGATTTGAACCTGCGACCTTCGGGTTATGAGCCCGACGAGCTACCGAGCTGCTCCACCCCGCGTCAGTGAAAAAGACAATACTTCTTGTCCCTTGCTATGTCAACGTTTTTGTTGCATTTAACTTGCTCTAAAAGGGCTTTTCCCTACAGTGCTGTAAGTAGCGAAGGTTATCATGAAACATGCGCATGAAGAAGAGATTGGGGATAGGCGAAGCAGTATCCTCCTTGTTGATGATTTGATCAGCAACGTCAAATTACTTGCTCGTCACCTCGATGAATATAAACTTTTTTTTGCTTTGGATGGCGCCACGGCCCTATCTGTTGCCGAAGAAAGCCAACCTGATATCATTCTCCTTGACGTAATGATGCCTGATATCGATGGTTATGAGCTCTGCCGTCGTTTTAAGGAGAATCCCAAAACAAAAAAGATACCTGTCATTTTTGTTACAGCAAAAAACCAAGAGGATGATGAGGAGTTGGGTCTACAGGTCGGAGCCATCGATTTTATCTCAAAACCGGTAAATGGCGCCATTCTCCGTGCCCGTCTGGGTAATCATCTTGAGCTTAAGGAGCATCGTGATAATCTCGCCGGCCTTCTTTCTGAAAAGAGCCAAGAGCTTGATGCAACCTATGAACAATTGCTTCATGCTGAGAAACTGAGCACCCTTGGCAAGTTGACCTCGTCAATCTCCCATGAGTTTTCCAGTCCTCTTTTTGGAATGGAGCAGATACTGACCACCTTTTTTGAAGAAGAGGGCAATGATGATAAAAAACATTTGCTTGGTGTCTGTATCGATGAGTGCCGGCGGCTGAGAGAGCTCATTCGGTCCATGCAGAATTTTGGCAGACCAACCTCTTCTCATATGGGGCCAACCGATTTGAATGATGTCATCGGTGATGTCTTACGGCTCTGCGCTAAAAATTTCGAGAAAAATAGTATTAATATAGAGAAAAAACTCCAGCAAATTCCTCTGATCAATGCCATTGATGACCAGATGAAGCAGGTGGTTTTCAATCTCGTAACCAACGCCTGTGACGCTGTTGACAAGCCGGGCGGCAGGGTATTACTCTCTACCAGCAACAAGGGAAAGTTTGTGATTTTCTCTGTTACGGATAATGGCAGCGGTATTGACTCCTCAGATGTTCAGGCAGTCTTTGCTCCTTTTTTTACCACCAAGGAAGAGGGGAGGGGCACCGGCTTGGGGCTTTCAATTTGCTATGGAATCGTCGCAACCCACAAAGGTACCATTGAGGTTAAATCAAAACCAGGCTATGGCTCTACCTTCACAGTTCGTATTCCTGTTATGGAGAAGAAATGATGGAAAATGAGGTAAAGGTTCTTCTGGTCGATGACCATCTTCTTGTCAGGTATGGCCTAAAAGCCATGTTGGAGCGTATTGATGGTTTTGTCTGTGTGGCAGAGGCCGATAATGGTAGAGAAGGGATTTCCCTGGCCCGTGAGCACGAGCCGGATGTTGTGGTCCTTGATATTGATCTCGGTAAAGGTATGAATGGCTTTGATGTTGCCGAGGAGATTAAAGCTACCTCGCCAAATTCGAGAATTCTCATGCTCACGGGTAATCCTAAGCCACAGTTTTTTCAGATGGCCATTCAGACAGGTTGTGCTGGCTATGTCCTTAAGGTCGATTCTGACCAGGAATTCAAGCAGGCCCTTGAAACCGTGGCCAAAGGCGGAAAATATCTGTCAAGATCTTTTACTGACGATGTCTTTCAGCTTCTTCAACAGAGCAATAATCTTGAGGGGGATAACCCTGAAAACCTTCTTACCCCCAGGGAGAACTCCATAGCGCATCTCATCTGTAAAGGCCTTAATGACGATGCCATTGGTGAAGAACTCTGTATCAGTCCAAAGACGGTGCGTGTCCATAAGTCTAATATTAAAAGGAAATTTAACTGTAAGACCAGCGGTGAGCTTATTTTGAAATTAACGTCCCTTGATTTTGGTTAAATGCCTCTCTTTTTTTAGTAAACTCTATCTACTTTCCCCTAACTCCCTTGAAATACAATATTTTCTTGCATTTTGCTTTTTTGAATGGTAGTCATTATCAATCTCGTTGTTTTAAATAACCAATGTGATGTTCATGGGGGTGGCACACAATGGCAATGCAAGAAAAGATTTTTGAAGTTGATTTTGACAAGCTGCGAGACCGTGCTGATAAGCTCGATAACGCATTATCTGTAGAAACAACGGGGCTTGCCAGACATGTCAATAATGACCAGATATGGCAGTGTACATTTGATTTCATAGAGGATCTCCTCTTTATTGTTGATCGACAGTTTAACATTATCCGTGCCAATAAAGCGGCACAGGATCTCTTCCCAGACAGACCGATTCTCGGTCAAAAATGCTTTAAAATTTTCCATAACTCAAACCAGCCCATAGAAAAATGCCCGGGCTGCCGTGTTTTCCATTCCGGCAATCCAGAATCCATGGAAAGCAGTGAGTGTAATATGTTTGGTCGTTCGTTTGAGGTAAACGTCCGCCCTGTCAAGGATGACCACGGTTTTGTCTGGCAGGTCCTTCATATCTGCAAAGATATCACCAAGCTTAAAAAGCTTGAACAACGACTCAGAGATTTAGAGATAAAAGATAGCCTTACCGCCCTATTTAACAGGCGTACTTTTAACAAGATACTGACCAGAGAGTATGAGTTGGCCGCTGTGCGGCGCTCCGATCTGACCGTGCTGGTCATGGAACTCGATGGGTTGAAATTGATTAACCAGGAATGTGGCCATCAGTATGGTGATTATATCCTGCAAGAATTTAGTCATGAGCTGCAAAATAGGCTGGGTCCCGCATCTCTCTGTGCTCGAACCACAGGTGAACAATTTGCTGTTTTGTTGCCTCAGGTTGATTTTGAGGGGGCACAACGGCTTGCTGAGGATATTCATCAAATGGCCGAAAATCATATTTATGATGATTTTTTCTGTCGCCAGGTCACGGTGAGTATCGGTGTTGCCTCTCTCCTTGATCATAATCCCAACAGTCAGGACCAATTATTTTGTTTTGCTGAGAATGCCCTGCGTGTTGCAAAACGTTGCGGCCGAAATCAAATAACGGTTTACAATCTGGAAGATTTTATTTGATTTACCAGCCTTGGTAGAATTCCTGGCTGTTTCCCTGCTTGATTCGAACTATCTGTGTTTCAAGATCACCTATTTCCCGTTGCCAATACCCTTCTGTGCCCCAGTCAGGAATAATCGTGCTTGCCGCTTGTCTGTCATGGGATTGATAGGCGCACCAGGCCATGAAATGGATATAACGCATGGCCCGCAAGGGTTCAATGAGGGCCAGCTCACGCCGGTCAAAAGCTCTAAACACCTCATACCCATCCAGAAAATGTTCTATTTCCTGAAAGCTGTCATCCCGATATCCCGGCAAAACCATCCAGAAGTCCTGTACAGCCGGCCCCATAACCATGTCATCAAAATCGATGAGAAGAAAGGATTCCTGGCTACGGTGTAAAATGTTGCCAAAGTGGCAATCGCCATGGAGGCGGATGGTATCTGCATCGGTAAAGAGTGGCGTAATAAGCTCAAGGAGTTCCCGGCATACCCTTTCAAAAAGAGGGGCCAGTTCGCTTGGAAAGAAGTCCCCTGATAACAGAAATTCTATCTGTTTACGGGTCATGTGGTCCGGCAAGAGGACGGGGCGGGCCTCGGCTTTTTTGGTGGCGGCAATGGTATGCATGCGGCCAATAAAACGGCCTAGCTCCTGCCACTGCTCTAATGAGTACTCATCAAGAAAGCGACCGCTCCGCTTTGGGTAGAGGGCATAATAAATGGAGTTATGGCAAAAGAGAGTTTGGTCGCCGTTTAAGGAGAGTGGGGAGACCACTGATAATTCTTGTTGGGCAAGCTCACCGACAAAGGCATGCTCTTCAAGGATGGCCTTTTTGCTCCAGCGGCCCGGACGGTAAAATTTAGCAATGAGCCTCGTTCCATCCTCTTTTTCAAGCTCGTAAACCCTATTTATATAAGAGTTAAGAGCCAAACAGTAGGGGGTGAAGTGGGATGATGTCGCCGCCTCTGCTGTTGAGATAATCTCATCAGGGCCAAGGGCGGCAAAAGAGTCCATGTCTTGAATTTTTGGCAAAATGTTTGGTTGGCACTAGTTGTTTATGACCCGGTAATAACGGCCATGGGCACAGCTTTTACAAAGGGTTTTCCCGTCTGTTTCTACTTCGCGGCAATCCTGTACCCAATCACCGCATCCGTCACATTGCACCCTTTTTAAAGGGCGGCCAGGCATATCTGCAGGGGGAATGGTGATCTCTACCTCTTCAATCTTAAAGAGCTCATCTTCAGGCATGACACGGTAGGCCTCAAGCTGTTGTTTATACTTTCCCTCCGCCTCCGGCACATATTTCTTGGCAAGCTCCCGGGATTCCTCCCGTGCGGTAATGCGTACGGCTTTACCTGTCTCTAAGTTCACAAAGGTAGCAGCCATGATTCCATAATCCAGCCATTTCAAAGAGCGTTTGCCCAGGGTGCAACCAGTAACTGTCTGGATGGCATCGGTGGCGCAACGGTCGATTTCAACGAGGACATAAAACTTTTTGCGCTCACTGCCCTTGGGGTCTGAAATATCTATTTCCCTAAGACCAATCATCGACATGCGAACGCCGATGACCTGTCCGGCACAGACATGGCCGTGGATGGTGGTGGAGTGTTCAAGAAGTTCTTCGAAAGTCTGCATGCTGCCCTCATGGTATAAGTTTGTTGATTCCTAGCATGGGCAACGGCAATTGTCAAAAAGCAATTTGGAATTTGATTAGCATGGAGCTTCAACCAAACATTGATCATCATGGCGCATGGTTGCATGAACGGCCTGATTTGTAGGAGCACCCCAAGGGTATTCGAAGTCTTCGCTTATCTCCTGCGGGGCACCCGGCCCTCCGGCATCGTGTCTCAAGAATGACTGAAGATGAGTGATAATCAAAATTTAGAATGAGATCGTGGCTGTCTCAATACAATCTCTTAAAGCAAGAAGAAGGGGGAAGATTTTCTGGCCGTGCAGAGAGAAGAGCTCTTTGGCAGTGTTTGTCCTGGTTTTTTTTACTCTTCTTTAATGGCCAGTAAAGGCTCAAGGCGGGCTAAACGGATCACCGGCAGGGCGGCGCCGGCAAGACAAATCAAAACACCAGCCAGGCATCCCAAGGCGCTGATAATGATGTTTTGGCTCGATGTTAAAGAGGTAGCGCCTAGGCTGGTGAGGAGATTAAAGTCCTCAGCCAGAAAATAGATGAGATAATGGCCGACAAATATACCCAGGCAGGCACCAATAATACTGATGAAGAATGCCTCACTGAGAAAAAGAGAAATGACGTGTGATTTCTGGGCACCAAGGGCGCGTAGGATACCAACCTCACGCCGCCGTTCGTTTGCCAGAGCGGAAAAGGTGGACCAAGCCAGAAGAATGGCCAGAAGTGATGAGATTAGAATAGTTATGGTGAATACTCGGACAATATCGCGCAAGGTTGTGCGAACATCTGCGCCGATATTACCGCGGGTCATAATGCCAACACGTGGATTGATATCACGGATTTTTGCCACCACCCGCTCGACATCAAAGCCTTCTTTGACTTTGAGAAAGACAATGGATATCTGGCCACGTTTATAGCTACCTAAAGCCTCATCAGTGATATCGTCAAGGTCTTCAAGGCGCATGAACAGGCCGTGGTCAAGACCGGTACCGGTGACCTCAAGATGATCAACCATCTTTATTTCATTGCCGAAAAGGGCCATTGTGTCGATGAGCCCCAGGTATTCCCAGACATAATTGCCCACATAGACCTCTCCTTTCTTGAGAGGGGTAGGGGTTTTTATCCATGGTGTAATGACAAAATCTTCGTCTTGATTAAAGGCGATGATTTGGCCTTCGATGATAGAACAGCAACCGGAATCTAAGGTGTTAAGGTAGACATGGTAGGTGGAGTCGGCGATCTCATCCATTCCCTTTGTTTCATCATAAATCCCTCTATCCATGTAGAAGATCTTTTCCTTGCTCTCAAGGATGAACTCTTCAGCCATGGACTTTGCCTTGGAGGGCACAATAACAATATCGGCTCCCAGCCGTTTTGTCGCCTGGTCAAGGTCCTCCTGCACAGCCTGCTTAAAGAGCAGAGCGAAAACGAGAAGGGCCACGAGAAGGGCCACGGCAATAACCAGGACGATATTGCGAAATAATTTACGGGAAAATCCCTTCCAGGCAACAAGGGGAAGGGGAAGTCGACCAGGGTTGGACATGTGAAGACCTTAAAGTACAAATAAAGAAAGGGAGACCTGAGTCTCCCTTTCTTTATTCAATTATGGTGAAAAGGTTACTCTATTTCTTATACTCTGCATCCAAACCACAGAGTACAGCATGAACACCGTCTTCACCAGCGCCAATCTCTTCATCATGGCAGGCAAGACATACGGAGGTCGCTTTGCCGACGAATTTCTTGGCCTTCACATCATAGAGCTTGAGCTGACCGTCCATCAGATACTCATCTGGAGCAGGCTTAGTACGATCCTGGCAGTCCTCAGCAAAGATGGCCTTGGTCCTGGAGGTAACGACAACGTACTTGTCATCCGGGGTGAACATGGCGTCATGGGTCTCTTCCAGAGGAGGCATGGTCTCGGCATCAATGGTTTCCAAGGTGTTGGCATCAATAAGGAACATGATGTCACCGGTGGCATTGGCAATCATGGAAGAATCGTTTGACCAGTACTGCCTAAAAGAAATAGTCTTCTTCTTGTTGCCGTCAGCAACGCCAGAGGCAAGGAGCTTTACTTTGCCTTTTTCAAGGGCTTTGGCATCGAGCATTTTCAGGTGCAGTTTGCCGACACCGGTGCCGTAGCTGGCAAGAGAGGAGGAATCACTCTCGTTAATTGTGATGAGCATCTTGCTCATGTCTGGAGAGGTGGTGCCGTGAAAGTATTTATAGGGTACTTTGGGGTCAGCCTCAGAGCCTTCCAGGAAAACACGATGTTTGATCTTGAGATCTTTTTTGGTAAATACATCGATGTAGGCAGGGTTTGACATGGTGATGGGCATGAAATAATCTTTGGTCTGCCCTGATGCGCAGTACATCTTCTTGGTAACCTTGACTTGCTTCGGGGTGGGAACATTAACGTCCATGATAACCTCACCGGTGCGCAGATCTGTTTTGCCAACGTGGGTTTTGCCAGTGGCTGGGTCAAGTTTATAGGTAGACCAATACATGGTGTTACGGTCTTTATAATCGATACGGGCATCGTGGACTGGATGGGACTCGCCATCACCAATATCAATTTTAGTAAGCTCATTACAGGTAATGGGGGACTCTTTAGCTGGGTCTATGGTACAAACGGCCTTGGCAAAATGGCCACCCATGGCTGCTACATAAAAAGTAGCTTCGTAGGTTTTGCCTGCCATGGCGCCAGTTGCAATTCCTGCAGTGAGAGCAGTAGCGGTTACAGTGCTCAGCAATGCCTTTTTGGAAATCTTCATTTTTTCTCCTCGCTTGAGTGTTGTCGCGATCTCTGTTGCAATCGCATTAACATTTGGATTCTGGAACAATGTGTCACTGGTAAAGGGATCAGAGAAGCCCTGTAGCAGCAGGTTTTACGCTCTCTTTTAGACCTCTTTGGTTTTTCTCCAGTTACAGGAAAATCATGTTGCCAGAAAAAATACTTTGTGTGACAATCTGTCCCTAGTGTGACAAATTGTCACACTGGAAGGTTCCGAAAATAAATGATTGCGAAAAATTTGCAACAAGAAAAAAGAGAAAAACCCTCCCTTTTCTTGTTTAAAGTTGATTCCTGTTAACGGGGTTATGATCAGTGGCAGGGGCTGGGAAAATAAAAATGTATATCGAATGTGAAAACCTGAACAAAAAATACAAGTCTGAAGGGGCTGTTTTAACAGCAGTTGATCAAGTCAATCTTCAGGTGAACAAAGGGGAGTTCGTCGTCATCTTGGGTCATTCCGGTTCTGGAAAGACGACGCTTCTATCATTAATTGGCGGATTAACCAAGCCCGATGGCGGCACGGTTAGAATCGACAATATTGATAATTGGCAGCAGGCTGATGATGAGCTTGCTGTGATGCGCAATAAGAAGATCGGCTTTATTTTTCAATTTGCCAGTCTTATCCCCACCCTGACTGTTCTCGAGAATATTCTTTTACCTCTTTCCTTCACAAGCGACCCGCAAGGGGACAGGCAATATGCATTGGACCTTCTGGAGAGAGTCGGCCTCAGTGGCCGGCAGGATGATCTTCCCGGCCAATTGTCAGGCGGCCAGCAACGCCGTGTCGCCATTGCCCGTTCTTTTATAAATCGCCCAGATATTATTTTAGCAGACGAACCCACAGGTGATCTGGATGAAGAGACTGAGAAAGAAATTCTTGCCATTTTTAAGGATTTTAATAAACAGGGGATCACTTTTCTTGTTGTAAGCCATAATAAAGATCTGGCTCTCAGTCAGGACAGACCGCGTATGTTAACCATGAAAAACGGCTCTTTAGCTGAGACTTCTTCTCCATGAAAAAACTTTTTTTATTGTGCACCCTGTTGCTATGTTTAGCCGCTTGCGGGCAGTCCCAACAGGCTCCAGAGCTGCAGGTCGGTGGACCAGCTCCTGGATTTTCCGGCCTTGATATTTCAGGTAATTCCTTTGACCTGGCTGATTTTTCTGGAAAGCCGGTTATTATTCGTTTTTGGTCAACTGAGTGTAATTACTGCCGGGCAGACACCCCTGTTTTTAATAAGTTGTACGCGAAATATCACGACAAGGGCCTACAAATTGCTTATATTAATACATTGTCAAGTTTGCCCCAGGTTAAAGAGTTTGTTGCTGATCTTGCTATTACATTCCCTGTCCTCATGGACGAGGATGGAACCATGGCGCGTAGCTACCAGGTGAAGCTTGTTCCCCAAACAATAATTATCGATAAAAAACACAACATTGCTGCTGCTATTCTTGGCGGTGTCAGTGAAAAGGAAGTTATGGATTTGCTTCAGGAGGATTTGAAATAAAATGAGAACTTTGAAAAACATCTTTGTGGTCCTGTGTCTTGCTTTCTTGGCCTCTTCTGCTGTTGCCGTTGCCGAACCATTAGAAAATATTGCCGATGATAGCCGTTGCAATGTCTGTGGTATGTTTGTTGCCAAGTATCCCAATTGGCTCACCCAGGTTCATAGAGCCGATGGACAGGTTTCCCTTTTTGACGGGGTCAAGGATATGATGGTCTTTTATTTCAACCCAGAGAAATATGGTGCCAAGGCAGACACTTTAAAGGATATTTGGGTAAAAGATTATTACACCATGAATTGGCTTGATGGCCGTAAAGCCCTCTACGTTGTTGGTAGTGATGTTCATGGCCCCATGGGCCACGAATTCATCCCCTTTGCCAGTCATGAAGCAGCGGCATCTTTCTTAAAAGATCATTCTGGTAAAGCCATCCTTGCCTTTGATGATATTACCTCTGAAAAGGTGGAATCCATGCGCATGGGTATGAAGATGAAAATGAAGATGAAATAGAGTGCAGCCATCATCTCCATCTTCCTGTGCTCTTAATGCGTCCATCCTCCCTTTTTTTCTTTGTTCTTTTCGCCCTGGCCGTTACTACTGTAACGCTAGCGGCCCATGGCCGTCATCGTGCCCTTAAGGAGAAGGACGCATATTTTGTGCGCGATAGCCTGACCAGAGAACTTGGTTTAACCGACCTATGTCTGGCCACCGAAGCTCGTTACACCAGACATCCTGCCCTGAGTGATGATCTTGCCCCTTTTATGGATTATCCAGCAGCCCTGGAGCATTTTCCCTCAGGTCTCTTCTGGGCGCCCAAATGAAAGAATTCCTTGAAAAACAGACCAATATTCTTGATTATGCCCTGGCTTCGCTCTGGCGCCGGAAGGGGAAGAATCTTAGTGTTTTTTGTGTCTTTACCCTGGTTATCTTTCTCTTAGCCTCTTTCCAGTTTTTAACACGATCTCTGTTGGTGTCTGCTGCTGATACTTTGCAGCAGACACCCGAAATCACCGTCCAACGCATGGTTGCCGGTCGTCAGGAAACAATCCCTGTTGCCTATGGTGAAAAGATTAAAGCAATCTTCGGGGTGACTAGGGTCAGTGAAAGAGTGTGGGGCTATAAATTTAACGAAGTAACCGGCGCCAACCTTACTGTGATGGCTCTTGCCGACTTTTCCAAAGACAATCAGGCTGCTCTTGCTGAGGGGCGTTTTTTGGTTCAGGGAGATGCTGGCCAGGCCCTTATTGGTCAAGGGGTTTTAAAAGATCTGGGTTTGGGGAAACGGCGCAGCTTTTCTTTTTTTAGACCAGATCTCACCCTGAAATCGTTTTCAGTCAGCGGTATTTTTGCTCCTGCAACCGATATACTGACCTATGATTTGGTTGTCATGAATATCGGCGATGGCCGTGATCTTTTCGGACTCCAGCCTGATGTGGCCACTGATCTTCTTGTCGAAGTTGGAAACCCTGTGGAGATTGATACCATTGCTAAGAAAATCTCAACGATCTTGCCAGATACCAGAGTGGTTACCCGTCCGCAGATTTTAATGACATACCAGGCTGTTTTTAGCTGGCGTTCAGGTTTTGCTTCAGTGTGTCTGTTAACAGCTCTTGCTGCCTTTATTATCTTGGCCTGGGACAAGGCCTCCGGCATGTCGCCTGAAGAACGGCGGGAAATTTCTATTCTGAAAATCCTTGGTTGGCAGACCCCTGATGTTTTAGCAGTTCGGTTCTGGGAAAGTTTTGCCATGGCACTGGTTGCCTTTGTCTCTGGTAATATTCTGGCCTATATCCATATTGGTTATTTCCATGCAGCCCTTTTTCGTTCGGTGATGATGGGTTGGTCTGTGCTCCGTCCCACTCTTGATATTGTTCCGGCTGTATATTCTACGGACCTTTTCTTGCTCTTTTCTCTCTCCGTGCTTCCTTATTTGGCAGCCACGGTAATCCCTGCCTGGCGCTGTGCCTCAGTTGCCACTGATTCTGCGCTGAGGGGGTAAGTTCATGATTGTTGAGCTCGAGGATATTGTTAAGATTTATAACCAGGGTGAGGCTAATGAAGTAACGGCCCTTGAGCAGGTTGATCTCACCATTGAGCATGGCTCCATGGTCTGTCTCAAGGGGCCCAGTGGCTCGGGGAAATCGACACTGCTTTCCATTATTGGCTGTATTTATCCGCCTACCAGCGGCAGGGCCGTTATAGGCGGCAAGCAGTTGTCACGTCTGCCAGATCGTTTTTTGACCATCCACCGCCGGCAGACCATCGGCTTTATCTTTCAACAATTCAATATTTTGCCGAAGCTTTCTGTTTTTGAGAATATTGTTCTGCCTCTTCTGCCTTTGGGGGTCTCTCCTGCAAAGCGAAGAGCCATGGCTGAACCTCTGCTTGAACGTTTTGCCATTAAGCATCGTCAGAATTTTCCTGCCGGCTCTATTTCTGGCGGTGAACTGCAAAGAGTCGCAATTGCCAGGGCCTTAATTAATAATCCGCCTATCATCATTGCCGATGAACCCACAGCACATCTTGATAGCAACCTTACCAGGGGTTTTCTGCAAACAATGATGGAGCTGAAGGAGGAGGGGAAAACCATCATTATTGCCTCCCACGACCCGCTTGTCACCGAAGATGCCAGAGTGGACAAGATGTTTAATGTTCTGGATGGCAGGGTGAGCCAGGATGTTTCTTAACCCATGGAGTCTAGCCCTGTGTCTGCTTAGCGGACTCAGTATCTTTTTGATTGGGGTGGCCTGTAAAACGGCGATCAGGGTCATCCGCCAGTGGAACCCGGCCGCTGATAGCCAACAACAGATTGAGCTTGAATCGGAGATTTGGCTGTCATCCACCCTGGTCCAGTATGGGCTTGGCTTTCAGATTATTTCCATGTTTCTCTACGTTCTGGCTGCAGATTCTTTTGCCCAGATGCTTTCCGGGGCCATGTGTGCCACCGGGTCTCTGCTGGCCAACGATTATGGCATTCCGCTTCTTGTTGTCAAAATTGCCGGCATGTTCCTGTACGGCTTGTGGATTGTTCTTCATCAGCTCGATATCAGCAGTGAGGAGTATCCTTTAGTACGGGTTAAATATGTCCTCCTTCTTTTTTTGCTGCCGCTGCTTGTCAGTGACACAGTCCTGTTGATTCTCTACCTGGCTGGATTGGAACCAGATATCATTACATCGTGCTGTGCAATTATTTTTGATGAAGGGGCCGGGGGCACGGTTCAGAATCTTTTCGGTGGACGGGGAGGGGAGGGGAGTTTGGCCTTTTATTACGGCTGGGCGATGCTTCTTTTCTGTCTTGGTTTTCTTGCCTGGTGGTGGCAGAAATTGGCCGCTTATCTTATCTACGGGATTGGTGTTGCCTTTTTTGGTGTTCTGGCACTGGAGACTCTCATCACTGTATTTTCATCGTATATATACGCCATGCCCTTCCATAATTGCCCTTTTTGCATACTGAAGAAAGAGTATGGATATATTGGTTTTTTTATCTACATCCCCCTCTTTGTTGCTGTTTTCTGTGGCATCACTCCCATGCTTCTTGAGCCGTGTAAAAGAAAGAGTTCCATTGCCAGTACAGTAGCAACCATGCAGAAAAAACTTGTGGTTGTCTCCCTGGCCTCTCTGGCATTTTATGTCACCCTCTCGTCCTATCATTATCTTGCCTATACCCTGTTGGGAGGGGAGGGGTAGGCGAGGCTAAAGGGCTGGCTGTAAAGACGATGAGTACTTGGGGTACCAAGTATCAGAGGGTGGGGGGGAATTTTTGGAGTTTGCGCTGCAGGGTGCGGCGATGAATACCCAGCTTCTTAGCGGCCTGTGAAATATTATTGTTGCAGTCGCTTAAAACACGGCTGATATGCTCCCACTCAACCCGGGCAAGGGATGGAGCACTGATGCTGTCATCTTCCATTTCACGGAGATCTTCCGATTCAAAGGCAGCTATAATATCTTCAACTTCAGCAGGTTTGGTGAGATAGCCGATTGCTCCAAGCTTAATCGCCTTGGTGGCTGTGGCAATGGAGCCATAACCCGTCAAAACTACGGCTCGTAGATCGGGGTGGTGCCGCATGCCAGTCCGGATGACGTCAAGTCCTGACTTCCCTTCCATCTTGAGATCCACAACGGCAAAGGCGGGCTTGTGTCGCGCAATGATCTCCACAGCCCCGATGTAGTTACTCGCAGTCTCTACGTCGAAGCCACGGCGCTCTAGGGCCTTGGATAAACGGTTCCGGAAAATATCCTCGTCATCAACAAGTAAAATGGTCGGCATGGTTCTTACACCTCCAAATCAGAGTCTGTTTGGGTGGCTAATGATTTGCTGAAAGAGATAGTTATAGTTGTTCCTGTGTCTTCATGGCTTTCAATATCGAGGGCCCCTTCGAGCTGGGTTGCCAACGATTTTGCCAGAAAAAGGCCAAGTCCCATACCCTTGCCAACAGGTTTTGTGGTGAAGAAAGGGTCTGTCGCCTGTTCAGCAACTTCTTGTGACATACCACAACCTTGATCAGTTACTATGAAATAAATGTACTCGCCATCCTCTTTACATTCAAGGGTGATTTCTCCGTCAGGCGGGCTTGCATCTGCTGCATTGGATAACAGGCCCTTTAATGACCAAGAGACAGCATGAGAGGGGACATGGAGTTGTTTGCTTGGAAGCATATTGTTTACAACAAGGTTTTGAGAGATATTGCCAAGCAATTCTCGAGCGCTTTCGATGAGTTCATCAGTGGTACTGGGAGTATGTTTTTCCCCTTGGATAGCGCCGGCATCTGCAGACATTTGAAAGAGGATCTTTTTGCAACGGTTGGTTTGTTCCCGAATGAGCTGGGCGTCATCTAAGAGATCTTTGTCATAGATTTCATTCTCACAATGATAGACCATTTCCCCTGATGCCAGACCAATGGTGGCGAGGGGGGTGGAGAGTTCATGGGCAGCCCCTGCAGCCAGGGTGGCAAGAGCGCTAAGCTTGTCGTTTTGCAGCTTTTCCTGGCGCAGCTTGGCAATGGTACGATGATAGTCCCTGAGGGATTGTTGGATGCGTGAAGCGAAAAAGGTGATCAAAACGGCACTAACAGCATAGGCAAACCACATACCCTGTAGATGAAGATCCATATTAAAATTAGTGATATTGCAAACCTGCTGAACCTCCTGACTTGCCCCAGCTCCACTTTGTTTGAGAAGTGAGGGCAGAAACATGCCCCCATAAGAAAGAATTGTAGAGATGGAAAGGCCCCAGGCAAGAAGAGATGATAACAAGATGGCGCCAAGGGTGATATGGACCAGATAGATAAAGGTAAATGGGTTCATTGTGCCGCCAGTAATATAGAGCAACCCTGTGAGAAGGATTATGTCGCCATATAAAGTCAGAGGCAGAAGATATTCAGGTGGTGGCTTTTGGTGGCTGTGAAGACGAAGAGCAAGGGCGGTGTTGGTAATAATTTCAACAATAATTACAGTACTGACGGCAAAGATAGGAAGGTCAAGATGGAAAAAGAATGAACCAATGGCAATGGTGAGAATCTGGCCAGCAACGGCCCACCATCGCAATTTGACTAACCAGTTAAGGCCAATACTCCGCGTATCATGGAGATTTTGTTGTGATTCTAAGCTGGTAAAAAGTGAGTGATGCATTTGGTGTTGATTTAATAATTAATAGAAAAAATGCTCTTAATTAAAACACGTTAGCATATCAATTTTATGGCTGCTAGGTATTTGAAAAAAGGCTTTGGCATAGCTTGGTGAAAAGGGAAAAAACAGGCCTATGCGACAATTTGCCACATTTTTCCGGTCGGCAACTTGTGTTCATGTGAATCCTTTACATATTTCTGATGAGCGAACCCAAGTAAACATTGAATATTTACCCTTTTATCCTTCTGCTTGTTATGTTGAGACACCTTAAACAGCATCATCGTCGATAAAACCCGCGAATATTTTTGCAAGCATGGGTTTGACATAACAACCAATGAATTCCCTGATCATCTTGTTGTTGAGCTTGACTTCATCGCCTCGCCTGAGGATGAAAAAGAGGCCAGCAGCGAAGAATTTCTGCGCATCTATTTCCGGCCTTGGTTTGGTCAATTTCGCAACCTTGTTTGTAAAGAAGTTGAGGTTCGCGATATTAAAGCGGCTGTGGAGGGGGTAGATTTTTTCACGAGCAATGAGACTGACGCGGACTCGGACCAGGCCGCTTAAGATTAGAGCCCTAGAAGGCATATTTTTTTATGGTCTTCATCCATTTGGACACTTTGAATTAGTCCTACTCCGCGCCGCCGCACACCCTTGCGGCTGTCAATGAAATCTCCCCCCCCCCTTCACCTGCCGCGGGAAACACTCCCCTTTGCGGGGCGAGAATAGAAGCCCCTTCCCAGCCTGCGACACTTCACCAATCTGCGACAATTCGCCATATTGATAAAAATTGTATCGGTGGTGTTAACTATTCCTAGAGATTTTCAAGTCTCTGAAATGAATCTTATTTTTTAACTTTAACAAGAGAGTACTGAGGCATGATTCTGCGATGCAATGAACGTACTTTATTGCGCGCTGCCCTGGTTACCGGGACAGCGGCATTCTTTGTTTTGCCGCAACAGGTTTTTGCGGCTGAAGACCAGGTTGTCGAACTCAGTGACGTTGTTATCACGGCCTCCAGGATCAGTCAGCAGGTTAAGGATGCCCCGGTTGCCATCAGTATTGTTTCCGAACAGGAACTGGACAAAATAAAGGCCAGGAATCCGCAAGAGTTTCTTTCCAGGGTCCCAGGTGTCAACTCCAGTAACTTTGGCGGTGAATCAGAGCTTACCTCCATCAGGATACCAACCCATTTCACCAATCCATATACCGTTGTGTTGGTTGATGGCGTGCAGTATGGCAGCTATGGTTCCGGTAGCTCGAGCCAGTTTCGGGAGATTAACCTCAACAACATCGCACGTATCGAGGTGATCAAAGGGCCTGCCTCAGCTCTGTATGGCAGTAACGCCATCGGCGGTGTCATTAACGTGATCACCAAGGAGCCTTCAGCTTTCCCCCAGGCCAGGATCTGGTCGGAACTGGGAGATTACAGGCAATGGCGGGCCGGCGTCTCCGGCAGTGGCGGATTTGATAAACTCAGCTATTTTATCGACGCCAATCACACCGATACGGAAGCTGCCCGGGAGCATAGTGGTGTTGATAAGCAGTCTGGCTCCGTGAAGTTGAACTATACCGCCACTGATGTGTCATTGCTGACCTTTAAAATAGACTATGTCACTGTCGAGAATGACTCCCCAGGCTCTATTAACCAGGATGATTTCGAAGAAGACTGGCTGCAGAGTTATCATAATTTTGCCTACAACAAGTCAGACAGGGTGGCACCTGCCCTCTCCTATGTCCATTATCTTGATGCTGCTGAGATGCGGGCAATTTTTGTCTTACGGGACACTGAGGAGGAAACCATACCTAACTACAGCATTCGCCAGCTGACCTTTGGCCCATTTCCACGCCCCTATATTGGCAGTTATACAGAGGATGACAGTCTCGATATGAGCCTGCAGCTCTTATATAGTCACGACCTCTCCCTTTGGCGCAGCAAGGTAATTGTCGGCCTTGATACGGAGTATGGCAGCAAATATTCAAAGACCTATGACCTTTCGGTATCCTATGACAGCGCTCTCAACAAATATGAGAGCTATACCTTAGGGGACCTCGACAAGTCCTATGATATGACAACCAAGGTGGCAGCGCCATATCTGCAGCTCGAGAGTTCCCCTTGGAAAAAGCTGCGCATAACTGTCGGCGCCCGCTATGACTCGGCCCGGTATGAAGTTGAAGATCAATTGAGCAACAGCATTGAAAACAAGCGGGGGTTTGCCAAGACCAGCCCCAAAGCCGGTGTTACCTATGATATTAATGCCAACCTCAACACCTATGTCAGTTACTCAAAGGGCTTTGTTGTGCCCACCACTAGTCAGCTGTGGACCTCGCGCTATGACAACGCCGATCTGGATCCTGAAAATGCCGAAAATTATGAGGTCGGTCTGCGCAGCAGCTTTATGAACAGACGTCTTAGGCTCGACATCTCTGTTTATGATATGACTATCACAGATAAGATCGTTATCAACAACACCCCGGCGCCGAATACCCGCTACATAAATGCGGGTAAGAGCTCACAGAAAGGCATCGAGGTAATGACCTCTTACGCGCCGCTGGAAAGCGTTCAGTTGAGTGTTGCCTACACATATGCCCGCAACAAGTATGAATCTTATAGTGATCAGGGTGTCGATTATAGCGGCAACTGGCAACCGCGCTCCCCTAAACATCACCTCAACGCCCGCCTGTCTGTATTCCCAGTCGACGGTGTAGAGGTCGAGCTGGAAATGGATGAGGTCAGCAGCCAGTTTGCTGACGACGCCAACCTTTTTGAGTACACCAGGCCTACCCTTTTTAACCTCCGCGCCTCATACTACTGGAAGCGCTTCACTTTCTGGGGCCATATCCTGAATCTTACCGATAAGGAGCATGCAAACTATATGAGCTATAGTACCTCGGAAGACACCATGACCCTCTTTCCTGGTATTGCCAGAACGGCATTTGTCGGCCTTTCCTATCGGTTCGGAGGAGACAAGTAGTGCCTTCTTTTTCAGGTGGTATACCGGGGCTTAAGGGCTCGGTCTGTTTTCTGACTTCAGTTATGCCGTTTCTTTTGCTGGGCGTTGCGACAGTGACTGAGGCGCAAGGGCTTCCCCCTTTGCGCCTCGCCCTTTCGCCCACTGCCCCTGTCGGTGAAGAATGCCTAGCGCATGGTCAAGGCGGCCCTGCCAAGGGCGGCAAGGCTGTAGATGACCGGCGGCCGGTACTTGAGTCAGAGCATAGACCACTGCCTGTCCGCACCTACCACTTCAACGCTCATCGTCGCTTGGCCGATGTAAAGGCCTATGTCCGGCATCCCGATGGCACAGTAGATGTGCCTGAACTTCGCCTGGGGGCCAATCCGCAACTTACTTTTAAAACACCCTTTGGCGATGGCCCCAATCATGGGGCACACAATGTCTATGTTGTCGAGCAGGGCGTTGAGGGAGATGTCCTGGTTGTCCGCACCGCAAAATGGATTGTCATGCACCATAGCTGCGGTTGGGGACATGATCAAAAATTTAATGAGCAGCTCACCCAACCTCAACCTCTTGAGTCCATTCCCATGGAAATTCTGATCTCAGACCTTTGGGACGGCAATTTCCACTTCCGGGTGACCACAGGTCAAAAACTTTCAATAACAGTGCTGCGGAATGGTCACCCCCTTGCCAAAGCCCGGGTAAGCGTGAGGAGTGAGCAAGGCTGGGTCAAAGAGGTAGATGCAGATAAAGATGGTGTCGCCACCTTTCAGCTGATCAGGGATTATTACCCCACCAGATGGCAGGAGTTTCACCGCACCCGGCGGGGCGAGTTTTTGGCCACGGCAACCTACGAGGCAGAGGAGCACGGCGAATATAAAGGGATACCGTATGGGCGTGTGCGCTATATCACAACCCACCCCTGGACCTATGGCCCTTCAAGCTGGGACTATGCCTCCTATTCGATGGGTTTGCTGATCGCCGTCATTGCCATGGCCCTTACCGGTGGCGGTGTATTTATCTATCGTGAACGGCGCAAAAAGCCTTATCAGGAGATTGTTTTTGAAGAGTAAACTGCAGACCGCCATCAATAACTGTAATGTCAGCCGCTTTCGGTTTTACGTGCAGATCTTCAGCTTTGCACTCCTCGTTTATGGTGGATACCTGGCCATAAATATTGGCGACCAGTTGCCAACCTTTGCGTGTGTGTTCGATCAAATGAGGGGAGGGGCCTGCTACCTCATGGGCCTGCAGCATCAGATGACCACCCCCTTCAAGAGCTATTTCAGCGGCCGGGGCATTGGTATGCTGACTGGGCTGCTGACTTTTTTTCTCTTTTTTATCGCCCTCAACAAGGCCTGGTGCGGTTTTGTTTGCCCCCTTGGCACCCTTCAGGACTGGCTGAGCAGCCTGCGCCGTAAATTCGGGATCCGGTACGCAACGTACTCGGCACAGAATTTCAAGGGCCTCGGTACCATCAAGTATATCCTGCTGGCCCTGTTGATTCTTCTCCCCATGGCCATAGGCAACAGCTTTTTCGGCCTGCCCAAGCTCAATCATGATTTTGGCGTGCCGTTCTGCATGATTTGTCCGGGGAGAACCCTGCTCCCGGTTTTTCATGGTGATTTTTCGCAGTTCATCATCGATTTCAGTTCAAAGACCAAGATGGTCTTCACGGCCCTGGGTATGGCGGTGACAGGTATGTTATTGGCCGGCGCCTTTGCGAAGAAGCGGTTCTTCTGCCTCTTTTGCCCGATGAGCGCCTTTCACTATATCTTCCACAAGGCAGGCTTGCTGCGCCTTACCAAGGATGGCAGCAAGTGCACCCGTTGCGGAAACTGTTACCGGGCCTGTGATGTTGGTATCCATGCCATCGCCGATGACTTGACCCATAAAAATATTATCAAGGATGATTGCATGATGTGCCTGAAATGCATTGAAGCATGCCCGGAGGAAGATTGCCTGAAGGCTTCTTTTTTTGCAATGCCGGTTTATGAGTCAAGCGCCCAAGGGTTTTTTAAAAGGATGCAGGGGAAATGTCATGGAAAATGAACGACTAAGGCGAGTGCGGAAGACGACCCTTCTTCATTTGGCCATGGAGGCCAAGAACACCCTGCTGAAGATAGAAGAAGAGTTTCCCGATAACCCGGCGGCAATGGACTACTTCTACACGCTCTATAAGGATGTATTCAACGACGAGCCGAAGCTGCCCACCGATAAGAAAATTATCGGGACGATGTGCGTCCAGGTCCCCCAAGAGCTTATACATGCTGTTGGGGCATTCCCCTTACGGTTATGCAATGGGGCTAGTGCCTATGATCAGGTAGGTGCCGAGTTTATGCCTGCCAAGTCCTGCCCTGTGGTGCGGGCGACAATGGGCATGCTTCATGTCGACCAGGCGCTGTGGGGGGAATCCCTGCAGGCCGTCGTCATCCCTACCACCTGCGACCAAAAGAAAAAATCATGCCAGATTCTTGCCGATATGGGCTACCCAGTCTATGCCCTGGACATGCCAGCGACCAAGGAGAGCGAGGCCTCTCGTTTTTATTGGCAGGAGTCGATAAAAAAATTCACCCTGGATATGCAAAAAATAACCGGGGTGAAAATAACTGCAAAGCGTGTCCAGGCAGCCATAGCAAAAGTAGCCTCAGCATCATCCCTGTACCGGAAGTTGCAGGAATTGCGAAAATCTGATTATGCCCTGATTCTTGGCAAGGATATGTTTTTGGTCACCAATGCCTATTTTTTTGATGAAATTGATCGCTGGCAGCAGTCTGTCAGCCGGCTGGTCGCCGAATTGGAAGAACGTAAACGAAACGGCTTTAGCGCCGGCAAGCGCCAGGCCCCACGCATCCTTTTTACCGGTTCGCCACCAATATTTCCCAACCTCAAGGTTCCCATTCTGGTGGAACAGGCCGGCGGGGTTATCGTGGCAGATGAAACCTGCTCGTCGGGAAGACTTCTCTATGATTCCGTTGCCTTTGATGAAGCAACTCTCAACGACATGATTCCCGCTCTTGCCGACCGCTCCCTGAAGCCCTGCACCTGCCCATGTCTCACCCCAAACAAGGACCGGCTGCGGAAGCTCATTAACATGGCCAAAGAATTTGAGGCCGATGGCGTTGTCTATCAGGCTTTTTCTGGTTGCCTCCCCTATGAAATGGAGCAGAAGCAGGTTGCCAAGGCCCTGGCCGAAGCCGAAGTGCCGATGCTATATGTTGAAACCGACTATAGCCCTGAAGATATGGGGCAGCTTTCCACACGGATAGAGGCCTTTATCGAATCGATCCTGGCCCGGAGAAGAAAAAAGAAGGTTGCCCAGCTTCATCAGAAGGCAGGTGAGGAAGGCTCGTGAACTACTTTGCAGGTATTGATATCGGTTCGACCTCGATAAAGATTGTTCTGGCCGACGACAATGAACAGATTGTTGCCTCAGATGTCTGTCCGACTGGCAGTTTTTTTCATAAAAATACCATGACTGCCTTTGCTGGTTTATTGACCCAAAAAAATATCGATCGCCAGGAGGTGGTCTATATCATTTCCACCGGCTATGGCCGTAAGCTTTTCAAAGAGTCCGACGAGACTATCAGCGAGATCACTGCCAATGCCATTGGCGCCCGTAAAATCGGTGAGCGCTATGGCCAGACACGGACAATCATCAATATTGGCGGCCAGGACTTGAAGGTAATTCTTCTTGATGACGAGGGCCATGTTAAAAACTTTGCCATGAACGACAAGTGTGCGGCTGGTACCGGCCGCTTTCTGGAGATGACTGCCCGCAACCTGGAGGTTGAGGTTGATGAGCTTGGTGACTTTCATGAAAGGTGCGCCACTATTCCGTTAATCATTAACAGCACCTGTACTGTGTTTGCCGAGTCTGAGATTATCAGCCTGCTCGCCAACGGTCATGGCAAAGAAGAACTCATTACCGGCATTCACTATTCCGTTGCCAGAAGGGTAGCGCGTCTGGCAAAACGCCATGGCGTAGAGGACATGGTCTTCTTTGATGGCGGGCCTGCCTTAAATCAGGGTCTTGTTAAGGCCCTGGAGGATGAGTTGATGCACCGGGTTGTTGTCCCCGACACTCCACAGATTACCACCGCCTATGGTGCTGCCTTGTTGGCCAGGGACGCCTATCTCTGTGAAGACGAGGTGGTTAATGGCTGAACTCTTCAGCTTTCTCGGCCTCGGTGTACTGTACGGCTGCACCATGTGTAGCTTTACCTGCCTGCCATACCTGGGCATCTATCTCATGGGTACTGGCCAGGGTTTTGGCGACGGGGTGCGGGCATCGTTTTTTTTTCTGCTGGGAAAGGTTTGCACCTATACCTTGTTCGGGGCCTTGGCCGGGGCCTTGGGGATGGTCCTTGATTTGAGCGCCACCCAGGGCAAGGTATTGGGCCTTGTCTTGATAACGACCGGTATTTTCTTGCCCTTTGTGGCCAGGAAGCAATGCCAGGGGACTTGCCGGCAATCAGGGAAAAGACTCTCTCTCTTTTCCCTGGGCATGGCCACCAGTCTGTTACCATGCCCGCCCTTGGCTGCGGTTTTTCTTGTGGCTGCCCAAAAAGGCTCCTGGCTCCTGGGGGCAGGATACGGAGCGCTGTTCGGTCTGGGCCTTTTTGTGTCGCCGCTCCTGCTGGCTGGAGGAGGGCTGGCCCATATAACAAAGACAATCCAGTTTGAAGCAAAGGGATTCACCCCCTACCTGCAGGGTATTTCCATGTTGATAATAGTAGTGATTGGTCTGCGAGTTTTTATCTAAGGGGGAATGGCTATGGAATGGCTTAAGGATGTCATTGATTATGGAATAATTGGTTTCTTGCTGGTGATGAGTGTGGTTGCATGCGCCATCGCCATAGAAAGGTTCTTGGTTTTTCGTTCTATCAGGCTTGACGACTACCCCAACAAGCAGCTCTTGCAGATTGAGCTCACCAAAAAGCTGCATGTCATTGCGATCATCGGCAGCAATGCCCCCTATTTGGGTCTGCTTGGCACGGTCCTCGGTATTATGCTGACCTTCTATAATCTGGGCCGGGAAGGCTTTATGGATACCAGCGAGATAATGGTGGGTTTGGCCTTGGCCCTGAAGGTAACAGCTGTTGGCTTGGTCGTGGCGATTCCGGCCGTTTTTCTTTATAATATGCTGCTGCGCCAGGCAAAGGTGCTGATGTTGCAATGGGAGAGTACCCATGGACGAGACTGAGTTCAATACCTTGAATGTGATCCCCCTCGTCGATGTGATGCTGGTCTTGCTGACCATTGTTTTGATGACATCGACTTTTATTGCGGTGGGCGGACTTTCCATTGAATTGCCGCAAGCCGCCGGGGAAAAAGTGGAAATGTTAAAGACGCTGACCATCGAAATAGATAGTGAGGGCACCATATTTCTTGAGGCCGCGGCAATATCACTTGCCGGGTTGACTGATTCCTTGGCCGGAACCGATAAGGAGACACCCCTAATCATCCGGGCCGACAAGAAATTGGCCTTACAACATTTTGTTGAGGTGATGAGTGCGGCAAAGGCTTTGGGTTTCACCAAGGTAAGCCTGCAAACCGAGGTGACCTCATGAATTATCAAGGCTGGGGCTTAGGAATATCCATGATGCTCCATGGCCTTTTGGCCTGGGGGCTGTTGAGCACAATTACCACTTCCACCCTGAATCCCTTGGACGGCAAGAGCCGGATAAGCCTTGATTTCTGCCTGCTGCCTCTCCAGGCGGTGGTGCTGGCACAAAGCTCACCATCTCCGCCCCAACCTAGGAAGGTGGTGAAAAAAAAACCAGCCACGCCTGTCAAGGTGCGGGAGATAGCCAAACCTGAAGCCAGCAAGAAAAAAACTGTCGTTGCCGAAAAACAACCCGATCCGGCCCAGGTTGCCCCGGCACTGGCTGAAGAACGGCTGGTTGCCAAACAGGAAGTTGGAGCTGAAGATTTGCCGCCAGCCGGCTTTAGCGAGG
The DNA here is from genome assembly GCA_039715015.1 of Thermodesulfobacteriota bacterium. Lineage (GTDB taxonomy): Bacteria > Desulfobacterota > Desulfobulbia > Desulfobulbales > SURF-16 > BM506. The sequence continues at coordinate 61,528 of JBDLIE010000005.1, forward strand.
CTGGGCCGGGCACGGCTGACGAGGCTGCCACCGTTCCGCAGGCTTCTCTGCAAGCCGCCAAACGGCAGCAGTATGTTGATACCTATTTTTCTGATATCTGCCAAAAGATACAGCAAAACATGCGTTATCCCAAACTAGCCCGCCGTATGGGCCTGGAAGGGAAGGTTGTGGTCTCATTTATGGTTCATAAAGATGGCAATATTGATGATGTGCGTATAGTGCAAAGCTCCGGGGTGAGAATTCTTGATAAAAACGCCATTGATACCATAAAAAATACGGCCCCCTTTCCGAAGCCGCCGATCACTGCCGAGTTGATTGTGCCGATCAAATACGGTTTGGTCTGAAACCGTTGATCCTTGCAGGTCTTCTTGCCTGTAATCCCATGGCAGGTAATGTAACTGCCTGCTGTTAATGGCTTTTTCCAAGACTCTCATTTCATCGACTTAGATACAAATCCAAAGACCTGGCAGGTATCGGCTAGGTGCTTGGATTTTGTGGTACTTGAGCGAGAATCAAACTCGAACGGGCGCAATGTCAAACCGCTTTGAAAATTAACCTCTCAACCGCGTCCAATTTTGCCCCCTTATTTTAAACAAAAGAGATCATTTTCTGTTTTTCAACCTCCAATTCTCCCTTGTGAAGAGTGTCATTGCAGGGCCAATCAGCAACCGGTTCTTTACGGAGCGTCAGGGGCTCAGTCGGGGTGATTCTTGCCAAGGCGGTTGGCTCCTACTCTCTGGCAATGGTGCGGTGTCACTCGCTTAAGGATTGCTGAATGTGCGAGACGAAAAAGGTCGTTAAAATTGCACTTATGGCAGAAGCAAGCTCCATACCCTATAGATGAAGGTCCATATTCAAGGTAGTAATAGTGCAAACCTGCTGGAAAAGAAATGAACCGATCTTGATCGTAAGAATTTGGCTGGCCACGGCCCACCAACGTAATTTTAGCAGCCACAAGAGACCAATTCGCTTGGTGTTATGAGTATTTTGCTAAGGATTCAGTCTGCTTAGAAAAGTGGGATCCATTGTGTTTGGTTGAGGTGGAAGGGAAGGTGTCGACTGAATCAAAATCAGCACATCAACCTCAAGCCCGCCAACCACCTAAGGGACACTTTCTCAATATCTTTTGGCCAAAAGGATCAACGAGACTTATGCGACAATTTGCCACATTTTCCCTGCCGCTAACTTGTGTTAAGGAGAATCGTTTACAAGGAAAAGGTGAATTGGCCTAAGTATGCAATGCTTATACAAAATTCATTCTCTTATTTTTTTTAACGAGTATGTAAAGCTCCTTTGAATATTTGATTCTCATTTTTTTTATTTTGTAATGAGTACACCAATATATTCTGACAACCACGGTATCTTATGTCAGCAGCAGACGAGCCAATCAGGCTTGCAGAAATCTATCGTTTCCTGGCGCAGACCATGCGCTATCCAGAGTCATCATGGTTCCATGATGACTATCTCTCTGTTTTTAAAGAGATGCTCGTTCAGCTTGAGTGGCAAGATAACGTCAATGCCCTTCCTGAGAGGATTACTGACGAGATCCTTGAAGAGATTCAGGTTGATTACACCCGCCTTTTTATCAATGCCGTTCCTCATGTTATAGCCCCTCCTTATGCCTCGGTATATATCGATGGTACCTTAAATAGCACCACTGCTGATAAGACCCGCGAGTATTTCCGCCAGAAAGGCTTCGATACCACAAACACCGAGTTCCCTGACCATCTTGTTACTGAACTTGATTTCCTGTCCTTGCTTGAGGATGAGAGTGAGGGCAGTAGCGAAGAATTTTTAACCCAATATTTTCGCCCCTGGTTTGAGATGTTTCGCGATCTTGTTCTAAAAGAGGTTGAAGTTTCATACATCAAATCAGCCATTGAACTAATAGATTTTTTCACCACCAATGAGACCTAAGCGGGCTGTGAACAGGCCGCTTAATATATGAGTCTACAAAGCATATTTTTTTTGAAGCTTACTGTTTCAAATAATTAAAACCTGAGGGAGGTAAGAGAATATGGCTTTCAACTTAACAAGACGTAAATTCCTGCAAACGGCTTCGCTTGCAGCGGCTTCTGTGCCGTTGGCAAATGTTGTCGCTGCAGAGGCCGGCGTTGCCAAGTCGCCATTTACACCGTCTGGTACCATTGCAGATAAAACTGCTGTTGGCGGTATCTGTGAGATGTGTTTTTGGCGCTGTCAGCTTGTCGGTAAGGTTCGTGACAACAAGCTCATGAAGCTTGAGGGTAACCCCAAGTCGATTGACAACGGCAAGGCGATTTGTGCCCGCGGTAATGCCGGTGTCCAGCTTCTTTATGATAAGGATCGTCTCAAGTACCCCATGAAAAATGTCGGTAAGCGTGGTGCTCCTAAGTGGAAGAGAATCTCCTGGGACGAAGCCCTTGATACCTGTGCCAAGAAGCTGAAAGCCACTGAGAAGAAGTTTGGCGCCAAGGGTATCTGTATGTTTCCCCATGGTGCTTCAGCCAAATATCCCATGCATTATTTTGAGAAGACAGTTGGTACTCACAATGTAAGTGAGGCCTCTTTCTTCCAGTGCCGTGGTATCCGTGACACTGCCTTTGTTAATACCATCGGAACCCCTCCAGGTGAGAATGTTGATATGGCAAACGCCAAGGTTATCTTTGCCCTTGGTGGCCATTTTGGCGAGAACGTTCATGTCTCCCATGTGAAGCGTTACCTGAAAGGCCTGGAGAATGGTGCCAAGCTGGTTATCGTTGATCCCCGTTTTTCCGCCTCTGCCGCCAAGGCTGATGAGTGGGTACCTGTTAAGCCTGGTACTGATACCGCTCTTATGCTCGGTATGATGAACTACATCATCAAAAAAGGTAAGCACAACAAGGCATTCATTGAGAAGCACGGAAGCGGTTTTGACGAGTTCAAAGAGGCTATTTCCGGCTGGTCCATTAAGAAGACCGCTAAGACCTGTGACGTTCCTGCTGATCAGATCAAACGCGTTGCTAATCTTTTGGCTGACAATGCTCCTAATGTATCAATCCATCCCGGCCGTCACGTAAGTTGGCATGGTAATGACTTCCAGCGTCAGCGCTCTCTTGGCTGTATGATGGGTCTGCTTGGCGCCATGGGGGTCAAGGGCGGATTTGTTAAGGGTAAAGGCCCTAAAGGTGTCGGCAAGGTGAGCTGGCCTAAAGGTGACCATCATGAAGAGGCCCTTCATGTCGCCGCAGATGTCCATCATTTCGCGCCTCCAGGAACACCCACTGATCTGATTCGTGATGCGGCAATTACCGGTAATCCCTATCCGATCAAGTCCTGCGTTATCTGGGGCCAGAACCCTATGCAGACTATTCCGAACCAGAAAAAGACCATCGATATGCTTAAGCAGATGGATTTTGTAATGTGTGTTGATGTTATGCCCACCGACATCACCATGTATGCTGATATCCTCCTGCCCGAGGGTTCGTATCTGGAACGTTACGACTATATCAAGAAGGGTACTCAGTGGAACCTCTCCGGCAAACAGGAGCAGTATATCTCTGCTCGTATGCCAATGGTGAAGGCTGATTTCGAACGTAAGGACCAGGTCTACATCACCAACGAAATAGCTGAACGTATGGGTTATGGTGATAAGATTCCTGTTAAGACTCTTCCCGAGATGGTTGATAAGCAGCTTGCCGGTGCCGGTCTTTCTATCAAGAAACTAGTTGCTGAAAATGGTATCCATGTCCAGCCAGGTAAAGATCCCTATGGTGTTTCCGAGGACCTGGAAGTCATCTTCAATAATGAAGAGATTGGCGAGCTCGGTTATCCGTCCTCACCGACCTATATTCCTGTTGAAGAGGTGCCATCCGGTCATTTTCGTCTGCTTTACGGTCGTTCACCTGTGCATACCTTTAACCGCAGTCAGAACAATGTTTGGCTCCATAACGCCATGCCTGAAAATCCTGTATGGCTTAATGATGCAATGGCTGAAAAACTTGGTCTTAAAGATGGTGACCGGGTATATTGTGTTAACAGCGAAGGCGTGAAGTCTCGCACCACTACATCTGTCAAGGTCACCCCAGGTATCCGCAAAGACTGCGTATACATGGCCCATGGCTATGGTTCCATGAACCCTGCTTTGAGCGTTGGTGTGGGCGCTGGTATTGATGATCAGTCTCTGATCACCAAGCTGGCTGTGGATCCAGAAACAGGTTGTCACGGTATGCGTAATAACTTTGTTAAACTGGTTAAAGCGTAAGACTTTATAAGCCTACGAGATACTCTATTAAGGAGGATTTACCGTTATGCAATACGGAATGGTTATAGATTTAAATAAGTGTGTTGGCTGTCACGCCTGCACCATCGCCTGTAAAGCCGAGTGGGAAGTGCCGGCAGATAAGGGCAGAAACTGGGTTCATCGTCTGGGCCCTGCCAATACTCCCCATGGCCTGGCTTCCACTTACTATCCAGGTCTATGCAACCACTGCAATGAGCCTGCCTGTGTTCCTGTCTGCCCTGCTGACACCGTTCAGAAGACCTTCAAGGACAAGAAAACCGGCAAGACCAAGAGCATGGAAGTGGCTGCAACATATAAAGATCCCTTTAACGGTACTGTTCAGATCGATAAGGAACGTTGCCTGGGTTGTGGTGCTTGTGCTGATGCCTGTCCTTACAGCGCTCGTTATGTGAACGAGAACCAGATCAACGAGGAAATTGGCAGTGAAGGTACGGCTGACAAGTGCACTTACTGCATGCCCCGGGTAGAGAAGGGCCTTGAACCTGCCTGTGTTCAGACCTGTCTGGCTGGCGCTCGCATCTTTGGCGACCTGGATGATCCTAACTCTGCGCCTTCCAAGTACAAGAAGGATGGGGCCAAGAGTCTGTCGTCCGCCAAGGTCAATATTGGCTCTAACGGTCTCTATTACGGCAACAAACGTGATATGGCACTGCTAACCTCCATGTCAACTCCCCAGGAGATGCCGGAGGCCAATATGCGCCGTATCCTGATGGCTAAAATGAAGCCTGGCTTCAATAAGGCCAAAAAACTTGGCATGCTGGGCCTTGTTGGCGCAGTAGCTATGAAAGGAATGAGCGAAGAAGAGTAGACTCTTTAGATCTTTAGGCCTTGTAAGGCGTCCCCGGGGAATTTTTCCGGGGACGCCTTTTTTTATGTCAGAAATGGTGAGCGAAAAACTAAGGGGCCTCGATATGCAGGGTCCCGCTGAGGGTAATGGGTAGAAACGCGAATATGAACATGTAGGAGTTAAATAGCTATATATATGGCCATTCTCGTAAATGATGGAGGTTTGAGTGTCTCAAGAAATATGTCTGGACAACTTTCTGAGGATGATAGAGGCAGTTAACGTACTGATTTGTAAATATTGAATTACTTTAAAGAAAGAGAGCTTAAGAGAGAATTGCTTTCTTAAGACTTTCTATACCTGCCCGTTCTACAAAACGAGCTGTTCTTTCCCCCTTCTTGGCATTTTTTAGGTAATAATTAAGGCATTTCTCCACAACGGAAAACACCTCACTGTCGCTTAAGCCTTCAATAATTATATCCGCAATGCGTGGTTTGGCGCCGGCATTACCACCAAAGACCAGGGTCCAGCCACTGAGATTAGCAAAAAGGCCAATGTCTTTAGTGAAACTGGCACAACAGTTTCTGGGACAGCTTGAGATCCCGATCTTGAGTTTTGCTGGTGATAAGAGGTTGTTGAAAAGGCTTTCAATGTCTGCTGTGAGAGCATCTAATGAAAAACAGGCATGTTTGCAGCTGTTACGTTCCTGGCAGGCTATGACATAACCCGTAGTACCCCTGGCCCCCACGTGAAAATAACGATCAATATGGTCCTTGATTGACTCCCTATCTTTTTCTTTGGCCCCACTAAAGGCAAGGCGTTTAGCCGAGGTAATCTTTATTCTTGGGACCTGGTATTTTTTGGCAATATGGATGATTTCTTCCATATCGGCAAGAGACATCACTCCTGATGCTTTACCTGGGATAATGAGGGGGGATGATGGTTTTTTTTGGGATCCATTGGGCATTTGATACTCTTTTGGTTATAGATATGGCAAAGGTAACCAGTGCTTATCGTTTTAAGTAGGAAGAAACTGTAGCTTATGTCGTCACAAAATATTTCTAAACATCCAGTGCTTACGAACGCCTTTCTCAAGGGAGTGGCGACCGGTCCGGGTGTTTATTTAATGAAGGATAGCAAAAAACGGGTCATCTATGTTGGTAAGGCGCGTAACCTTCGTAAGCGGCTTACCTCCTATGCCCGCCTGCAGGCCCAGGCACATAATAAGACCAAGGCCCTGGTCGCCAAAATAGCAGCAGTAGAGACAATCCTCACTGCCACTGAAAAAGAGGCTCTCATTCTTGAAGCCTCTCTCATAAAAAAAAATAAACCAAAATATAATGTCATTTTACGTGATGACAAGAACTATCCCTTTATAAAGGTCACAGTTCAGGACAAGTGGCCACGGCTCATGATGACCCGCAGGCGTCTTAAAGATAAGGCCCGTTATTTTGGGCCGTATTCATCTGTGTCGTCCATGTGGGCTGCCATAAAACTTTTGGGGAACCTTTTCCCTCTGCGGCGCTGTAAAGTAGTAAGGCCGAGGAAGAGGCCGTGTTTGAACGGTCAGATGGGTGCCTGCTTGGCGCCCTGTGTCCCAGGTTGTGACGAGCGTATGTATATGCAAGCGGTTGACAATGTCATCATGGTTCTTGAAGGAAAGAGCCAGGAACTGCTTAAGCGATTGCGTGAGAAGATGACGGTGGCTTCAGGTAATCTCGATTTTGAAGAGGCAGCGCTTTGTCGTGACCAGATTACATCCCTGGAAAAAACTCTGGAAAAGCAGGTGATGGTGGCCAGCAGCAGCCATGATATTGATGTTTTCGGAGTCCAGAGACAGGCCGGCTCAATGGCGATATCAGTTATCACAGTGCGGAGCGGCAAGGTGGAGGGGCACCAATCATTTTTTATTGCCGAACCGGTTGGTGATGATCATGACGTCCTCGCTGAGGCCCTTCGGCGATTTTATAGTGATGATATCTATATCCCCAAATTGGTTTTGCTCCCGTGGTCTACAGGGGAAGAGGCGTTTTTTGAGGAGTACCTTACTGATCAGAAAAGTGGCAAGGTTACCATGCGCATTCCACAAAAGGGCGATTTGCGTCGTCTTGTAGCCATGGCAAATGAAAATGCCGCCCAGGTTTTTAGTGATAGGGATAAACAGGAAAAGTCGTGGCAGGTTATGGCTCGTCAGCTCAAAGAAACTCTTAACCTCTCAAGGTTACCCCGCCGGATTGAATGTTTGGATATTTCCAACACAAGCGGCAAGGAGGCTGTGGGCTCCCTCGTCTGTTTTGTGGATGGGGAGAAGGCTGCAACTCATTATCGTCATTATAAGATTAGGAGTGTTGCAGGGCCCGATGATTACGCAATGATGGCCGAAGTTCTTTGCCGTCGTTTTGCCCCTGAGAAGGGTCCTGAATTGCCCGATCTGTTTATTGTTGATGGCGGTAAAGGGCAGCTGAATATCGGGGTGAAAATTTTCAAAGATCTGGCTATTTTTAACGAAGTTGATCTTCTGGGCATTGCCAAGGAGCGGCAAGGGGAAGGGGAAAAACTCTTTCGGCCCGGCAGAAAAAATCCATATCAGCTGGCCCGTCACTCCCAGCTTCTTCTTTTTGTTATGCGTATTCGTGATGAATCGCATCGCTATGGTGTTACCTTTCACCGAAAGTTGCGGAAGAAAAGAACCCTTACATCCGAGCTCGATCATGTCGTGGGAATTGGGCCTGCCAGGCGGAAGAGATTGCTTAGTCATTTCGGCAGCGTTGCAGGGGTTAAAAAGGCCTCTCTTGAAGAGCTTGCATCCGTTGATACCGTCGGCAAAGAGCTTGCGCAAACCATCTTTCACGCCTTGCACCGTCAAGGTTAAGGCAAGATATGACAAACAATAATTGACAGCCCGGAGAACCGTTGTTAGAAGTCTAATCTGCTAGAATTTTTTATGATATTACTCTTTTCATGCCCTATGGCTGAAATGTCAAATGACAGGGGGCTCACCGTTCTAAGCAGCTCCTCTGTTGTATAATGGAGATTTTATAATCATGTGGGAATATACGGATAAGGTTAAGGACCATTTTCTTAACCCAAGAAATGTCGGAGAAATAGAAGATGCCGACGGGGTAGGGGATGTTGGGTCCCTGTCCTGCGGTGATGCTTTGAAGTTTACCTTCAAGTTGGGCGATGATGGCCGGATTGTTGATGCAAAATTTAAGACATTTGGCTGTGCAAGTGCCATTGCATCGTCTTCAGCCCTGACCTTGATGGTTATTGGCCTCACCCTGGCAGAGGCCGAAAAAATTACCAATGAGGACCTCGCTGATTTCTTGGGTGGTTTACCTAAAGAGAAGATGCACTGCTCGGTGATGGGGCGTGAAGCCCTGGAAGCAGCTATTGCTAACTATCGCGGTGTTGAGTTGCCGCAGGCTGAAGGTGAGGTGGTTTGTGAGTGTTTTGGCGTTACCGATGTTGAAATACGCCGGGCCATTGAAGAAAGTGATCTAAAAACGCTTGAAGAGGTTACAAATTTCACCAAGGCCGGCGGTGGTTGCGGCAAGTGTGAAGATCGTATCCAGGAGTTGATAGATGAGGTCCGTAAGAACGCTCCAAAAACTATCCCCATGTCAGGTGCTAAACGCTTGACCACAGTCCAGAAAATCAAGATGATCGAGGATGTTTTTGAGCGTGAAGTCAGGCCCAATCTGAAAAAAGATGGTGGAGACATTGAGCTCGTCGATGTTGATGGCGATTATGTTATAGTATCTTTGCGCGGAGCCTGTGTCAGCTGCGCAAAATCCCAGACCACCCTGAAAGAGTATGTTGAAAAGAAGCTACGGGAAGAGGTCCTTGAGACCCTGATTGTTGAGGAGAGCAAAGGATGAGCGAGCCTAAAACCATATATATGGACAACAACGCAACAACTCGTGTTGCCCCTGAAGTTCTTGAGATCATGTTGCCATATTTCAGCGATCTCTATGGCAATCCCTCTTCAATGCATAGTTTCGGAGATCAAGTCGGTGGTGCGGTGAAGAAGGCCAGGCAGCAGATTGCCGATCTGCTTGGTGCTCATCCTGATGAGATTATTTTCACCAGTTGCGGCACAGAGAGTGATTCCACGGCTATTTTCTCGGCACTGCAGACTTCGGTTGAGAAGCGTCATATCGTCACCACCCGTGTCGAACATCCGGCTGTGAAAAATCTATGTGAGAACCTTGATCGCCTCACCGGCCATAAGCATCGTGTTACCCAGCTTCCTGTTGAAAGTGATGGCACCATAGACCTGAAACGCTATGAGAATGCCTTGTCCGACGACACAGCCATTGTCAGTGTCATGTGGGCTAATAACGAAACCGGAGTCATTTTTCCCATTGATGAAATGGCCAGGATTGCCAAAAGTCGTGGTATTCTCTTCCATACTGACGCGGTTCAGGCGGTGGGTAAGATACCTATAAATCTTGCTGAAACGCCGGTTGATTTTCTTTCCCTGTCTGGTCATAAGCTCCACGCTCCCAAGGGAGTTGGGGTTCTTTATGTCCGTAAACGTACTCCTTATATGCCTTTTCTCATGGGTGGCCACCAGGAACATGGTCGCCGGGGCGGTACAGAGAATGTTGCGTCTATTATTGGTCTTGGCAAGGCCTGTGAACTTGCCGGTAAAAATATGCAGCGGGAAAATACCACGGTTCGTGTTCTGCGTGATAAGCTTGAAAACGGCTTAATGAACTCCATACCAAATACCATTCTTAATGGTCATAAAGAAGATCGGCTCCCAAACACCACTAATGTCAGCTTTGAATATGTGGAAGGAGAGGCCATCTTACTGCATCTGGATCGATTCGGCATTTGTGCCTCTTCGGGCTCAGCCTGTACTTCCGGCTCTTTAGAGCCATCCCATGTTTTGCGTGCCATGGGTGTGCCTTTTACAGCTGCTCACGGCTCCATTCGTTTCAGTCTAAGTGTCTATAATACAGAGGACGAGGTTGATTATATTTTAGAGCAATTACCGCCCATCATCGCTAATCTTCGTGAGATGTCTCCTTTCTGGAAAGATCGTGATAAGATAGCCGGCGGTGGCTCCTGTAGCAGTTGCGGATGTGGTAAATAAGTAAGTAGTCAAGCCCTGAGAGTTTGTTTTTCCATCGGGCTTGATAATTCCTTTTAACCTAAGACTTCCTGAGAAAATATGATTGTCATCCCACCATCCTATGAGATCCTGAACGATCTTGATCAGCAGAGCCTCCCTATTCGTATCGAGGTTTGTGGTCGCCTTTGCTACAAAAGTGAAGATAAGATTACTGATGAGTCAGCCCCGGCTTTTATTAGAAATATCTTAAAGCATGGCCATAATTCTGTGGCGGAAATGGCAGTTGTCACCTTGGAAGTAATAGTAGAGAAAGAATCGCTTGCCAGCCAGCTTTTTAAAGCACAGCCCAAATTCTTGAATGTTGACTTGTTGGAGAAAAACATTCTCCTTATCACAGCATCTGTGCGGGCATTTCGTGAGCTGTATCTTGACCACGGTAATATTAAAATAGTCAAAGCCATCACAGCCTTTCTTCTGAAAAGGCATCCCCTCTTTTTTGAGGATATAACCCCTGAGCGTGGAATTGTGCCTCAGAGCGGGGTTATGGTTAAGAAACTCTACCTCTCGGAGGTGGAGAATCTTCCTGTTAATATCTTTGCCCGTCATCGTTATCTTGCCGTTAAATTTACGGTTAATCGGGCTGTAACCCATGAGATGGTGCGCCACCGTCCATGTAGTTTCCTGCAGGAGAGCCAGCGCTATTGCCGTTATGGCACAGATAAGTTTGGCAACCAGGTCACCTTTGTGAAACCTCTTTTTTATGATGACCAGGAGAGCGAAGAGTACAAGCTGTGGGCCCAGGCCATGGAGGATACCGAGAAAATCTATCTCAAACTTCTGGAAACATCCACCCCCCAAGCTGCTCGGACAGTTCTTCCTAATTCCTGCAAAACCGAGTTGATTGTCTATGCCAACCTTATCCAGTGGGTTCATATGTTTAAGCTGCGTGTTGCTAAGGGCGCTGATCCGTCAATGCGTGAGGTCATGATCCCCCTGTTGGCTGATTTTGCTGAACAGTTTCCTGAGGTTTTTGGACCTCTGGTGCAGGAATAAAATAATTCAGCATTTTTTCTGTTAAGGGGAATGGTCCCTGAAAAGCTCCTCCATTCATCTAGTTGGCGGGAGCTTTTTTTGCGTGTGGCAAAATAAGTAGTTCTGCGGATTGCCTTTTGCGGAAAACTAGGGTAATCACACTAGGCTTTTTTTGAATTATACCGCTGTTTACTTACAACGTTAATTTGAGTGGTTATTTTTTTTAACCGCTTATTTTTTTAAGCTAATGACGAGTCAGAAATTCTCGTCTTAGTGAAACTTTATATGGAGGGAAAAATGGCTCTTGATCCTACTAAGCATGCGGATTGGGAAATCGCGCAAGATGCAGAAAAGAACATGAAAACCGTCTATGAGCTTGGCGAGATACTCGGTCTTGATAAAGAAGAGGTTCTGCCCTACGGCCACTATGTTGGTAAGCTTGATTTTAATAAAATCATGGGTCGCCTCGCCGACAAACCAGATGGCAAGTATGTTGACGTAACAGCTATTTCCCCCACCCCCCTTGGTGAAGGTAAATCCACCTGTGCCATGGGTCTTGTTCAGGGTCTTGGCAAGCGTAACAAGTCTGTTGTTGGTGCTATTCGCCAGCCCTCCGGCGGACCCACCATGAACATCAAGGGCTCTGCCGCTGGTGGTGGTCTTGCTCAGTGTATTCCCCTTACCGAGTTTTCCCTCGGTCTCACCGGTGACATCAACGCCATCATGAACGCCCATAACCTGGGTATGGTGGCTCTGACCTCCCGTATGCAGCATGAGGCCAACTACACCGATGAGCAGCTTGGTAAGCGTAACCTCAAGCGCCTTAATATCCATCCCAAGAAGGTTGAGTTCAACTGGATCTTGGATTTCTGTGCCCAGGCCCTGCGGGATATCACCATTGGTCAGGGACCCGGCAAGATGGACGGCTTTACCATGAAGTCCTCCTTTGCCATTGCCGTATCTTCCGAGATCATGGCTATCCTTTCTGTTGCCAATGACCTGGCTGATATGCGTCGCCGTATCGCTAAGATCGTTGTTGCCTATGACAAACAGGATCGTCCCATCACCACTGCTGACCTTGAAGTTGACGGCGCTATGACCGCTTGGATGGTCCAGGCCCTGAACCCCAACCTGATGCAGACCCTGGAAGGCCAGCCGGTCCTGGTTCATGCCGGTCCTTTTGCCAATATCGCCATTGGTCAGTCCTCAGTTATTGCTGACCGTGTTGGTCTGAAGATTGCCGACTACAACGTAACCGAGTCTGGCTTTGGTGCTGATATCGGTTTTGAGAAGTTCTGGAACCTCAAGTGTCGTTTCTCCGGTAATAAGCCTAACTGTGCTGTTGTTGTTGCCACCATCCGCGCTCTGAAATGCCACGGTGGTGCACCTATTCCGGTACCTGGAAAGCCCATGCCTGATGAGTATAATAAGGAGAATGTCGGCTGGGTTGAAGAGGGTTGTAAGAACCTTATCCACCACATTGAGACCGTTAAGAAGGCAGGTATCAACCCTGTTGTCTGTATCAACGCCTTCTACACCGATACCGACAACGAGATTAAGGCTGTGCGCCGCATCTGTGAGGCTGCCGGTGCCCGCGTTGCCCTGTCCCGTCATTGGGAACATGGTGGTGACGGTGCTCTGGAGTTTGCTGACGCCGTTGTTGATGCCTGTGAAGAGCCTAACGACTTCAAGTTTCTCTATGATCTCTCTGATCCCCTTGAGAAGCGTATCGATCTCATTGCCAAAGAGGTATACGGCGCTGATGGCGTAACTTATACCCCTGAGGCCCAGGCCAAGCTCAAGCGTCTTGAGGCTGATCCTGAGCTGAAGGAGATGGGGACCTGTATGGTTAAGACCCATCTCTCTCTCTCCCATAATCCTGCCCTCAAAGGTACTCCTAAGGGCTGGACCCTGCCAATCCGCGACATCCTCACCTATAAGGGTGCTGGTTTTGTTGTGCCTGTTGCTGGGGCCATCAGCCTTATGCCTGGTACCGGGTCTGATCCGGCCTATCGCCGTGTTGATGTTGATGTTGAGACTGGCAAGGTTAAGGGTGTTTTCTAAGAAATTTACACACTTACATCTTGATTCATAAAAAAAGCAGAGTCTATTTTAGACTCTGCTTTTTTTATTTGGCTTCGTGGAGAATAAAGTTGCATCTGGGCTAACTCTTCTCCTACAATAACTTGATGGGATCCCGTTATTTTAATCTTTTAATCTCTTTATTATCATATTTTATACATGACCGCGAGCAATCCAAAAGCAGGTAAGAGCAGCCTTTCCGCTTCAGTAAAAGATCAATCCGGGGCCGGAAAGCTCAAAATTGGTGAGATCCTTCGTAAAGAGGGGCAGATCACCAAGAATATGCTTGAACAGGCTGTTGGTATCCAAAAGAAACAGGGGGGGCGTCTCAGCTCTATTCTTCTTAGCCTTGGCTATATCGACGAGGACACGGTTTGTAAGATTCTCAGCCGCGTTCAGAGTTTTACCGTCATCACCATAAAGGACGAGCATCCGAATAAGGAAGTTTTTGATCTTGTTCCCTACGAATTGGCTAAGAAATACATGATGCTGCCAATTCGTAAGACTGACAAGACCCTGCAGATCACCATGGCCGAGCCCACTGATACCCAAGCTGTGGATGAACTTCAGTTTGAATTGAAGCTTGGCCTTTCGGTAGGAGTGTCAACAGAACGTGATATCATCGAGGGTTTTAAGGAATTCTACAATATTCCTAATGAGGAGTATCTTGAACTGCTCAACATTGAAGAGGGTGTTGGGGAGGAAGAGGAAGAGATAACCAGTATTGATGATTTTGGCTCCTTGGCCTCGGAAGTTGCTGATGATATGGCCATTGAGGCTGATGATATGGATGAGGGGCCTGAGGAGTTTTCCGCCTCTGATGCGCCGATCATCAAGCTTGTGAACGGTATCTTGATCAAGGCGGTCAAGGATGGGGTGAGTGACGTTCATATCGAACCCTATGAGAAAAATCTTCAGGTTCGTTACCGTCTTGATGGCTCCCTCTACAAGTCCATGAATCTGCCCATAGGAATCAAGAATGCCCTGACCTCAAGGATGAAAATCCTTGCCACACTTGATATCACCGAGCGCCGAATTCCCCAGGATGGTCGTATCAAGATGCGTATCGGCAAAAACAGGGTGGTTGATTTTCGTGTCTCCACCTTGCCCACCCTTTGGGGTGAGTCCATTGTTCTGCGTATCTTGGATAAGAGTTCTCTTAATGTCGACCTTGTTAAGCTCGGTTTTGAGGTTGCAACCTTTGATGCCTTAAAGCGTTGCCTCAATCGCCCCCAAGGTTTGCTGCTTGTTACAGGTCCCACCGGTTCCGGTAAAACAGTTACCCTCTACTCTGCTCTTAATTCGTTGAACCAGGAGGACACAAAAATCCTCACCGCTGAAGATCCGGTGGAATTTAACTTTAAAGGGATTAACCAGGTTAATGTCCATCAGGAAGTGGGAATGACCTTTCCGGCCGCCCTGAAGGCCTTTCTTCGCCAGGATCCTGATATCATCATGGTTGGTGAGATTCGTGATATGGAGACTGCTGAAATCGCTATTAAGGCAGCGATGACCGGTCATCTTGTTTTCTCGACCCTCCATACCAATGACGCGGCTGCCACCATTGGTCGTCTTGTCGATATCGGCATCCCGCCCTATATGTTGGCCTCGTCCCTTACCATGGTTCTGGCTCAGCGCCTCGGCCGCCGCCTCTGTCAAAAATGTATGTCTCCCATTGATCGCCCTGATGAAAAATTGTTGTTGTCCATGGGGTTCACTGAGGAATTGCTTGAAAAAGAATGGACTCTCCATGAAAAGAAAGGCTGTTCGGCATGTAATGGCGGTGGTTATAAAGGCCGGGTAGGGTTTTTCGAGCTCATGGAGGTGACTGATGATGTTGCTGAGGCCATTAATGCCCAAGTGGCTGAAGAGCAGCTGCGCAAGGTTGCCGTTCAGGAGGGCATGAACCCACTGCGCTATGCCGCCATACTCAAGGCAACTCAGGGAATCACTGATTTGCATGAGGTGGAGCGTCGTACTATTCTTAACGAGGAGAGTTTGCCGGCCTATCTGGTGAACCCTGATGTTGAACTGTATGAAGATGGCGACGACATCATACATCAAGGCAATAAGGATAGTGATTTTTTCCAGCTCCTGCAGGGGACGGTGATGGTTGTTCGTGACGGGAAAAGGATCGCAGACATTAAGGAGCCCGGCGAATATTTTGGTGAGATGTCAGCTATCTCTGGGGAGCCACGCTCTGCGTCCATTGTTTCCAAAGGGCGCTCAAAGATCAAACGGTATCCGGGCGACAAGATTATGGAGGTTATCCAGACCCAGCCCAAGGTTGCCCGTTACCTCTTTAAGACTCTGGTCAATCGTCTTTCTCAAACATCTGATATTATTGTCAAGCTTGCTGAAAACGCCCATCGCTAAAAAATCTTTTTAGCCTCATTTCCCCCTCTTTTCCCGTTCGTCCAACCCTCTTCTGTAATATTACCTAATCTTCTTAGGTAGAGTTACTGGCTTTTAAAAAAGTGTGTGAAAAAAGCGGCTTACTCCTGTCGAAAATGAAGTTTAGAACGTATAAATTTGTTGCGAAAAGCATTTTTTTTCACTAGTATCTATGACTCCAAATCTTCGTGGTTATTCCCGGTTGAGCTCATAATTTAAGCGAACTTTTAACGATTTTAGGAACAGTATAAGGAAAACTACGCTCCTGGAAATAGGAAGATTTTAGTCCGACATACTATTCATGGTTTAATTTTTTTTTGATTCACCATATTTGTTTATAAGGAGATCCAATGAGTGCCAAGATTATAAGTGGAACCGAAACAGCAAAGGCTATTCGGGAAGAACTGCAGGTTGAAGTAGCTGAACTTAAGGACAAGCATGGCGTTGTGCCAGGCCTTGTAACAATTCTTGTCGGCGAGGACCCTGCTTCACAATCCTACGTGAGTGCAAAAAATAAAACAGCTCATGCTCTTGGTATACATTCTGAGCAGGTAACCTTGGATGTCGACACCAGTGAGGAAGATCTCCTGGCCCTTGTTGATAAATATAATAAAGACGACAAAATTAACGGCATCTTGGTTCAGCTCCCTTTGCCTAAGCATATCAACGAAGCCAAGGTCCTCTACGCAATTGACCCTGAAAAGGATGTTGACGGTTTTCATCCTGTTAATGTCGGCAAAATGGTGCTTGGAGAGCAATGCTTTTTGCCATGTACTCCCCACGGCATCCTGGAACTCCTTACCCGTTCCGGCGTTGAAACCAGTGGTGCTGAGGTTGTCGTGGTTGGTCGTTCTAATATTGTCGGCAAACCCATTGCTAACCTCATGCTGCAAAAGCGTGATGCCGGTAACGCCACCATTACCCTGTGTCATACCCGCACCAAGGATATGGATATCCACCTTAAGCGCGCAGATATCATCATTGCCGCTGTTGGTGTGGCAAATATGATTAAGGCTGACCAGGTCAAAGAAGGCGTTGTGGTTATTGACGTTGGTGTTAACCGTGTCGGCATGAGTGCAAGCGGTAAGGCTATTTTGGCCGGTGATGTTGAGTTTGATTCCGTCAAGGAGAAGGCTTCGGCCATTACTCCTGTTCCCGGCGGCGTTGGTCCTATGACCATTACAATGTTAATGAAAAATACAGTTCAAGCGGCTCGCCAGGCGAACGGTATTTAGTGTTTTCAATTTTTTTGAGGAAATATAGATGGCTACTTCAAAAACTGGGTGTGAAGGGTGCACTGATATCACGTGCTCTTCCACGAAATTAGTTCTTGAGCAAGATATAGCAAAAGACGTTACCACTGCTTATGACCGTATTCAGGCCCGTGGTATGTCTGCATGTCTGTTCGGTTCCGGTGGTACGTGTTGCCGTAACTGTAACATGGGGCCTTGTCAGATCATAGATGGTGTTGCTGACATGATCGGTGTTTGTGGCGCCACTGCTGATACAGTTGCCGCCAGGAATTTCGCGCGAACTGTTGCTGCCGGTTCTGCCTCTCATGGTGACCATGCCCGTGAAATGGTTAAGGGTTTTATTGAGACTGCCAAAGGTAACGGCCCGCATGAAATTAAAGATGTGGACAAGCTGCACGATCTTGCCAAGGTTTTCGGCATTGAGACCGAGGATCGCGACAAGAACGAGATTGCCCTTGAGCTTGGCGAAATGGCCTTGGCCGAATTTGGCAGCCAGAACGACAAAGGCTTGACCATGCTCCAGCGTGCCCCTAAAAAACGCCAGGATATTTGGAAAAAACTTGGTGTTGAGCCTCGTGGTGTTGACCGTGAAGTAGTTGAGATGATGCATCGTACCCATATGGGGGTTGATCAGGAATATGAGAATATCATGCTCCAGGCCTCCCGTTGTGCTCTCTCTGACGGTTGGGGTTCTTCCATGCTCTCCACCGAGCTTACTGACATCATGTTCGGCACCCCTGTTCCTCGCCGTTCCATCGTTGATCTTGGCGTCTTGAAGCCCGATCAGGTAAATGTCACCGTTCATGGTCATGAGCCCCTGCTTGCAGAATCTCTCTGTATCGCAGCCCAAGATCCTGAGATGCTTGCCCTTGCCAAGAAGCAGGGTGCCAAGGGAATCAACCTTGCCGGTGTCTGCTGTACTGGTAACGAGATCCTTATGCGCCGCGGTATCCCTGTCGCAGCCGGTTTTGTTCAGCAGGAGATTGCTCTTTCCACTGGTGCTGTTGAGGCCATGGTCGTTGATGTCCAGTGTGTAATGCAGTCTGTGGCTGACGTTGCCAAGAGCTTTCATACCGATATTATTACCACCAATTACCGCGCTAAGATGCCTGGTGGCGTTCATATTCAGTTTGATGAGCATGAGGCCTTAAACTCTGCAAAAGAGATTTTGACCAAAGCCATTATGAACTATAAGAAGCGTGGTAAGTTCTTTATCCCTGAAGAGACTAAGCTTGATGTGGTTGTCGGTTTCAGCCATGAAACCATCAACTATATGCTTGGTGGTCGTTTCCGGGCCAGCTATCGTCCTTTGAATGATAACATTATCAATGGTCGTATTCGTGGTGTTGCCGCCATTGTTGGTTGTGACAATTTTAAGCTTGCAGATGATTCTCATGAGGTCATTGTTCGGGAACTTTTAAAGAACAATATCCTTGTTGTGGCCACCGGTTGTGCGGCCACCTCCTTGGGGCGTGCTGGTTTAGTAAATCCTGAAGCTGCTCAGTATTGTGGTGACAGTCTGCGTGAGGTTTGCGAGACCGTTGGTATGCCACCTGTCCTTCATATGGGTTCCTGCGTTGATAACAGCCGCATCCTTATTGCTCTTACTCAGATGGTTCTCCAGGGCGGTCTTGGTGAAGATATCAACGATCTGCCAGCCATTGGTACAGCTCCCCTGTGGATGAGTGAGAAAGCCGTAGCCATTGGCCAGTATTTCGTGGCTAGTGGTGCTCAGGTTGTCTTCCAGGATTTGGCCACCTCCGGTGCCAAAACCTTCAACAAGTATCTTCTTGAAGACATGATGGGAACCTATGGTGCCCATTGGAATGTTGCCAAGGATCCTAAAGAGATTGCCCGTGTCATGATTGAGGCCATTGAGTCTAAGCGCGATGCCCTTGGTATCAATAAGAAGAAAGAGCGTGTTCTTTTTGATATGAATATGCGTCGTGATCTTGGCGATGGTCAAGGCCTTACCGATGTCGGCTGTCACGGACCTGCCTAAAATGTAATTTCTTTTACCGGCAGCGCACGCTGTCTGTGAATATCTAAGAATGTAACGAGAAGGATATAGCCGATGAAATCGGGTAGTCGTTTAGAACGTATATTAAAGGCCGGTCATTTTGCTGTGACTGGTGAGCTTGGTCCGCCAAAGAGTGGTGATCCTGAGGTAGTTCGTAAGAAGGCCCGCATCCTGAAAGGCCATGTTGACGCAGTTAATATTACTGATTGTCAGACCGCCATTGTCCGGATGTCCAGTATTGCTGCAGGCCTTATCACCCAGCAGGAAGGTGTTGAGCCGGTAATCCAGATGACTTGCCGTGACCGTAATAGGATCGGTATGCAGAGTGATATCCTCGGTGCTTCAGCCTTGGGATTGAAAAATCTTCTCTGCCTCACTGGTGATCACCAGAAATTTGGTAACCACCCTGGTTCCAAGGGTGTCTTTGACATGGACTCCATCCAGCTTTTAGGGATGGTTAAGGACATGCGGGATGAAAAGCAGTTTCAATGCGGTGAAGCAATTAAATCTGCTGAACCAAAGCTCTTTTTAGGCTGTGCAGCTAATCCCTTTGCCTTTCCTTTCGAGTTTCGCGCCAAGCGTCTTGCCAAAAAGGTGGCCAACGGTGCTGATTTTGTCCAGACCCAGATCATCTATAATGTTGAGAAATTTGCCAAATTCATGGAAATGGCCCGTGATATCGGCCTCCATGAAAAGGTGCATATCCTTGCCGGTGTAACCCCGCCGAAATCCCTCGGCATGGCCCGTTACATGAAAAATTTCGTGCCGGGTATGGATGTTACTGATGATGTTATCCAGCGCCTGAAAGATGCCAAGGATAAGCAGGATGAGGCCATAAATATCTGTGTGGATGTAATCAATCAGATTAAGGAGATTGAAGGTGTTGCCGGTGCCCATGTCATGGCAATTGAGTGGGAAGAAGCCGTACCTGAAATTGTTAAACGGGCTGGGATGGATTCTCGTCCTGTTCTTGATGATGATGTTGCTGAAGCAGCTCCGTCTGAGACAAGAGAAACCATTGAAGTTCAAACTTTTGCCGCAGGGGAGAGTAAAGCTACTCTTGATGATGCCAAGGCAGAGGCTGAAAAGATAATAGCAGCAGCAAAGGCTGAGGCCGCTAAACTTGTAGAACTCGAGAAGAGCGCTACTCCGGCACCTGTTTCAGCCCAACCTTCTGAAAAAGATAACGTTGTCGAAACGCAAGATGATGCAGGAGAACATGAGATGAACGAAAGAGAACGTCTGATGGCGTTAGAATCTGTTCAGAATGGTCTGAAGGCTTTGAAGGAGGCCTTTAACCTTACCGATGAACAGTTTGATGCCCTGGCAAATTTTGCTGGTGCTAAAAGCGTCCTTGAAAAAGATCCAAATGTGACACCGGCTCCTGCAGCCCCTGTCTCTGCAGCTCCTGCCGCACCGGTCGCCCCTGCTGCGCCGGCTCCTGCAAGTACTGCAAGTGCAGCTTCTGCCGCTGCCCTTGAAAAACCAGCGCCAACTCCTCAGACTGCTGTTGACCTTCCTTCAGCTGTAGTGGCACGATACGAAGAGTTGATGAAACGTGCCGGCGCTTCAGTGCCATCTGCTGCTGCACCTGCTGCCGAGGCTGTTGATACAGCTGCCGCAGATGCTGCTGCCAAGAAGAAGGCTGAAGAAGAGGCTGCAGCTGAGAAGAAGAAAGCAGCAAAGCCGGCTGCCAAGAAAAAAGCAGCTCCTAAAAAGAAGAAGGCTGCTAAGTCGGCTCCGGTTGCAACTGGTGATGTCGGAGCATTTGCCGTCGAGCAGGAAGCCCTTGCTGATCGAGCTTCAAAGGTTCCTGTTGACTCCTACACTCAGAAATACACAGGTGCTATTCGTGAAACTACCCTGGGTAACGGCGATAATACCTTAACCATTGGTGGCGAGGATTCCATGCCCTTCCAGCTTTTTGAAGGGACCATGGCTAACAAACCACGCATTGCTATGGATATCGTTGATGTCGACCCCAAAGAATGGCCAGAGACTCTGCGCCGTCATTTTGAGGATGTTATTGATAATCCGGTTGCTTGGGCTCAGAAATGTGTCAACGAGTACAATGCAGAGGCAATCTGCATTTCCCTGGTTTCAACCGATCCTAACGGTATGAACAGAGACTCTGCAGAAGCTGCCAAGACTGCTGCCGAGGTAATTGAAAATATCGACGTCCCCACCATTGTCTGGGGTTGTGGAAACGCTGATAAGGATACCGATACACTCCGTGAACTCACCTCTCTCATCGGTGACAAGAAGGTTTCTTTGGCTCCCCTTGAAGACAGCAACTACCGCTCTCTGGGCGCAACAGCAATGGCTTTCCAGCATCCCATTGTTGCTGCAAGCCCCATTGATGTAAACCTGGCCAAACAGCTCAACATTCTCTTGGAAAATCTTGGTGTCGGTCTTGACAACGTCATGATCGATCCTTCTGTGGGTGCACTTGGTTATGGTATCGAATATACTTACTCTGTCATGGAGCGTATCCGTCAGGCTGCCTTAATGCAGCAGGATGAAAAACTGCAGGTACCTATTATCTGTAACCTTGGTCGTGAAGTATGGAAGGCGAAAGAATGTCGTCTGCCTTCTGATGATCTTATTGGTGACCAGGAAACCAGAAGCATCCTGATGGAAGCTATTACCGCAAGCTGTATGTTGATGGCTGGTGGTGAGTTGATGATTATGCGTCATCCTAAGTCAATGAATCTGACCAAGGCTGTAATTGAAGGCCTCATGGCATAATAGAGCAAAGATTTTTACCCGATCTTCAGTAGAGGAATTATTCAATGTCTAAAATAATCTGTTCAGCAGCAATTCGCGGTGCTCATAATATCGTGGATATGGCTGAGGAAAAATATGAAGAAGCCCTGAAGAAATATGGAGCGGATCAGGATGTCAGCTTTCCGAATACCGCCTATTTCTTGCCCATTATCTACTCAATGCTTGGTGCCAAGGTCGAAAAGATTGGCGACATGAAGGATATCTTCCAGGAATGTCGCAAGCTTCTTCCTGAGCTTGTTACCGATCACACCTGGCTTCCCTATCTTGCTCCGGCCCTTGATGCTGGTATGGCCACCTATTTCGCTGAAGAGATGTATGAGGCCATTCGCTACATCGATACACCTGAATTTTATACCAAGAGCGAAGATCCCACTGACAGCAATTTATGGCTTGGTGCTGCTGATGATGTCATCTTCCGTAAGCGTGGTGTAGAATTTGTTGATGGTTCTGCCCCTGGTTTTGCCGCAATTGTCGGTGCTCCTGATGATAAAGATGTAGCTTCTAAGATTGCCCTGGAGCTGCAGGAAAAGAATCTTTACATCTTCATGCACGACCACAGCAAAAACGGCAAAAACATGTCGCAGCAGTTGGTTGATAGTGGTGTTCAGGTTGGCTGGAATACCCGTCTGGTGCCTTTTGCTGATAATTATACATCCGTTGTTTTTGCCATTGGTTTTGCCTGTCGTGTGGCCATGGCCTTCGGTGGAATCAAGCCCGGTGATTACACCGGTAACCTGATTTACAATAAGGATCGTACCTTTGCCTTTGTTATGGCCTTTGGCGATGTCTCTGATGAGTGGTATGCCAATGCCGCTGGTGCCATCAACTGGGGCTTCCCAACCATCTCTGACTACGATATCCCTGAGGTGCTGCCAACTGGTATCTGCACCTACGAGCATGTTGTCTCCAACGTGCCCCATGATGAGTTTGTCCAGAAGGCCATTGAGGTCCGCGGCCTGAAGGTTAATGTTACCAAGATTGACATCCCCATGTCCTTTGGTCCTGCCTTTGAGGGTGAGCGTATCCGTAAGGATGACCTGTTCATGGAATGTGGTGGTGGCCGTACAACTGGCGTTGAGGTTCTTATCTCCAAAGAGATGGACGAGGTTGAAGACGGCCTTGTTACTCTGGAAGGCTTAGATATCTCTGATATCAAACAGGGTCAGAACCTGCCCATCAGTATCCTGGTTGAGGTTGCCGGCCGCGAGATGCAGTCAGATTTTGAGCCTATTTTGGAGCGTCAATTCCATCACCTGATGAATTATATCCAGGGTATCATGCATATTGGTCAGCGTGATATTATGTGGATCAGGATTGGTCACGGTGCTGTTGAAAAAGGATTCTCTTTCAAGCACTTGGGTAAAGTGCTTCACGGAAAGCTTCATCAGGAGTTTGGTGCAATCCTTGATAAGGTTCAGGTTAAAATCTCCACTGTTCAGGAAACAGTTGAGCAGGTTCTTGCCCTTGCCAAAGAGACCTATGGTGAACGTGACCTTCGCCTCGGCAACATGACCGATGAGACTGAAGAGGTCTTCTACTCATGTACCCTGTGTCAGTCTTTCGCCCCATCCCACGTCTGTGTTATCACCCCGGAGCGTGTCGGTATGTGTGGTGCCTATAACTGGCTGGATGGTAAGGCCTCTTTCCAGATCAACCCCACCGGACCGAACCAGCCCATTGAGAAGGGTGAATGTACTGATGAAGAGCTTGGTGATTTTGTCGGAATTAACGACTTTGTTAACCAGGCCTCCCGTGGTGCTGTCCCTGAGGTAAGCTGTTACTCCCTGATGAACAACCCCATGACCGCTTGCGGTTGTTTTGAGGCCATTGCTGCCATGCTGCCTCAATGTAACGGCATCATGGTCGTTAACCGCGACTATATGGGGATGACACCTTCTGGTATGAAGTTCACCTCCCTGGCTGGTATGGCTGGTGGTGGCGCCCAGACCCCTGGTTTCATGGGTGTTTCTAAACATTACATGACCAGCCGTAAGCTGTTCATGGCTGAGGGTGGTCTCAAGCGTGTTGTTTGGATTCCTAAGATCCTCAAGGATGAGATTAGCGACAAGCTGAGGGCTCGCTGCGAAGAGATCGGTATGCCGGAACTTTACGATATGATTGCCACAGAAGAGCAGGGCACCACTGAAGAGGAAATCCTTGCCTTCCTGAAAGAAAAAGGTCATCCGGCCTTGGAGATGGAGTCTGCAGTATAAGCCGACCCCCATTCTTACCCAGATAATGATAAAAATTGATTGTATTTATATAAATAAGAGAGAGGGCTAGAAAATGGCTTTAACTGGTATCCAGATCCTCAAAATGCTCCCCAAGAAGAATTGTGGTGAGTGTCAAATTCCTACCTGCCTTGCCTTTGCAATGAAAGTTGCAGCTGGTCAGGCTGAGATTGGCGAGTGTCCTTACGTAAGTGACGAAGCAAAGGCCACCATTGGCGAGGCCTCAGCCCCTCCTATCCGTACTGTTCAGGTGGGTAATGGCGACACCGCCTTTAAGGCTGGTGGTGAGACATGCCTCTATCGTCATGAAAAGCGTTTTGAAAATCCCACTGGTATTGCCGTACTTGTTACAACGGAAATGGCAGATGCTGATGTTGACGGTCGGGTCGAGCGTTTTAAGACCCTTCGCTATGATCGCGTTGGCGTGAACTTGAAGGCCGATCTTATTGCTATCAAAGATAGTGACGGTGATCAGGGTAAGTTTACTAGCCTTGTTCAGAAAGTCCTGGATGGTGCAACTGATGCCAACATTATCCTCATGACTGAAGATGCCGGTAATATGGCTGCTGGAGCTAAACTCTGCGGCGACCGTAAGCCGCTTCTCTTTGGTGCCACCGATGGAAATGTTGGTGAAATGGCGGCATTAGCCAAAGATAGCGGTTACGCTTTGGGCTGTAAGGGTACCAATATGGATAACCTTGTTGATGTGTCTGAAAAGGCTCAGGCAGAAGGCCTTAAGGACCTTATGATCGACACCGGTGCCCGTACCCTCCGTGCTGTTTTTGAAGACAATGTCGTTGCCCGTCGGGCCGCTGTTAACAGCAAGTATAAGCCCCTAGGTTTCCCGACCATCACCTTCCCCTGTGAGATGACTGACGATCCAATGATGGAGGCGATGATTGCCTCTGTTGTGATGGCTAAGTATGCCGGCATAGTGGTTCTGTCTGATCTTCAGGGCGATATTCTCTTTCCTCTGCTTCTTGAGCAGCTGAACATCTTCACTGATCCTCAGCGCCCAATGGTTGTTCAGGAGGACATTTATAATATCAACGGGCCTGACGAGAATTCTCCGGTCCTGATTACCTGTAACTTCTCACTGACTTATTTCATTGTCTCTGGTGAGATTGAGGGTGCTAATGTTCCTTCCTGGTTATTGATCAAGGATACAGAGGGCCTGTCCGTTCTTACTGCCTGGGCTGCTGGTAAATTTGGTGCAGATCTCATTGCTCAGTTCATGAAGAAGGCTGCCATTGAGGATAAGGTCAAGCATCGTGAGCTGATCATTCCCGGTTATCTTGCCTCTATGAAGGGTGAGCTTGAGGAAGAGCTCCCTGGTTGGACCATCACCATTGGTCCCCGTGAGGCTGGTCACCTGCCATCCTTTCTGAAAGAATGGAAACCTGCAGCCTAATCAAACTGTTGTTGAAGAAATAAGGATTCAGAGGATGTGATAGTTTGGCTGTCTTATGCTGGCCAACTGTCCTTTTTTTGAACTCTTCATTCTTAAGTCTTAGATTCGTAAAGAAACATGTCGACGATTACTTTAGAAATAGACGGCTCTGAAATCATTGCCGAAGACGGGCTTACTATCCTCGAAATAGCTAAGCGTTCGGGGATTCATATTCCTACCCTTTGTCATGTCAATGGCAAGCATGGTCAAGTTCCCTGCCAGCTCTGTGTTGTTGAGGTTGAAGGTTCTGATGATTTTGTGCGCTCCTGTGCCACTGTTGCCACAGCAGGCATGAAAATTATCACTGAATCAAAAGACCTGACAAAACATCGGCAGGATAGACTTTCCACTGTTTCAGCCAGCCATTTTGGTGACTGTAAGGCTCCCTGTAACCTTACCTGCCCTGGCCAGCTTAATGTCCAAGGTTATATTGCCCATGTTTCCAAGGGGGAATATGAAGAGGCGCTGCGCCTTGTCATGGATCGTAATCCCTTCCCCTTTTCCGTGGGCAGGGTGTGTCCTCGTTTCTGCGAAACACGGTGCAGGCGCCTGATGGTTGATGAACCTGTTTCTATCAACCATCTTAAGCGTTTTGTTGCTGATTGGTGCATGACCAATAACATTGACCTGCATATCCCCCGGGAGAAGAATACAGGCAAGCGTGTTGCTGTTATCGGCGGTGGCCCTGCCGGATTGACTGCGGCCTATTTTCTTGCCCAAAAGGGCCATGAAGTTACTGTTTTTGAAGCAAACCCCAAGGTCGGCGGTATGCTTCGCTATGGAATGCCTGAATATAAGATTCCCCGTAAGGTTCTTGATTATGAGACGAACATGATCATGAAAATGGGGATTTCAGTCCGTTTGAATCAAAAATGGGGTGAAGATTTTAATCTCCAGGACCTGAAGGACCAGGGCCATGATGCCATTTTCGTCGCCACTGGCGCCGGGGTAGATGTTCGTCTGGATGTTCCAGGCTGTCAGCTCCCAATGGTTCATCGTGCGGCTGAATTCCTTAAGGCTATAGCCACTGGCAAAAAACGTAATTATGGCAAAACCGCTGCTGTTATTGGCGGTAATAATATTGCCATGGAATGCGCCCGCTCTTTATTACGGCAAGGTGTTGAGCAGGTTACCGTGATTTTTCACCGTGCTCAGGAAGAGATGACTGCTAACCAGCGTGTCATCCGCCAGGCTCTTGGTGAAGGTGTTCAATTCCTGCTTATGGCCGCCCCTGTTCAGGTTTCAGATGTTGACGGGAAGATGAAGGTGGAGCTTGTCCGTATGCGGCTTGGCGAACCTGACGAAAAGGGCACCAGACATCCTGAGGCGGTTCCAAACTCCAGTAATTCCTTAATCGTTGATACTGTAGTTTCTTCCTTGGGGCAGATGGCCTGCGATGGTTCCTTTGCTGGAGGTGAGTTGGAAAATGAGCTTGCGATTTCACCGAAAAATACCATAAAGGCTTCGCCTCGTGACTTTTTGACTTCTGTCCCTGGGGTCTATGCGGCTGGTGATTGCGTATCCGGACCTAGAACAGTTATCCAGACGGTTGTTGCAGCCCGTAAGGCTGCAAACAATATCCACGCCTTTATTACTGGTGAACCGAAAGAAGAGGCGGACAACAGGTTTAACTTCACCCGCGGTAAATCCTTTGATCAGGTTGATATGGCCAACTTCGAAGGTGTCGGCATTAAGCTTCGTGAGAAGATGCCCACCCGGCCACCGGAAACAGCTATTCAGGATTTCAGCGAGGTCAAGCTCGGTTTCTCTGAAGAGATGGCCAAGAATGAGGCAGATCGTTGTCTCTCCTGTGGTTGTACAGCCTTTGATCGCTGTGATCTAAAAAAATTGGATATTGATCACAAGGTCAATATCAATAAGACCGGCATGGGCACCACACCTATTTATGCCAAGGATACTTCCCATCCGGTTATCACGGTTGACCTAAATAAGTGTGTCTATTGTCAGCGCTGTGTAAACAGCTGTGAGTATGATGCCCTTGATCTGGGCCATGACGGTTTTGATGAAAATGGCATGCCGGCCAATATCAGCCTTAACTTTAATGACAACTGTGTAAACTGCGGTAATTGTGTTGATAATTGCTCGACTGGTTCCCTTAATAAGAAAACCTCCATCGTCCCCCTTAACTATGAGAAGATGGAAGAGGTACGGACCACCTGTCCTTATTGTGGTGCTGGTTGCCAGCTCCTTTTAAAGGTCAAAGGCGACACCTTGATGGAAGTTTCTTCAGAGCCTGATCTGGCCCCTAATTATGGCGCTCTCTGTGTTAAGGGACGTTTTGCCCATAATTTTGTCCAGTCAGAAGAGCGCCTCACCAAGCCTCTTGTTCGGCGTCATGGCCAGTTAGTTGAGACGACCTGGGAAGATGCCTATAACGTCATTGCCAAGAATTTCTTCGATATCAAGTCCATGTATGGCCCTGACTCCATTGCCGGTTTCAGCTGCGCACGGGCGACCAACGAAGAAAATTATTTAATGCAGAAATTTATGCGCACAGCGATCGGCACTAATAACATCGATCACTGTGCCCGACTCTGACACGCTCCCACGGTGGCCAGTTTGGCCCTCACCTTTGGCAGCGGCGCAATGACTAACTCCATTGCAGATACAGAGAAGACAGATCTCTTTTTGATGATTGGTTCAAACCCTGATACCGGTCATCCCACCATTGGCCTTCGTGTTCATCAGGCGGTTGATCGTGGCGCTAAACTTATTGTCGTTGATCCCCGCCGCACTAAGCTTGCTGACCGTGCTGATCATTGGCTGCGTATCGAGCCTGGTACGGATGTCGCCTTCCTTAACGGTTTGATGCATATCATTCTCGAAGAGGATCTCTGGGACAAGAAGTTTGTTGAGGACCGCACCGAAGATTTTGATGAGTTGCAAAGGCTGGTCAAAAAATATACCCCAGAACATGTCTCCGGCATTACCGGTATTCCGGAGGAGCAACTCTATGCCGTTGCCCGGCTCTATGCCGCAGAAGGGCGCCATGCCATCTTCCACGGTATGGGTATCACCCATTATGTAACTGGTACTGACCGTGTGAAGAGTATTGCCAATCTTGCCATGCTCTGCGGTAAGGTCGGTGTCGAAGGTGGTGGCTGTAACCCTCTGCGCGGCCAGAACAATGTCCAGGGCGCCTGTGATATGGGTGCGCTCTTTAATACCCTGCCTGGTTATGGCGCTCTTAATAATGAAAATATGCTGGACAGGCTGGAAGAGCTCTGGAAGGTTAAGGTCCCGCGTAAGCCTGGTAAGCCTGCCACTGAGGTTTGGGACAATGTTACTAGTGGCGATATTCGCGCCCTCTATGTCTTTGGTGAAGATCCAGCTGTTGCTGATGCCAATATCGCCCACGTCCAGGCTGCCCTTGAGAAGGTGGATTTCCTGGTGGTTCAGGACCTCTTTCTTACCGATACAGCCAAGGCTGCTGACGTTGTTTTGCCCGCCGCCTGCTTTGCAGAAAAGGACGGAACCTTTTCCAATACCGAACGCCGTGTCCAGAGGGTTCGTAAGGCCGTCAATCCTCCCGGTGATGCCAAACCGGACTGGCAGATTTTCTCTGAGCTCTCCCAGAAGATGGGATATGACAACATGCAATACAGCTCAGCAGAAGAGGTCTTTGAGGAGATTCGTAATCTTCTTCCCCAGTATAAGGGCATTACCTACCAGCGTTTGGAAGAGGTTGGCTTGCAGTGGCCTGTGCCCACAGAGGATCATCCTGGCACGCCGGTCCTCCATACCGAGACCTTTACCCGCGGCAAAGGTCTGTTCATCCCTGAGGATTATATCCCACCCGTTGAACTGCCGGACGATGAGTATCCCATGAAGTTTACCACGGGCCGTGATATTGCCCGTTATAACTTCAGCAGTATGACCGGTAAAACCGCTGAAATTGATGTTATCAGCCCAGAGGCCTTTGCTGAGGTCAATCCTGTTGATGCTGAACGTCTCGGTATCAAGGAGGGCAACTGGATTCGGATGACCTCTCGCCGCGGTTCCGTTGAGATGCGGGCGACCATTACTGATCGTTCCCAACTGGGGACAATTTTTACAACATATAACCATATAGAAGCGTTAGTTAACTTCTTGACTCTGGATGCCCTGGATCGTCTTTCCAGGACTCCGGAATATAAGCTCTGTGCAATTAAAGTTGAAGTACTAGGTGATGATTTGTCCAACTAGGACAATAGAATATTTTACTTATTTGGTGTGATTATGGGACAAGCAAAAGGGAAAGGATCCGGATCAGTAATGGTCGTCGGTGGTGGTATCGCCGGTGTCCAGGCTGCTCTTGATCTTACCGAACTTGGCTATTATGTCTATTTAGTGGAAAAGGGGCCCGCTGTCGGCGGCGCTATGGCCCAGCTCGATAAAACGTTTCCGACCAATGATTGTTCGCTTTGAATCCTGGCGCCTAAGCTGGTAGAGGCCGGTCGGTCTCCAAATATCGAAATAGTCAGTAACGCTGATCTTCTCTCTCTTGAGGGAAAACCAGG
The DNA here is from genome assembly GCA_039715015.1 of Thermodesulfobacteriota bacterium. Taxonomy (GTDB): domain Bacteria; phylum Desulfobacterota; class Desulfobulbia; order Desulfobulbales; family SURF-16; genus BM506. The sequence goes on from JBDLIE010000005.1 coordinate 91,425, forward strand.
TGATTTTAAAGCAAAAGTACGCCTGCGTCCCCGGTATATTGATGCAGATAAGTGTACAGCCTGCGGGCTCTGTACTCAGTACTGCCCCCGTCATCTTACCGATGAGTACAATGAAGGCTTGTCAATAACCAGACCCATCCATATTGACTATCCTCAGGCAGTACCCGCCACCTACTACATTGATCCGGGCGCCTGCCTGCATCTTAAGCATGATACCTGTCAGATCTGTGTGCCGGTTTGCCAATCAAAGGCTATTGATTTTAGTCAGAAGCCTACGGATAAGACCCTGTCCGTCGGGGCAGTGATCATGTCTCCAGGTTTCGGTAAGATTTCAGACGAAACCTTGGCCCAGTTCGGCTATGGCAAGCATCCAGATGTTGTTACCTCATTGGAATTCGAGAGAATGACCAATGCCTCCGGCCCCTTTGAGGGTGAGGTGGTCTGTGCTGATAAATCCCATCCTAAGCGTCTGGCCTTCATTCAATGCGTAGGTTCCCGTGACCTTGGCTGCGGCAACGGCTATTGTTCCTCTGTGTGCTGTATGTACGCCATTAAAGAGGCCATGGTAGCCAAAGAGCATGATCCTGAGTGTGAGGTCACCATTTTCTACATGGATATCCGGACCCAGGGTAAGGATTTTGACATGGCCCGTACCCGGGCGGAAGAGCAATATGGCGTCAAATTCGTCCGTGCTAAGGTTGCTGATGTTATGCCTTGGGGTAAAGACCTGAAGCTGACCTATGCCACCATGGACGGTAATCATCGTTTTGAGGCCTTTGATATGGTTGTTCTCTCAGTTGGCTTGGACTCCCCTAAGGATGCCAAGAATCTTGCTGAGATTGGCGATTTTGGCCTCAATGAGTATGACTTTGCCCAGACCGCTACCTTTGATCCACTGCAGACCAGTCGACCTGGAGTGATGGTGGCAGGTGCTTTTCAGGGCCCTAAGGATATTCCTGAGTCAGCCACCCAATCATCTGCTGCTGCCAGTCTTGCTGCCGGCATCATGAAGGAACAGCGCAACGCTGCCATCGTCGTTAAGGAATACCCAAAGGAGCAAGAGGTTGCTGAGGACGATGAGGTTCGCATCGGCGTCTTTGTCTGCCATTGCGGTATTAATATTAGCAGCACGGTTGATGTGGAAAAGGTTGCTAACTACGCCGGTGGTATGGAGAATGTCGCCTACTATAGCGAAACCCTCTATGCCTGCTCTCAGGATGCCCAGGAGGTTATCAAGGAGAAGATTAAGGAGCATAAGCTGAACCGTCTGGTTATGTCTGCCTGTTCTCCCCGTACCCATGAGCCTCTTTTTCAGGAGACCTTGAAGGATGCCGGGTTGAACCGCTCTCTCTTTGAGATGGTCAATATCCGTGACCATTGTTCCTGGGTTCATGCCCAAGAGCCGGAAGAGGCCACTGATAAGTCCATGGACCTTGTCCGTATGGGTGTTGCCAAGGCCCGCCATATCAAGCCCCTGCCTGAGCAGAAGGTGCCTGTAACATCCGGGGCCCTGATCATTGGTGGTGGTGTTGCCGGTATGACCGCGGCTGAGAATCTCGCCAACCAGGGGTTTGAGTGTCATCTTGTTGAACGGGATGCCAAACTGGGCGGTAATCTTGCCAATATTAAGTCCACCATCTGGGGTGATGATCCAGCGACCTTGCTCAAGGATCTCACCGCCCGGGTGAAGAAGAATAAGAACATATCCGTTTATACTAATACGGAACTGGCTACCACCTCTGGTTTTATCGGTAATTTCTCCTCGGTCATTGCCAAGAAATCAGCCCAAAAGACCACTGAGAAGACCATTGACCATGGTGTCATTGTTATGGCCACTGGCGGCAAGGAGCATCGCACCAAGAACTTTATGCTCGGCAAGGACAAGAAGGTTGTTACCCAACTTGAGCTTGAGGCCAAGCTGGCTGGCAAGGGCAAGAACAGGGCTCCTGGCTCGGTGGTGATGATCCAGTGTGCTGGCAGCCGCGGTGATGACCTCAATTACTGCTCCAAGGTTTGCTGTAATCAGGCCGTTAAGAACGCCCTGAAAATCAAAGAGATAAACCCTGAATCGCAGGTAATTGTTCTCTATCGCGATATGCGTACCTATGGCTATGCTGAGGATGCCTATCGTGAGGCCCGTCAGAAGGGTGTTATTTTTATTCCTTACGAGGTGGATGACAAGCCCAAGGTTCATAACAAAGGTAAGTCAACCGTGGTTTCCTTCTTTGATCCCATCCTTCAGGATAAGGTGACCATGAATCCTGATATGGTTGCCCTCAGTGTTGGTGTGGTTCCTGAGGGAACTGAAGAGCTTTCCAAGCTTCTTAAGGCTCCGGTCACTGCTGATGAGTTCTATCTTGAGGCCCATGTTAAGCTGCGGCCTGTCGAGCTTTCCGTAGACGGTGTTTATGTCTGCGGTCTGGCCCACTCGCCGAAGCCTATCGAAGAGACCATTGTTCAGGCCCAGGCTGCGGCTGGTAAGGCAGCTATTCCGTTGGTCAGTGGTTCTGTTACCGTAGCACCTATTGTTTCCATCATTGATAAGGAAGCCTGTATTGGTTGCGGTATCTGTGAGGCCCTCTGTCCCTATAAGGCCATCAAGATGGTCAAGGTTGACAAGAAGCGCAAGGCCGAGACCATTGCCGCTTCCTGTAAGACTTGCGGTATCTGCGCCTCACGTTGCCCCACCTTTGCCATTGACATGGGTGGTTTCACCCAGGATCAAATTTTTGCCCAGATTGCCGCCTTTGGCGCCATTGAAGAGGATAAGTAATGAGTGATTATAATCCCAAAATATTAGGGTTTCTCTGTAACTGGTGTTGTTACGCTGCAGCAGATGCTGCCGGTGTTGCCCGTTACCAATACCCGCCTAATCTTCGAACCATCCGTGTTATGTGTACTGGCCGTATTGACCCTGCCTTTATTCTCCGTGGCTTTGTCGAAGGTGCCGCCGGCATCTTCACAGGCGGCTGACAACTTGGCGAATGCCATTACCAGTTTGGTAATTATGATGCCATGGGTGTTGATGCTCTTGTTCACAAGGTTCTTCGTGATATCGGTGTAGATGAACGTCGTTATAATCTGCAATGGGCCTCTGCTGCTGAAGCCCCTCGTTTCGTTAAGCTCATTACTGAGTTTACCGCTCAGGTTCGCGAGCTTGGTCCTCTGGGCCATGCTGAAGGTGTAGCCCCTGATGAGATGAAGGACCGTCTTGAAACAGCCCTTGAGGCCCTCTCAAGTCGAAAGGTACGAACCACGTTTGGTACGGCGACACGTTCACTGCGAAAGGACAATGTCTTAGATAAAAAGGCAATCACTGAGACTGTTGAAACAAAAATTGAAAAGAGTTTGGCTTCAGCACTGGGCTAAACATCTTTTTATCTAGAACCTCAAGGGGCCTGATCGACGTTATGTCGGTCAGGCCCCTTTTTTTGTGGCCTATTCCCCTTATCCCTCCTTATTTATGCGCTCGAAAACTCTTCTAGCTAGAGCATAATAAATAACTATCCACAGTCATTGACTGTTCGTAATGACACTCTTAAATTCTTTAAAAAGGTCTTTTATTTCATCTCGCATCATTCTTCTAGTCCATGGAGGACCTGAAATGGATAACCGTAATTTAAAGATTTTTCGGAAAACTTCTATCTCCCTATATCTCTTGGTTTTTATTTGTTTTTTCTTGTTGCCGGTTCAACTTTCCTGGGCTGAAGATCAAGAAGATGTCCTGTCTATTAATGGTGTGGTTAAAGAGATACTCCTGATAGAACGTAGCCTCATAGTTAAGCCTAAAGAAGGGAAGAGACATAAAATTGTTTTTACTGAGCAGACTGTCTTTAAAGGTGTTGCCGGCGCCGGTAATATTGAGGTGAAACAGAAGGTGAGGATCTGGTATGTGCGAGAAAATGACCTTCTTAAGGCCTTGAAGATTAAGGTGATGCCTGAACTTGGCTGCTGAAAAGATCTCTTGTTTCTTTCGAGTATTTTTTTCTTACCCTGACGTTGGGAGGTGAATCATGTTTTCTCTATTTCGTTTGACCCTCGTAGTTTTAATTTTCTCTTTTTTCTCTAGCCCGTTGACTGCCGCTACCCAAGGACAGGTTCTGCCAGAAGCTGTTAAGGCTTCTGGATTGCGTGTTTATTTTGATGTTAATGTCGGTGTCCCCCATAAGCTGGAAATCAGGCTCATGCTCATAAATAAAACATATGACCAGCTTTTGCAGCTAGGTCATCAGCCTGAGTTTGTTGTCGGTTTCAGGAGTACGGCCAGCTATTTTGTTACAAAAGGTGATGAGTATGTGGAACCGGAAGAACTTGTCTTAAAGAAAAAGATCCACCAGTGGGTGAAAACTCTCAAGAGTAAGGGGATTCGGATTGAGCAATGCCTACTTGCTGCCGATTTTGTCGACATCGAACATGAAGATTTCCTGTCTGAAATGGCATTGGTGAAAAACGGCTATGTGTCGATGATTATCTATCAAAGTCAGGGGTTTGCCCATGTTTCCATGGACTAATATTGCGAACCTCCGATAATGGTGAAGGTCATTATCGCCCAGGGTCTAGGGATTCGAGCAGTTCTCCCCGGCCAACTCTATGCCCTGATGCTTGAGGGAGACTTCCAGGAGATTAAAGGAGCTGTTAGCGATTTTGGCAGGTGTTTTGAATTTACTGTTTTTCTTATAGGCCTCTGCCAAGATCATGGTCTTAAGCTGGCCGCGGATTTCGCTGTACGGCCTCAATGTGTCAGACATGTTCAGGAGACTCCATGGTCATGGTATAAAGTGGCGGCAAAGACGTTATTTTTGTTTTGATAATTTCAACATCCGCTTCCTGGTCATTACCACTTAGCTGCAAGTGGTGAATGAGGTCCTTCCCACGTTTGAAAACGCCACGATCATAATAGGTGTCATAATAGGAGAGCAAGATGGCGCAGGCTTTGTCGAAATGATCGTTGGTAATATATTCCTCCACCTTCTTTGCTTTCTCTTGGCCCAGTTTTTTTGCAATCCGTTGAGTCGCCTCAACAAGTTGAAGCTTTGGCGTGTCAGCATAATCATCAATTAGTCTGGCGATACGAGCCTCCATGGGAACCTTTAAGGACACTAAAGGAGCAGAGCGCATTTGCATAAAAAAAGGCTCCGGCAAATGCACCTTACCGATTACCCGGCTTTCATTCTCAACAAGGATTACTTTATTTGGGTCGAGACGTTGAAGTTCATGGAAGAGATTATTCGAGAACTGTTCATTGGTGGGCTGCGGCTCTTCATTGAGATGGCCGAAGGCGGAACCCTTATGATTTGCCAAGCCTTCCAGGTCGAGGACCTGAAGATTGTTTTCGGCCAACTGCAGAAGAAGAGCGGTCTTACCACTGCCGGTATAGCCACCTAGCAAAAGCAAGGGGATGGGATGAGAAAATGAATGACGAACATGGCTGCGATAGGCTTTGTAACCACCAGCAAGTCGCCGGCAATGAATGCCACTGAGCTTCATCAGGCCACAGACGCTTTCACTGCGCATACCGCCTCGCCAGCAGTAGATGAGAGGGGCAGGGCCGCCATGCTTTCGAACCTGTTTGACTATATTTGCTAGCTTGGGGCCAACAAATTCAAGGCCCTTGTTAAAAGCGGCTTGGCGGCTCACCTGTTTGTAAAGGCTGCCCACCTTGGCCCGCTCTTCATCGCTGAAGAGCGGAACGTTATAGGCGCCTGGTATATGTCCTTCCTGAAATTCCGCAGGGGAGCGTACGTCTATGAACTGAGGTGGGGCAACCCAGGAGATAGAGACCACATCCAAAAGGGTTCTGCTTGCCTCAGGTTTGCGGCTTTTTTCAGCCATAAACTGCGGCTCCAATAGCCTTGCCTAATTTTTCCAGAGCAGCAATGGTTTTCGGGGAGTCTTCCAAAAGATTAATGCCGATTTTTTCAATGGTTGCATCTGGGCCAAATATCATTTTGAGGCCTGAAACAGAACATTGACCATCATCACCACAATTAACACAGGGCACGTTGCCGGCAACATTGACACCTCCGACAAAGTTCATGCCTTCTTCCATCATATAGCTTTGGATGGCGCCGATACCAAGATCTCCGGCCGGGGGCATTCCTTCGTAGCCGGGAGGAATAGCCGAAGTAACAATAGCAGCGCCTGGTTTGCCGGCCATCAGGCCGTGACGGTGGCGTAAAGGATACAGCCTCTCCATAAAGGTCTTGGTGCGGCTGTCAATAGAGGAGTAGGGGGTCCAACCGGCAATGATCAGCGCATTGGCCTTATAGACCTTTTCTGCCAGCATGACGCCATCATCCTCAATGACGCATCTGTTTGAATCAATACAAGCCAAGCAGGCATCGCAGGGTGCTATTGAGTGATCGCTTAACTTAACGAATTCGGTTCGATGACCGGTTGCATCAAGAACAATCTGCAGGGCCCGGTCTGTATTACTGTTTTTTAATGGTGATCCGGAAACACCAAGAATTTTAATAGCCATAACATCCTCCTTAGGTAGATAAAGAGGCATTGTAAACATGAGGGAGCTGCTCGTCAATACGATGAACAAAGAGCTTTGCTAGAAACTGGTTCAATGGATGAATTATATGGTCAATCCGTGATGTTAGATGAAATGCAGAGACGCTGGCTTGTTAGCTACCAGAGGCCAGGGACGACTTCTTGGCAGCTTGCGCATCTAGCCCCAGAAATTTTAATGTCTCTGGTCTGCATGCCATATCGGCTGATAATCTCTGTCCCGCAGGATGGGCAATAGGTGTTTTCGCCACCCTCACCAGGGATATTGCCTTCATAGACAAAATGGAGACCCTCTTTAAGGCCGATATCACGAGCCTTACGTAGGGTTTCAACCGGGGTAGGGGGGCGATCTGTCAATTTGTAAGTAGGATAGAAGGCTGTGACATGCCAGGGGATTGTTGGATCAATATCCTTAATAAAGCGGGCCAGTTTCTGTAACTCCTCAGTGGAGTCATTAAGGCCTGGGATCAGCAGAGTGGTGACCTCAACCCAGACACCCAACTCATGCATGAGCCGAACATTGTCCAGCACTGGTTGCAGGCGTGCCTTGCATATTTTTTTGTAGAAGTCATCGCTGAAGGCCTTGATGTCTATATTGATGCCATCCAGCACCGGCGCCACATGACGTGTAACTTCCGGAGTCATGTAACCGTTACTGACAAAAGCGTTCTTCAGGCCTCTTTTGTGGGCCAGGGTGCAACAGTCATAGGCAAACTCATAGAAGATGGTTGGTTCGACATAGGTATAACTAATACTGGCACTTCCCGAGGCCAAGGCCGCCTCGATGACCTGTTGAGGACTCCTTTTGTTGCCTGATATCTCTCCACCTGAGAGGTGGGGATATTGAGATATCTGGTAATTTTGACAATGTTCACAGCGGAAGTTGCAGCCCACTGTTGCTATGGAATAAGAGGTCGTGCCGGGCAGGAAGTGGAAGAGAGGTTTTTTTTCGATGGGATCGGTATTCCCAGAAACCAGGTGACCGTATACTAAGGTATAGAGTGTACCGTCTTGATTTTCCCTTACCCCGCAGATACCGCGTTTTCCCTGCTTAATTCGGCAGTGATGATTGCAAAGCCTGCAGGATACTGTTTTGTCAGCATCGGCTGAGTAGAAAAGAGCTTCTTTCATTTTCTATTCCTGTTTTATGAGACAGCTTGAAAGCCTGCCATTGCCAGAAAAAGGGGTCAGTGAACTCTTTAAAAGTTATATGAAACCTTATCGTGATTATAGGATGGCAGGCAATAATAAGTTTGCTGCTGAAGCTCTTTTTTTAGGTTTGTGAGAAGGGTGATGCATGCTGTAAAAAGGGTTTGCCTAAACCCGCAAACCTGAACTTACTACTATCATTGATGAAAAATGCAGTTAGAGGGAAAGCTCTGACAGGCTGGCGTCCTGCATGCCTTTTTGGAAGAGAAAGAAGTAAAGTATCACGATATAGCTACAGACTGCAGCCACAGCAAATATCTGATTGTAATAGCCCAGGGGGCAGAGCACAAGCACTGTGGACCAGTGTAAAGCGACGAGCTTGCCGGAATGGAGCTGGATAGGAAACTCATGCTGGCGGACAATGACTGCCAGACCGCTGAGGTTCCAGCCGTATAGTGACAAGTAGGCGTGGATCTTGAGAAGGAACTTATACTTTTCAGGGTGATAGGCTGGCTCAAAGGTGACAACGATATAGAGAATGCCGGTGATGGCGGTGGCAACGAGAAAAAGCATACCGGACGTGAGGAAATACTTCTGCTGCAGCTTGTTGCCCAGGTTACGATAGAGCATATAGATGAGCATAACAGCGCAAAAGAGAATAGAAGCCACAATCACCTGGAGAACTAACTTATCGAAAAGAATAAACAAAAAGAAGATAATGACGCCGAGGTTAATCGTCCAGAAGCAGGTTTCCTTCAGCATCTTGACCAAGCGGTTGATTGACTCCGGTTGACTCTCCGTTCCGAGGCTATTTATCTGGCTGAAAATAACTGACATGCTGATTAGTGATATTGGAACGGAGAAACCGAGAAAAAAGGTGTTTAGTTCCAGCTTGCTAAGTTCCAGCCAAAAGAAAAATTCATTATTGGCAATGACCAAGCTGGAAGCAAGGAGGCCAAGACTTAGGCAGACAAGGGCCGCATGGTGGAATTTGGTCTGAACTGAAATAACAGGCGAAAAGAAACTTTTTGGGGTCCAGGAGAAATGGCGAACTCGCACCGCCTCCACAAGCCCAGCCAACAAAACTCCGACTATCAAAGCCGGGAGGTAGATTTCATAAAAAGCGAGGAGCGCATAGCTAAGAGAGAGGATGAGAAATGTTTTGCCAGCTCCGGTCAATTTCCGTGAATTTTCGGTGAAATAGACCAGGATAGTGCCGCCGCTGCACAGGTTAAACAAGAAGATGTGCAGACGTTCGAAATCAAACTGAACATCATGGCCGACAAAAAGGCCGGTATAGCCAAAGCCAAGAGCAGTGGCCATAAGCACGAGAAATATAAGACGAAGGCTAATAGACATTTTTAGGTAATAGTTCCAAGGAGATAATCAAGGGCAGTACCTAGAGATGGATAGCGGAAACGAAAGCCGCTGGCAAGGAGTTTCTCCGGCATTACCCGGGTGCTGGCCAGGGGAATTTCATCTGCCATTTCTCCGAAGCGTAAACGTAAAAGGGATGCCGGGATGGCCGGGATGAGGGGCCGGCCAATTTTTGCCGCCAGAATTTTAATAAAATTACGGTTGGGTAAAGGTTCAGGAGCGCAGATATTTATGGGGCCACCAAGCTCTTCTTGCATGGCAATGTGGTGAATGGCCCAGATGAGATCATTGATGGAGAGCCAGCTCATATATTGTCGCCCACTGCCCAGGGCGCCGATAATGCCAAATTTGGCCGGGCCAAGCATCGCCTGTAAAGCGCCTCCTTTCGGCGTTAAGGCCACGCCAATGCGGAGTAATGCCAGTCTGATACCCGCCTCTTGCGCAGGGAGAGCTGCGGCCTCCCAGTCTGCACAGACCTCGGAAATAAAATCAGTCCCCATAGGGCTCTTTTCCGTGAGTAGGTCATGGTGACGGTTACCATAAAAGCCGATGGCAGAGGCCGATAAAAAGGCTCGGGGTTTCTGGAGGCGTTGGGCCATCTTTTCAGCCAAAAGCCGCGTACCTCTAATCCGGCTGTCAATTATTCTCCTCTTTTTTTCAGCGCTCCAGCGGCCACTGTCGATATTTTCCCCAGCAAGATGAACGACAACATCTATTTGTTGTGAATCTGAAATGTTCAAAACCCCGTGATCAGGGTCCCAGAAAATCTCGTCTTGGTCAACAGGATGGCGGCGTACCAGTTTTAGAACTCGATGGCCGCCAGTAGTTAAAAATGGGGTGAGATTGCGGCCTACAACACCACTGGCGCCGCTGATTAGAAAGGTAAGTGCTTCTGCTGTGTTTCCCTGATGAGCTGCAATATCTTCAGCAAGAATATGATGACGGTATTTGAAGGTCTGGCTCAACTGTTTTTGAATGAAGCCCGCAAAGAGATCGCCCAGTTTCCCTAAGGGCAGCTCAAAATCAATGGAGTCAATAAGTGTGGAATTGTTGGTTGATTGGCCTTGAAAGCTATGGGTGTGGCTGAAATGCCTAAAAGGGCCGCGCTCCTGTTCATCTCGGAAAAAGTCGTCTTGTTCAAAGCCGGTATGGCGGGCCCGCCACGGTACCGGCAATGGCCCGGCTTTCATGAGAAGGTCCACCTGCGCTCCTTCTTTGATATGTCCATCCTTACGAATGACTCGTAAAGGGTCCCAGGGTGGAATTAATCGTTCCAGGGCACCAGGCCTTTCATGCCAGGCAAACAGGGTCTTAAGGCCGGCAGGAAAGGTCGATTGCTTGCTGAAATGATGCAGGCTCATGAAACCATGTCTTTCTTGCCTTCCTTGTTGGCCAGCTGACCGCAGGCCGCCGAGATATCATCACCCCGGCTGGTCCTGATCAGGACCGTGTAGCCCGCCTTGCGGAGAATATCCTGGAAGGCATAGACCCGGTTGCGGCTTGGCTTGCTAAAGGAGATTTCCGGAGCCTCATTACAGGGCAGAAGATTTATCTTACAGGGTAGCCCTCGCAAAAGTTTGGCGAGCTTTCTGGCATCGTCATCACTGTCATTCACTCCTGCCAAAAGAATGTACTCAAACATGATTCTCTTTCTTTTCGGGAGGGGAAATTGTCGACAGGCCTCCAGCACCTCAGCAATGGGGTAGGTGAGGTTCACCGGCATGATCTTGTTACGGGTCTCATCATCAGCGCCATGGAGGGAAATGGCAAGATTGACCTTAATTCGCTCACCCAGCTTGACAATTTGAGGGGCCAGGCCGCAGGTGGAGACAGTAGTGCGCCTATCTGAGAAATCCAGCCCCAGTTCATCCATGATGATTTGCAAAGCAATAATAAGATTGTCGAAATTGGCCAGAGGTTCACCCATACCCATAAAGACCAGATTACTTATCCGGCCCTTGTCTTTTTCAGCCAGGTCAGCCTGGATAGCACAGATCTGGCCAACAATTTCGGCAGGGGTTAAGTTGCGCTTAAAACCGATGGTGCCAGTGAGGCAGAAGGTACATCCCATGGCGCAACCTACCTGGGAAGAGATGCAGAGTGTGTTGCGGTCATCTTCTGGAATGAGAACGCTCTCGATCATCAAGTCGTCTTGGAGCTTAAGGCCATACTTGATGGTGCCGTCCTGGGAGACTTCGCGTACTGCAATGGGCAACGAGCTGATGAAGGAAATCTCTTTTAACTCCTCGCGGAACTTCTTGGAGAGATCGGTCATCTGATCAAAATCAGTTATGCCTGGGCGATAGAGCCAGGCGAAAATCTGCCTTGCCCGGTAAGTGGAGTGGCCAAGGGAGGTAATCCACTCTTGGAGCTGGTCCCTGCCCATATTTTTGAGATCGATCTTGTCAGTTGTCATCAATGGTTGTTTTGTCATGGGTTACTCGTTACAATCTCAATACCTTTGTTTACAGAGGCCTGTCAAGGAACCAATGCCAGGCCTCCGGCTCTGTTTCCGTGATATCTATGAAAATGACGCCTTCGTACAAATTTTTTGTTTTGGCTTTGCTTTTTCTGCCATCCTGCACCTTTTCTCCTCAAATAGACCCTAGTGAGGATATTTTTCTGAATCTTCGTTTCGCTTGGCAAACGAAGGCTGTTTTTGATAACCCTGAATCAGTTGTTTTTGACCCCGTGGCCAAGATTCTCTTTGTTTCCAATGTGAACGGCCCTTCCATGAAAAAGGATGGCAACGGCTATTTGAGCAAAGTGGCTTTGAACGGTGTGGTGCTTGATCCTAAATGGCTGACTGGTCTTGATGCTCCCAAGGGTATGGCCTTACAGGGTAACACCCTCTATGTCTCTGATATCACCAGCTTGGCCGTGGTTGATCTCACCTCTGGGCTTATGAAGAAATATAGGGCCAAGGGGGCTAAATTTTTAAATGATGTTACTGTTGATAGGAAGGGGAGGGTGTATGTTTCTGATCTGTACACCGATTCCATTTATATCCTTGAAGACAACCAGATACGCCTCTGGCTGCGTGATATGCGCCTTGCCTCACCTAACGGCCTTTATGTTGAAGATGATGCTCTTTATGTCGGCAGTTGGGGCGTGAGAAAATGCGGTGTAGAAACGGAGATGCGGGGCCATCTTCTCAAGGTAGATATAGATACTAAAATAATTAGTGATGTGGGAGGCGGTGCACCGCTGGCCAATATTGATGGCGTCGAGGTTTTGGGAAAACGTGGATTTCTCATCACGGACCGGATAGAGGGCTCCCTTATCCACCTGAATCGCCAGGGGGAAATTGTCCAAACCATTAATATGGGTAAAGGGGTTGCTGACCTTGATTTTTTGCCGGAAGATTGGGAGCTTGTGGTGGTTCCGATGATCAAGGATAATGTTTTAAAGGCCTTTACTCTGCCGCTCCCGTAAAGACCTACTCTAAAAAGATTGCCAGGGCCGTTAGTCAGTCGATATACTAAGATGATCTTTTTATTATTTTCCCCAAGGTGAGTTGCCAATGTCTTCTTCTGATGAAGAAAACGAAATTCTTGATCTAAGAAAAATGGAGGATGTTTTTGCATGCCTGGAGGCTGTTGCCATGGCCCAGGTCGTGCTGAGTGGTGTCGATCCTGATACGGCCAATGAGTTGGAAAAGGTCACCGAGGCCCTGGGAGCCCTTTCCCTAGTAATTGATCAGGGAGACCTGGTACAAGTCGTTGAAAAAAAGGTCGAGGTTCCTGGAGAGGGAGGGCAGGCGGCAGCCCAGCCTGTGGCACCTCCTGCCTCTGGGAAAAAGGGCATTGATGACTTGGTTGAATTTGTTGGCGGCGGCAAACCAAAGGGGACCCATTCCATGCCTCGAGATAAAGAAGAGGGCATTGTTGATATACTTACCGGTGAAAAGGTCCGCTGAAATATTATCTGTAAATTAAAAGTCGAAACGGTAGCCAACTGTTGCAAAGTAGCCGCTCGTTTTTTCTGTTTCAGTTGGCAGTTTGTTATCAACCCATTCACCACCAATTTCCAGCTCAAAACGAGCACGTGGCTTTCTTAAGCTATAGTCAATTTTTAGCAGGGGTCTTATTTTAAACTGTTCGACCCCATCTGTTTTATTTTCTCGCCAATCCACGCGTACACGTGGATTAATCCTCCAGGACCGGTTGAAGGGGTAACGGGTGTTCAGGCTCGCTGAATATGTTTCATGGGTGCTGGCATCGGTATAGTTGAAGCCAACTATGGCAATGTCACCCTCTTTCAAGAGGCTGCTGCCAATGAGTTGTAGCGAGTAATAATAGTCGTAATCGGTACCGGGCACTGCCTCGAGCCTTATTCCCCTTGATGTTTCGAAGGCATCCAGAGATGATAATTTTGATGCCGTGGCATCAGCGCTTATTTGCAGTTTGCTGGTAAGTGGTTGAACGATGCCTAACATGAATGTCTTACTTCTGGCAGTCCGATTAATGGCAATTTCTTTTAATTCGTCCTCGCTGTAAAGAGGGGCTAAATCGCTTATCGACGTATAGCCGACATGTCCTTGCAGTGCATTGTTAATACTAAGAATAGGGCTGTTCCGATAGTCCGCCATCATATTGATCATGGTTTTATTCGGAAAGGTGATGTTGCCGTTAAAAAGAAAGGTGTTGAGCTTGTCGTAGTATATGTCATAGTCGGTGAGCGTGAAGAAGGTAGCATTGGGATGAAAGAAACGAATTTCTCCACCAATGGCCTGGCGATCCGTAAGACCGTTAATTTTCTGCTCAATCACATAGGGACTGAAATCCCAATAAGAGCCAAAAGTACCGAAATCAAGGCTCATTCCGTAGAAGTATTTATCAGTGCTGAAATCGTCAATATCGGTCGAGGAAACGGAGTAGCCGCCTACGCCGGTTACTTTAATCTTGGGCGTTAAGTTATAGCTTGCTTGGCCACCATCAAAACGTCCCAGAACACCGCCTGTACTCTTGGACTGGCGGCCGAATCTTCCTGATAGATTCCTCTTCTTGTCCACTGCATCAACGTAGAGATTGGTGATTCTGGTTTCATTATTGGAACTGTCTTCGAAGTCTGCCTCATATCCACCCACGGCCAGGGTCCGAATGTCATAGGTTGCAGTACGTTTGCGGATACTAAAATCCATGTTTGAAGACAATGAAGATCTGTTTACCACTGTATTACCCGTTTCGTCGGTGGTTTCGTCATAGTAATAAAATTGGGAAACACTTCCATATACCTGAAGAGGATATTCTTTTTTTGTTTTCTTGAGCTTTTTTTGTGGTGATACTCTTGCTGTCATAAGGCCTGCCAGGCGTTGGCGAACCCGCTCTGTATCTTCTCCTTCAGGGTAAAGTTCGATATATTTTTTATATTCGGCCCTGGCATGGGCAAGCTGACCATTACGCTCTCTGGCATGGGCAAGAAGTTCCAAGGCCAATTTTCTCTTTTTATGTTCCTTGTCCGTCAATATTTTGGTGTAAATCTGGATAGCCCGGCGGAAATTACCACTTGTCATTTCCTTTTCTGCTTCAGCAAAGAGTTTGTCGATCTGCTCCATTGGAATCGCTTTAAGCTTTTTCGAGGGGACTTTGGTTTTAGGCATCACTTTTTTTGCGCGTTCAATAACGGCCAGGGTTGAGGTCGCCTGGTATCTTGCAGTTGCAATAGACTGATCTTCAGATTGAATTTTTTCTTGAGCAGATACTAAGGTGATCCAGGCCTGAGGGTAGAATTCTTTCAAGATTGTCAACATTTCTTCAGCCTGCTCTTTTCTAGAAAAGAAGCCGAGACGCAATCGATTGCTGATCCGACCATCATCTGTTTTGAATTTGGTTATATAGAGTTGGTATAGGTGCTGTTCGGCCTGGGCCTTAATTTTTTCAGGCTTTTGGGTTTGATAGTCTGCAGGAGGGGTGAGGGTCCATCCCGGCCCCATCTTCAACTCTTTGTTTAGTTGATCAGTTTGCCTCTTTAAACTGGCAAGATCATACTGTGCTGCGGAGTCTAGGTTGATTGCATAGGAGGGGCGCTCTATGGTTTGGCCCTTGGCTACTTTTGCTATCCATGCTGTTGGAAACTGTTTCTTCAGTTTGGCGAGTCCCTTTCTCGCTTGGCTTTCAGTATCAAAATATCCTAGACGCAGCCGATGGATTGTTAAGTCGTTTTTCTGAAAACGTGAGGTGTAGACCTTATAGTTGTCAAATCCTGAGAGAGGCGGAATGTCAGTTTTAGTAAAGGGCTTTGTTGATGACTTGAGGGTTATGGTATAGGCGTATTTTTGGATGCTTTTCGAGGGTTTGGCTACCTTCTTGGCAATCTGAGGTGGCTGTATAGGTGTTGGGGATACGCCTCTTTTCTTGATGGCAATTGTCAGGCTCTGCAGATCATCACCAGTTGTAATTTTAAATTGGACCTGGCGCTGAAAGGTGAACAGTAAGTTGGGGTTGCCGGCAGAGTCAACCTCAAGGTGAATGTCTTCAAGGGGAAGATCAGGACTTTGGGACCATCTTACCTCTTCACGGTCATCAATATCTCCCGGGATAATTTTTTGAAAAAAAACCTGAAGAATTTTTCCCTCACTAGCAGGGGTATGTGAAAGATAACGAATAGGTGCCGTAAAATCGATCTTGATATCTTGTCGACCTGCTCTTTCAATAACTTCGACATTATCAACGAGTTGTCCATTTGCAAACGCTCCTACACAACTCACAAGGATGAGTGAAAAAGAAAACAGGAGGTGTGAGATTAGAACTTGTATTTTTTTTAAATTACACATGTAAATCAAAAGCCTTTAATAGGTGGAAATTTGGCCGCAGGAGCGCTGAATTAGCGAGACTGTTGTAAGAAAAGAGAGATGCAGGGAAACATTTCTACTATTTTCTCTCTGCTGAGACTCCTAGCTTTAAGGAGAGCATGGTGTTGTTGTCGACGGAAGGAACACTTTGATAACAATGCTCCGGAAATCACTGCCCTGCTGAACGGTATAGGAGACCGGATGTTTAAAAAAAATGGTTAGGAATTGATCACCATTTTCCCCTCCCTCGTAGATAATTTGATCAATTGCCGCGATTTCAGATTCTGGCGGAATAATAGATTCTTCCTGGGTTATGGCCTCTTTTTCGCTGGGGGTGAGGGCAATTGGCTCGAGCTGAATGCGCAGTTCTTCCCCTGACTTAAAAGGAAAATGCTTTTTATAGCGGACCCGCAAATTAAACCCGACTGTGATAACGGCGCATTCTGGTTTGTCAATGATCTGGGTTTCGTCCAGGACCTCTCGCAAGGTCGGTTGGCCATGAACCGGTCCTGTAAAAAGAAATGTCAATCCAACCAGTGCAATAAAAGATATCAAGTTACTATTTTTCATAATTACCATCCGCTGTCAGAAACTCTGTGCTGACTGTTTCTAGTTCTGGAAATTGTTGATAGAGAGCTGTCGGTATATATGTGACAAGAGCCGGCACAATCTCTTAGTTCACTAACGTTATAGTTAATTGATCCATATTTATCATGGTCACCGCTTTCATAATCACCAGCATGACACCCGGCGCAGTCTGGTTTGTAAGCTGGGCTGCTCCATGCTACCACTTGGCTGTTGCTTGGGTGACATGTGGCACATGCTAAGCTTCCTCCATGATCCCCAGGGTAACTGCCTGAGAAATGACTATAATTGAGGGTAGGTATCCAGGCGTTTGTTGTGTGGCATTGATCACACTCTACTGTTGTCACAAAATGGCTTGCCGGTTTGCCAGTGGCGCTGCTGCCGTTATGACAACTTGCACATGTGCCTATCGCAGAGGTGTGGTCCATAACCGCAGGAATCCAGGCGTTGGTGTTGTGGCAATCATCACAAGTTGAGGTCGATTGAATGTGGCTCGGGTTCTTACCAGTGGCCGTGCTGCCGTTATGGCAGGAGGCGCAGGTGCCGATGACCTCGAGATGATCGACCGGGGCCGGAATCCAGGCGTTGGTGTTGTGGCAGCTGTCGCAGCTGGTG